>CAIYNU010000088.1 GCA_903927615.1 uncultured Rhodospirillales bacterium | reverse complement strand
CGTAAGCGCCGCCGCGCGGGCACATTGAGTCCGGCGGTTCGCGCGGGTGATGCTGCGGCCTTCCTTTGTGGAGTTCCGAGCATGGCAGGCAGCGGGCCTGGTGTTGGGCGTAATTGTACAACGAGTGTGCCAACGAACCATCGGTTCGAGGTGATCACGGGGGCGGAGCGTCGGCGCCGTTGGTCGGAGGAAGAGAAGGCCGAGATCGTCGCGGAGAGCCTCGCTTCGGAGACGAGCATTTCGGCGGTTGCCCGGCGGCATGGCCTTCATCCGAACCAGCTGTTCTCCTGGCGGCGTCAGTTCCGGGCGATGCGGCCGACCATAACGGGGTGTGGCAACGGCGAGGGGGGATTTATTCCGGTGGTGGTGAGCGACACTCCACCGACGGCATCTCCCATAATGCCGGGTTGTATCGATATTCTGGTCGGTGGGCTGACGGTTCGGGTCATGGGTCCGGTTGATGCCTCGGCCCTTCATGGGGTCCTTGATGTTGCCCGGCGGCTGGCATGATCTCGGTCCCGCCGGGCACCAGGGTCGTGGTGGCGAGCGAGCCGGTTGATGGCCGCAAAGGCATGGACACGCTGGCGGCCGTCATCCAGTTGCATCTGCACACCGATCCTTTCGCCGGGACGATCTACGTGTTCCGCACCAGGAAGGCCGACCGGCTGAAGATTCTGGCTTGGGACGGCACCGGCCTGTGTTTGTTTCAGAAGCGGCTGGAACAGGGTCGGTTTGTCTGGCCGCCGGTGCGCCAGGGCACGATTACCCTCACCTCGGTCCAACTGGCGCTGTTGCTGGAAGGACTGGATTGGGATCGCGTGCGCCAAGTTCCGGTAAAACGCCCCATGGCAGCGTGTTAATCATAATATAGTATTGACGCATCCCGCCGCTCCCATGTATAAAATCAGACATGACGAAGCGAACCGACAGCACTGGAGGCAATCAAGGTCCGGCATTCCCCGGGCCTGAGGCGCTTCTTGATGCCGCTCTTCACTATACGGCGGCGATCGGCGCTCTTCAAACCGAGCGCGATGGCTTTCGTCTGCGCTGCGAGAGTTTGCAGGCGGCCCTTGATCAGTCCAATGCCGATCTGGCGGCAACCAAGGACGAACTCGCCCGGCTGGAGCATATCATCCATCAGCTCAAGCGCGCCCGCTTCGGCTCCAGTTCGGAGCGGGTGGACCCCGAGCAACTCCAACTGGCCCTCGAAGGCTGCGCGCAGGACATCGCCGCGGCGACGGCCGCGGTCACCGAGGCCGAGGCCAGGATCGAAGCCGCCAAGGCCGGTGCCGCTGATCCGGCGGAGGCCGCCAAGCCCAAACGGCCCCCGGCCCGCAATCGCGGCCACCTGCCGTCCCACCTGGAGCGCGTCGAGCGCGAGCTCGATGTCGAAGACAAGGCCTGCCCGTGCTGCGGCGGCGGAATGCACAGGGTCAGGGACGAGGTCTCCGAGCAACTCGACATCGTGCCCAGGCGCCTGCGGGTGCTGGTCACCCGCCGCCCGATCTATGGCTGCCGCTCCTGCGCCGAGGCCATGGTGCAGGCCCCGGCGCCCGAGCGCCCGGTCGCGGGCGGCATGCCCACCACGGCGCTGCTGGCCTGGATCATCGTCTCCAAGTATTGCGATGGGTTGCCGCTCTACCGTCAGGTCGGCATCTTCGGCCGCGACGGCGTCGATCTCGACCGCTCGACGCTCAGCGACTGGGCCGGCATCACCGCCTGGTGGCTGAAGCCGGTGTGGGAGTTGATGGTCGGCACCGTGCTGTCCACCTCGCCCAAGCTGTTCTGCGATGACACCCACCTGCCGGTGATGGCCAAGGGCAAGACCCACAAGGGCGCCCTCTTCGGCTATGCCCGCGACGACAGCCCCTGGGACGGTCCGTTGCCGCCGGCCGTGGTCTACGTCTACACCGACGGCCGCAAGCACAGCAGCCCGTTGCCTCAGTTGGCCGGCTTCACCGGCGTGCTTCAGGTCGATGGCTGGCGCGGCTTCAAAGCCTTGGCCGGCAAACGCGATCCCGGCACCGTGACCCTGGCATTTTGCTGGAGCCACGCGAGACGCGGCTTCTTCGAGGTCTTCGAGAGCACCAAGTCGCCGATCGCCGCCGAGGTCATCCGCCGCATCGCCGAACTCTACCAGATCGAGGACACCATCCGCGGCCAGCCACCGGACCAACGGCGAAAGGTTCGTCAGGAACTCAGCAAACCCATGGTCGAGGACCTCAAGACGTATATCGAGACCCAGATCACTCGGGTCTCGGGGAAGTCGGCGCTGGCCGGCGCCATGAGGTATGTCCTCAATCATTGGAAAGGTCTCATCGTTTATCTCGACGACGGCCGGGTCGAGATCGATTCTAATACCATCGAGCGCCTCCATCGACTGATCGCAACTTGTCGGAAAAATTCGCTCTTCGCCGGAGCCGAATCCGGAGCGCGGTCGTGGGCGATCTTCGTCTCCCTGATCCAAAGCGCCCGCCTCAACGGCCACGACCCCTTCGTCTATCTCCGAGACGTCCTGGAACGCATCGTCAGCAGCGAAACCAAGGCCAATCAGCTTGAGGCCCTGCTGCCCTGGAATTGGCGTCCTGCCTCAGACCCCACCGTCGCTCAGGCCACCTAACCCGATACCCCCCCGATCTCACCCACGCGCGAAGAAAATTCCCGATCCGGCAGTCCTTGGCCAGGTGCGGGCGCGGCGACGCTTACTGTTCTGCCCCGGCCCGAGTCGCCCCATCAACCGGATTGCCTTCGTTCGGATTGGGTATGACGACGAAGGCGTCTTGGGGAGCCGAAGGCGACATGCCGGCCCAATCTCGCTGGTATCCG
>CAIYNU010000087.1 GCA_903927615.1 uncultured Rhodospirillales bacterium | reverse complement strand
TGCGCGGCATCGAGCGGGCGGAATTGGCCCTGGGTCCGCCCAATCTGGCGGCTTTGGCCGATGTCCCGTTCTCCCTGTTGTTTCTGCTGGCGCTCGCCCTGCTGTCGCCGCCGTTGGCCGTGGTGGCGGTGACGTTTTGCCTGGCGGCGCTGGGTCTGGCCTGGCTGGGCCAGCGTCGGCTGACCCGGCCGTTGGGGGCCTTGACCGGGCTGGCCGAGCGGATCAATGCCCTGGTCAACGCGACTTTTGCCGGTGCCGACACCATCCGCCAGTTCCGGGGGGCGCCGCTGCTGCTGGCGCGCTGGCAGAGTGCCACCGCCGAGGCCCGGGCCGTGCGCGGGACCATTGCCGTCGCCCAGGCCGACGACATGCTGACCGGGCAGGCGATGCAGGCGCTGATGGGGGCGGCGGTGATCTGCACCGGGGCCTTGCTGGTGGTCGCAGGCCGCCTGGATGTCGGCGCCCTGGTCGGCGCCAACCTGATCGCCGCCCGGGCGCTGGCGCCGTTGTCCCGGCTGGTGCCCATGGGCAAGGCGCTCAAGGCGGCGGAACAGGGGCTGGCGGCGGCACGGCGCTTTGCCGAAACCGCGGGGGGCCCCGAAGGCGGCAAGGTGTTGCCCGGATGGGGCGGGCGGCTGACGCTGGCGGGGCTCGGGCTGGGGTTTCCGGGGGCGCCGGCGCCGCTCTTTTCCGCGGTGACTCTGGACCTGGAGCCTGGCGGCGTGCTGGTGATCACCGGGCGCAACGGGACCGGCAAGTCCAGCCTGTTGCGGCTGGCGGCCGGGCTGATCGAGCCGTCCCGGGGCCAGATGCTGGTGGACGGCGTCGAATTCCGGCAGGTGTCGCGGGACTGGTGGCGGAGTCAAGTGTCCTACGTGCCCCAGGAACCGGTGTTCCTGGACGCCACGGTGCGCGAAAACCTGCGGGCGGTTCGCCCCGACGTGGGAGACGAGGTGCTTTTGGCGTGCCTGGGGACCGCCGGTCTGCGGCCGTTCATCGATCGCCATCCCGCCGGGCTGGACCAGCCGCTGGTCGGCGGCGGCTGGAATTTGGCCCCCGGCTTGCGCCGTCGCCTGGCCATGGCCCGGGCCATCCTGGTGGATGGACCGCTGTTCCTTCTCGACGAGCCGTCCGAGGGCCTCGACCGTGAGGGCGCCGAGGCCGTCTATACCCTGCTGATCGATCTGGCCCGGCGGGGCAAGACCCTGGTGGTGGTCAGTCACGATCCGGTGATCCTGCGCGGCGCCCGCCTGTTGCTGCGCTTCGAGGGCGGGGAGCCGGTGTTGGTCCGGCCGGGGCTGCCGGCCCCGTCGGGAGCGACCCCATGACCGGGCGAGCCCCTGCCGTTGCCCCGCCCCCGGTGGCGCCGCCCCGCCGGGCCGAGCGCCTGTTTTTGCTGGCCTCGGCGGGTCTTCTGGCGGTTCTGATCGCCTGGGCGGCCCTGGCGCCTCTCGACGTGGTCAGCAATGCCGAGGGCGAGGTGGTGCCGGCGACCCGCCTCAAGGCGGTGCAGCATCTGGAAGGCGGCATCATCCAGGAGATTATGGTGGAGGAAGGGGCCTTCGTCCGGAAGGGCGCCCCGCTGATCCGTCTCGACCCGATCCGGGCGCTGGCCGAGTCCGACGAGCTGCGGACGCGCCTGGCCGGGCTGAAGGTCGACGCGGCCCGGCTGCGTGCGGAGGTTCAGGGGACCGATGCCGTGGCCATTCCCCCCGACCTGGAAGCCGCTGTCCCCGATCTGTGTGCCCAGGCCCGGGCGGTCTTTGAAACCCGGCGCAAGCGATTCAGTCACGACGTGAAGACCCAGGAAGACCTGATCAATCAACGCGAAGACGATGTGCGGGAACTCCGTCAGCGGGTTGCCAACAGCGAGAAGACCCTGGACATCGTCAGCAACGAGGTCGAGATCAGCGCCAATCTGCTGCGCAGCGATCTCACCAGCCGCATGGCTCATCTGGAGTTCCTGCGCCAGCAGCAGACGTTGAAGGCGCAGATCGAAGGTGACCGCAACGCCATGCCCCGGGCCGAGGCGGCGCTGCGGGAGGCTCGGGAGCGTTTCGGTTCGATCAAGGAGGCGTTCATCGAGCAGGCGCGGGGCGAATTGGCCACCGCCCAACAACAGATCGATGAATTGTCCCAGCGGGCCATCAAGTTCGCGAACATCCAAGAGCGCACGATATTACGCGCGCCGGTTGACGGCATCGTCAAGAGTCTCGCGGTCACCACCGAGGGCGGCGTGATTCAACCCGGTCAGACCGTGGCGGAGATTGTGCCGGTGGAAGATCGTCTGATCATCGAAGCCGAGCTGCCGATCCAGGACATCAGTTACGTGCATCCCGGCCAGATGGTCCGGGTGACCCTGGTCAGTCCCGAGGCCGCAGCCTTCGGTCATCTCGACGGCCAGGTGATCCGGGTCGGTCCCGACGCCACCGTGGTCAGCGGGACCGGGGCGGGCGCCCGGCCATTTTACAAGGTCCGGATCGAAACCGGTCAAAACCACTTCACGGTTGGCAGTTGGGACTATAGACTCTATCCAGGGATGCAGGTGCTGTGCAGCATCAGGGTCGGAACCCGCTCGGTCTTTGAATATCTGGTGAGCCCCTGGTTCCGTTCCCTGCGTTTTGCTTTCCAGGAAAGGTAGCCGGAATGCTCAATAAGACCGTGGCTATCGTCACTCTGGGACTCGTTTTTCTGGTTGCCTTTGCGGCCTGGCCGGTCCGGGCTGCCGAAGACATTCATCAGGTTCTGGCCCAGTTGGTGACGGATCACCAGCGGGTCGCCGCGGCCCGCGCCGATCTCGACAGTGCTCAGGCTTCGGCGTCCCGGGCGCGGAGCGCCTGGTACCCCGACCTGTCGTTCACCGCCTCGGCGGGTCATCAGTCCATGGCCTACACCAACGGCACCGTCGCCACCAATCTGGACACGCGCGGTATTACCTTCGGCTTGCGCCAGACCTTGTGGGACTTCGGCGCCACCGACGCCACCATCGACCGGGCGGATGTCGGGGTCCGGCAGGCCCAGGCCAGCCTGACCCAGGTGGTGCAGGACCTGCTGCTTGAGGGTCTGACCGCCATCATCAATCTGGAGCGTGCCCGCCGGGCCGTGGCCTTTGCCGAACAGTCGGTGGCGAATGTCGAAAAGCAGACCGGACTCGAGGAAAGCCGGGTCGAAATGGGCGGCGGCTTCACGTCGGACGTTCTTCAGGCCAAGAGTCAACTGGCCGGCGCCCAGGCCCGGCTGGTCCGCGCCCAGGGCCAGGAGGCCAACGCCGTGAACCGCTATCGGGCGGTGTTCGGCCGTGAACCGGACGCCGGCACCGGCACCGGCGGCGACATCCCGGTGCCCGACGACCTGTTGCCGTCCTCTCTGGACGTCGCCATTGCGTCGGGTCTGAAGCGCAACAGCCAGTTGGAGGTACAGCGACTCGCCGCCGAAGGGAGCCGCGCCGAAATCGACCGGGTGCGCGCCACCGAGTTGTATCCCAACATCCACGCCGTGGCCCAGAGCATCCAGGAACACAATCCGGACGGTATCGTGGGCGGCCGGACCCAACAGGTGGTCAAGGTTGAACTGACCTATCAGTTCAACACCGGCCTCGGCGCCTTCTACGCCGTGGACGCGGCCGCCGGCGCCGCCGCCTCGGCCGACGCCAAGTACAAGGAACTGCTGGATCTGGTCGAAGAACAGGTCCGCAATGCCTGGCAGAATCTGGAGAACGCCCGGCAGAATGCCGGCTATCTGGACAATCAGGTGTCCATCACCGGCGAGTTCCTGCGTCTGGCCCGGGAAGAGCGTCTGCAAGGCCGCCGCTCCCTGATTGACGTGCTGACCGGCGAAACCTCGCTGATCAACGCCCAGAGCGACGCCGCTTCGGCCCACGCCGACGTGGCCATCGCCGCCTTTACCCTGTTTCGGGCCACCGGCCTGTTGGACTTGGCGATTCTGCGGTGACCGGTCCGGCGGGACCGGTCTTGGCCGCACAACATCAGTCTATCTCCAAAATGTCTATGCCCGACATCCTTTGGGAGTCTGGCGCCGCAGGCTGTATTCGACCACATGGCCGAGCAGGTCGGCCTGATCGAGCCCCCATTGGGCTGCGGCCAGGCTGATGGCGCCGCTGCGGCCGATGTGGCAGCAGATGTTGAATTCCAGGAACACCCGCCGGCCGGTCCGGGGATCGAACCGGTAATCCAGGCGGGTGTAGTCCATGGGACCGGCGGCGGCCCACAGGGCGGCGACATCGGCCCTGAAGGCGGTTTCGGCACCGCCGGCCTCGAACAGTTCGTAGCCCAGCGGATCGTTGCGCTTGAGGTCTTCGGTAATGATCCCGCCGGCCTTGTCGGACCGGGGCCGGACCACCCCCAGGGTGATCGGCTGCCGGCCGCCGAGCACCGGAACCGTGAGGTCGATGCCCGGGACGAAGGCTTCCACCAGGACCGACAGGCCGCGCGCCAACAGGTTGCGGGCGACGCGGGCGGCCCCGGCCCAGTCGTCCTGAATGGACTCGGCACAGATGCCCTCCGAGGCCGCCCCGAAGCGGTTCTTGACGAAATAGGGGCCGGCGAAGGGGGGCGGCACCGTCAGGTCTTCGGCCGCCCCGTAAACGGCGCCGTCGGCCACCGGAATCCCCACCGCCCGCGCCGCCAGCTTGGAAAACCATTTGTCCTCGGCGAGGGCGCGGACGTTGGGACCGGCGCCGACACAGGGGAGGCCGAGAAAGGCACAGGTGGAGGCGACAAAGATTTCAGGGTTGGCGACGGGCATCCGGTTGTACAGCGAAAACACCAGATCGACGTTCCCCGGCGCGGCCAACAGGGCCAGACAGTGGTCGGCGGTGCGCACGGTGTAGCCCAAGGTGGTCAGGACTTGCCAGATTCGGTGGTAATAGGCGGGATAGCCGCCGTCGCCGGGGTAGGACCGGCAGGAGTAGGCCGGTTCGGTGGGCGCATGTTGGGCCATGAACAAAAGGCGCGTGGCGGGCGCCTTCGGCGGGCGGATCAGCAGATCGGAGACGGCGGCGGACACCATGGCGGGCAGGCTCCTGGAGCGGGGGTTGCCGGGCCAGTGGCTCGTTGCGCCCGGCAAGAGCGCAGCCAACGGCCGGGATGGCGGCTTGGGACCGAGTTCGCCGCCCGAAACCGGACTTGTCCACCGGAATCGTGCCGGGACATCGGGCTTGGCCCGCTTTCGGTCATCGGCGGTACGTCGGTTCGCCGGTGGCGCTGTCGGAGTCCGGACATCGGCCCCGGTTCCTGTCGTTATACCTACAATTATATAACGCTGTCTTGGTGCCGGGTGCGGCCGGGACGGCCGCGGTCCGCCTGGTGTGATGGATCAAAAATGCGGTGTGTCGGTGGTCAGGAACTGGCCAAGGCCCGATGAAGTCCGATTGTTGGCGATGGGGCTTGACCCCCCGGGGTAAAAGATTACATGGTGCCGTCAGTGGTTGGCCTGTGGTCGGCCCGAAGACCGTCATAAAGTTAAGGTACATAACGGTAGCGGATGGTGGTGATTCTGTTCGGAGATGTGCCTGACTTTTTCTTAACTCGTCACCTTATGAGGACTGCAATGAAACTCAGCGCCAGAAATATTGTCAAAGGTAAAGTTATCGAGATCGCCAAAGGGCCAGCGACGACCAAGGTAAAGGTGGAAATCGGCGGTGGCAACATCCTGACGTCTTCGATTACCACCGAAGCGGCCGAAGATTTGGCGCTCGCCATCGGCGATGAGATTTCGGCGATCATCAAATCGAGCGATGTCATCATCGGCAAGTAAGCGATCGCTTGCTTTCCACTTCGCGTCCGCCTCCGCCTCCGGTCATTCTCTGGTTCCGCCGGGCCTCGCGCCGTTGACAGTCGGCGTCGCGGGGTGGCGGTTGGGTTCTGGGCCGGGCGGCGCCGCCGGCGTGGCGGTGGAGGTGAACCGTGGACCCGAATCGGGTGAATTCCCGCGGGCTGGCTCCGGCTTCGATGGCCGACGCCAGCCCGGCGGGGTCACGAATCACCAGGCCCCCGAGGATTTCGATGCCGTAATCATGAAGGCGCGGGGTCAGCGGCGTTGCCGGCCCGGTCAGGGCCACGCGCGTGCCGTGGGCCAGGCGCAGAATCCGGGGCAGATTGCGGTTGACCAGGGTCGACGAGGTGACGACCGCCGCGGCCGCGCCCGGAACCAGGGTGTCGATGGCGACGATGGGATATTCGCCGGGCTGAGGGTCGGCGTCGATGATCTGCGCCCGGGGAAACCGGTCGTGCTGGCCGGGAAAGCTGCCGATCACCACCACCCGTCCGGCCTCGTCGCGAAACCCGGCGGTGCCGTCGCCGCCGGCGGCGCCGGCAAGGTCGGTCCGGTTGTAATGGGCGTTGATGGCGGCGATGCCCACCGCCATGTCCAGGCAATCCCAGGACTGGCACAACCCGGCGAGCTGCCGGAGCGACTGGTGCCGCAAGTGCGGCAATCGGGTCAGCAGTGATGAGGGATTCTTGGGCAAATAGGCCAGTCCGGCGCCGTAGGGGCTCTCGACCATGACCCAGCGCCGACCACACACCACCCGGCGGACCGCCTGATCGGCGACGCCCAAGGCCAGATCGCGGTAGAGGCGGTCCGGTCCCCACCAGCGCCACAGCGAGTCCAGGGTGGGGGCCAGCATGGCTCCATTCTGGCCGATGAAATCATGCCACCGGTGCAAGTCCTGACCGGTGATGGCGGTCAGGACCGGCAGCCCGGGCGACATCTCCCGTTCGACCGTGGCCTTCAGTTCCCGGGCGGCGTGCTCGAAGGCGGCAAACCCGCTGATCACCACCAGATCCGCATCGTCGCGCATGGCGCCGCGCAGGCACAGGGCCGCTCGGGCCAGTGGGTCCGGCAAACCGGTCTGACCGTCGTCGGGACCAAGAGCCCCCACTGCAAAGCCTCGGGCCTGGATCGCGCGTGCGAAGTCCGCGAGGAGGGGCGCAATCGGGACCGAGGGATCGTGAATCACCACGCCTGGTCGAATCCATGGTGCTTGAACCGGCTGCATCATCATCGTTGTCATCCCCTGGCACCGTGCGCGCGCCGGGGGCACGCACAAACCATGCCAGCTAACCGAGCAAGGCGCGGCGTGGCCGCCGGGCTTGCCGTTCGGTCGGGTCCATGCCGCTTGACCCCGAGCCGGCACTCATTCATACAATTTTAGGGAACTCCGGGGTCATCCGGGAGGTGTGGGTCTTTCTTCGGAAGACGCGCACACGATCGGCGAAACGGGAGGGCGTGTGGCGTCTGGTCTGGTTCTGTCCGCGCAGCAAATCGAGGCCCTGGCGCACGCCTTCTTTCTGGATCGGATGGCCTGCATGCTCGTGCGGGTTGATCCCGCCGCGCAGGCCGCCCGGTCGGCACCGATGGTCGGTGGACTTTGCCAGGAAGCGCACAAGGGGCTCTCCCTGGCGCGGACGGTGTCGGAGCGGGTGATCGAGCCCGCGGGAGAGTCTGAAGGCCGGCCCTAAAAGTCCGACCGGGGCGTTAAAGCGAGCCAGGTCCTCGGGTCCAGCCTCCGGGATCGGCCAGGGCCACGCCCTTGATCTGGGCGAACACCGGTTGGCCCGGCGCCAGCCCAAGGGTATCCCAGGACTTGCGGGTCACGCGGGCGAGCAGGCGGGCGCCGCTGCCGTCGGTCCCCAGCGCGATGGCCACCATGACCTGAACGCCGTCCTGGGGTTCGGCCGCCAGAATGCGGGTGGGCAGCACGTTGAGGATGGTGCTGTCGGCCGCAGGCGTGCGGGCCAGACTGACGTCGGACGCGGCGATGCGGACGCGGTGCGGGGTGCCCGGGGGCTCGGGGTTCCCCGGCACCAGCAGCCGCCCGCCCGCCAGCGCCAGAGTCACCAGGCCGTAATGCGGGTCGAAGCGTTCCACCGTCGCCGGCAAGGTCGCGCCGGCTTCGGGCATCCGGGCGATGGGCAACGCGGGATCGGCCTGCATGTCCGGCAGCGGACCCGCGGCCGTCACCCGACCGGCCTCGAGCAACACCAGATAATCGGCCAGCCGTTCCACTTCGGCGATGTCGTGGCTGACATACAGCACCGGCACCGACAGGACGCCGTGCAGCCGCTCCAGATAGGGCAGGATTTCGTCCTTGCTGAAGCGGTCGAGCGCCGCCAGCGGTTCGTCCATCAGCAGCAGTTGGGGTTGGGACAGCAGCGCCCGGCCGATGGCCACCCGTTGGCGCTCGCCGCCCGAAAGATGCAGGGGCGCCCGCGCCAGCAGCGGCGCCAGCCCCAACAACCCGACCACCTCGTCGAAGCGGACGGTTTCGGGGGCGCCCCGGCCGACCACCCGGCGGTGGCCGTAAAGCAGGTTGGCCCGCACCGACAGATGGGCAAACAGGCTGGCCTCCTGAAAGACATAGCCGATCGGCCGCCGGTGGGGCGGGCGAAACGCGCCGTCACCCTGCCAGACGTCGCCCTTCAGGGCAAAATGGCCGTCGGCCAGCCGCTGCAAGCCGGCGACGCACCGTAGCACCGTGGTTTTGCCGCAGCCCGAGGGGCCGAACAGCGCGGTGATCCCCCGGGCCGGGGCGGTGAAGGCCACGTCCAGCGCGAAGGCGCCGAGACGGCCCCGGAACCGCGCCGAAAGCTGAGGCGCCCCGGTCATGGTCCGGTCCGTCCGATGCGCTTTTCCAGCGTCATCATGGTCAGGATGACGATGAAGGAGAACGCCAGCATGCCGCCGGCCAGCCAATGGGCGGTGCCCCACTCGCCGGTTTCCACGTAATCGTAAATGGCCACCGACAACACCCGGGTTTGGCCGGGGATGCTGCCCCCGATCATCAGCACCACCCCGAATTCGCCGACGGTGTGGGCGAAGCCCAGCACCGCCCCGGTCAGAAAGCCCCGCCGGGCCAGGGGCAGGGCCACGGTCAGGAAGCGGTCGACCGGTCCGGCGCGCAGAGTCGCCGCCACCTCCAGGGGCCGGTCGCCGAACGCCTCAAAGGCGTTGCGGATCGGCTGGACCACGAACGGCATCGAGTACAGCACCGAACCGATCACCAGGCCCGGGAAGGTGAAGGCCAGCGAATGCCCGCCCCACCAGCCGGCCAGCCAGCCGCCGGGGCCGTGGGGCCCCAGCAGCAGCAGCAGGTAAAACCCCAGCACCGTCGGCGGCAGCACCAGCGGCAACGCCACCACGGTGGCCACGGCTTCTTTCCACCAGGCGGTGGAGCGCGCCAGCCACCACGCCATCGGCGTGCCGACCACCAGCAAAATCACGGTGGTCAGGGCGGCCAGTTGCAAGGTCAGCAGGATCGGTTGCGCCAGCATGGGGTCTCGTCGGTTGGTGGTGACGTTCCGCCTGCCGCCGGCGTGCGGGCCTGGCCCAACGCCTAGTCCGCCGCGCCGATACCATAGCCAAAGGTTTGGATGATCTTCAGCGCCTCCGGCCCTTTGAGGAACGCCAGGAACGCCCGGGCGGTGGGATCGCCGGCGCCTTTCCGGAGGAGGACCGCATCCTGAAGGATCGGGCTGTATAACCCCGCCGGAACCAGCCAATAATGGCCGTCGGTTCGGGCAATCACCTGGGACAGCGCCACAAAGCCCAACTCGGCGTTGCCGGTGTCCACGAACTGGAAGGTTTGGGTGATGTTGTTGCCCTGCACCAGCTTCGGCGCCAGCGCGTCGTAAACGCCGAGCTTGGTCAGCACCTGCAAACCGGCGGCGCCGTAAGGGGCAAGCTTGGGGTTGGCCACGGCCAGCTTGTCGAAGCCGCCGCTTCTCAGGATTGCCTCGCCCGCCGGCGCGTTGGGCGACTTGCCCCAGAGCACCAGCCGGCCGATGGCATAGGTGAAGCGCGTCTCGGCCACCGCCAGGCCGTCGTCGCCCATCTTCTTCGGCGTCTCCTGGTCGGCGGCCAGCAGCACCGCGAAGGGCGCATCCTGCTTGATCTGGATGTAGAACTGGCCGGTCGAACCGAAGCTCAGCGTCACCGTGTGGCCGGTCTGGGCCTCGAACGCCCGGGCGATTTCCTTGGCCGGTTCGGTGAAATTGGCCGCGACCGCCACCGTGGTGTCGTCGGCCCGGGCCGGAGCCGACAGGGCCAGCAGGGTCAGCAGGGCCAGGGGGGCGGCCCACCCACCGAGGGTGGAGCGGAACAGGGTTCTCATGATGGACGACTCCTCTTTTCAGTCTACGGCAAGGATGACGTGTGCGGCATCGATCAGCGCCAGCGCCCGGTCGCCGACCCGGAAGCCCAATTCGTCGGCGCTGCCGGTGGTGATCACGGCGGTCAGCGTCTTGCCCCCGCCGATCTCGAGGGTGATCTCGGTGTTGATGGCGGCGTCTTCGCGCCGGCTGACGGTGCCCTCCAGGCGGTTGCGTACCGAGGTGCGGCCGACCTCGCCGGCCGGGGCCAGCAGGACGAAGGACGACTTGATCAGGGCCACCGCCTCGCGTCCGGCGAACAGGCCCAGATCCCGGACGCTGTCCCGGGTGATGACGCTGGTCAGCGTCGTGCCTTCCGACAGGGCCAGCGTGACCTCGGCGCTGACGGCATCTTCGACCACGGCGATCACGGTGCCGCGCAGGGCGTTGCGGGCGCTGGTGCGCATCAGGAAGTTCCACATCAGGGTGGTGGCCGAAATGCCGGTGCCGGACAGGTCGGGCTCCAGGGTTTTCAGCGTGCGGGCGAGTTCGGCTTCCAAACGGTGGAAGGTTTCGATCACGCGCACCCCCTCGGGGGTCAGGGCCGCCCCGCCGCCCCGCCGGCCGCCGGCCTGGGCCGCGATCAGCGGCCGGCCGAACAGGTTGTTGACCGCATCAAGGGCGTCCCACGCGGCCTTGTAGGTGATGCCGATTGCCCGGGCGGCGCCCGAAATGCTGCCGGCCCGCGCCACCGCCTCCAGCAGGCGGATGCGCTCCCGGCCCATCGGCGAGGCGTTGTCGGCTTCGAAGGTAACGTGAGCACGGATCGACACGCTGACTCTCCGGCGCTTGCCGCAATATAGCGAACCTATATAACGGAGCGTCGCCGGCAACGGAAGCTTTTATCAAGCGCGGCGTCTCGCCCGCCCTTTTGCGGCCGGGACGGCCGCGGTCCAGACTCCGCAACCGGTTTGGAAACCGTTTGCGTCTGCGCCGGCACCCCCGTTCGTAAGCCCGGATGGGCGCATGGGACGACGGGCACGAGCGATCCGATTCAGTACAAGACATTTACCAGAGCGTGCCTATTTTAGCACACCTCGCTGTGCGCTTGGCCTTGCGGGCTGCAAGTCACGAAAGTGTAACGCTCTGTAACTGTGTGTGTCACATTCACCGGCTACCCATCCGCTTGTCTGTGTCTTTGATCCCTGTTCGAAGGACCCTGCGGTGGAGATCTTCGACCTTTTGCCGGGGTTCGACCAACAGAGCCCTTTTTTTAGTGATGGAGTCGGTTCCATGAAATCTTCTCTTCTTGGCGGCTGCTCGGCGCTGGCCATTGTGCTGGCGGGCAGTTGCGCCTGGGCGGATGCCCCCGGCACATTCGATATCAAAATCAACGGTGATGCGTTCTTCGAATCCGGAACCGTCAGCCAGCAGCAGAGTGCGGGAAATCGAAGCACGGACTTCGTCAACCGCTTCCGGGTGAACTTCATTCCCACCGCAACCGCCGACAACGGCCTGAAATACGGGGCTCGTGTGCGCATCCGGGCCGCCAAGGGCAGCGGTGTGATGGATGCGGACTACGCCTATATCTTCCTCGGGGGCAATTTCGGCGAGTTCCGGGGCGGCCGGACCAAAGGCGTCAGCGACGATACCTGGGTCGGCATTCCCATGGACTCCGAGATCGTCGATCACTGGGACCGCTTTCAGCAGTACTTGGCCGGCAGCGCCACCAACGGCACCGGCGCCTTCGGTCAGAACGGCAATTTCGCCTGGGGCCAGTTCGCCAGCGCACCGGGTGGCGAAGACGTGGATCTGCTGACCTCCCAGGACAAGCACAACCGCGTGTCCTACTACTCGCCGCGCTGGAGTGGCCTGCAAGCGGCGTTCACCTACGCCCCGCGCACCGATGCCATCAACACCGGCGTGGTTCGGAACACCATAGCAGGGTCGAATCAGGGTCAGCAGACCACGATATTCCAGGACGTCTGGGAAGCGACCTTCAATTATAAGGAAAAGTTCCAGGGCCTGGATGTCAAGGTCGGCGGCGGCTACAGCGGCGGGACCGCGCTGGCCGATGCCGCCGGCGACAGCAGCCAGCGTTACCACGATCTGGAGAGTGCCCAATTCGGTATTCAACTCGGGTATGCCGGATTCTCGTTGGGCGGCAGCTATCTCTGGGCCGGCAAGAGTGGTTATACCGACGCCGCCTACGTCACCCGGAGCCTGTCCACCGCCTATGCCAACGGCGCCAAGAGCAACACGCCGAAGGCCGGCATGGTGGCGACTCGTCTGTCCGATATGGAAAGCTGGATTGTCGGGGGCGAATATGTCACCGGTGCCTGGGCGTTGGGCGTTCACTATCAGTGGGTGAAGGATGCCGGCAACATCTCGGTTCCGGGCGATCGGACCCTGGACTATGTCACGTTCAGCTCGCTGTATACCGTGGCGCCGGGGCTCCGGATCGGTCCGGAGTACACCCATTACGTATCAAAAAGCGATCTGACCGATGTTCCGGCCACCAATACCAAATACGGTGATACGGGCAATGTTTTCATCTTCCGCTCGCTGGTGGTGTTCTAAAGCCTTCGGGTTAGGCCCCGTCGGGAGGTAATCTGGTCCGACGGCGGACAGCGAGTCCGCCGTCGGGTTCGGTATGCCCGTTTCCATAGGGACCCGTTTCCATAGGGAGAGTACCATGCGCGCGATCATCGCTTTACTTTTGCTCGGCTTGTTGGCCGGCGCCCCAACGGCTTCGGCCTTGGCCGAGGGGGCTGAACCCTTCATCACGGCCAAGCAACTTGACCTGTCCCTGATCCTGCCGCCGCCGTCCGCCACCGATTCGAACGAGACCAAGGCCGAACTGGCCGAGTTGCTGCAAATCCAGGCGGCCCGCACGCCGGAGCAGGTGGCCTTGGCCCAGGCCGACGCCGAAGAAAATGTCTGGCGGTTCGCCGATGTCCTGGGGCCCAAATTCACCAGGGACGCCCTGCCCAAGGTGACGGCGCTGTTCGACCGGGTGGTTGAAACCGAGAGCGCCGTGGTCGACCCGGCCAAGCAGGTTTGGCAGCGGCCCCGGCCGCACATGGTCAGCGCCGAGGTCAAGCCGGTGGTCCGCCTCTCCTCGTCGGGGGCCTACCCGTCCGGCCACGCCACCGTCGGTACCCTGATGGGCATCATCCTGGCCGAAATGGTGCCGGAAAAGCGGGCCGAGATTCAGGCCCGGTCCCGCCAGTTCGCCGAGAATCGGATGATCGCCGGCATCCATTTCCGCTCGGATGTCACGGCCGGGCGGATTGCCGGCGCGGCCATCGCCTTCACCATCCTGCCTCACGAAGACTTTCAGGCCCTGTACCAGCCGGCCAAGGCCGAACTGCGGGCCGCCCTGGGGTTGGGCGACTGATCAGGGGCGGAACCGGGTGTAACGACACGGCGTCGGTAATCCCGCCCCAACCCGACAAGGTGGGTTGCGGCGGGCTGACCGCCCGCCCGATCAATGGTGGAACTGGATCACCGCCGGCCCCAGGATCACCAGGAACAGCACCGGCAGGAAGAACACGATCATCGGCACGGTGAGCGTGGCGGGCAGTGTGGCGGCTTTCTTTTCGGCGATGGCCAGACGGTTCTCGCGGTTTTCCTGGGCGGCGGTGCGCAGCGCGGCGGTCAGCGGGGTGCCGTACTTTTCCGCCTGGATCAGGGTGGTGCAGACCGCCTTGACCGCGGGCAGGCCGGTCCGGACGGTCAGATTCTCCAAGGCCACCCGACGATCGGGCAGATAGGCCAGTTCGGCGGTGGTGAGTTCCAGTTCCTCGGCCAGTTCGGGAAAGCTGTCGCCGATTTCCTGGGCCACCCGGCCGAACGCCGCCTCCATGGCCAGACCGGACTCGACGCAGATCAGCAGCAGGTCCAGGGCGTCGGGAAAGCCCAGGGTGAAGGCTTTCTGGCGCTGGATGATGGCGTTCTGCACCAGCAGATTCGGCAGGTAGACGCCGGCAATCACCGAGACCAGCAGCACCGTCGGCTTGAGCGAGGGGCTGACCGGCGCGGTTTTGCCGCCATAGAGAATCAGGATCGCCAGCAGCAGAAACAGCAACGGCGTTGCCACCCGGGCGGCCACGAACACCGCGACCGCGTTGGGGCCGCGCCAATTGGCCTGAAGCAGCTTGCCCCGAAGGTCGTCGCCGGCAAAGATTTCGCGCAGTTTAAGCCGGTCCACCAGCATCTGCAACCACCCCGGCCGGGCACGGCGCAGCTTCGACCGGGTGGGTTGGCTATCCAGCCGTTGGCTGCGCAGTTCCTGCCGCCGCCGGGTGATGCTTTTCAGCCGGGTAGTCAGGGGATCCGCCCGGACATGGGGAAGAATGAACGCCAGCACGGTCAGGAAGGTGCCGAGCATGGCCGCCAGCACGATGACTTGGGTGGGGTCGGCGACCGGGTTCATGGGTAACCTCGTGGCTTCTCGCGGTTTCTTACGGTTTCTGGCGGTTTTAGGGGAGGAGGCTAAATCTTAAAATTAATCATCTGGTACATCACCAGAATCCCCAAGGCCATCCAGAACAGGCCGCCGCCAATGATCGTCATGCCAAGTTTGGTGGTGAACAGCAGGGCCATATAGGCGGGATTGATCAGATAGATCATGCCGGCCACCAGGAACGGCAACACCCCGATGATCATCGCCGAGGATTTGGCTTCGGACGACATCGCGGCGATCTTGTCCCGGATGCGCTTGCGGGCGCGCAGCACGTTGGACAGGTTTTCCAGCGTCTGGGCCAGATTGCCGCCGGTTTGCTGCTGGATCACCAGCACCACCGCGAAGAACTGGAACTCGGCGGTGGGCATGCGCTGAAGGCCGCGCTCCAACGCCTGGTCGGTGGTCATGCCCAGCCGTTGGGCATCCACCAGCATCCGGAACTCGAAGCCTACCGGGTCGGGAACCTCGCGGCCGACGATGCGCAGGCATTCTCCCACCGGCAGGCCGGTGCGGGCGCCGCGCACCAGGATGTCCAGGGCCTCGGCGAAATGGCTGGTAAACCGGGTCTGCCGTCGGTTGACGACTTGGACCAGCACCAGCCGGGGCAGTCCGATGGCGCCCGCCGCGGTCCCGGTCAGGATCACCAGCGGCGTCATCTTCAGCAGGACCAGGGTCAGGGCGCTGACGCCGCCCAAGCCGGCGCACAGGCCGAGATAGCCGGACACGCTCAGCTCGAGTCCCGATTGCAGGATAAGGTGGCTGAGGGTGTTGCGGCGGCGGCTGCGCTGCCGCTCCATTTCCTTGAGCTTGCTTTGGATCAACTGCTGCCGGGCGCGGGCATCGCTGGCTTCGGGGCCGGTTCGGGCCGAAGGCGCCAGCGCCTCGACCCGCCGGCGCAGGATCGCGGCCGGCGACAGCCGGCTCTGGTGCAGGATCAGGAAGGGCAGGGCGACACCCAGCACCAGCACCGAAAGGCCGATGAAGACCACGAAATCCAAGGCCGGTCGCTCCTCACCGCAACGGGCGGACGGCTCGCCGGGCGGCCGTCCGATGGGTAACGTGCCCGATGATAGCATGCCTGGCCGGGCCCGGGCGGGCAACCGCCTGGAAACGGCGCCCGGCCCCGACGGCGCGGCTTATCCGTCAAAAACACATATTGATCATGCGCTGAATGTCTTCCATTCTGAAACCGGCCCGCATAGGCAGGACCGTCAGGACGGACGGCGGGGTTGCGGTCAAGGGCGGCAGGAGGCGGACCATATCCTGGACAACGCTGAAAGTAAGGTTGCGCCCGGGGATTATCCTGGCCTTTCTGGTGGTCATGGTCCCGCTCAATGCCGGGCTGGTGGTGTTCGTCTACAGCCGGACGGTCTCGCTGGCCTTTGACATGGCCGACACCGCGATGCGGCGTACCACCATTGAGGTGACGGACAAAATTGATTCCCTGCTGGCGCCGGTCGGTCAGGCGGTCGAGGCGCTGGTGGCCATGGCCCAACTCGACCGGTATGGCTTGCGGCACGCCGGGTCCCAGGACAAGGTTCTGGAGATGCTGCAACGGCTGCCCGAAGTCACCAGCCTTTACGCCGGCTTTGCGGTGGATGGGGGCTTTTATCAGGTCCTTCGGGTCCGGCCCGGTCTCGATCGTCTGGGGCCCGATCTGGGGGTGATTCCGGCCGGTGCCGGTTTCGTCCTGCGGGAACTGGATGCCAGAGACGGCAGGATGGTTGATGCTTATACCTATCTCAAGGCGCACGGGCAGGCCGTGGGGGCCGAGTTGGGGCCGGTTCGCTACGATCCCCGCCGGCGCGCGTGGTATCAGGCGGCGATGGCGGGCGACGGCCTGACGATTTCCGATGTCTATGCCTTTTCCGGCACCGGAAATTTGGGCCTGACCGTGTCCCGCCGGCTGACCGACGGCGACCGCAAACCGGTGGGCGTGGTCGGCGCCGATCTGTCGTTGCAAGCCCTTTCGCAATTTCTGGATCAGCGGCGGGTGGGTCGTAACGGCGTGGTGTTCATCATGGACGAGGACGGGCGTCTGATCGGCCATCCCCGGGCCGACCTGGCGGTGTCCCGAGTCGGCGATCGGGTCTCGATGGTGATGGCCGGGGAAAGCGCCGATCCGGTGGTCGCCGATGCCGTGCGTCGGCGCGGCGCGGGCGCCGGCGACCATTTCAGGGCGCGTTTGGGCACGGGGGGCGACGAGTTCCTGGTGGCGTTCCAACCGTTTCCGTCCCGTTTCGGCCGGGCCTGGGTGATCGGCATCGCCGCGCCGGTTCAGGAGTTCGTCGGGCCGATCCAACGGGCCAGCCTGATGATTCTGGCGGTGGGATTCGGCGTCATCCTGGTGGTGGTGGTGGCCGTCCTGCTGTTGTCGCGACTGCTGACCAGGCCGATCCAGGCCCTGATCCGCGAGTCGGACCGCATCCGCCAGTTCGATCTGGCCGAACGGCCGGTGGTGCAGTCGGGGATCGTCGATGTCGATGCCCTGGCCGAATCGGTGGACCGGATGAAGTCGGGTCTGCGCAGTTTCGGCGCCTATGTCCCGAAGGAACTGGTCCGGCAGATCGTCGCCTCCGGGGTCAGTACCAACATCGGCGGCAGCCGCCGTCCGCTGACCGTCCTGTTTTCCGACCTCAAGGACTTTACCACCCTCTCGGAAGGGTTGCCCCCCGAAGACGTCCTGGAGCGGTTGTCCCGGTATTTTGACGTCATGTCCCATGCCATCCACGACAGCGGCGGTGTGGTGGATAAATTCATCGGCGACGCGATCATGGCCATCTGGAATGCGCCGATTCCCGATGAGCGGCATGCCGTCAACGCCTGCCGGGCGCTGCTGGGGTGCATGCGGGCGGAAGACGCCCTCAATGCCGCGTTTCTCGCCCAGGGCAAGGAGCCCTTTTCCACCCGTTTCGGCCTGCATACCGGAACCGCGGTGATCGGAAACGTCGGAAGCCGGGACCGCATGCAATACACCGCACTCGGGGCCATGGTGAATCTGGCCTCCCGGGTCGAAAACCTGAACAAGACCTATGGCACCCGCTGCCTGATGACCGGGCCGGTGGAGGAAGCCGTGCGCGGTCACTTCCTGGTCCGGATGGTGGATCTGGTGGTTCCGGTCGGCACCAGCCACCCGACGCCGCTGTTTGAACTGGTCGGTCCGGCGACCGGCGCTCCGGCTGCGGATATCGCCCGTTGCAGCTTGTGGGATCAGGCGTTCGCCGCCTACCGCGGGCGCGATTGGGGCCGCGCCATGGACGCCTTCGGGGCTTACCTGGCGGCCTGCCCCGACGATCCATCGGGCCTGCTGCTACGGGAACGCTGCCGGCTGTTGCAGGTCGAGCCACCGCCGGTGGATTGGGACGGCGCCATTCGCTTTACCAGCAAGTGAGTCCCCGACGGACGCTCGGGGCTGGACGGATTTTTAGGGCATAACCTGCTGCGTGACGAAGGCGGTGACGTCGGTCTGGGCGGCGGCCAGCGCCGCCGCATTGCCACCGACGGTTGCTCCTTTGCCGGTCGGACTGTTCTTGTTCAGCACATGCGGCAGGACGGTGCGCGGCCGTTCGACGATGTCGAAGGCATGTAACGCCTCTGGGTAGACCTTGAGGGAAATCTGCCCGGGGTGCCGTTGTTCGAGGGTGCGGCAGGCCTCGGCGGGGCTCCAGTCGTCGGCTTCACCGGAAAGGATGAGCACCGGGGCCCGGTAACGGTCTGCCAGGCGTTGGTTCGAGCCGCAACCGGGATAGAGCGCCATGGCCGCCCGGAAGCGGGCCGGGGCCGGGCCGCGCAACCGCAGCCGACGCTCGGAAACGGCATCGAGGGCGATGCCGGCCCCGTGGGAGAACCCCATGACGAGGATGCGGTCGGCCCGAATGAAGGGCTGGGCCGCCAGGGTGTCGAGGGCGGCATAGGCATCCAGGACCCGGGTGCGTCCGTTGATCCGTCCGGGCGCGGTGCAGATTTCCTTGATTCCGCGCGCCGTGAAGCTGTCCAGCACCAGGGTGGCCATACCGAGGCGGGTGAAGAACGCCCGCCAGTGCGCGCCGTTGCTGCGCAGGCCGCCGCAGCCATGCAACAGCACCACCGCCGGGAAGGGGCCGGCGCCCTGGGGTTTGCTGAGTGTGGCGGTCAGGTGGTCCGGCTCCCCGGTCCCGGTCCCGGTCAGCGGCACCCGGATCGGCGCGTCGGTCAGGGCGGGGTCGGTCAGGGCAGGGTCGGTTGCCGCGGCGACCCCGTTGGGGCCAAGCACCCCGGCAACCACCAGTACCGCGGCCACCAGTCCGGCGGGCGATCGCCGGCCTTGGGGCGGAAATCGCCGGACGGCCCGGGCCAGGCCGGGGACCAGCAGGGAAAGACCGATGACGGCGGCAATTGACAAGACCGGCTCTCCCCATAGGCGCCAAGCTGGACCCGGTTCGGGTGCGTGGGCCGCTCGCCCCCAGGCGGCGGAGTGTGCCACGCGATCGGGGCCGACTCTAGCACGGAGTCGTGGCCACCGGGTGGATTCCAGCACCGAAGGCCGCGCCCTTGGCGGTGGTCGATTGGCGGTGGTCGAGTCGGCCCAGCGGCGAAGCTGGGCGCGGCCGGCCTGTGCTCCGCTTGCCACGTCCCGGAACATTTTCGCGCATCCGGCGGCCGTGAGGTGCCGCACTTGCGGGGAGCCGTAAAACATGTCAGCCCTATGCGCGTCTGGTTCGCACGAGAAAACGGGCGTAATTTCAAGGGACTGACAACCGTGCGACAGTCTTGAATTGTGCAAGATTGGGTGCTGTCGCCCAAGCGCCGATTTGACAAGCAGAACCGCAAAATGGCGGCTTATGTGCCGGAGCCACCGTTCCCGATGGTGTCCTATGTAAAGAGCCCTGCAATGTGCTATATACGAAAAGGATGAACCGTCTCGTTGCGAATCGTCCGATGAAAACTTCGATCCGGGAAATTAAAGGTAATTGGAATCAGGGCTACGCGCTTGACAAGCACGTATTGTCCAGCGCCTGTGTTGGACACAACTCAACAATATTATTGAGCTTATTAAGAGGGGGAAGAAAGCAGTTGTCTTCGTAAATAAGGATAAGGAATTTAGAACGATCAGCAACGTTTCTCATCTCGAATCGTTAGTAATGCATATGTCAGAGCCCGCTCGTTCCAAAGCAGATCGAAAATGCAGCTCTTCCATCACATCACTGAGATGAAGCATGAACAACTTTGTTTGTTCTAATGGCTTACCGTGAATCCCATTTTTTCGCCAAGTTGTTCCATTATTGAAAACCCACAGCCCCCTTGCGTCCGATAATATACGACCATGATCGGACTTGCCCTCACGCGGCGCTTGACCGCGCATCTGGTGCCGAAAAGCACCCCGAGCAGATGGGCTCCCGCGCCCCCAATGCGCGCCGGTCTTATGGGGTTTGTTCGATCACCGCCATCAGTTCGCGATCGAAACCGTAGTAGCGGGCCTTGTCGTAGAAATGGGGGCGGATGCCGCTGGTGCGGTGGCGTCCCAGGACCCGGCCGGCGGCGTCTTCGCCGGTGTATTCGAAGACCACCAGATCTTGCATCACGATCACGTCGCCTTCCATGCCGACCACCTCGGTGACGTGGGTGATCTTGCGGGAGCCGTCCCGCAGACGCTGGGCTTGCACGATGACGTCCAGCGCCGAGGCGATTTGCTCGCGCACCGCCCGGGCCGGCAGGTTGAAGCCGCCCATGGCGATCATGTTTTCCAGGCGGGAGGTGGCCTCGCGCGGGCTGTTGGCGTGGAGCGTGCCCATGGAGCCGTCGTGGCCGGTGTTCATGGCCTGGAGCAGGTCAAAGGCCTCGGGTCCGCGCACCTCGCCGACGATGATGCGCTCGGGCCGCATGCGCAGGCAGTTGCGCACCAGATCCCGCATGGTGATCTCGCCGGCCCCTTCCAGATTCTTGGGCCGGGTTTCCAGGCGGACCACATGGGGTTGCTGTAGCTGAAGCTCGGCCGCGTCCTCGCAGGTGACGATCCGCTCGCCGCTGTCGATGAACTGGGTCAGGCAATTGAGCAAGGTGGTCTTGCCGCTGCCCGTGCCGCCGGAAATCAGGATGTTGCAGCGGCTGGCGGCGGCGATGCGCATCACCGCGGCGCAGGCGGGGGACACGCTGTTGAACTGGATCAGCTTGTCCAGCGTCAGCTTTTCCTTTTTGAATTTGCGGATGGTCAGCGTCGGGCCGTCCAGGGACAAAGGCGGCGCGATGACGTTGACCCGGGAGCCGTCCAGCAACCGGGCGTCGCAAATCGGGCTGGTCTCGTCAACCCGGCGGCCGACGGCGCTGACGATCCGCTGGCAGATATTCATCAACTGCGCATTGTCGCGAAAGCGGATCGGGGTCAGGGTGATCTTGCCGTCCACCTCGATGTAAACCCGGCCGGCGCCGTTCACCATGATATCGGCGATGTCGTCCCGGGCCAACAGCGGCTCCAGCGGCCCCAGACCCAGCACGTCGTCGCAGATTTCCCGGATCAGCGCCTCTTCCTTGGTCGGACTGAGCAGGAATCCCTTGACGTTGACGATTTCCCGGCAGATGTCGGACAACTCGTCGCGCTTGGCGCTCAAATCCATCCGACCCAGTTCGGTCAGGTCCACCGAATCGAGCAGGGCGTCGAAGACGCCGGTCTTCATCTGGTAATAGCCGTCGCTGTCCGCGAGCGCGGCCGGCAAGGGCGGGGGCTCGGCCGGGGTTAGGGCAGCGGGGGCCACGGCAGCGGGGGCCGTGGCCCCCGGGGCGGGTATGGCGGCCGGTTCCTGAAACCGGTTCGGCAGCGGGACCCGATCGGTGGCGGGGGCCGGCTGTGGCGCCCGGTGCGGTGCTGGCGTGCGGCGGCCGAACATGTCCGATTACCCCTTGGCCAGCAGCCGGGCGAGCCAGCCCGGTGCCGTTGCGGTGCCGCTGCCGGCGGCGGCGTGGCCTGGCCGGGGCGGCGGCGCACTGACGAACCGGGCCGCCAGCGCGCGGATGGCCAGGGCGGCCTTGGAACCCCGCTGAACCTCGTGAACCATTTTGCCCAGGCTGGTGGCCAGGCCCAGCCCTTGAGGCTCCTCGGCGATGGTCAAGGTCGGGGCGAACCGGACCGCGGCGGCAAAGTCCCGGATCGTGACCTCGCCGCGCCGGGCCGCGCCCAGCCGGTTCAACACCAGGGTTGGCGGCTGGTCGAGCGCCCGGGACGTCACCAGCAGGTCGAGCATGTTGCGGGTGTTGCGCACCGCCACCAGATCGGGGATGGCCGTCACCACCACATGATCGGCGGTGATCAGGGCCTGGCGCACCCAGTCGCTCCAAACCCGGGGCAGATCCAGGATCACGTACCCGGCCTGTTGCCGGAGCGCCGCCACGCAGGTCTCCAGGGCGACGCCCGACACCGCGGCGTCAACCTCCGCCGAGCCCGGCGCCGCCAGCAGATAGAGGTGCTCGGCGACTTTGCCCGAAAACCGCTGGAGGAAGCTTTCGTCGATCCGTTCCGGGTCGTTCAAGATCGACTGAACGCCGACCGGCGCTTCCAGGTTGAACGCCAGATCGGCACCGCCGAACGGCAGGTCCAGATCCGCCACCACCACATCAGCCTGGGTCTGGTGCGCCAACTGGTGGCCGACATGGCAGGCCAGCGTGGTGTTGCCGCAGCCGCCTTTGGCGCCGATGAAGGCAATCACCTGACCCGCCGGCCGCTTGCCGGCGTCCCGATACAGATCCAGGATCGCCTCGATCAGTCGCATGGGCGGGGCGGGCAGGACCAGATAGTCGGCCACGCCCTGGCGCAGCAGGTTCCGGTAGAGCGTGACATCGTTGAGGGTGCCGAGCAGGATCAGATTGGTTCCGGCCGAGCAGGTCTCGGCCAGGGCGTCGATCTCCGCCAGCAGCGCCTCGATCCCGACCCCGGCGGGGGCTTCCACCAGCAGCAGTGGCGGCGAGGTTTCGCCGGCATAACGGCTCCGGGCTTCGGCCGGGCCGCCGGGCCGCCGGGCCAGCGCCATCTTGAACAGGCGGCGGTCGGCAAAGGCCTGATCGACCAGGGCTCCGGCAGCCGCGCTGGTCACGAAGGCATGGACGTTCTGGCGAAGAATGGCGGGCTCCCTGGGCGGTCGGCGTCAGGCCGGTTTCATTTGCTGATGGAAATGGTGCTGGCCTTCAAGTCGTCGTTGCGGTTCGCTTCGGCCTCGGTGGCCTTGCCCTGACGATACAGGGTGACCACCCGGCTCTGGCGGGCGGCGTCGGCCGGGGTGCCGCCCGTGGGCGCGGCATAGTCGGCCGGGTGCGCCAACGTGGCGGTGATGCTGGTTTCAAGGGCGCAACCCAGGTTGGGCGAGACCGCGGCGGTGGGGGTGCGGCTAAGCACCACTTCGGGGTTGCAGGGCGGCGGCGTCACGGCGAAGTCGGTATAGGCCAGGGTCAGGCCCGGGGGGGCGCCGGCCGCCACCGTGACCGTCACGGCCAACGCCTCCTCGACCACCCCGCGCCGCCGGGCCAGGGTGCGCAGGGCGGCCTCGGCCCGGCCGGCGGTGCGGGCGTCGGGGGCGGTGATAACGGTCTTGAGGGGGCCCCGGCCGCCGTCGCGGTAGGCATCCAGAAAGGCGCCCAACCGGTCATGTTCGGGGCCGGCGAAGTCACCGGCCGGGTCGGGCAGCGCCCCATGCAGGGTCGCCGGTACGCTGATCACCTGGGCGCGGGGCTGGGGCGGTTCCGGGTAGGCGTCGGATTCCGGCGACGTGCAGGCCGTCAGGGCCAGCATCGTCAGGGCGAGAATCGTTTGGGCGAGAATCGTTTGGGCCAGCGTCGTTTGGGCCAGCGTCGTTTGGGTTGCCGCCGTCAGTCGCCCGTCCTGTTCCCGTCCGGTCATGCGTGCCGCTCCTGGGAGCGCGGGGCTCTTGCCCGCTCATTTGGGGTGCCGCCCCGTCACGGCATGATATAGCCGAACGGCTGGTCCGGCGCCGCGGGCTTGGTGGTCGCGCCGGGGGGCTTGCTGCCGCCGCCGTAGCGGGCGTACAGGCCGTTCAACAGGTACATGTCGAGGTCGCTGGCCGGGGCAAAGCCGTCGGTGGGGGCTGCCAGTGCCGCCGGTGCGGCGGGGCGCACCACATAGGGCGTGGCGATCACCACCAGTTCGGACTCGTTGCTGAGAAAGGCTTCGCTGCGGAACAGCGCGCCCAGCACCGGCACGTCCTTCAGTCCGGGCAAGCCGTTGATGGTATTGGTGGCGTCGTTGCGCAGCAGGCCGCCCAGCACCAGGCTGCCGCCGCTGGGAATATCCACGGTGGTTTGGGCCCGGCGGGTGGTGAGTCCCGGGACGCTGATCCCGGCCAGCATGACCTGAACCGAGCGGTCGATGTCGCTGACCTCGGTGCTGATGCGCAGACTGATGCGGCCCTGGCTCAGCACCACCGGGGTAAAGGCCAGACTGACCCCGTAGGTCTTGAACTCGATCACCGGATTGCCCTGGTTGTCCTTGCTGCTGGGCACCGGGAATTCACCGCCGGCCAGGAACGATGCGGGTTCGCCCGAAACCGCGGTCAGATTGGGTTCGGCCAGGATTTTGACCAGTCCCTGCTGCTCCAGGGCTTCGACGCTGCCGGCAATCGGGCTGGCGGCGGGGCCGCTGGTGTAGGTGTAGCCCTGACCGCCGGTCGGGGGGGGAGGGGTGGTGAAGCCGTTGGAAAAGACATCGGCCCCCTTGCCGGCGTTGCCGTTCAAGGTCCCGAGGGAGCTGCCGACCGTGGAACCGGTCCCGAAGCGGTCGCTGAACAGGCCCAATCCCGTCAGGGCTCCGGATTGAAAGGAAAAGGAGTTTCCCTGAAGAAACAGATCAAACCCCAGTTCCTTGGTGACCTTGCGGGACACTTCGGCGATCTTGAGCCGGATGACCACTTGCTGGGCGCCGGTGATTTTCATCAGATTGACGATATTCTCGTCCTTGTCCACGAAGCGCCGCACCACCGCCCGCACATTATCTGCGGTCTGGGCCGAGGGTACCGACCCGCTGATCGCCAGGTCCTGATTCAGGGTCGCCACGGTGACGTCGGCGTCGGGCACCAACTGACTGAGCGCCGTTCGCACCGCCGCGAGGTCGCGGTCGACCCGAACGTCGAGTTTCAGGACCTGTCGGCCCGCGGCATCCAGGAAAATCGCGTTGGTATCGCCAACCTTGTTGCCGATCAGGTAGACCAGCCGTGGTGTCTTGATCAGCACGTCGGCGATGGTCGGATCCGCCACCAGCACGTCGCGGATATCGATGGGTAGCTTGAACTGCCGGGCCTTGGTCAGGGTCAGCACCACCGATTGCCCGGGGTCGAGGTCGCCGCCGCGGGGCGCCGCAACGGCGAGAGGCACCAGCAGCAGGGACGCCAGCATCAGCCAAGCCATCGCACCAAGACCCCGGGGCTTGGGCAACCAAGACAGGAAGCGGTCGGGCCTGGCGATCAATGCAGTCCCTTGGCGTTCAGAAAGCTTTGGTACTGCTTGTCGGTGCCTTGAATATGCTCTATCAGCCACTTCCTCATCAGCGTCAGAACTTCCATGCACATGGGGCCGGTCGCTCCGGCTTCATAACGCTGACGAATCTCCATAATCTCCCGGCCGACCGCCTTGTGTTCCAGGCGATGGGCCGCGAGATCCGGATAGCCGTGCTTTTCGAGAATCTGTTCTTCCTTGATCATGTGGGTCTTGGTGTAGTCGAGCAGATGATTGAGCGTCAGGCCCAAGCTCTCCCGTCCCCGTCCGGCCTGAACGGCGTCGAACAGGTCATTGATCATATCGACCATGACCCGATGCTCCCGGTCGAACTGTCCGATGCCGACGCTTAGCTGGTCACTCCATTCCATCAGCGGCATGATCTGCCTCTCCCGTGGGTTCCGTGCGGTCACGCTTCCGGCTCCCGATCCTCGCAATAGCGACGCAACGCCGAAACGTCGGCAATGGTAACCTCGTGGCCGCGACAGGTCACACCCCGATTCCGCAGGCGTGACATGGCCCGCGACAGGCTTTCCGGTGTGATGCCGATGTGACTGGCAAGTCCGGCCTTGGTCACGCCGAGATGCACGGTCGTGGCGCCAAAGTCAACGGTGCTGAGGGCCAGCAGCGCCGCGGCCAGCCGTTGGCCCGGGGACCGGAGTTTGAGATCACCGATCCGGCCGATCAGCCGGCGCTGGCGGCGTGCCAGGGAGTCGAGCATTTTGCGGGCCAGCGTGGTATCCCCGTTGATGCCGGCCAGAATCCGCTGTGCCGGAATCCGGACCAGCCGGGTCCCGGCCGCCACTTCGGCATTGACCGGCAGGCGGCCGCTGCCGAACATGGCGGCTTCGGCAAAGCTCTGGCCGGGCTCGACGAATTCGATGACGCTGTCCCGTCCCTCGGCGGTGAGCACAAACAGGCGGACTTGCCCGACCAGCACCACAAAAAACGAATCGGCGGGATCGCCCTGGGAAAACAGCAGCGTTCGCGCCTCGAACGGCGTCACCCGGGCATCCCCGACGAAAGCGGCCACCAGAGCCGGCGGCAGCCCTTCAAACAGTGGGGTGTGACGGACCAGATCTAAGTCGGCCTGGTTGAGCATGTTCCTAACATCCTCCCCCGGGTTACGGTTGGCAGTAGGCGCTCAATTGCTCCCGGTCTTCGACCACAATACCGCGTTTGCCCTGGTTGCGGACGCCCAACGCCTGCAACGAGCGCAAGGACCGTGACAGGCATTCCGGCGTCATCCCCAGCAGGCCGGCAATGATCCGCCGATCGCACATCAACTGAACCGTCTGCGGACCATCCTGTGGCTCGGTCAGCCCCAGCAGAAACAGGCCCAGGCGTTGGGGCGCCGACATCAGCTTCAATTGGCTGATCTGGCGCACCAGCACCCGCAGCCGTGCCGACAGAAAGGCCAGCATGCGCCGCCGGAACGGCGCGTCGGTGTCCAGGCAGGCCAGCACCGCCGCCGCCGGAATGGCCACCAGCCGGGCCGGCGTGATGGCCCGAGCCGCCAGCGGCATGCATCCGGTGTCGAACAGTCCGCCCTCGCCGACCACCTGGCCGGGTCCCAACAACGCCACCAGGCACGATTCCTGGGGACCGAGCGCCGCCAGCGTCCCAATGGTTCCGTCCATCACCACGAACAGGGCACCCACTTGCTGTTCCTGTTCAAAAAGACTCTCAAAGGGCGCTGGCGCGATCGCCCACGCTCCGGCCAGCAGCGCCGCCAGCGTGTCGGGCGGCAACGGCGCGAACAGGCCGATGCCCCGCATCCGCACCCGATCCGCGTCGTTCAGCGGGGTTCCGCCCGGCGGCGTCAGGCCCATGTCTCCCTCCGGAATGCCCCGTCACGGCTCAAACGGGTTGCCTAAATCATAATCACATGCTTTATGGTTATGCAATACTGTGGCAAATTTGTGGAGCGTTGGCGCGAAGGTCGCCAAGGCGCTGGCGGTTGGGTTCCCGGTCCCGGCGGAGAGATGCGCAATTGGTATGCAAGTGCCGGTTTCGACTCGGGGTTGGCGGGGGCTTGGCGTGTCGGGCGGTGACCGGCGCCGGCCCGCTGCGGCACGAGATCCTGCGGTTCCCGACTTCGGCACGGTTCTTGAATGATAGCGAGCCAGAACGGCTCCGCAGCCGTTGGGCCCCGGGCAGGATGCCTGGGGACCTGGCGGGCAGGTCGGAACCCTTGCTTGCTGTCACCACTTGATGGATGAGGAAGATCGATGAAACGTTGGGACTCCCTGGCTGTGCCCTTTGCGGCTCTTGTTGTCGGAGTAGCCGGAATGGCGACCGGCGCCTGGGCGGATGACGCGCCCGCCGCCGCTGCTGCCGCCGCCGCTGCCGCGACACCGGCCGCCCCGGTCCTCAAGCTCGACAGTGGCGACACCGCGTGGATGCTGACATCGACGGCCCTGGTGCTGATGATGACCATCCCGGGCCTCGCACTGTATTACGGCGGCATGGTTCGTAAAATGAACGTGCTGTCCACCGTCATGCAAAGCTTCGCCATCACCTGCCTGGTGACGGTGCTGTGGTACGTGATCGGCTATTCGCTGGCCTTCACCGCATGGCCGTCGCCGGACCTGGCGCCGTATATCGGCGGCTTCTCGCGGGTGCTGCTGTCGGGCATGGCGATCGATTCGATCAGCTCGCTCGCGCCGACCATTCCCGAGTCGGTATATATGAGCTTCCAGATGACGTTCGCGATCATCACACCGGCGCTGATTGCCGGGGCCTTTGCCGATCGCATGAAGTTTTCGGCGATGTTCGTGTTCATGTGTCTGTGGTCGGTGGTGGTCTATGCCCCGATCGCCCATTGGGTCTGGGGTCCGGGCGGCTTCCTCGGCGACCTGGGCGTGCTTGACTTCGCCGGCGGCACCGTCGTGCATATGAATGCCGGTATTGCCGGTCTGGTTGCGGCACTGATGATCGGCAAGCGTCGCGGCTATGGGACCGAGAACTTCTCGCCCCACAATCTGGTGCTGAGCCTGATCGGCGCCGCGCTGCTGTGGGTCGGCTGGTTCGGGTTCAACGCCGGTTCGGCGTTGACTGCGGGCAACAATGCCGGCATGGCCATGGCCGCCACCCAGATCGCGACGGCGGGTGCCGCGCTGTCCTGGATGTTCGCCGAGTGGATCGTGCGCGGCAAGCCGTCGGTTCTGGGCATCATCAGCGGTGCCGTAGCCGGTCTGGTCGCGATCACTCCGGCCTCGGGCTTCGTCGATCCCAATGGCGCCATCATCATCGGTCTGGTTGCCGGCGTGCTGTGCTTCTGGGCTTCGACTCACCTCAAGGCGCTGTTGGGCTATGACGATGCGCTCGATGCCTTCGGCGTCCATGCCATCGGTGGCTTCGCCGGTGCCGTGCTGACCGGCGTCTTCGCCAAGGCCGCCATCGCCGGCAAAACCAGCCCCCTGGGTGTGCTGGAAGGCCACACCGAGCAGTTGTGGATCCAGTTACAGGGCATCGGTTACGTCGTGGCCTGGGATGTGATCGGCACCTTCATCATCCTCAAGCTCATCGATCTGGTCATCGGCCTGCGGGTCGACCAGGACGTGGAGCGCGAAGGCCTCGACCTCGCCCTGCACGGCGAGACCGTCCGGTAAACTGTCGCCGTCACCGGTCGACCGTCCTCATCGACACCGCCGCCGGGGCTCGCTCCGGCGGCGGTTCGACGTCTTTGGGAGCGACGTCCTGGGGACTGCGGGCCGTTTGCCCGCGCATCCGGGACAGGCCTTTCCGCGCCGCCGGGGCAGAGCCCGGCAGCCGTCACACCGGCAACCGGACGATCACCCGCAGCCCGCCTTGGGGGCTGTCGTCCAGGGTGATGTCGCCGCCGTGGGAGCGGACCACGTCCCGGGCGATGGCCAGGCCCAGGCCGGTGCCGCCGGTTTCCGGGTTGCGGGAGGTGTCGAGGCGGAAGAAGGGTTTGAACACGTCTTCCCGGGCGGCTTCGGGAATGCCCGGGCCGTCGTCGTCCACCATGATCTGGATGGTCATGGGGTCCCGGCGGCCGGCGTGGATCCACACGGTCTGGGCGTGGCGGCGGCTGTTGGCCAGCAGGTTGCTCAGGCACCGCTTGAAGCCGTTGGCCCGGAGCGGCAGGGACAGCGGCTCGGCGATGGTCAGGTTGATCCGGCTGCCGGCCCGGCGGGCGCCCACCACCACCTCGCCGATCAACCGGCCAAGATCGGTGGGTTGAATCTGCTCGGTGCCCTCGCCCCGGGCAAAGGCCAGGTAGGTTTCGATCATCGCCTCCATTTCCGCGACGTCGTCCTTGAGTTCCTCCACCTCGGGGTCTTCGCTCAGCATGGCCAGCGCCAGCTTCATCCGGGTCAGCGGCGTGCGCAGGTCGTGACTGACCCCGGCCAGCATCTCGGTGCGCTGGCGCATCTGGCGCTGGATGCGCTCCCGCATCACCAGGAAGGCCGCGGCGGCCTGACGGACTTCGGCGGCGCCTTCGGGCTTGAAGTCGGGGGTATCGCGCCCCTTGCCGAAGCGGTCGGCGGCGATGGCCAGCCGCCGGATCGAGCGAATCTGGTTACGCATGAACACGATGGCGATGCCGAAGAGGACCAGGGCGCTGCCGGTCATCCATAAGATGAAGATGTAGGTGGTCGGGCTGAACATTCGCCGTTCGGGTGATAGAACCCGCACCACGCCGTCGGGTAATTGCACGCGGATTTCGTACCATTCATGAGCGATACGGGTGTTGATGGCGAACGGCCGTGCCACCTGTTCTTCCAGGGCGGCGGCCAGGGTACGCTCCAGGCGGCCGGTGAGCGGCCGGGTGCGGAGCGGCAGCCGGGCGCCGGGTTCCAGTGTGATGACCAGATCGGTGGTTCGGGCCGCCGCTTCCAGAATTTGGGACTGGGAGGTGGGATCGGGAAAGCGGTTCAATTGGTCGATGACCAGCGCAACGTCGCCGGCCACGCCAAACGCCAGCCGGCGGGTCACGGTTTCCCAGTGCCGGTCATAAAAAATCCAGGTGGCCACCAACTGGGCCAGCACCACCGGCGTGACGATGATCAGCAGGGAGCGGCCGAACAGGGTCTGCGGCAACAGGCGCTTGAGCCCGATCGGGCGGTCCAGTTGATCACTGGTCAGGGCGCCGGCATATTCGGAATCGGGCATGGGCGGACGGCTTTCGATGATCAGGATTTTGCCCGCCGGGCGGCGGTGTCGGGTGGCAAGACGCATGCCCGATCAAGGCCGGCGTGGTGGCGGGAAAGGCCTTCGTCACGGCACAAAAATACTTTCTTTGCAACGCAAACGCCGGCCTGCGGAAAATGACCTATCCATATAGATAGTATTTTATACGAAAATGGCTCGCTAATATCACAAATGCGCTTTGTTCTGTCGGCAGCACGGCGTCAATTGCCTCGAGTTTAGTCTTAACGAATGGATGATCGGAACAATGGACACCGTCGACCATCGCCGTTCTGGCTTATTGTTCGAATCGTCACCGCTACCCGGGTTGGCTGCCCGGTCGAATGCCATGAGTGAGACGGGAAAAAGTGCCGGTAACTATCCCCCGGAATCGAGCGCCAGTCAAAGCGAACGGATCATTGGCCAAGATATTTTCGCAACGAAGGGGCCTTCGGAGACGGCCGGAGGGCGGGCGGACCGGGGGGCCGGGTCCGGCAGCGGCCGGCGCGAGGAGTTGCGCCCCTGGACCGAAGAGGAGCGGGAGGCGCTTCGGGTGTTGCATGCCCAGCACCTCGCCAACACCGAGATTGCCTGCCGCCTCGGTCGGACCAGTGAGGCGGTGAGCAACATGAGCCGGCGACTGGGTCTGCGGCGGCGGGACACGGCGCAGCCCTGGACCGGCGGCCAGTTGCGGTTGCTCCAGCGGATGCTTGAAGACGGGTGCAGCCTGAAGCAGATTGCCGACACCACCGGTCATCCGCGGTCGTCGGTGGCCGATAAACTCCGTCGGCTCAATATCCAGAGTCTGCGGTTCCGTCGCCCCTGGACCGATGGCGAGCGCGACACGGTGCTGGCGCTCCATGCCGCCGGAGCCTCGTTGACCGCCATCGCCCAGGCCGTTCCGAACCGGAGCGCCGACGCGGTACAGCAAAAGTTGCAGGAACTGGTCGGCCCGGCCCCCTTTCGCTCGGCCCAACGCACCCGCATGGCGGTGGCGGTCAAGGCCAAGGCGGAGCGGCCGGCGGAATCGCCGCCGGCGGCACCGGTGTTCCGGTCGGCGGCGGCCTCGGTACCGTCACCGGCCCGGACGGCGGTTCGTCTGATTCGCGAACGGCGGGAGATCAAGCCGACCGTCGTGATGGCGTCGGTGGATGAGATGGTGCGCTGGCTGCGCTCCCGTGACTTCATGGTGCTGTACCGGGTGCCGGGCTGGCAGGTCGACCGCCATGTCCTGGAGGACGAAGTCTCGTTGCTGGAATTCGTCAATATTCGCCGCCATCGGCTGAACCTGCCGCCGTTCATCACGTCGGGCTGCGCTGCCCAGTCCCGGGCCGTCGAGGCGATGGCGGCGACCGGGTGAGCAACCGAACGCCCTGAGGTCCAACCCGGTTTCCGATCACCGGTGATGGGTCGTCGTCATGGCCCGCCGGACCGCCGTGTGCTTGGCGCGGGTGGGGTTGGTCGTTGCGTGCCTGTGGCAACGAACTGTGTTAGGGTGTCGCCACGGGCAAGGCAGGACGCCGTGGCGGCGGCTGCCTTCAGAATGCCACAAAAATGCCCTCGCCAGGTCACCGCCGACGGTCCATATGGGGCGCGGCTGGATCGGGGTCCGGCTGGGGATTTCGCCCGGATGGGCAACTGTGGGTGCGTAGGGGACAAATTTTACCATGGCGATGATCGAGATCGAACGGCTGGTCAAACGCTTCGGCGCCTTCACCGCGGTCGATGGTGTCGGTTTCTCCGTTGAGCGCGGCACCGTGCTGGGATTTCTGGGCCCCAACGGGGCCGGCAAGTCGACGACAATGAAAATGATCACCGGCTTCTTGCCGCCGACCTCGGGACGCATTGCGGTCTCGGGGTTCGACATTGCGGAACAGCCGCTCTCGGCCAAGCGGTGCATCGGCTATCTGCCCGAGGGCGCGCCGGCCTATGCCGACATGACGCCCCGGGCTTTTCTGGATTTCATTGCCGATGTCCGCGGCCTGACCGGGGCCGACCGTCAGCGCAAGCTTGACGAGGCGATTGCCCGGATCGACCTGGAACCGGTGCTGGAGCAGCCGATCGACACGCTATCCAAAGGGTTCAAGCGCCGGGTGGGATTGGCCCAGGCGATCCTGCATGACCCCGAGGTGCTGATTTTGGACGAGCCCACCGACGGCCTCGATCCCAACCAGAAACATGCGGTGCGGACTCTGATCAAGGGGATGGCCGCCACCAAGGCGATCATCATCTCGACCCACATCCTGGAAGAGGTCGAGGCGGTTTGTACCCGGTCTCTGATCATCGCGCGCGGCAAGGTGCTGGCCGAGGGGGAACCGCTGCCGGATGCCGCCGGCTGGCGGTTCGGCACGCTGGAAGCCGCGCCGGGGCGACTCGACGCGGTGTTCCGTCAGATCACCACCGGCCAGGGGGCTTCCGATCAGGTCACGGAGTTGGCGGCATGATCACCGGAACCGTTGCGATTTTTCGGCGCGAACTGGCAGGCTATTTCGCGACGCCGGTCGCCTTCGTCTTCATCATCATCTTTCTGTTGCTGAACGGCATCTTTACCTTCTATGTGGGCGGGTTTTTCGAACGCGGTCAGGCTGATTTGCGGCCGTTCTTCGTGTTCCATCCGTGGCTTTACCTGCTGCTGATGCCGGCCATCGCCATGCGGCTGTGGGCCGAGGAGCGTCGCAGCGGCTCCATCGAGTTGCTGCTGACCCTGCCGGTCGGCCTGTTCGATGTGGTGGTCGGCAAATTCCTGGCCGCCTGGTGTTTTACCGCGATTGCGCTGGCCCTGACCTTTCCGATCTGGCTGACCGTCAGCTTGCTGGGCCATCCCGACCAGGGGGTGATTCTGGCGGGTTATCTCGGCAGCCTGCTGATGGCCGGCGGCTACCTGGCGATCTGTGCCTGTCTGTCGGCCGCGACCCGCAATCAGGTGATTGCCTTCGTGGTCGGGGTCATCGTGTGTCTGCTGTTTACGGTTTCGGGCACGCCGATCGTGCTCGATCTGATCAGTTCCTGGGCACCGCACGCGCTGGTGGAGACCATTGCCTCCTTCAGCTTTCTCACCCGCTTCGAGTCCATCGTCCAGGGGGTGATCGATGTGCGTGACCTGATCTATTTCGCGTCCCTCATCGCGTTCTGGCTGTTCGCCAACGCGGTGGTGGTCGAGCTGCGCAAAGCCGGCTGAGGGAGCCCGATCATGAACCGGAGAGTCCTGTCGATGGCGGCGCTGGGCGTTGCCGCCGTTCTGTTTCTTGCGATCAACATTCTCAGTCAAACCAGCTTGCGTCAGGCCCGGTTGGACCTGACCGCGGACCAGTTGTTCACCCTGTCCCAGGGCACCCGCAACATTCTGGCGTCCCTGAAGGAACCGGTCACGCTGAAGCTGTTTTTCTCGGAAAAACTGGCCGGCGCCAACCCGCAACTCCGCACCTACGGCCAGCGGGTGCGCGAAATCCTGGAGGAGTACGCCAACCGCGCCCACGGCCTGATCCGGCTCCAGGTGATCGACCCCGAGCCGTATTCGGATGCCGAGGACCGGGCGGTGGAAGCCGGCGTCCAGGGGGTGCCGCTTGACCAGGACGGCAGCAAGCCGGTGTATTTCGGCCTGGTCGGCACCAATACCACCGACAATCAGCAGACCATTCCCTTCTTCTCCCAGGATCGCGAGGCGTTCCTCGAATACGATATCACCAAGCTGGTCTATGCGCTGACCGATCCCAAGAAGACGGTGGTGGGCGTCCTCACCGACATGGACTTGGTCTATGGTGCGGGCGGCATGATGGCGGCGATGCGGGGGGAGGAACACCCCTATGCCGTCCTGGAGCAGTTGCGGCAGACCTTCGACATCCGGATGTTAAAGTCCGATCTGACCGCCATCGACAAGGACGTTTCGGTGCTGCTGGTGCTCCGGCCCCAGAAGCTGAGCCCCCAGGCACTGTACGCGGTGGATCAGTACGTCCTGGCCGGTGGCCGGGCGATGGTGTTCGTCGACCCCTATGTGGAAAGCATCGCCGACCAGGCCGGTCCCGGCGGGGTGCCGGTGCCGGGGCCGTCCCATAGCGCGACCCTGCCCTTGTTGTTTCAGGCTTGGGGCATCGACATGGACGCCGGTCATTTCGTCGCGGACCCCAAGCTGGCCATCCAGGTGGCGTTCGGCGAGGGCGCCCGCCGCCGGGGAGTTCCCTATGCCGCCTGGCTGATGGTGACGCCGGAGACGCTGAACAAGACCGACGTGGTCACCGCCGACCTGGCCAGCCTGACCTTCGCTTCGGCCGGCGCGTTGAGCAAGCGTCCGGATGCCGGCATCGTCCTGACGCCGCTGGTCACCAGCTCGCCGCGGGCGAAGCTGGTGGATGTGAAGGAACTTCAGGGCGAGCCCAATCCCGAGCGGCTGTTGGCCCAGTTGGCGGCCGGCGGACAGACCTATGTCCTGGCGGCCCGGCTTAGCGGGACCGTCAGGACGGCGTTCCCCGACGGTCCGCCTTCTGCCCCGGCGCCGGCCGCCGGCGAGGATCACAAGGCCGACGCGCCGAAGACCGAAGCCAAGCCGCTGACGGTCAGCGTGCAACCGGCCAACCTGATCGTGGTGGCCGATACCGACATGCTGGAGGACCGGTTCTGGGTTCAGCAGCAGAACCTGCTTGGCCAGCAATTGTCGGTGCCGTTTGCCGGCAATGCCGACTTCATCGCCAACGGTATCGACAATCTGGCCGGCTCCTCGGACCTGATCGGCCTGCGGGGCCGGGCCGGGGCGTCGCGGCCGTTCCAGGTGGTCGAGGATATGCACCGGGCGGCGGGCGAACAGGTGCTGGCCCGGGAACAGGCCTTGCGCAAGAAGCTGGAGCAGGCCGAGCGGCAAATCGCCGACCTGGAAGGGAAGGCCAACAAGGCCGGAGCCGGCGGCGCGTTGCTGCCGAAGGACGAGCAGGCCACCATCGAGCGGTTCCGGGCCGAAGTGCTGGCCACCCGCAAAGAATTGCGCTCGGTCCAGCATACCCTCAATCAGGATATCGAACGGCTGTCGGCCACGGTCAAAGTCCTCAATATCGGCGCCGTGCCGGTGTTGGTGGCCGGTTTTGCCCTGGGCCTTGCCGCCTGGCGCGCCCGCCGCCGCAGCCGAACCGTTCGCGAGTAACCGGGGGCCCGCCATGAAACCCTTTCCCTTTGCCGTTCTTGCCGCCCTGACCGCGGCGGTTGCCGGTGCCGCCCTCTATGCGGTGGCCGTCCGCACCACCGAGACCGCGCCCGAGGTCGCGGTGGGGGCGCCGCTGGTGCCAGGCCTGACCGAGCACATCAATCAGGTGGTGGCCATGACCATTGCCGGCGGTGGCGGTTCCGTGACGGTCGCGCGGCCGGGGCCGGACAGCGACCGCTGGACGGTGGCCGACAAGGCCAATTATCCCGCGGCACTGGATCAGGTGCGCCGGACCATCCTGGGGCTGGATGCCGCCAAGACCCTGGAGCCGCGAACCGTCAGGCCCGAGCAGTACGGCAAGCTCCAGGTGGATGACGCCGGTGCGGTTCACCTGTCCTTACGGCTTGCCGACGGTTCGGCGCTGCCGACGGTGCTGGTGGGCAAGATCGTCGTCTCGCCCAATTCAGACCACCCGGTCCACCAGTTCTATGCCCGCCGGGCCGGCGAGGCGCAGTCGTGGCTGGCGGTGGGGCAGGTGCCGTCGCTGACCATCGACCCCATGCAGTGGGTGGATCGGATCCTGCCGACGCTGGCCGCCGGGCGGGTGATGACGGTGACGGTCAGCCGCCCGGGCGTGGCGCCGCTGACCATCACCCGGTCCGATGCCAAACAGCCGGACTTTACCGTGGACGGCCTGAAAGCGGGGGCCAAGCCGAAGCAGGCCACGGTCAACGAGTGGGCTTCGGCGGTGGAGTTTCTCTCGTTCGAGGATGTGGCAAAGCAGGATCCGGCCAGCCAACCCCGGGCCGACACCACCTTCACCACGATCCGCACCTTCGACGGCGTGGTGCTGACCGTTCGGATCGACCGGCACGACGACAAGCCCTGGGCGACCTTTGCCGCCGAGGTCGACTCGGCGCAGGCCGCCAAGGCCGCGGCCCAGCCGGAGGCCGGCGCGCCGGACCCGGTTCATGAGGTTCAGGAGATTCAGGAGCGGACCGCCGCCTGGAGCTACCGGCTGTCGGAGTATGCGGCCAAGGAACTGGCGCCCGAGGCCGATGATCTGACCGAAAAACCGGCCAAACCCGCCGCGCCCGCCGCGCCGTAGCGGGCTTGATCGGGCAGGGCGGGGGGTCGGATGAGCACGGGACCGTCATTCTGACCGTCACCAAGCTGGTGGTGGGTCTGATGACCGGCGGCCTGGCGATTCTGGCGGAAGCGGCGCATTCGGGGCTTGATCTGCTGGCGGCGGCCATGAAGAGGCGGGGCTCAGGGGGCGAGCGTGAACGGGACCGCGGGCGTCCCGCCCGCCTTTTTGTGTGCCCCGTGGTTATCCGTGGGCCTTTGCTGATGCCCCAAAAGGAAGGGGCGGGCGGGACGCCCGCGGTCCGGGGGAGGGGGTATCGTTATGCATACCATGTGATGCAGACCGCCCGATGCGCTCCCAGCGCCGCGAGTCCCATGGCCAACCACCCGTGAAAGTCTGTTTTGCCGTTGCGGTTGCCCGCGCGTCATGACAGAACGGTGAACCAGTCACGGACGGGAAAGCGATCGCCATGAGCAACGACAGCCGCCGCATCGAAGCGATTCCGCGGAAATGGGACGATTTGAGCGAAACCCAAAAGACGGCTGCCGAGTCCGTGGCGAAATGGCTGGTCGATGCCCTTGATGCGGTTCCCAAAGTCAAGGAGATCAACGAGGATCGCCGTAAAGATCGATACGGAATTCCCTCGCCGACCCTGGATACCAATCGCCATAGCCAACTGGCCTTTATCGATGGTGATCGCGGCACCGGAAAAAGCTCGGTTCTGCTGAGCCTGATGGACTTGACGTCCCGGGATGATCAAAACAAAGAGTCGTTGTCTGATGCCGTCCAAAGACTTTATGACCGAAGGCGGCGTGTGATCTGGCTGGAGACCCTGGACATGGAGCCCTTGTCCAAGGGTATCAACCTGTTCGCGGCCATTCTCGCCCGTCTCGAGCGAATTCTCGATGCCAAGATGAAAGTCATTTCACCCCTGTCGGCCGTTCTCGGCAGTAAGAGCCCCTTGGCCGAGGTGGTGACCAACTTGGCGCAGTTGCAGAACGACGCTGCCTTGGTGTGGGAACGTCCGGCCGGTTGCGAACATAAAGGCGACGCCCAAGCCAGGGCGCTGTCCACCATGCAGGCGGAAAGGGCTGGCCTTAACCTGCATGGGCGTTTCGCCGAGGTCATGAATGGGCTTGCTTGGCTCGTGGCCAGTGACAACAGCGAGCAAGATCATATCTTTGTGCTGCCGGTGGACGATTTTGACCTGGCGCCCGCCCATTGTCTGGAGCTGTTGCGCCTGATCCGCATGGTGACGACACCCAGACTGTTCTTTTTGGTGGCGGGCAATATCCGCATTGCCGAAACGGTGCTCAAACTGAAAACCGAAGGGGAATTGTGGAAGCTCGCGGATTCAAAGGGATCGAATTCTACGGAGATACTGAATAGTGCCTGGGAGATCGCCGCAAACAATTTGCGCAAGCTGTTGCCCCCGGGCCAACGGGCTCGCTTGGCGGCAATATCGCTTACCGATGCGCTGGAACTCAAAATCGGCGAAGATGATAAGACGCTCCGGCAGGAGCTGGATGCTTTAAAGGTTCTCCGATTCCGGGAGATGGCGAAAGACCGGAAGATATCTTTCTCAGAACTGTTCCTGTTGGAACACCAAATCCCGTCCGAAAGCGCCCAATGGCTGTCGGGGACTCATCGTCAAGTCATTGATATCTACAGGATACTAAAATCCTTTGGAGAAGTTTCCATTAAGGATAAGAGCGAAAATGAATTCAATCGTCGGGTTGTTGGCAGCGTGTTGGAGGAGCTGAGGCGCCAGATCAAGGAAGAGTGGCAATTGCCTTATGCGGTGCGCGATCGCCTTGATAAGGCCCTCGACGGTTACAGAAATGGTACCGTCGATTTTGAGACGAATATCACCGTTGAGTATGAATTTATACGAGCGCCGGTGTCCACCAAGTTTGAATATGAAAAATTAAAAAGTTCTGTCGCGTCTGGTCCGCCCCGTGTGTTCGCAAGAGGTGCCGACCAGACCTCACCTCGGAGACAGAAGAATGAGTTGAACGAAAAACAGCAAAAAGAGGATGATGAGCAAACGCAGACTCTTGGTGTCGAACTGCCCCGCCGTCTGGCGGCCGGCATCTTGCTTGCCCATGATCTCCTCGCCGGGCTAGACGGAAGCGACCAGAGACAGCGCCCGTTACCCTATACGCAGTCGGACCCTGCCCCGGGAGTGTGGGCCAGGTGGGGTACGGGCGAACAGTATACGGATATCATATGGCCGATGCCGAGGTGGCGGACCTTTCGTGACTGTGAGCGATTCGATCGCCATTGGCGCCGGTACGTTTCAGAGGCTGAAGAGAAGCAATGTGGTTTGGCATGGCTGACATCAATTCTTGAGGTTGTTCTAGATGAGCCATATCGGGATGATTGGCGTAATCAAACGTCTCTACGTTTGATCAAACTGTTAGGTAGATTTATCCAAGTAGTGGAAAATAGCGAATTATATCCAATCGTTGACCTGGAATTATACCGTAATACTTTAGCTCGAGTGGTGGTGCTCTTCGCACCTGAAAATGAAACTCACTTAAGTATAGATATACTCGTTAGCGTTAGGGAATATCTTCAAAAAGACGTGACTATTATGGAAAATATTCGAAGAATGAGAGCGCAAGATTTTTTTTCCGCGTCTAAAGGAGGCAAAATTAATACAGAGACTGGAGCGACGCTCTGTGCCAACATATCGCCAGTACTAGCTTATTTGCACGTGTTGCCTAAGGAATTAAGAATGAATTTGACCAGAAAGATATTGCAAAGTGATTACAGTAATAAGGAGAAATTGAAAAATATATTGATGAATGATAATATAATGATTATATTTCGAAGTGATGATAATAAACTAGAATACCTGATAAACTTTCTTAAGTCTGATGAGATTGAGGACGACTTGAATGATATTTTTTTGCAAAAAGAACCACCCAAAAATGCGCTAGCAGTTGTTAGACAAAGTGATAAACGAATTATTAATTCAGAGCCAGAACATTTAAAAAAGTTGATAATGGTGCTTGATGCAGTAGTTAATGGGTTAAAACATCCCTTCAATAACTTTTTGGAAGGGGCCTTTATTCCCACCGAGCGCGACCTCGAGCCTTTCAAGCGAGATGCCGAGCCATCGCCATGACCGCCCATGGCGGCCAGGCGACGGGGTTGCGGACTTCGGCGTTTCCCATTGAGCATCTGATGGCCGAAATGCTGGCGGCGCCGTTCGCCGGCACGACGGCGTTTGCCGATGCCATGATCGCGCTGGACCCGTGTCTCGAAAAGCGGCCTTTCGGGAACACGTCTCCGACCATCGCCCTGTGGCGGGAGACCGAACGGACGTTGCTCGCCCACTTTCCCGGCATGTCGGTTGATGAGTTGGTGCTGAGGCGGGATTGCCTGTGGTTCGACGGCCCTGATCGCCACCCGGGGCGGTCGCCCGAGGTGCCGCTGGCCGGGCTGCTGGCGCGGGCGGCGGCTGAACTGATCACCGGCGGTCCGGGCGAGGCGCGGCTGAAGCCGAGCCGGGCCCAGGACGAAGTGGCCCAGCGCCGGCTGTGGCGCTGGTATAGCTTCTCGCTTCCGCCGGATCTGCTGCTGGCCGCCGCCGGCTCGTGTTGCGAGCGTCTCCCGATGGTGTCCCCGGCGCTGGAGGCCCGGCTGGCCGATCGGGGCTTCGCCGAGCCCCATCTGCACTTGAAGGCGGCGATGACCTTTCCGTCCCTGTGGTCCTCGGCCATGCGGGTTTTGGCGGATCTGTCGGTCGAGCCGGACTTCCTGCAAAGTCCCGGCGCCGATTGGGACGAGGGCCGGGACCTGGGGCCGCTGCTGTTGGCCGGTGCCGTGACCCGCCTGGTGCTGGCGGAATTCCTGAAGCAGACCGCGTTTCACCCGGCTGGGTTGCGGGACTTCGTCCATGGCTCTGTCAACGGCCAGCTGGTCGCCCACTATGGCAGCTCCGCCATCGCAGCCCTGTGGCAGGCGGTGTCTGCCCTGGCGGCGGGTCAACGCCCGGACGTGAGCCTGTTTAAGCCCCTTCAACATCTTTATGACCGGTGGATTGGTCGCGGTCATGCCGGTCCGGCGGGCGGTGACGTGGACCCGATGGGCTGGTGGTTCGGTTCCTCCGCTCAGGCCCACCCGGATTTCGGCTATACCGTCGCGGCCTTCGGGTACCTGGGGGCCGCCGGCCAAACGGACCCGCTCTTTGCACAATTATTCTGGCAGACCGTGCGATGCCGGGTTCTGTTTTACCGGCACGTCGTCCAACGCCCGATGGTCCCGGGCCTCCAATGGTTCACGCGGACCTATGCCCGGCTCGGCCCACCCAGGAAGCCCTTAAAGAACGAGACGTTCGTTCAGATGGCGGCAACATTGGCCGGACCCGGGCTGCGCTCCCTGGAGGTTCGCCTGGTGCCCGAAGAGAGCGTCCAAAAGATGCGGGACGTGGTGTGCGCCGTCGACCAGGCGGCCCGGGGACTGAGGGGACCGGCATCCCCCGGGCCAGCGCCGGCCGGCGGACCCGAGGTGGGCATTGTCTTCCACCTGTCCCGCAGCCGCGGCACTGACGCCGAAGCGGGACGACCGGCAGCCTGGTCCAAGGGTGGCCACGACGATCCGGCGGCGAACATCACGGGCTATCGTTTCGCTGACTATTATAAAAAACAACGGGTCCTGGCCACCGCCCTGGCGGAGCTGCTCGACGCCTACCCGCGGATGCTGGAACGGGTGCGCGGCATCGATCTGTGTACCGATGAACTGGCCATTCCGCTGTGGGTGCTCACGCCGCTGGTTCAGCATGTCCAGGCGGCCGGACACCGGGCCCGGGCCGTGCTGCTGGCGCGGGACGGGAACAGCCCGCCGCCCCTGGGCCTGACGGTTCACGCCGGCGAAGACTACGTTCACCTGTTGGGCGGGCTGCGCCGGATCGACGAAGCGGTGGATCAACTGGAGTTGGGCGACGGGGCGCGGATCGGCCACGCGGTGGCCCTGGGCGTGAGTGTTCGCGAATGGGCCCTGCGCTCCCGAAAATTGTTGGTCCCGGCCGGCGAGCGGCTGCTGGATCTGCTGTGGGCCCGGCGGGTGGGGTTGCGCGCGCCGAACGCCTTCTATTCCTGGTTGGGCTGGATCGACCAGGAACTGGTGCGGCTGGGCCGCCAAGTGTTCGATCGTCCCCTCAGCGCCGACCAACTCCAGACGTGGTGGGACGCCCTGCATGACGCCGGGTTGCGCAAGATTGTGGGCTTTCCCGACGGGCGTTACGCCCCGGTGCCTCTGGACGAGCAAGAGGCGTTGCGGCGGGAGTTGGTGTACCGGTGGCTGACCGATCGGATGGTGCATGACCGCGCCCAGCAGTTGAAAAAAATCGAGATCGAGCCGGAGGTGCCGCTGGTCACGGCGCTTCAGGAGCACGTCCGGGGCGAAATCGCGTCCCGGGGAATCGTCGTCGAAATCAATCCCAGTTCCAATCTGCTGATCGGGCATCTCGGCGATTTGACGTCCCACCCGCTGTGGCGTCTGTGTCCGCCGGCCGGGATGGCCACCACCGCGCCGCCGGTGCGGGTCTGTATCGGCTCCGATGACCCGATCACCTTCGCCACCACGCTGCCCGAGGAATACCAGCTTCTGGCCGACGCGCTGGCCGGTGCCGGCGTCGACGGCCCCAATGTCGATGCCTGGCTCGAGGCCGCCCGACAGTGCGGGCTGGCCAGCCGCTTCACCGTGCCCGCATCCGGCAAAGACCTGATGGGGGTGATCGGCACCAAGACCTATCCGCCGCCGTGAGGGCGCCGACGGGCGGAGACTCGTCGGCTCTTTGGGAGTCAGGGCCGGTTGGGGGTGGACATTCCGCCGGCGGCACCCATTTCAGGTGCCATGGCGACCCAGGCCCCTGACCGGACGGGTGATGGCGTGCAGGACCGCGCACCCGACTCCGATGTCGATGACTTTATTGTGGATGCGTACCTCGAGACCCTGCTGGCCGTGCGGCGCATGCGGGTCCTGACCGCCGCCGCTGCCCGCACCCACGCCTGTATCGTGGCGGCTGCGCGGGTGTCGGCGGCGACCGGCCGGGCGATTACGCCGGAGATGGTGACGCACCTGACTAAGCCGTGGTGACGGAACCGGCCCGGCGATGGAGTTGCTCCAGGGTATTGGTCATGAAGGCCAGGTGTGCGGTGTCCATGGGGAATTGCAGGCGCGTGCCCCGGTTCGAGATGCCCGCCACGCGCGTGGTGATGGGCCGCGAGACCCCGTTCAGCTCCAGCGTCACCGGTGAGCCCAGGGGCAGGTTGATGCTGACCCCAAGCCAGGCGCCGCCAATGGACAGTTGTTTGACCTGGGCCTGGTGAACCTGGCCGGCCGCGGTGATGCGGGCCGGACTGTCCAGGGTCAGGCGGCGGAATTCATGACGGCTGCCGGCCCCGCGGATCGCCGACAGGAAGTCCCGGACCTCGCCGCTGAGCTTCTCCGCCTGCCCGGCCATGGAACGGGAGGCGTCTCCGACCTCCACCGAGGCGGTTCTGGTCTGGTCGGCGGCATCATGAACCTTCCCGATACTCTGGCCGATCTCTTCTGCACTTGCTGACACAAACTGAACATTGCGCGCGATTTCGTTGGTGGCGCTCTGCTGTTCGACCACCGCGGCGGCAATCTCGTTGGTGGCGTGATGGATGTCCTGGATCGTCTGGCTGACCAGACGGACCGCGCCGACCATGTTGCCGATCGAGCCTTGGATGGTGCCGATTTGATCGGAGATGTCCACGGTTGCGCGCTGGGTTTGGTTGGCGAGCGTCTTGACCTCGCTCGCCACCACCGCAAAGCCCTTGCCGGCCTCGCCGGCGCGGGCTGCCTCGATGGTGGCGTTGAGCGCCAGCAGATTGGTTTGGGAGGCGATGTCCGAGATGATCTGGATGATGCTGCCGATGCGCTCGGAGGCCTGATGCAGCGCCGCCACCTTGGCGGCGACGTCCTCCGACTGTTCCGCGCCGTGCCGGGCGGTGTCGGACGCGGTGTGGATCAACCGGCCGATTTCCGTGATCGCCGCGGTGAGTTGCTCGGACGCCGAGGCCACCGATTGAGAGTTTTCGGTGGTTCGCGTGATGGCTTGGGTGACGATGTTCACCTGGGTATTGGTCGCCGCCGCCGCCGTGGTCATGGTCAGGGCGGTAGCGGCCATGGTCGCCGAGGACTGGGACAGGCTGTCGAAGACCCCCGAGACACTGGAGCCGAACATATCGATCAACTCCTCGGCCTCTTCCTGGCGGCGTTGCTTGGCCAGGATCTCCTCGTCCTGGAGCCTCTTGAGCCGTTGGTTTTCAACGGCGTGTCCCTTGAAGACCTGGACCGCCTTGGCCATCTCGCCGATTTCGTCGGCACGGCCGACGCCCGGAACCTCTACGGTCAGGTCGTGGTGTTCGGTCAGACGCCGCATGGCCGCGGTCATGGCGGTCAGTCGCGGCATACTGAAGATGACCAATTGAACGGCAATCAGGACCGAGGCCACCAGCAGCACGGCGATCAGGATCACCACCCATAAACTGCCCTCTTCCGTCGCGATTTGGACCGCGGTCATCCGCTTCGAGACCAACTCGGCGCCGGAATCGTTCGCTTCAGACGCGGTATCGACCAAAAGCTGCAAGGTGTCGTTGATCTCGTCCGACATCGGATCGAATTTTTTCATCAATTCGTTACCGGCATCAATGCCATTGGCGATGTAGGTCTTGGCCATGTCGATCCCGACGTCATTGTAATCGGGAAAAAGCCGTTCCGCCCGCTCAAGCGCATTCTTCAACTTATTGGTCTTGCCCCCCAGCGCCAGTTCCGCGCCCGATGAGGCCAGAATCGTGTGAATCGCGGCGATCCGGTCGTGAAAGTCCTTGGCATAGCGGGCGGCGTCGTCAAAGCTGTCCTGATGATGGGTGGCGGAAGCGTCACTAAGGAACTGTTGGACTTGAATCACGTCAAATTGAGCAATGCGCGCCTGACGTTCCAACGGCAGTAGCGTATCCTGGGCGGACTTGTTCAATATTTGAGCAGAAGAAATGCTAGTGATATTGTCGTGCTTGACAATCATTGAGATTGTCACCGTCAGTATTGCAATTAATATAATCAACGAAAACCCAATTTGCGCCTGTCTGCTGATGGTCATGGGCAGCTCCTGGAAGGTTCGGGGTGAGTCCCGGGGGCTTGGCCCCTGGGGCGCGGGCTTTCAGAGCGCGCCACCCAAGAGCGCGCCCCCCAAGAACGCGAAAGAAAGAGCGGGTTGGTTGCCGGTACGTCCGGCGCCTTTCCCAGTCATGGCCTGAAGGACGGCGCCGGCCGTCAGCTCACCTTGTCCCGCAGCGTCACGAATTCCTCGGCGGCCGAGGGGTGGAGACCGATGGTGCGGTCGAAATCCGCCTTGGTGGCGCCGCAGTTGAGCGCGATGGCCAGACCCTGAACGATCTCCGGGCCGTCGGCCCCCAGCATATGGGCGCCCAGCACCCGGTCGGTGGCGCGGTCCACCACCAGCTTGATCATCACCCGTTCCTCCCGACCCGAAAGCGTGTGCTTCATCGGGCGGAAGCCGGTGCGATAGACATCGATTTCGAGTCCCCGGGCGCGGGCCTCGTGCTCGGGCAGGCCGACGGAGCCGATGGCCGGGTTGGAGAACACCGCGGTGGGGATATTGGCGTAGCGGACCTGGGTCGGATTGCCGTTGAACCGGGTTTCGATGAAGGCGCGGCCCTCGGCGATGGCGACCGGCGTCAGGTTGATCCGGTCGGTCACGTCCCCCACCGCAAAGACGGTGGGCGACGAGGTGCCTGACCAGTCGTCTACCGCGATGGCGCCCGCCTCCGTCACCCGGACCCCGGCGGCCTCCAGCCCCAGACCGGCGCTGTTGGGCCGGCGGCCGGTGGCGCACAGCACGAGATCCGCTTCGAAGCGGCGGCCATCCTGGGCGGTCAGGGCAAAGCCCCCGGTCACGGGCGCCAGGCTGGCGGGGTGGACACCGGCGTGGATGGCGATGCCGCGCCGGCCCATCTCGACTTCCAGGGCCTGCCGGATGTCGTCGTCGAACCCGTTGAGGATGTGCCGCGACCGGATCAGCATGGTCACCTCGGCGCCCAAGCCACGGCAGATGCCGGCGAATTCCACGGCGATGTAGCCGCCGCCGATGATCAGCAGCCGCCGCGGCAGTTCCGGCATCTCCAACAGATCATCGGAGGTCAGGGCTTGCTCCAGTCCCGGAACCGCCAGGCGCACCGGATGGCCGCCGGTGGCGATCAGGATCGTCCGGGCCCGATAGCGCCGTCCGCCGGCCTCCACGGTGTTGCCGTCCACCAACCGGGCGTGGTGCGGAATCAGGGTGACGCCGGCCTTGTCCAGCATGCCCAGATAGAGCTGGTTGAGCCGGTCAAGCTCCCGATTCTTCCGCGCCAGCAGGGTCGGCCAGTCAAAGCGCGGCCGGGCATCCAGCGTCCAGCCGTAGCCTGGGGCATCTTCGAAGGCGTCGTGGAACTGGCTGCCATACATCAGCAACTTCTTGGGCACGCAACCGCGCAACACGCAGGTGCCACCGACCCGGCCGGCCTCAAAGAGGCCGACCCGGGCGCCATAACCGGCGGCCCGCCGGCTTGCCGCCACGCCACCCGAACCGGCCCCGATGGTGAGCAGATCAAAATCATCGGTCATGGCGGCGCTCCGTCAGGTCATGGGTTCCAAGGGGTCGTCCCCGGGTTGGCCCCCAAGGTTGCCCCCAAGGTTGCCCCCAAGGTTGCCAAGGACCAGGGCCAACTGCCCCCGGTCGAAGGTGTACGTGGTGCTGCAAAACTCGCAGGCCACCTCGACCACCCCGTCGCGCACCGACGCCTCGACTTCGGCCCGGCCGAGCGCGCGCAGCATGTCCGCGACCCGCTCACGCGAGCAGCGGCAGCCGAGATGGATGGCCTCGGGTTCGAACACCCGCACGCCGTCCTGATGAAACAGGCGGTAGAGCAGATCAGGGGGGGCGAGCCCGGGGTCCAGGAGTTCGGCCGGGGTCAGCGTCGCCATCAGCACCATCGCCCGCTGCCAGGGCTCCCGCCGGTCGTCTTCGGAGGCGGCGTCAACGCCGCCGTCGGGCATCCGTTGGAGCAGCACGGCGCCCCCCCGCCAGCCGTCGGCGGTCCGGGCCACCGCCAGCCTCAGGCCGGTGGCAAGCTGTTCCGACTGCCGGAAATAGTGGATCACGCAATCGGCCAGGGTCTCACCCGACAAGGTGACAATCCCCTGATAGCGCTGGGTGTCCGGCCCCTGATCGATGGTCAGGGCCAGCCAGCCTTCGCCCAGCAGTGCCGCCAGCGGCACCGCGTCGCCCCGTTCGTCGGTCACCTCGGCCAGGGCGGCGGCGTCAAATCGGGCGTAGCCCCGAATTTCCCGCCCGCCGGCCCGTCCTTGGCCGCCCGACAGCACGTCGGCGACCACCAGACTGACGGGGCCGGCGCCCTTGAGCTGAAGCGTGAAGATGCCATTACACTTTAGGGTTGCTGCCAGGGTTGCCGCCAGTACCACGGTTTCGCCCAACAACCGGGCCACGGCCGTCGGATAGGCGTGACGGCTCAGGCATCGGTCGAGCACCGGACCCAAGCGAACCAGCCGCCCCCGGTGAGGGGCGGTCTCGATTTGGAAGGCCTGAACCCGGTCGTCGGGTCCCGGTTGACCGGGCTTGGTCATAGCGGGGCCTGAACGTCCAGGCACCACGTCAGAATCGCCTTCTGGATGTGCAAGCGGTTCTCGGCTTCGTCCCAGACCACGGAGTTCGGGCCGTCGATGACCGGGTCGGTGACCTCCTCGCCCCGGTGGGCCGGCAGGCAGTGCATGAACAGGGCGTCCGGCCGGGCCAGCGCCATCAACGCCTCGTCGACCCGATAGGGGAGCAACAGGTTAATGCGCTCGGTCCGGTCCTTGTGGTTCATGGACACCCAGGTATCGGTGACCACGCAATCGGCATCGCGGACCGCCGCCTGGGGGTCGGTGGTGACCGACACCCGGCCGCCGTGAGCGTTGGCCCAGGTGACCAGCGCCGGCGGCGGTTGCAGCGAGGCCGGGCAGGCCAGCCGCAACTCGAAGCCGAAGCGGGCCGCGGCGTGAATCCAGCTAATGGCCACGTTGTTGCCGTCACCGCTCCAGGCGACAATCCGGCCGGTGATGGGGCCCCGATGCTCCTCGAAGGTCATGACGTCGGCCATCACCTGACAGGGGTGGGACCGATCGGTCAGACCGTTGATGACCGGCACCGACGCATTGTTGCTCAACTCGATCAGCTTGCCGATGCTGTCGGTGCGCAGCATGATGACATCGACATAGCGTGACAACACCCGCGCGGTGTCGCCCACCGACTCGCCGCGGCCAAGCTGGGTTCCCTGGGCATCGAGCATGACCACTTCGCCGCCAAGCTGGCGCATGCCGACCTCGAACGAGACCCGGGTGCGGGTCGACGGCTTCTCGAAAATCAGGGCCAGTGTGCGGCCCACCAGCGGCCGGTCGGCCAGGGTCTTTCGCTTGTAGGCCAGCCCGCGTTCCAGAAGGGTTCGCAGCGTGGCGGTGTCAAGCTGATCGATGTCAAGAAAATGGCGAACGGGGCGGCTCATGATGCCGCCTCGCCCCCGGCCAGCACCGCGGCGACGCGGTCGAGGACGGCCAACGCCTCTTGCACTTGGGCATCGGCGATGATCAGGGGCGGCAGCAGGCGCACCACGTTGTCGGAGGCCCCCACCGCCAGCAAGCCCTCCCGGCGCAGGGCGTCGATCACCATGGTGTTGGGCGGCCGGCATTTCAGGCCCCGCATCAGGCCGACGCCCCGGGCGTCGGCGAACACCGAGGGATGGCGCGCGACCAGCGACTCGAGCAGGGCGCCGAACCGTTCGCCCAGCGCGGCCACACCGTCGAGGAAGCCGGGCGCCAACACCAGATCCAGAACGGCATCGGCCACCGCCATGGCCAGCGGATTGCCGCCGAAGGTCGAACCGTGGGAACCGGCGGTCATGGCCGCCGCCGCGCGTTCCGTAGCCAGGCATGCGCCCACCGGGAAGCCTCCGCCCAGGCCCTTGGCCAGGCACATCACGTCCGGCATGGCGCCTTCCCGTTGGTGCGCGAACAGCGTACCGGTACGGCCGATGCCGGTTTGAATTTCATCATAAAACAGCAGCAGTCCGTGTTCATCGGCGATCGCCCGCACCGCGCGCAGGTAACCGGCGGGCGCCACGTGAATGCCGCCCTCGCCCTGTATCGGCTCGATGCAAATCGCCGCGGTTTTGGAGGTGACGGCGGCCCGCAGAGCGTCCAGGTCGCCGAACGGAACCTGATCGAAACCGTCCAGCAAGGGCCCGAAGCCCTTGACCAGCTTCTCTTGGTTGGCGGCCGAAATCGCCGCCAGGGTGCGGCCGTGAAAGCCGCCGCCGCAGGTGATGATCCGGTACCGCTCGGGTTGGTCGCTGTCGTGGAAGTGCCGGCGAATCACCTTGACCCCGCATTCCCACGCCTCGGCGCCGGAATTGCAGAAGAAAACGGTGTCGGCAAAACTCGCGCCGATCAGGCGGGCAGCCACCCGCTCCTGGCCCGCGACTCGGAACAGGTTGGAGGTGTGCCAGACCTTTCGCGCCTGCCCGGTCAAAGCCTCGACCAAGCGCGGATGGGCGTGACCGAAGGCGGTCACCGCCACACCGCTGGAGAAATCCAGGTACCGCCGACCGGCAGAATCGAAAAGATACGCCCCCTCGCCCCGCTCGAACACGATGTCGGCGCGGGCGTAGGTGGGCATGACCGCGGAAATCACGAACAACGCTCCCTGAAAAGCCGTTCGACCACCCGGGAGATGGCCGCCGCGAAAAGCGCACACTATCAAGTGAGCCCCGGCCGCTGTCAACCGCCCGATGTCGACAAACGTGACCAGAGGTCATCGCGCCGGGCGCCTGGTGGCGCCCCGGTTCGCCGAGTGCCAGATTTACCCTTTTAGCTTGTCTTGTTGCTTTAACTGCATATCGATCATGGGCATATCAGCCGACGGCTGGCCGAAAAGAAAGCCTTGGCCGAATAATACACCCAGATTGCGTAACGATACTTTTTGCTGCTCGGTTTCGACCTTTTCGGCGATGGTGGTGATCCCCAGGTGACCGCAAATCTGGACGATCGACTGGAGGATGGTCCGTTCCCGCCCATCCCGGACCGCATTGTGGACGATCTGACCATCGAGCTTGGCGAAGTCGACCGGGAGTTGGTTGAGCGACATGAAAGAGGCGCTTCCGGCTCCGACATCGCCCAGACATCGTCGCAGGCCCAGTTTGCGCAACCGGACCAGCGCCGTCTTCAACAGCCCGAGATCGCCGAGGGTCGAGAACTCGGTGATGTCGATCAACAGCTTTTTGGATAGGTCGCCGTAAGGCTGTAAAACTTTTTCGAGCTGGTCGAGAAAGATCTTACTGCTGAGCGACTGGCCCGAGATGTTGACGGCGATATCGGGAATGATCTGCTTTCTGCGGCAGGCGTTATGGAGAATGTCCAGCGCCTCCTGAACCACCATCAGGTCGAGATCGCTGTTGAGGCCGATGCCTTCGGCGAAGGCGACGAAGTCGGCCGGTGCGCCGCCGTCGCCAATGCGCATGTAGGCTTCCACATGATGCAGCTGGCCGGTGGCCAGACGCACGATGGGCTGGAACACCAGATGAAATTTTCTTTGCTCCAAGGTGCTGCGCACCCGCGCGACCCGGTCGACGGTGTTGGAGAGCAACTCTTCGATGGTCTGGTCGATATCGATAATTTCGAAGCCCTTGGGGCTTTCACGGGCAAATCGCTTGAGGGTAAAGCCGATGGCGCGGGCGACATCCGACAGCGGCAATTCCGTCTTTCCGATATTGATACGCCACATCCGGGTTGAAGAGGACAGTTCCTCGGCATTCGAGTCGGCCAGTAACTGGTTGATGTTGCGCTGGATATCCTCCAACGCGCCCTCTTCGCCGTGCAATACCGCGTAATGATCGTCGGAGAGCCGCACGGCGCTGTCGCCCCCGGTCGAGATCGACAGGAAATAGGCTTCCAGCAACTCGCGAATCTTGTTGCCGCCCTTGGCGTTCTGAAGGCCTTCGACCAGAATCATCGACAGCGCCTGGGAAATTTCGGTGGCGTTGGCCGCCGCGAGCTGGCTTTCCAGCACGGGCATGAAAGCGGCAAGGTCGGGCATGCCGCGCCCCGCCGCCCGATTGGTGGCCTGGCCCCGGATGCTGATGCTGAGAAAGCAGCGGTCGGGCGTGTTGGGCAGGCGGCAGGCGCCCAGGAAGGCCGAAAAGGGTTGGGCCGCGGCGGATTTCATGACCACATGGGTCACGTCGAGCTTGCCCTTTTTGAACAGGCGTTGCAGCAGCATCCGCAGCAAGGGATGCTCTTCCTGGGGGAAATAGTCGAACACGCTGTGGTTGATCATATCGTCAAGCGTGCCCGTGACCAAGCCACACCGCGCCCCGGCGGCAAAGGTGATGCGCCCGGCGTTGTCGGTTTCCAGCAGCAGGTGGGCGCCGGCAAAGGCGAAGCCGACAAATCGGTCCCGATTTGGTTTTGCCCGCTCCGCCGGGGATAGTTTATTCATCCTTGCGGTTCCACCACTGTCAGAGGCGTGGACAGCGCCCAGGGTTCAGTGTCCACCGTTGTGACCCTTAAGGATAAACCCATCACCAGGGCTGTCAACGGAGGCGTCGGACGTCCCTGATTCTCGCGTCGGGTCGGACGGCGGTTCCGTTTCCATGAACGACCACTGCTTGGCCTTTCCCGTCCCGACGCCAGGAATGTGATGATATCCATCCTTAGAAAAGAAATGAACCCAACTAAAATTTTGGTCCGTGATGGTCTGGGAGAAAAATGGTTTGATTCCAATAATTATTGACAAATTAATAACGATTATAGTTAATTTCGGGTTCAAAAATGAGCGCGAGTGCCTGTCGACGCGATCGGGTCGATTGATGCGGCGTTGAGTCGCACCGATGTGCGACCATAAGCGGTAATCTGCCATTGACCGCACTCCTTTTCTTGTTCAATCGTTACTTGTCATCATCAGCTCGGCCATTTATGCTGTCGCCACGAGCTTTGACAGGCTTCACGCCGTTTGGAACCGATTTCTCCGGAAGTTGTCACGGCATGGAGCCTGCCGGAATCCAAGAGTCCCGGATACCGTTATGGCCGAAGACCTGAGTCACGTCCTGATTGCCGACGACCAGCCGGAGAATATTCTCGTGTTGGACGATATTCTGGGTGGTCTCTACACGGTCCACGGGGTTGAGGGTGGGGAGGCGGCCCTGCATTACGTCGACACCGGTCAACCGGCGGACTTGATTTTGCTCGACATCGTCATGCCGGATTTGGACGGGTTCGAGGTCTGCCGGCGGCTCAAGGCCAATCCGGCGACCCGGGAGATTCCGGTCATCTTCCTGACCGGACTGGAAAGTGACGCCGATGAGGCGCTGGGGTTGGCCCTGGGCGCCGAGGATTTCATCCACAAGCCGGTGTCGCCGTCGATCGTGCTGGCCCGGGTGAAGAACCATCTGAAATTGTCCAAGGCGACACGGCTGTTGCGCGAGCGCAATGAAGACATGGAGCGGCTGGCCACCGAGGCCGCGGGACTGGGGGTTTGGGACTATGACGTGCGGGGCGAACGAATGGCCTGGAACGACGAGATGTTCCGGCTGTACGGCATCCCCCGGCAGGGGTTATCCGCGGGCCTCACCGAACTGCTGGCCCAGATTCATCCGGACGACCTGGAGCGGGTGAGCCGGGAATACCGGCTGGCGCTGGCGGGCGAGGGGACCATCGCTTCGGAGTTCCGGGTGATCCGACCCGACGGCGACATCCGCGTGATTAAGGCGAATGCCGTAGTCCGCCGGAATGCCGCCGGGAGAGCGAGCCGGCTGCTTGGGACCAACTGGGACGTGACCGACTATCGGCGTGCCCTGGAGGAACTGGGGCGGGCCAAGGCCCGGGCCGAGGCGGCCAGCGTCGCCAAAAGCAATTTCCTGGCCATCATGAGCCACGAGTTGCGGACGCCGCTCAACGCCATCAGCGGCTTCGGGCGGTTGCTGCGCGCCGCAGTGGACCGCCGGGAGTGGTGTGAACAGTTGGATATCATCTGTCAGGCGGCGGATAATCTGCTTCTGCTCATCCAGGATATTCTCGACGTGTCCGCGATCGAGTCTGGCCGCAGCCTGGTCGATCCTCGCCCCTTCGTGTTGATGGATGAACTTTCGCTGATGGGCCGGTACTTCGAGATCGAGGTTCGGCGCAAGCAGCTCACCTTCACGGTGGCGGTCGGTCAAGGGGTTCCGCCCCGGCTGTCCGGCGATGCCCGCCTGTTGCGTCAGGTGCTGGTCAATCTGATCGGCAACGCCGTCAAATTCACCGCCTGCGGCGGCATTACGCTGGAGGTCGACCGCGTGGACGGCGGGGCCAGCGTGGACGGTGGAAGCGGGCGGGATGAGGGGCAAGACGGCGACGGTCCGGTGACGCTGGCGTTCCATGTCGTCGACACCGGCGTCGGCATTCGGGAGGAAAACCAGGCCCGCATTTTCGACCTGTTCGAGCAGGAGGACAATGCGTTGAGTCGCCGACATGGCGGCATCGGCCTGGGGCTGGCCATTGCCAGCCGGCTGGTTCGGCTGCTGGGCGGGCGGCTTTGGCTGCGGTCGACGGTCGGGTCGGGAACCCATGTCTCCTTCACCGTCGTTATGACGCGAAGTCCGGCCAAGCCGGTCGGGATGACCGGCCATGAAACCCTGCCGCCGATCCCTGTCGACGGACCCGGCGCGCGGTACCATCCTGTGTGACCGGCCGGGATGATCTGCGGGGTTGCCGCTGCCCCCGGAGAGTGCAGCTTTGGAGTGTGCGGCCCTGGAGAGTGCGGAATGACTTTGTCTCGGCGCAACCGCTTCGCTGCCGGCGTCACCCTCGGCTACTTGGCTTTTGCCTCCCTGTGGATCGTCCTCACCGACCAGACCGTGGCCGCTCTGGTCGGTCCGGCGGACCAGACTTGGTTTGCTTCGGCCAAGGGCCTGACCTTCGTCGCGGTGACGGCACTGCTGCTGCTGTTTGCGTTGCGGGCGGTTCCTCCGGAGGAGGAGGCCGGAGTCCCGTCCTGGGGCGGGACGGCAGGCGGCTGGCGTCGCCTCCTGGTCGCCCTGATGTTGCCCCTGGTCGCGTTCGCCCTCCAGTGGACGTTCTGGCAGCAAATCCAGCCCTATGCCTGGTTTCTGTTCTTGCCCGTGGTGGTCTTGAGTTCCTGGATCGGTGGTATGGTCGGCGGTCTGTTGGCAACCACGCTGTCGACCCTGTTGGTCTGGTACGTCTTCATCCCGGTTCGGTTCTCCTTCGCATTGGAAAACCCGTTTTCGATTATTCCCATCGGGATATTCTTCGCCATGGGCGTGCTGTTCGCTCTCACTCACCAGCGCCTGCGCCAGGTCGAACAGGGCGCGGCCGACGCCAAGTTCCGTGCCCTGGTCGACCAAACGCTGGTGGGCGTCTACATCATCGGCGACGGCGACTTCCGCTATGTCAACCAGGCCTTCGCGCAGATGTTCGGCTATGCGTCGTCCACCGCCATGATCGGGCGCCGGGCCCTGGAGACCCGGGTTGCGCCGGACCATCGGGCCGTATTGAGCGACCACATCCAGCGGTGTCTCGGCGATTCGGCGTCGAAGCTCCGATACGGGTTCCCGGCCTGCCGGGCCGATGGAAGTCCCTTGGCGGTGGATATCCACGGCCGCGCTTTCCGGTACGAGGGACGCCCCGCCCTGATTGGCGTTGCCCTGGACGTCAGCGACCGGGTGGAGGCGGAGCGGGCGCGTCAGGACAGTGAGGACCGGCTGAAGCTGGCTCTGGCGGCGTCGCAAATGGGGGTCTGGGAGTGGCATGTCGAATCCGGCGTCCTGTATTGGTCGGCGGAATGCTTCCGCATCTGCGGGGTGACGGACTTCAACGCCACACTTGATGACTTCACGGCCCGGTTCCATCCCGAAGATGCCGAATGGGTGATGGCGGACATGAGGGCGGCGCTGGCCGGGCGACGGACGTTCGCCGCGGAATTCCGCATTCTGCGGCCCAGAGGCGAGGTCCGGTGGGTCACAAACATGGCCAATCCCATCTGGGGCGATGGACGGCCGCTTCGCATGGTCGGCACCCTGACCGATGTCACCGAACGCCGGCAGGCCGACGACGAAGTGCGGCGGCAGGCCGACGAACTCCGGCACCGGACCGAGGAACTCCGCGAGCGCAACCAAGAGCTGGAGCGATTCAACCGGGCCTCGGTGGGGCGCGAACTGGACATGGTCGACCTGAAGCGGCAGGTCAACGATCTGTCCCGTCAACTCGGGCGGCAGCCGCCCTTTTCTCTCAATTTTCTCGCGGAGACGGTTCCGGGGAGTCCGGGCGCATGAGACTGCTCACGTTCCTGACCCGGTTGATCTGGGTCTGCGTTCTTCCACCGCTGATCCTGTCGGCCGCTCTGGCCGTCGGTCATTTGCGGGCGCTGGAAGCCCAGCGTGACGTGGAAGCCGCCGAACTGGCGCGGAACACCGCCGGCGCCATTGATCGCGATCTCGGAGCCCGGATCGCGGCCCTGGGGATGCTCGCGGCGTCGCCGCTGGTGGACGATCCGGCGCGCTGGAGCGAGTTTTACCAGGAGGCTCTGGGCTTCGTCACCAGCTTCGGCAGCCATGTCCTGCTGGCCGACACCGCCCGGCAGATGCGCTTCAACACCCGCGTGCCCTTCGGGACGCCGCTGCCGCCGTTGCCGGACGTCCGGGGCCTGGCCGCCGCGCCGGTCGCCCTGGCGACGGGACATCCGGCGGTTGGTGACCCGTTCCTGGGGCCGGTCGCCCAGGAACCGCTGGTGGCGGTCGCGGTGCCGATTCTGCGCGCCGGCCACCCGGTCTACGTGCTGCTCACGGTCATTGAGACCCGACAGTTTCAGCAGCGTTTCGAGGACCTCGTGGTGCCGTCGGATTGGCGCCTCTCCTTGCTGGACGACCGGGGGGACGTGGTGGCCAGCCGGGCGCCGACCGCCATGACGGACGTCGGGGTGGACCGGAAGCGCGTTTCCGTCAAGTCGGCCCTGTCGCCCTGGACCGTGGTCCTGGAGGTGCCGCGAGGGGCTTCCAGCACCACGACCCGCGAGACTGCGGTCGCGCTGGTCATGATGATCCTGGGCGCCACCCTGGCCGGCGTTTTCGGCGGCAAGTTCGCCAGCCTTCGGCTGTCCCGCGCCTTGTTCGCGCTGACCGCCACCGCTCAAATCCCGGCTGGCGAGATTGGCATACAAGAAATCCGGGCGGTGCGCGACCGACTGGCCGATGAAGCCGCGGCGCGCCAGGCAGCCCTGGTCCAACAGCGGGCCAGCGAACGGAAATTTCGGCAGCTCTTTGAACAGGCCCCGGTCCCCCAGGCGATCGTCGACCAAAACGGCGTTATCGTTGGCGTCAACGCGCGTTTTACCGCGGCGTTCGGGTACGACCGCACCGATCTGCCCACGCTGAACGCCTGGTGGGCGCTGGCGTATCCGGACCCCGAGTATCGCAGAATCGTGGTGGAGCGGTGGACATCGGCGGTGACGCGCGCCACCGCGACCGCCGCCGAGATGGGCCCGGTGGAGTGCCGGATCACCGGCAAAGACGGCGTGGAGCGCATCCACGTCATCGCCAAATCCCTGGTCGGAGAGGATATTCTCGCCACTTTTTTCGACGTGACCGAACGCGGCGCGATGGAAGCGGCGCTGCGGGCCAGCGAAGCGGCGATGAAGGAGGCCCGGCGCCTGGCGGGGGTCGGCAACTGGCGATGGGATGCCGGTACCGACACCGCGATCTGGTCCGAGGAGGTTTTTCAGATCTTCGGCCGGGATCCGTCGCTGCCGGCCGCCAATTTCGCTGAGATGGCGGCATTTTTCACGCCGGAAAGCTGGGCGCGGCTGTCGGTTCTGGTCCATCGCTGCCTGAACGAGGGTATTCCCTATCAATGCGACGCCGAACTGGTGCGTCCCGACGGCGGCCGACGCTGGATCGTCGCCCGCACCGAAGCGCGTCGCGGCGCCGGTGGCGCCATCGTCGAACTGCTGGGCACCATCCAGGACATCACCGACAGCAAGCGGGCCGAACTGGCCTTGCAGGCAACCCAGGCCGAAGCCCTGAACGCGCAACACCGGGCCAGGGTGGCGGCCCTGAATCTGATGGAAGACGCGGTTGCCGCCCGCACCCGCACCGAAGCGGCGAACGCGGCGTTGCGCGACAGCGAGCAGCGTCTGCGTGTGGCGTTGGACGCCGCCCGCGCCGGCACCTGGGAGTGGGACCTGGGTTCCGACCGGAATCGCTGGTCCGAGGAAATCTGGCGGCTCTATGATCTGGTCCCGGACTTGTGTGAGCCGTCCTACGAAACCTGGCGGGCCGCGATTCATCCGGACCATCGCGACCGGGTGCTGGCCCTGATCGCCGAGGCCACCGCCCGGGTCGAGGAGTTCGAAGTCGAGTGGCGGGTTTTCAGCGCCTCCGGGGCTCCGGATCGCTGGCTGCTCAGTCGCGGGCGGCCGGTTCGGGCCCCCGACGGGTCGCTCCGGTACATCGGCATCGTTCTCGACGTCACCGAGCGCAAGGCGGCCGAAGCGGAGTTGGCCCAGTACCGCGAACATCTGGAGAAGCTGGTCGCGGCGCGCACGGCGGACCTTCAGGCCGCCAACGACCAACTGTCGGTTACCCAGTTCGCGATGGACAGCGTCGGCATCGGCATACACTGGGTGGAGGTGGACACCGGCCGCTTTCTGTACGTGAACCGGTTCGCCGCGGAAATGCTCGGCTACACCGTGGACGAAATGCTGCGGATGCGGATTCCGGATATCGACGAGCAGTTCGACGACGTGAAATTTGCGCAATCGGTCGGGGAATTCAGTCGCCAGTGCCGTGTGGCGTTCGAAACGGTCCAGAAGACCAAGGACGGACGCCGCATCCCGGTCGACATCGTCCTGCATTACCGTCCCGCCGGGGCGGGCGTGCCGGCCCGGTTCATCGCGTTCATGACCGACATCTCCCTTCGTAAAGCGACCGAAGCGGCCCGTGAAGAGGCGCTCAACGAAGCCAGACGGCTGGCCCATGTGCGCCGTGAATTTCTGGCGAATATGAGCCACGAGATCCGTACGCCCTTGAATGCGGTGCTCGGCCTGGCGCAAATCGGCGCCCGGGAGAGCAGCGGGGGGGCGTCACTTCAGACCTTCAACCGCATTCTGGATGCCGGACAGGGCCTCCTGGGTGTGGTTGACGACATCCTCGATTTCTCGAAAATCGAGTCCGGCCGGATGAGCTTGGAGATCGCGCCCATTATCCTGGGCGACGTCATCGACCGCTCGGTGCGGACCGTGGCCGTGCGCGCCTGCGCGAGGCAACTGCGGTTCCGGGTCGAGGAGGATCTCGACCTGCCCATGGGGTGTCAGGGCGATTCCAAGCGGATCGAACAGATATTGCTCAATTTGCAGAGTAATGCGGTCAAATTTACCCCGCCCGGCGGCCTGGTGGTGCTGTCGGCGGCCCGCGCCGGCGATCAACTGCTGTTCCGGGTGGTCGACACCGGCATCGGCATCGCCCCGGACGCCGTCGAGCGGCTGTTTCAGCCGTTCGAGCAGGCCGATGGCTCGACCACCCGGCAATTCGGCGGTACCGGGCTGGGGCTGTCGATTTCCAGAACCCTGGTCGAATTGATGGGGGGGACCATCACGGTCCGGAGCACGCCCGGAGACGGGAGCACGTTCGAAGTCCGGCTGCCGCTGGTGGGAGCGGTTTCCCGGGCGCCGGCCCCTGCCGACCCGGTGGCGCTGTTCGGATTGCCTGCCGATGAAGTGGCGTCGCTGACGCGCGTCCTGGCGGGATGTTATCCGGTGGAGGACCTCGACCGGGTTCCGGAGGCCGCCGTCATGATCGTCGCCGACGGGGCAAGCCTGAAGGACGCGACCGTTCAGTGCAAGGTCGAAGGCGAACTGGCGCGGGGCCGACCGGTGGCGGTGGTCGCCGCGCCGGACCGGGGTGAGATTCCGCGGTCCTTGTGGGACAGGGTTACGGTCATTGAACGGCCGCTTCGTGCCCGCCATCTGGTGTCGGCGCTGTCCGCACCGAGGCAGGCCATCGCCGCCGCCACGGGCTCTGAGCCGAGGGCGCGCCTGGTCGGTTTGTCCATCCTGGCGGCCGAGGACAACGAGATCAATCGGCTGGTGCTGGAGGACATGCTGTGCAGCGAAGGTGCCCGACTGGCCAGCTTCGGCAACGGCCGGCTGGCGCTGGACCATCTTCGGCAGCGGGGCGCCCAGGCCTTCGATCTGGTCATCACGGACATTCAGATGCCGGAAATGGATGGCTATGACCTGGCCCGCGCCGTCACCTCACTGGCCGGCACCCTGCCGGTGATCGGTCTGACCGCCCATGCCATGGAGGCGGAACGGCGCCGCTGTCTGGAGGCCGGCATGGCCGAATGCGTCGTCAAGCCCGTCAATCACGATGTGCTGGTGACCACCGTTCTCCGGCATACCAAACCGAACACCGGCGGTCCGACCGTTCGGGCCAACCCGCCGCTGGTTGACCTTCAGAAGTTGAAGGCGCGCTACGGTAACCGGAATGACTTCATCGGGCGGCTGATCGCAACCGTTGTGAACAGCCATAGGGAAACCGCACAAACCCTGCGGGCCGCCGCCGGGGGCGGCAACCTGGAACGGATCGGTCAACTGGCCCACGCTGTCAAAGGCACGGCCGGAACCCTGGTCGCATCGGAGCTGCAAGCCCTGGCAAGCCGGGTCGAGCGCGCCGCGCGCCAATCCGACGCGGACGCGATCGAACTGGCGGTTGGTCTGGCCGCGGCGGTGGAGGCGATGCTGTCGAACCTGGGGACCCCGGACGGCGATCAAGAGTGAGCGGTTCGGTCCCAGCAAGCCGTGAGGCCCGGTGCCGCGGGCGCCCGGGTTGAAGACTAGAATTTATAAATCAGCGACGCCACCGCCAAGTGGACATTGTAATTGGGATTGGTTTCTCCGGCGAACAGATAAGGATAACTGGCAGTCACACCGGGAGCGGAGACATTGGGCAGCGCGCCTGTGTCGAGAAGCGGATCATTGGTTTCCTGTTGAGCATAACGGTAGGTCAAGCGGAGGGTCAATCCCGGCAGAAAGGTGTAATCACAAAATAGTTTAACGCTATTGGAAAAAGTCATGGCGGTCGGTACCGACGAACTGGCCGCGTATCCTAAAGCATTGGTCAGTGTGCTGTTGCCGATATTGAAGAGTCCGCTGCCCTTGCTTTTGACGTCCGAGAAATCGGCGCTGACTGCGTAATCGACGCCGATTTTCAAGGTCTCTTGGATGACATCCCAGGTTGCCCCCAGGCCGGCGGTGTGGACCCGATCGACGAAATGATACCCATAAGCATAGGCGACCGAGGCGATGGTTCCGGTTCCAGGAACCGGTGCATTCGGGTCGGGGCTGAAGCCCGCGCCAGCCAGAGCGTTGGAATCCGTGGCGACCTCTTCGAAGGTATAAAAGGCGTGTATCGTCAGACCTTGAACCGGTGAATAGCCGATATCGGCATCGGTCGCCCAGGAATCCGACCGTCGCAAACCCAACGGCGACTGGGGATAGTTGTCGTTGGTCAGACGACCGGCCAGCGTGATCGACAGGGTGTCGGCGGGAGACACCTCAAAGCCAAGTTTGTAGCCGTCCCGCGTGCGATCCGCTTCATAGAAGCGACGGAAGGATGGCGCGTTATCCTGCGTCGAGGTTGGTTCGGTACCGGTCATGGCCAAAAAAAATGCGCCCGGCTGGTCGGTCGAGCCGCGCCGCACCCCATGTTGGTAGCTGACCGAAGCGGTGCCGAAGGGTATCGTCTGGGTCACCTTGAATTGACCGGTGGCGGTTTGCTGGTTCAGGACTTCCGCAATACTGCGGGTGGTATCATCAAAGTTCGCTGTCGCGGCCAGCCTGGTCCCGGTCGAGAAGCGGTACCCGGCATCAAGCTTGGCGGTTTGTTTAGAAAAGCTGTAGGGCACATTGTCGAGGTTCCACAACGCCACCTCCGCCTCATCAACCGATTTAAACAAAGATTTCGGCGTCCTGTCGTCGGTGCCGTCGTAGCTGTAGCTTGCGCTCAGGTCCAGCTTCGGCAGAGGTTCGGCACTGAAACGGACCTGGCCATGGTAGGTCTCAACCTCTCCATTGGTCGTGGTTCGCGGTAACGGCGCCAATTGGGAGGCCAACACGGGCAGCAGGGGATGGGACGAACTGGCGTATGGCAACAGCGGGTCGTCTTGCACTTGAAGGCCATAACCGAAGTCGACATTCAGCCGCGTGGTCGGCGTGATGGCGGCGGTCAAACCGAGATTGATGTTGTGGGCCATATTGCTTGGCGGCAAGGCGATTTGATTGAGGGTGCCGACCGGCACCCGGGCCCCGTTAACGGACACCGCGGCGCCAGTGGTCGCGCTGCTGGTGACGGTGAAGGGACTGGGGACCAGGAGAGAGGTGTTGTTGTCGGTGAACTTGGAGAAGGTGTAGCCGAACGTCATCCAGACATTGTCGAGTTTGTAGTTGGCAGTGGCCTCAAAATTATCGGTATCGTAGTCGACCGGCTGTGGAAAGAACACCGAATCACCGCTGCGTCCACCGCCGATCGCCAGGGACCGCTCTTGAAGCCCTTCCTTGTGCTCGTGACTGAGGCTGGTGTTGAACGTCCAGTCTTCAGACGGCTTGAACCGGCCGTCTAAGCTTTCGGTTTTGCGGTCGGTCCCGAAATCCTGCCGGGTCAGGAATCGTTGCAGGGTATAACCGTTCGCTTGTGATGCTGTGCCGGTCGCGGTGTTGGTGGTGGGTGCGTTGGTCTGGGATGGGGTCAGAACACCCGACGGCAGGCCCAGCACATTGCTGCCCACATGGTTAAAGATCACCGACCCGGTATCGGACTGATGGAAGGGACTCTCGTCGAAAAGCACTGACAGGTTCCAAAGTCCCTGTTGTCCCATGGTTGCGCTGACCCGGCGCGAGGTCGAGCCCAGGTCGGTCCCCATCACCTCCCAGGTGTCGGTCTGTCCGGAATCCCAGGCGCTGCCACCGATACTGGTAAAATTGCTGACGGCCAACGGCCCCGGCTCGGCTTGCCCGGTGTACCGGCCAAACGCGGCGGATTTTTCACTTTGATAGCCAATCCCAAGCTCGACCGTGTTGCGTGGACGGAGGGCGCCGTTATCGTCGCTGCCGTCGGCGGCGGCGGCGGCAGGAAACAGGGACAGGCTTCCGAGCATAGTCATCAGGATCTGGCCATGACTTTTCATAATGCACCTCGGAAGCGGTTAGGGTAGCACTGCGAGTCTAGTGTTCCGACGCCAACGGACCATTCCTACCCCGTTGGGCCGGAACACGAGCTGGTTCAATGTGTTGTGTTGTGCTCTCGATACGACCGTCAGGAACGAAGCGTCTCGATCACAACGCTAGCGTGTAAAGAAAGGGGCGGATGGGTTGTTCGAGCCATGAATTTGGAGATGGCAATTGAGGCAGCCTCTCGCCATCGCTTGGGGCGCCGGTGCAACCAGGGTATTGCCGAAAATTTTGCTGGCGTTATAAGGGTTACCGGCGTGGGTGCCGCCATCGTGGCATTCCTGGCAGAGCCAGGGAACGCCCAAGGTCAGCAGTGCCGGCTTGGTGGAACCATGAGGATTATGGCACAACGTACAATCCTCGCGAACCGGAGCATGCTCGAATAAAAAAGGACCACGTTTTTCTGCATGGCACTTGTAACAGGTGTCATTGATACGGTCCTTTACCAACATCATGTCCTGTCCGGTGCCGTGGGGATTGTGACAATCGCTGCATATGACTTTACCTTCGCGAACCGGATGATGGGATGGCTTGAAGCTCTGGGCACGTTGTTCGGTATGGCAGGAAAAGCAGACGGTGGCTTGTCGGTCACGCACCAGCACCGGGTCTTTCTGAATATGAACGGTATGGCAGGCGGTGCAGGCCACCTCGTTATTGGCGTGTTTGCTGCCGGTCCAATGGATGGCCTGGCCATTTTCGTGGCAACCGAGGCAAACGGCATTGCGCTCTGCCAGCGATGACGGGTGGGGTCCGGAAAACCGCACCGTTGGCGGATCCCGCAACGCGCCTTCCGGAGGTCGGCTATGGACATGCTCCGGACTGGCGCCATGGCAGGACTCGCAGTCATGCTGGCCAAACGGCGTGTCGGCATCGCCTTTGACGGCGTGTGGGGTCAGCAAGATCTGTGTGATCGCGGCGTCATCATGGCATTTCATACAGGTCAGGGCCCCTTTGCGGGCAAATTCTGGCCTAACGGTCGAAGTCGATGCCGCCTCGGCGCGCAATGGCGGCGAGCTGAACAGGAGCAATAGGTTAATCATCGATAAAAGCAAAATCGAGCGCCAGACCATCAGTTCCCCCAACTCGTCACAACCACGGCCTTGTCGGTGAAAATAACAACATCGATGATTGCAGAAAACAGATATTTAACGAAATATTAGGCAGCCCTGACATTTTCCAAAAACAAATCAATTTTTGAACGAAGTGTTTTTGACGTCTCTTTCAATAATGTGGTGGCCTCAAGGACCTTATCGGCGCAAGCGTGGGTGTCAACCGCGGCACTGCTGACCGCCGAAATATTGTCGGACACCTCGGTGGTTCGTGCCGCGGCGATCTGCGTCGAGTGGCTGATGGCCCGGGTAACCACGCGCTGTCCGTCAACAGCTTGAGCAATCGACTCCGAAATGGTGTTGATTTCACAAATAGTCTTGGAAATATCGAAAATGACCTGGCTGGTCTCGGTGCTGGCCCGAGTCACGTCTTCGATACTTTTGACAATCTGTTCAGTTGCCCGGGTCGTCTGGGCGGAGAGAGTCTTAACTTCGTTGGCGACCACCGAAAATCCTCGGCCGGCCTCACCCGCCCGGGCCGCCTCGATGGTCGCGTTGAGTGCCAACAGGTTGGTTTGGTCCGCAATCTGGCCGATCAGGCGAACCACCTGGCTGATCTGTGCCACGGCTTTGGTCAAGCCATGGACCCGATCACCGGCTGCCTGCGTTTCCGTCACGGCATCACGGGTTAAAGTCGCGGCGCGCGTCACTTGCACGCTAATGTCGCAAACGGCCGCCGCCATCTCTTCGCTGGCGGCGGCGACGGTGGCCACATTTTCAGACGCGCATTTGGAAGCATCGGAGACCTGTTCACTTTGTCTGGCGGTCTGTATTGCCCGTTCCGACATGGTTTGCGCCGAATCCTCCATGTCGGTGGCCGCCGTCGCCACGGTCGTGAAGGCTTGGTGGGCTTCCCGGTCGAGTTCGCCGATCAAGGTCTCGATGATCCCGGCGCGGCGCCCCTTCGCGCTCTGTTCATTTTGGCGTTCCACGGCGAGGCTTTGGGCGAGAACGGCATTTTCTTTAAAGATGGCAACCGCCTGGGCCATCGCACCGACCTCGTCCGCGCGGGACAGGGCGGGAATCTCCACGGTCAAATCACTGCGAGCCAATCTGGTCATGGTTTCCGTGATGGCGGCAATAGGGGTGGTGATGGTACGGTTCAGGACGACCCGGATAGCCAATAATAACAAAGCTGTAGCGATCAATGTCGCAATGGTCATGGTAAAAATGACATTCCATAATTGCCACATATTGGATTCGATACTCATCTCGCTTGATAATACCGCAATAACATCACCATTGGCCTGGCCAATCAGAGTCTCGTGGCAGGTATGGCAGGACGCCTCGTCAGCGCCACGGGTCACGCCAAAGACAATCGGAAGACTCATTCGGTAAGAGTTGCCGACAAAACGAGCAGTTAATTGTCCGGTTGCCAGGGCTTCCTGATCAATATCATCGAGAGGAAGCTTAATCTCGTGGTTTGGGCTGGTCTCATGGACGTATGTAACGATCTTGGGATTCCAGGCACTCCATAATTTACCAGCAAAGTCCTCATTCCGCCGTGCAAACCAACCATTGAAGACCTTAGCGCCAATATCCTTCGGGTCCTTCAGGCGTTGAAACATTGCCGCTTCGATCAACGCCTTAAGTGATAACAGCTCGTTGAGACTCTCATTATAAACGGTGTGCTGCATCTGACGCTGTTGAAATAACGCAAATGCGCAAGTCGATATCGTGGCAAGAGCAATGATGCTAGCGCCAACAATTAACAGAAACCGGGTCCGAATCGAAAATATCGGGAGCATGGCGCATCTCTTCGGAAAGCGTATATTCACGAGGCCACCGGGTGCCGCTTCGAGGTCGATACAACAAAAAGGGTTCGCTTGCAACAAAAAGTTATATTCAATGAGCAACGTAATGAATTATGTGGCGGTCGAGAGTATGGTCATGTGTACATAAAACCAAAGCTATCGATTTCATGTTGGGTCATTATTGCGTGGGCTAGATCAAAACCACCATTAGTGTGCATCATATATAATATTACCGTACGACATCATCATGCCAGAATCATCCAGGCGATTCGCGTGGGCCGACCGATAACAATGTCTTCTAATCGCTAGGACTGTTGATGCCGAGCGGGACATACTGATTGCGCGCCGGCAGCCTTTGGCTTTATGAAGGAGCCCACACTGTAGGGATTTGTAAAGCCGGGGATGGAACCAATGGGCGTTTTTTTTAAAATCGGTTTGTGGCCTGCCGCGGTCATGATCCTTGCCGTCTCGACCGTCGGTGCGGCGGCGCAAAGCATTTCCAACGGTAAAGACGTCTTTGAGGATGAATGCGCGGTGTGCCATGCCACCGAAGCCAACATCAATGGCAAAGGCCCCAGTCTGTTTGCCGTGGCTGGAACCAGGGCCGCGACGGCGACGAAGTTTAAGTATTCGGCGGCGTTGATCAATTCCGGCGTGATCTGGACTGACGATCAATTAGATTTATACGTTAAGAATGCCAAGGCCATGATTCCCGGATCAACCATGGGTGGGAAGCTGGACGACGCTAAGGCGCGGGCGGATGTTGTCGCCTATATTAAGACATTGCATTAATTCGAGACGAATACGGCGCATCCCGCCGGTGTCGATATGGCATCACTATCACTATCACCATGATTGTTGTGGGTGAACGCGGAGTCTTGGAAAATGCGTGAATATCGAGGTCTTTGCGCCAAAATAGTATCATGTATTGCCCTCATGATGGTCCAGAGCGGCGCCAGCGCCCAAGATGCGGCCCATGGAAAAGTCGTTTTTGAAGATCAGTGTGCCGGCTGTCATACCGTGGAGCCCAATGTCAATCAAAACGGCCCCAGTTTATTTGCGGTATTGGGCAAGCCGGCGGGCTCGAACACCACCTTTCCCTACTCGGCGGCACTGATCCAGTCGGGGCTGGTCTGGACCGACGGGGCGTTGGATCGGTTTATTAGAGCCGCCGACACTATCGTTCCCGGTACGACGATGGGTGGGCGCGTGGACGATATCCAGGCTCGAGCGGATGTGATCGCGTACCTCAAGACGCTGCACTGAGCGAGCGCCCGGGTGGCGTCCGGCAGTCGGCAGGGCCAACCATACGGAACCGGTTTGGCGCAGGTCCAACCCCCTCTGGCCTCCGACGGACGGTGCGACGAAGCCCTGGCCTTTGGCCGCACCGCACCAGAGGCACTGTCCTCGGACGGTGGCGGGATGCGTTATACCAGTTCCCGCTGATAGGACCCTATCAGCGGGACGCCGCACGAGCGGCGCGGCGGCAGTCGCCGCCGATACCAGTTCCCGACGAGTTGGGCTCATCGGGAACTGGTATTAACCCGAGAGGCATGGTCGGTCAAATTTGACCGACCTCCTTGAGAAAGATTTGAACACCAGCCTTGAGGTCCCTGCTCTCTTGATCCAGGTGGGCTGTGGCATCCCGCACGCCGTGCGCGACGACTTTAACCCGATCAGCGATTGATGCGACTGTGGCGATGTCGGCTGAAACGTCACGGACAGCCGCGGCGGCTTCGCTCACGTCGGTTTGGATACGAACCGTCGACCGGCTTTGCTCCTGAACCGCAGCGGCAATGGCTCCCTCGCCGTCTTGAGCGCGGTGGATTGCGGCGGCGACGGACCCGACCGACGTTGCGGCCTCCCGGGCTGAGCGCTGAATCTCGGCGATCCGAAGGGAAATCTCCTCGGTGGCTCGGGTGGTTTGGTTCGACAGAGCCTTCACCTCGGCCGCAACGACAGCGAAGCCTCGACCGGCATCGCCCGCCCGGACCGCCTCGATGGTCGCATTCAAGGCCAGCATATTGGTTTGTTGCGCAATCTCTTGAATCAGGTGCGCGACACCGCCAATACGGTCGGCGGCACCGCCCAGAAATTCGATGGTGCTGACGATCTTGTCACTTTCGGTCACCGCCAACTGAAAAGCACCCGTGGTCGTCGTCACCATCGCCTCCATATTCCGGAAACTTGCTGAAAGGTGTTCGGCCGCTTCAGCGACACCTAAAACAGTCGCGGAAACGCTCTCGGAGCGGAGGGCCGACGCCGACAACCGGACGCTGGCTTCACCGGCGATCATCAGCATGTCGTCGGCGGTCCTTTGGAGCCCCTGGGTCGCCACGGCAACCGTCTGCAAGCTGGTGGTTACTTGTGCGTTGAAGACGTCGGTTCGCTTTTGCAAGACGTCGGCGCGGTGCGCCCGCGCCTCCGAGTCTTCCAGGGTTTGCTTGTGAAGTCGGCCATTATCGATGGCATGCAAGCGAAAGATTTCGACGGCCCCAGCCATGGCGCCGACTTCATCCTTGCGGTGGCTGTGCCTGACCGGGACGTCATTGTTGCCGGCTGCCAGTTCCAACATAGTCCCGGACAACTCTCGGACCGGGTTGGCAATCGCCCAACCGATCGATAACGACATCAGGATTACGACCAATGTTGCAGCGATAGCGATGGCAACGAATACAGCCTTTGACTGCGCCATGGCCGAGAGCATGCCGTTTGCAATGTGATGTCGATTGTCTTCAGCCTCGGTTCGTATCGTCCCAAGGTTGTCGGCCAGTTTCTGATAGGCATCCTCCGTCTGACCCATCAGCATGACCCCGTAGGCGGCATCCGTTCGGGTCATATCAATGACGTCGTCGGCCTGCTTTTTCCAGGCGGTGAATAGCTGATCCAGGTCTTTGGCGCGTGCAGGCAGCAGACCCAGTTGAAATTTTGCTTCGCTGGCGGTCAATCGGTCGAGAGTATCGGTCAGGCGACTGCCCAGTGCTGCCAGCCTTGACGCGTCGCTTTCGTTGGCGGCGGCCGAGGTCATGCGATAGAGATTGGCTTCGACCTTGGTCGCATCATGAGCCAAAATGAGCGTTTGTTCGAGCGCCGAAGAAACTTGACCATCGAGGTAAATAACTTGCTGTTGTTGCGAATTAAGTAAATTTACGACATAAACGGTTAACCCAAAAAGCGCGATAATAATAATGAACGGTGTGAGGAGAATCTTGACCGAAATGGGAATATCGCCAAACTTGGTCATTCGTAGTGCCTTTGGAAGCGGAAGCTGTCGGCCGAGGTCGCCGGGCAGCTTCCTGGTTCAACAGCATTAGTGATAATAGCCGACGCCGCAAATGGCATTATCTGTCTTGATCACGTACGCGCTTTTGGGCTCAATTTTTTTCGAAACAGGATTAACCCACTTAAAGTCCACCCACCCCCGACCCTCGGTCATTCCTTTTTGGATAATCAGGGCATTGGGGCGCGCGCCATCGGGATCTTTGATTTCCAACAGATTCTTACCGACAAAGGCGGGGTTGCCACCATGCGCCAGATTGAGACCCTGGGGGGTGTAGCAGAAAACGTAGAGCTCGCCATTTTTGAAGTCGTTGGCGCCACTGGTGAAATCCGAAAACGCCTTGTCGGGACCAACCTCCTTGAGGTGGGCGGCGGCCCGCTCGGATAGTGCCTGGGCCTCCTGGGCGGTGGCGGCGCGGGCGTCAGGTGCCCCCCCCATAGCGACGAGCAGGGCGATCCCTAAAACGAACCTTGTCAGCATCGATATCTCCACCGTAGGTTACGATATTGGTCGTGGTGTTCAGTAAAAATTCAAAATTTGAAAGAATACTCTAAAAAGAGTGCCGGACGATGGGTAACGATGATGAGCCCAGCCCGCCTGGTTCCGCCCATGAGGACGACGACGGTCATGGGTGGTCAAGGCGAGATGTATCGTGTTCGTTTGCTTCAATAACCATTTGGTTAAATAGGTTAATTGACGGCATGATTGTTGCGATCGAACATTCAGCGTGACGGTTTTGTGCAGACGTCACCCCATCACGATATGAATAGGGGTGGCAGGCCAGGCCTTTAGAAACAAAACGCTACTGTCTGATCATCTATACGCTAATCACATCAAATGTCCAGCGAAAATGAGGTGACGACGGACCGCCGGCTGAATGCGGTTCCGAAGGTTATTCCTTCTTATTCTTATTAAGAGAATGCCAGATAGCGATCGTTACAGTGCGAGCCCGGCCCGGTAGCGATGGCGGTGACCAGAGCGCGGGTCTTACCGATGATGACCACCAACCACCAGGGGGCGTATCGACCCAGCACCCACCGTTCAGGAAAAGACCGCCGTGACCGCAACCCGGTTCAGCTTGCCGGCACCGGTCAGGGGCAGTTCGTTGACGATCCGAATCTGCTTGGGCACCTTGTAGTCGGCGAGATTTTTTCGGCAAAACGCCTTAAGTTCCTCTTCCAAGGCAATTTGTCCGGCGTTTAAAACCACCAACGCGACTGGAACCTGCCCCCATCTCTTATCGGGATGGCCGGCACAGATTGCTCCCGCAATGGCCGGGTGTTTCATTAAGGCCTGCTCAATTTCCTCGGGAGAGATGTTTTCCCCGCCCGAGATGAACATGTTGTCCGCCCGCCCTTTGATCGAGATCAGTCCATCCTGGTCCTGAATTGCCAGATCCCCGGTATAAATCCAGCCGTCCGGGTTCAGTATTTTCTCGGTCCGCGCCGAATCATTGAGGTAACCGTCGAAGGTATGCGGACTTCTCAGGCACAGGACCCCGATCTCGCCGGGCGTCACCTCCACACCGGTATCTTGATTGATAATCTTGGCGTCGCAATGAAACATCGAGGTTCCGATACTGGCGGCATTGGTCAACAGTTCGTCCAATGACGCGGTGCGCGCAAGATAGGCGAAATTCGAAGGACCGGCCTCGGTCATGCCATACGTCTGGCTGATCGGAATGCCCTTATCCATGAATTTTTGCATCACCGATTGGGAGCACGGGGCGGCGGCGGTGGTGATGGCTTTGATGTTCGAGAAGTCGGTTTGGGCAAACTTCGGATGGGCAATCAGGAACTGTAGCATCGCTTCGACCGCGCCAAAGTTTTCCACGCGCCGAGCGTGGATCAAATCAAGAATCAGGCCGGCATTGAACTCCCGCAACAAAACGCTGGTGATGCCCGCGTGGAACAGCGGTGTGAAGGTGTTCCATCCCCCGATGTGAAAAAATGGGAACGTAATCAAGACATTGTTGCAGGTGCCAACCACGCCGGTGACAACCAGGTCCACGGAATTCCACACCATCTGCCGGTGAGAGATGATACAGATCTTCGGAACCGCCGTTGTTCCGCCGGTGTGGACGTACAGGCAGACATCGTTTAGGGCCAGCGGGACATTGACCTCCCGCGGTTCCGTTTTTAGAATTATATTGTCGAAGTAATTCTTGTCATCATCGATATTGATCTGAAATTGAACCGTCGCCGGTACCGAAAGCGTGGATATTAATTCGGCAAACTGATTTTCATAGAACAATGCTCGAGGCTTGAGACGCGTCAGCAGATCATTCAGTTCAGGCATTTTCAGGCGTTGACTTAACGGCGCCAGAATAATGCCAAGTTTACCGCAAGCCAAATAAATATCGATCGACTCAATCCGGTTCCGGCAAATCAGGGTCAACACATCCCCTTTTCCAAGACCGAGAACGCTCGACAAGTAAACGCCGACCCGGCAGGCCCGTTCGTTCATGTGCCGGAAGGTGTAGGATTTCGTGGTGAACGAATCATAGAGAGCGGTTCGATTGGGCGTCAAGGCCGCGCGGCGCCCGGCCCAATCACCCACCCAGTTCATCGGCAGATCATCGTATTGGATCGATCCCATTGGGTTCTCCTGTGTTTGGGCGAAAGATGTCCCCGCTCGATCGGGAGTCAACTCCTGCGGTTTGCTGGATGAGCAGACGGCGGATGAAGCAGGCCTGGCTCAACTCCATGGCACGGCCATCCTTCGGCATAGACGCTGGTGTTGTGTTGCGACCGAGGGACGATGACCGGTTATGAGACGCCTCGGTCGCAACACCAGGCTGTGTAAACTTCAGGATGCCCAGCCCTTAGGACAGCCAAATTCATGTTAAATATGAGAATATGCTGTCGAGCCGATGATCACCCTCGCCGAGTTGAGGTTTGGCTAACGAGCCGCGCCCAACAGCCCGATCGTCTGCGCAGTTTTATTCCTGATCTTCAGAGACCGCCTCTCCATCAAAAATAAAGTAATAGAGGCGTGATTTAAGGGCATCAGTAGTCCCGGAGCTGCTTAAATCGAAATTATTGCACACGACCTTAAGCCATTGCCGATCGCTGCGATCAATGTCTGCGTCGATCGCTTCGGAAAGTGCAGCTCTTGCCGCCTCATCGTCATCGGTTTCGCCGCCATAAGCGAGGATGGCAGATTTCAATGAATCGGCATCACCGGAAGTGTCGATTTCAAGATATTCGCAGATCGCCACAACCGCCGCGTCGTCAAGCTCGTCCAGGTACGCTTCCAAATTCGCAAGATTGACGAAAGGCACCTCGGCGGCCTCGTCCTCGCCAGCCTCGTCGGATTCTCCTCCATCGCCGGAGCTGCCTTCGCCGTCCTCCTCCTCGTCCTCCTCCTCGTCCTCGTCCTCGTCCTCCTCCTCCTCCTCGTCCGCCCCGTCCGCCCCGTCATCGTCGCCAGAGGCCTCGGCCCCCTCATCGTCATCGTCATCGGCGCCGTCTTCCCGGCCGTCGGCCAGCTTAATGTGGTTCTGCGTCATCACCGAGTCACAAATTTCTTTTGCGTGTTGCGCCGACAGGTCGTATTTGGCCTCTATTTTTCCGACCAATTTTTGATACTGATCAGGATCAACGAACGCACCTTGTTCGGTGATGTCCCGAATGTCCAGCAACGCTTTCTCTCTAACGATATTTTCGCGGGTAATTCCCTTTTCATGGCAGACTTCAGTGATCGCGGCTTGCGCCACCGGCCTCGTCAAACGGAATTCGGCGCCAACGGCCACTTCCAGAAGTTCCGCTTCGTCCTTGGTGGACAAAAAATTTGCGTTACTCTGGGCTCTGATTTCAACTTTATCTTTATAGAATTTGAGAGTCTGTTGAGCCACCGCCTCCAGCGCGCCTTTTCCAGCTCCTAAAAGTGTTGCGCCAATTTTCGCGAGGTCTACCACGGCAATACCCCTTTATCACGAAGTTGAAGTGAGTCTCTGGATTTTGTCAAGAACCGCGAACGGGTGTATGTCATCTCTCAAGCGCAAGCTTCGTTGCTCTCAGAGCGAATTACCAAGAACTTGAGACGAAGTCCTTGGTGTGAACACTACCCTTTCCGTTGAAAATGGTACAAGCAAATTTTCCTGGAAAATCGGATCGCGACAGGGCGGTGGCGACGCCCCCAATTTTCGGATCGCAGCCCATGAGAAGAAAAATCCCGTACAGGAGGTATTATAAATGAACTATATTGCTAATAGAGCTATACTGACAATACATACAAGTTGAAGGAGAAGTCGGCGCCGACAACCATGATGCTGGAGAGGCAGGCAAACCCCGCCCTGACGCTGGCCGCGCAATTTTTTTCTGTAATTTTTATCAGGCGGCTTGCTTCCCCGATAGTGTGGTCACCCCTTCAGGTCAAGGTAGGCCTCGCCCGACATCCACTCTTCGTCGCACTCGGCGAGCGGGGCGGCCATCGTAATCGGACCCGCTTTCCCGGTTCGCCCTGTCGACCGGGACTCTATCGTATCGCGCATTCTATGGCATAAGGGGCCGACCACGCCACAGGGACCCAACCACACATGATTCGTCTGGAAACCGTCAGCAAGCACAACAGTCACCGCATCCTCTTCTTCGAGGCTTCCGCAGCGCTGAACAGGGGCGAGAAAATCGGCCTCGTCGGCCCCAACGGCGCCGGCAAGACGACGCTGTTCCGGATGATCACGGGAGAGGAGTTGCCGGATGAGGGGCAGGTGACGATCGAGAAACACGTCTCGATCGGCTATTTCAATCAGGATGTCGGTGAAATGTCCGGCCGCCGCGCGGTCGCGGAAGTGATGGATGGGGCCGGGCCGATCAGCACCGTGGCGGCGGAATTGGCGGAACTCGAAGCGGCCATGTGCGATCCCGACCGAGCCGACGAGATGGATGCGATCGTCGAGCGCTACGGCGAGGTGCAGGCGCGGTTCGAAGAGTTGGGCGGCTACGAACTGGAGGGGCGAGCGCGGGAAGTCCTCGCCGGGCTCAGCTTCAGCCAGGACATGATGGAAATGGACGTGGGGACGCTATCGGGCGGCTGGAAGATGCGCGTCGCGCTCGCCCGCATCCTGCTCATGCGGCCCGACGCCATGCTTCTCGACGAACCGAGCAACCATCTGGACCTCGAGAGCCTGATCTGGCTGGAGCAATTTCTGCAAGGCTATGAAGGCGCTCTGTTGATGACCTCGCATGACCGCGAGTTCCTGAACCGGGTTGTCTCGAAGATCATCGAGATCGACGGCGGATCGCTGACCAGCTATTCCGGCGATTACGCCTTCTACGAGCGGCAGCGGGCCGTGAACGAGAAGCAGCAGCAAGCGCAATTCGAACGGCAGCAAGCCATGCTGGCCAAGGAGCTGAAGTTCATCGAGCGCTTCAAGGCCCGCGCCTCGCACGCCAGCCAAGTGCAAAGCCGGGTGAAGAAGCTGGACAAGATCGAGCGCATCGAGCCGCCGAGGCGCCGTCACGTGGTGTCGTTCGACTTCCCGTCGGCCCCGCGCTCGGGCGAGGATGTGGTGGTCCTGAGAAATGTCCACAAAGGCTACGGCAGCCGGACCGTCTACCAGGGACTGGACTTCATGATCCGCCGGAAGGAGCGCTGGTGCGTCATGGGTGTCAATGGCGCGGGCAAGTCGACGCTGTTGAAGCTGGTGGCGGGGGTCACTGAACCGGATACGGGGACGGTCACGGTCGGCGGCAGCGTCAGGATGGGATATTTCTCTCAGCACGCGATGGAACTGCTTGACGGCGATGCCACCGTGTTCGAGTCCCTGGAAGGGGCGTTCCCGCAGGCGGGCGTGGGCGTGCTCAAGGCGCTGGCCGGCTGTTTCGGGTTCTCCGGCGATGATGTGGAAAAGAAATGCCGCGTCCTGTCGGGTGGGGAAAAGGCCCGGCTCGTGATGGCGCTCATGCTGTTCAATCCGCCGAATTTCCTGGTGCTCGACGAACCGACCAATCACCTTGATCTCGACACCAAGCAAATGTTGATCAAGGCACTGGCCACCTACGAAGGCACCATGCTGTTCGTTTCACACGACCGACATTTTCTGGCGACACTGTCCAACCGCGTGTTGGAACTGACGCCGGAAGGCCTCCATCAGTATGGTGGCGGCTATACGGAATACGTGGCGCGGACCGGGCAGGAAGCCCCCGGGCTACGCAGCTGATATGGCCTCACCACCCTTTCCGACATCCGGACAGGGGTGGTGAGGCGTGCCCGGAGTTGGCGCGCTGCGCCGTCCACAGGCCCGACACGCGGGCGGCAACCACGATTTCTTTGTCGAAGCCACGCCGCGACATCCTTCGCCGTCGCGAAGGCCTTTCCCACCCGTTTGCCGTCGTCCAGCGTTCGCGCCCGGTATTGCGCCGCGCCGCGGTAGACGACTCCCGCAGTCAACGGCCCGCCCGTGGCGGGGTCTGTCGCGTTGTCGTTCGATGTGCTCTTGGCCGTTGGTCCGTGCCCCCCTGTCTCGGAGGCGATTGGACCGAAAGTGGACCAGAAATTCGTGGGCATTCGAAAAAACGTGGCATCCCCTAGGGGGGGGGTGCCAATTCGTTCTCTACCCATTGGGTATCAACGACTTACGGGGCACAAGCTCTTGATGCGTTCATCGTGTCAGTCAGGCGTATCGTACACGTCCTTTGAGTTTGTGTCAACGGTCAACCTATAACGAGAGGCGCGTTTAGAACGACCTGTTTTAGGTCGTTCTAATTGACCTGTTTTCTCTTGTTTTTTTTCGAGCTAAGATTACGATGCGTCGCGCACTCGCGGTTGGGGATGGCATCAAAATGGCATTCAAAAACATTACCGCCCAGCAGAAAGCCGCGTTTCTATCTGCCCTACGGTCTGGACAGTACAATCTGTTACTCGGCGCTGGCGCAAGCATGGATTCAACCAATGACTTTGGCCTTTTTCCGAGTGGCAACGCCTTTAGGGATGAGCTATGCAAACTTAAGTCGATAAGTAATTCACATACGCTCCAGCGTGTATATTCTCTACTAACTGACAAAGAAATAGATGAATATGTAACAAAGCGATTCCAGTGCGGCACGCCAGGGCGTACTGCTGAATTAATATCATCATTTATCTGGCGGCGGATATTTACATGGAACGTCGACAATATACTAGAGAAAGTCTATTCGATAAATAACTCGCGCCAACAGTGTATTTCAATTCATTATAGCGATGACTTTCAGGAAGCTCAAAATCTATGCGAACTTCCTATTGTACACCTCCATGGGTGCGTGTTGTCGGCCAGCAAGGGGTATGTATTTTCAAGAAACGAATACATAAGTCAGATAAGAAATATAAGTCATTGGATGACTGTGCTTGCGCAATTTTTGCAAAGCGAACCTTTCATTATATCTGGAACGTCACTGGATGAGTTCGACCTTGATTTCTATCTCGCGCACAGGACTAATATTTCTTCGAGGGATGATCGAGGCCCTTCGATAATTGTTGAGGCTGTGGATGATGAAGTCACTCACAGTATGTGCGCAAAGCATAATCTTTTGCATTTCGTTGGCCATTCACGCGATTTTTTTGAATATTGCGCAACTATTTTGCCACATAGGCCGACGCCATTAGAGTTAGTTCCTCATGAAATGCAGAGTCTATTGCACGCATCTCTTTCAAAGTCAGTTGCCTTGGCGTTTAGCGCTGATTTTGAATTAGTGCCATCTGACACGCCAAGCGCTCAGTATATATCAAGGTTTATGTACGGGCACGTGCCTTCATGGATGGACATTGCAACAGGCAAGGATATTTCGCGGCCGATTGTTACTGAGTTGTTGGATAGCGCTGAGAAAGTGCTAGGTAGAACCGACAGCGTCAATCGTATTATACTTCTTTCTGAAATCCCAGGAAGTGGAAAAACTACTGTTCTTAGGCGCACTGCGTTTGAATTGGCTAGGCGCGGATACCGAACATTAATCTGCTCAGCCATCAGTCGCCTTTCTTCTTATACTGCGAGCGCAATAGATTTAATTGATGGGCCAGTTGTACTGGTTGTTGATAACTTTGCGGATCGGGTTACTGCTGTTGCAGATATGATTAATAGACTCGAAAAACAAGATGTCGTTATTGTTGCAGCGGAGAGAAATTATCGCTTTGATTACATCAGGCAAGTATTATCTGGTATCAACTGCCGAATAATTCATGATACTAAGTTGCAGCGTGTTGAGATTGAACGGCTGATTGATAAATATATTGAGTACGGCATCGTATCAAATCCTTCCGTCATAAGACATAGAGCAAAATTCGTTACTAGCGTAAGCCACGAGCCTATCGCGATTGCTTGCTGTCGGATTACGAATGACTTCAATCCGCTAGATCGTATTGTCAGAGACGTGATTGCCGCATCATCTGATATTGACAAGAATCGATATATAATGACAGCATTAGCGTATCATTGCTTTCGGGGAGGGCTACGCTACGAAATTCTTATTGGAGCCTTAGGGCCGCCGGGCCTGAGACTACAAATTGGAGGCAATCACCCACTACCGCTCGCATATTGTGATTTAGAGAGGAATTTTGTTGCCCCTGAAAATGCGACTCTAGCTCAGCTTGTGTTGGAAAAAGCATCGGAAGAAGACGAGGATAGGCTTCTAGACATATTTGTTTCGCTTTCGAAACATATTTCGTCGCTTGTAAATAGAAGAAGTATAATGCAACGGTCACCTGAATCCCGATTGGTAGGCCGCCTATTTAATTATGACGATGTCGTCGCAAATTTACTGAAGAATAATTCTGAAAAGTTTTATTCGCAGGCTCAAAAAGCGTGGCAATGGAACTCACGGTATTGGGAGCAGGTTGCTCTTCTTAATCTCGCGAAATATTTTAGACTGACAATCATTGAAGATCGTAAAAATTACCTTGAAATGTCTTGTAGATATGCTCGTCACGCCGTATCAATCGAAAGGCACCCACATACACTGACGACTCTTGGCAAAGTATTAATGACACAGATGGATGTGGAAGGTTACTCGATAACTTATAGTTACAATGAAGCCTTCAATTGTTTGTGTGATGCCATTGACCTTGAAGCGTCGTGGTCTCGAATTGCCGTCCAGCCATACGTTTCATTACTTAGAGGGACAATAAAATTTTTAGAATGTAATGGGCAGCTATCTATCTCTCAGAGGGATAAGATGTCTACACTTACAAATAGGGCGGCCGATCGTTTTTCGAGAGATAATGAGGTTCAAAATGTGATTAGCTGTTTTCGTGCGAAAGGTTTTGGAATTTGAATGTTAGCATTTAGATTAAAATTTTTTGGCGGCTCGCTGTTGAGTGTTCCAAAGGCGCGATGACTTGACACGCATTGGCGATTTGCTCCGATTGTTTTTTTGAAACAGCGCTCAAGCCAATCTTGTTGCAGGTATGGCGTTGTATGATTCATCGATTAGTGATAATATATGACTTGTTAGATTTTGTTGGAGTATGCCATGATAGACATTGTAGCATTAACTTCCATGGATGAGCTAGTGGAATATGCCTTTTACATAATCACGGCCCCGCACCTATCTCTTTTCAAAAGAAAAAATATTTGTAAGAATTTTGTCTGAGCATCATATTGTTATTATATATAAGAAACCTCTAGCGGTTTACGTGCGCATGATGAAAAAGCGAGCGCCCGACGCCCCAGAATATACTGATATTATCGTCCGCGACATCCTGTCTGCGCCAGAATTTGATGGCCTTCGGCTATTAATTTTTGCTCTCTTGTTATGGGTTATCTACGGAGACGGACCACGGGCTGCCTGGGTGCCCTGGGGACTACTGCCAATGATTGAAGTTCCTGTAATGCGCTTGTGGGAAGCCGACCATCGGGAGGCGAACAGCGGCCATCACGTCGTTATCGTCAAGGTCGACCTCGGGGACCCGCGCGCAGCTTGCGAGCGTGGGCGGGCCGTACCTTGACGACTTGCCTGCTACCATGCTCACGTACGCCACTGGGAACAACGTTCCCAGAGGAACGCCCTCACGGCGAGTGAAATAAGGGGAGGCGTCGGCGGGGCGAAGCCCCATGAGACGCCCCGCAGGGCCGACAGCTATGTAATAGCGGTAGTCGGTCACTACGACTTTCTTGCAACCTGCTGGTTTATCCTGTGATACTGTTCATGGGAGGTTAATATGGGCTATCAGTTCATTCATCTCGAAACATTTTCACGCGAACCCGATAAGCACGGTCGGTCAACATCTTTCGTCGTTGACGAGGCCTATCGTTGTCTCCATGCCTGCCAGCATGTTGCCGTGCCGATGGCGCCGACGTTGGTTTACGGGGCGCCGTTGGCCGACTCGCGTGAGGTTCACGACGCAAAGGCAGCCACGGCGATGACGGAGGCGGCGGGCAAGGCGCGGAAAATTCGACAGGACCAGCACACCCTTGCGACGGTGGTTACCTCGTATCCGATGACCTGGGAACAGATGCAAGGCGACGCGAACGGAGCCGACCTCCTGAAAGATTGGCAGGCTCGAACCGTCGCGTGGCTGCGGAATCAGTTCGGCGGGCAACTCGCGTCCGTGGTCATGCACACGGACGAAGCCCACCCTCACCTTCATGCCATCGTGCTCCCCGATGACCCCGAGATGCGGGCGAAGCGCCTGCATCCAGGATGGACGGCGAAGGACGCTGCGGTTCGTGTGGCCAAGGGAGGTGGCACGGACGGCAAGGCCGCGAACGCGGTCGGCGACCGTGCTTACAAAGAGGCGATGCGCGCCTGGCAAGACTCCTACTGGCACGCCGTTGGTTTGCCCTGCGGCCTTGCTCGCCTGGGACCACAGAAACGACGGCTCACCCGTGTTGCGTGGCAGACGGAGCAAGCGGCGGCGCGGACCACCGCCGAACTCGTTCGGCATGCGGAGGCGGCTTCCGTGACGGTACAGGCGGCCACGAATCGTGAGGCGATGGCCGAAGCGGCGGCGATGAAGTCAAGGGTCGCCATCGCAGAAGCCAAGCGCGCGATGGCCGATGCCAAGGTGGCCGCCGATGCGGCCGACGCCATCAAGGTGCAGGCAAAGAAAGAGGCGCGCGCCATCCTCACTGATGCACGACACTCGGCGCGACAGGTCGCCGCGCCTATGGAATGTATACAGTGAGCATAAAACGACTAACTCGTGTGTACGACAAGCGTGTACGACACGACGGGGAAGCCAAAAACGTGTACCGATTAGGCCGCTGAATTCGTTGACGGTTTTCTGTCGTCAACGGAATTGGCGTCCCCTAGGGGATTCGAACCCCTGTTACCGCCGTGAGAGGGCGGTGTCCTAGGCCTCTAGACGAAGGGGACCAGCTTCGGGGGGATTCTATAAAGCAGCGGCGGCTGGGGCGCAAGCCGTTTTCGGGGGATGTCGAGCACCCGCCCTCTACGGGGTCGGAGCGGTGGGGGAGAGCGGGTGTGCGCTTTTTGCCCGGGTGGTGGGGTTCGTGCGGTTGCCCGCATCAGGCAACTGGCACCGGTGCGGGCAAACCGCTATGCTGCGATCCATGAGCGAAAGCGACAAGACAGACCCGACCGATCGGGCCGAGGTGCCCGCCAAGTCCCCCGAGCCCGGGGCGGAGGCGCGCTGGTTCGGCTTTACCGCAGTGGACCCGGCCGAGAAGGCCGGGTTGGTGCGGGCCGTGTTCGATAGCGTTTCCGGGCGCTACGACCTGATGAACGACCTGATGTCGGTGGGCGTTCACCGGTTGTGGAAGGCTGCCCTGATGGACCTGATCCGGCCTGGGCCGGGCATGGTGCTGTTGGATGTGGCCGGCGGCACCGGCGACATCGCGTTCCGTTTTCTCGAGCGGGGCGGCAGCCACGTCCATGTCTGCGACATCAACGAATCGATGCTGCGAGTCGGCCGTGACCGGGCGGTCAACCAGGGTCAGCTTTCGGGCATCGATTGGGTGACGGCCGATGCCGAGCGCCTGCCCATTGCCGCGCGGTCGGTGGACGCCTATACCATCGCCTTCGGCTTGCGCAATGTCTCGGGTATCGACGCCGCGTTGGCCGAGGCCCGGCGCGTGCTGAAACCAGGCGGCCGTTTCTTCTGCCTGGAATTCAGCCATGTGGTGGTGCCGCTGTTGCGCGAGGTGTATGACGCCTATTCCTTCACACTGTTGCCCAAACTTGGCGGGCTGGTGGCCGGCGATGAACCGGCCTACCGGTATCTGGTCGAAAGCATCCGCCAGTTCCCCGATCAGGACAGCTTGGTCCGGCGGATTGCGGCGGCCGGATTCGGACAGGTGCGCTATCGAAACCTGACCGGCGGCATTGCCGCCATTCATTCCGGCTGGCGCCTGTGACGGCGCCCCGGCGGGCGGTGCCGACAGGGATGTCGGCACCGGTATCGCCCTTTCCAGGGACCCCATGATTCGTATCGCGCGCAACCTGACCCGGCTGTTTGTCATCATCCGGACGCTGGCCCGGCATGACGCCCTGTTTCTGCACGAACTGCGCGACACCCAACCTGGGCTGGCGCTGATCGGGCGGCTCATTTCCAGACGGAACGTTCCCGGCCGCCCTGGTGAACGGCTGGCGGCGGCCCTGTCGGCTTTGGGGCCGACCTTCATCAAGTTGGGGCAGGCGTTGTCGACGCGCTCTGATCTGGTGGGGGAGGAGATTGCGGCCGATCTGGCCAATCTTCAGGATCGGCTGCCGCCGTTTCCCGGGGAGTACGCCGTCGCGATCATCGAAAACCAGTTGGGGCGGCCGCTCGACCAGCTTTTTTCCAGCTTCAATCGGGACGCTATCGCCGCGGCTTCCATTGCCCAGGTCCATTTCGCTGTGACCATTGAGGGGGCGGAGGTTGCGGTCAAGGTATTGCGCCCCGGCATCGAGCATTCCTTCCGGCGGGATATCGACCTCCTGTATTGGCTGACCGAACTGGCGTTGCGCGCCCAGCCGCGCTTGCGCCGGCTCCGCCCGCTGGAGGTGGTGGAGATGTTCGAACGCACCACCCACATCGAGATGGATCTGCGGATGGAGGCCGCGGCCGCTTCGGAGCTGGCGGGCAACTTCAAGGATGATCCCTGGTTCAAGGTGCCCCATGTGGACTGGGACCGGACGGCCCAGCATGTGCTGACGTTGGAACGGATCCGCGGCATCAAGGTGGACGAGGCCGAAAAGCTGCGGCAGGCCGGGCACGACCTGAACCGGGTTATGGCGATTGCCTCGGCGGCATTCTTCAATCAAGTGTTCCGCGACGGTTATTTTCACGCCGATCTTCACCCTGGAAACCTGTTCGTCAACGACAGTGGCGGGGTGACGGTGGTGGATTTCGGCATCATGGGCCGGTTGGATCGCGCGACCCGCTACTATCTGGCGGACATGCTCTTGGGTTTTTTGACCGGCGATTACCGGCGGGTGGCGGCGGTTCATTTCGAGGCCGGCTATGTGCCGGCCAACCAGTCCATCGAAATGTTCACCCAGGCGGCCCGCTCCATCGGCGAACCGTTGCTCAACAAGCCTCTGAACGAGATTTCCGTGGGCCGGCTGTTGGCCCAGCTTTTCGCTGTGACCGAGCAGTTCGAGATGGAGACGCAACCCCAACTGCTGTTGCTCCAGAAAAGCATGCTGACCGCCGAGGGTGTCGGACGTGCGCTTAATCCCAACATGAATATGTGGGAAATGGCCCGGCCCCTGATCGAGGCCTGGATGCGCGAGCATCGGGGACCGGAAGCTCGGGTGCTCAATGAAGTTGAAGGGGTGATTCACGCCTTGCGCCAGCTTCCCGATGTCATCCGCGGCACACAGCGGACGGCCGAGATGCTGGAAAAGGGCTTGCGACTGGACTCTGAAACCATCGCCGCGCTGGCCCGCGCCCACGATCGCCGCCATGCCGCCCTGTGGCCGTTGTGGACGGCCATTGTCGCGCTGACGGCGGCCGTCGCATGGCTGGGTTTGCATTGATCGTGGGGATGGGGTCAAGGCGGCAAGGGTAGCGCCTCTGCGCGGCCCGGCGCCCCGACATCGGCGGCATGGCGCGTTGCGGGGGCGTGGGTTCAGGCTTTGCGTGTGCGATTGGGAGTGGTAAAGTGGGGCGGCGCGTCATGGCGTCGGTCGCGTTGTGCGACGCCAGCCACCAGCACGACGGTAGATCTGAGATGGCCTTGATTCAGAATCGTTTCCAACTCTCCTGGTGTCGCCACCCGTTTGGTGTTGCGCTTCTGGCTGTGGCCGTGGCGATGGGGGCGCTTGGTGGTTGTGCCAATGGCACGGGGTCGTCATCGGGGGGGGGCGTCTCACCCCAGGCCCAGGCCGACAACCCGGCTCAAGTCCGGGCCGAGGAGTATCAGCGGATCGTCGCTGAATTGCGTCGGGCCTCCGAATGCGTGACGCGCACCGAGGCCATGCCGGCGTTCGCGCCGTTGCGCGCCAGGGCGCCGGAGACCGGCAAAGACGATCCCTATCCTGCGAGTCTGCTCGACAGGAGCAAGGCCACTCCCGTTGAACAACAATTGATCGGCAGCTTACTGATGCAAATTGCTCCTTGCGAGCCTTATTTCGGAACGCTGTCGGTACGCGTGCATCAAACCATTACCCGCATGATTTCCAGCACTTGGCAGCAGCAAAACGAGCTATATCGGCACCTTAAAGAGGGGGTTATTACCTGGGGCATATTTAATCAGGGAACCCGCTCGAACGCCGATCAGCTTTCGGGTGGCCTTCAGGCCTTGCGGTTCAGTGACGAGGGATGAGGAGGATAGGACCATGAGCTTCCGGTTTGTGGGGGCCGCCCTCAGTATCCTTGGGACCCCGGTCCCCTCGGATGTGCCCCCAGGCGTCGGCACGGCCCCCAGTCCCAGTGTCCAGGTGCAGACCCGTTCGGGAGGGCCAATCGACATCGGGACGGTGCCCCCGGTCCCGGCCCCGGCCCTGGCAGTGCCCCCGGTCCCAACTCCAACCCCGGTTCGATCAACGGCTCCGGTGATGATCCGGCCGCCACCCACGGTGGTTCAGGCGACACCGGCGCCCGTCCCGACGCTCACCTCGACGCCAACCTCGACGCCAACCTCGACCATGGCCATGGCGTCGCTTCCTCCTGCGCCGCCGCCGGACACCCGGGGCGCATCGCCGGGTGGTCCCGACGCCGCGGTTCAGGCGCTGCCCCAGGCCGAAGGGGCGCGTTGGCACGTTCATTTAGCGTCTTACCGCAGTGCCGGCGGTGCCGAACGGGGCTGGACCGAGTTGCGGCATGTGTTGCCGGCGGTGCTGGGAACCCTGACTCCCAGCAAGGTCTCGGTGGTCCTGAAGGGCAAAGGGACCTTCGTACGCTTGCTGGCCGGCCCCTTCGACGATCGGGACGCCGCTGAAAAGCTCTGCGCGGTTGTCAGCCAGTCTCACCTGTATTGTCAGCCGCTGGCGCCCGGGCGCGAGGCGCGGTGACGGCGGGGCCGTTGCCCGTTGTGGTGGTTGTCACCTCCGACGGTTGTGTCAGGGGGCCGGGCGGCGCCATGAGGGGGGTGCTTGGCCGTAGCGGGGTTCGAGTCGACAAGCGCGAAGGCGACGGAGCCACGCCGGCCGGACGCTGGCCGATGCGCCGCGTGCTATACCGCCCCGATCGTCTGCCGCCGCCGGTCACCGGCTTGCCGGTGGGGGAGCTTGCTTCCGACGATGGGTGGTGCGATGACCCCGCCGATTTGCGCTATAACCGGCCGATCCGGCTCCCCTGTGCCGCCGGTCATGAACGGCTGTGGCGTGATGACGGCTTGTATGATCTGGTGGTGGTGCTTGGTCATAATGATGATCCGGTGATCCCCGGGCGAGGCAGTGCCATTTTCATGCATGTGGCCCGTCCGGATGGCGGTCCGACCGAAGGCTGCGTGGCGTTCGCCTTGCCGGATCTGTTGGCTCTGGTTCGGGCCTGCGGTCCCGGCAGCACTCTGGAAATTCACGCGGGGACTGTGGCTCCCGTCGGTTCAGGACCGGGACCCGAGCAGGGTTGACAGATCGGTGAGGCTGGGCAGCTCGGTCATGGCCATGGCCGCCAGCCGACTGGGGCGCCGGCGGTTCCGATTGACCCAGACGCCCCGCAGACCGAAACAGATGGCGCCGGCGACATCCCAATCATTGCCGGACACGAACAGGATGCGCGGCGGTTCCAGGTCCAGCCGGTCGCATAGCGCCCGGTAAACCGCCGGGTGGGGTTTGTAGAGCCCGACCGTGTCCGCCGACAGCAGGACATCGACATGAGGGCGCAACCCGGCGCCATCGATAGCCGAGGCCAGCATGGCCGCGTTGGCGTTGGACAGCACGGCCGTTCGCAAACCCGACCGTCGCGCCGCGGCCACGGCTTCGACGGCGTCCGGGAACGCTCCGGGTTGGAGCATCAGTTCCATCAGGTGGGCTCGGAGCGCGGGATTGCTGATGCCGAGTTCGGCCATGGCCTCGTCGAGGGCCTCGCCGGTCAGGTGCCAGAAATCGGCATAGCGACCGATCAAGGTTCGTAGCCAGGTGTATTCAAGCTGGCGTGACCGCCACAGCGTGGCAAGGGCGTCGGCCTGGGTGCCGGGCAGATTGGGCGCGCGGCGGGCTGCGGCGTTAAAATCGATCAGGGTCCCGTACGCATCGAAGGCGCAAGCGGCAATATCGGTCGGTAACGCGGTCATCGTCTCGCCTCCTTCCCGTGGAAGCCTTGGCACGAGGCCAGTACCAGGGTCATACCGGTACCAGGGTAATATATGGGCCTCCCGATCCAGGCCCAAGCGGCAAACGGAACAGGTTCTCGCGGGATCGGCGGCACACCCGCGCCGGGACGGGCAGGCCGACGGGCGGTGTGGTGGGTGAGAGCCGCCGCCGGTCATGGCCGGGAGTCGGGGGGCTGGAATTCCGACGTCTTTGACAAGATTGGCGCGTTATTGACTCACTCTTTTCCTGATAGGGTAGGTTGGGCGGCGGTGTCGATATTTAAGGAACGGCTCCGGTCGAAGGAAAATATTGGAAAGCACATTCCCCGGAAAATCCCCTGGCGCCAGGCAACGGTAACCCCCGCGACACGGAACCCAAGCTGTTGACCCTGCCCATCCTCGGGGTCAGGCCACCGCCGCCGCGCTTTTCGCCGCGGTGGGGCCGACGTGGGTGTTGCAACGGCGGGATGCCAGGGTCATAATCCCGCCATCACGGGAAGGATTCGACGCCGATGCAGGTGGAAAACAAGCTGCTGGATGATTTGGCCCGGGTGGCCGGTGGTGCGTTGGGTGCGCTGTCCGGGCTGCGGGGCGAGGTCGAGGCGCAGTTGCGCCAACAGTTCGAGCGCATTCTCAGCCAGATGGACGTGGTCAGTCGCGAGGACTTCGAGGCGGTGAAGGAGATCGCCGTCACGGCCCGCGCCGAACAGGAGACGCTTGCCGAGCGCGTGGTGGTGCTGGAGGCACAGATTGCGGCGCTGGCGGCCCAAGTGAAGGGATCCGAGGGCTGAGACCGCAGTTCCGGCATGGTGGAGCTTGAGAAGGTTGCGTGACAACCTGTCAAATCCTGTTGCGCCCCTGGGGACCTTCTGGCACCGTCGGCCGGTCCCCAGTCCAATGGGCAGAGGGCACAAGACGTCGATCTTGGAATTGATCGTCTCTGTTTCGAGACCTTGCCGGACGCACGCCCTCCGGTGCTGGACATGAGGAGGATGCGCATGTCGATAGCGGCTCTTGAAACCGCCAGTGCGACTCACAATCCCCTCGACATTGTCGAGGAGATCGTCACCGCCAACGAATGGCCCTTCGACCGCGCCAGCGACGATGAAATGGTGGTAGAGATTGGTGGTCGTTGGTGCGACTACCGTCTGTATTTTGTCTGGCAGGCCGATCTCAGCGCCATGCAGTTTTCGTGTCAGTTTGACATGAAGGTTCAGACCCATCGCAAGACAGCGATTCATGAGTTGTTGTCGGAAGTCAACACGCGGATGTGGCTCGGCCATTTTGACGTGTGTAGTGAAGAGCATACGCCGATGTTTCGTCAGACCACCTTGTTGCGAGGCGCTCATGGGGCGAGCGTGGAGCAGCTCGAGGATCTGGTCGAGATTGCCCTTTCAGAGTGCGAGCGGTTCTACCCGGCGTTTCAGTTTGTGATCTGGGGCGGTAAGACTCCAGCCGAGGCGGTGTCCGCGGCCCTGCTTGATACGGTTGGCGAGGCATGATCCGGTGACCTTGACTTTGTTGTTGGCCGGTTGCGGCAAAATGGGCGGTGCGTTGCTGGAAGGCTGGCTAGCCACCAATGCTGCCGCGCGGGTGGTGGTGGTGGAACCGGGGACACTCGGTGTTGCCTCGGGTCACGAACGGGTCCTGCACTGTGCCGGTGCCGATGCCTTGCCGTCGCGACTGCTACCTAACGTTGTGGTGTTTGCGGTTAAACCCCAGGTCCTGGGGAACGTGGTGCCCGACTATCGCCGTTTTGTCGGGCCGGACACGGTTTTTCTGTCAATCGCTGCGGGGAAGCCCATCGCCTGGTTCGAGGCGCAGTTGGCGTCGGCGGCGGCGGTGGTGCGGGCGATGCCGAATTTGCCCGCGGCGGTGGGGCGCGGAGTCACCGTGGCCTGCGCCAACCAGGCCGTCACCGAGGCGCAGCGCAACCGGTGCGAAATGCTGTTGCGGGGGGTTGGCGACGTCGCCTGGATCGACGACGAGGCCTTGCTGGATCCGGTGACGGCGGTTTCGGGCAGCGGGCCGGCCTATGTCTTTTTGCTGATCGAGGTTCTGGCCCGGGCCGGGATTGCGGCCGGGTTGCCCGAAGACCTGGCCATGCGCCTGGCCCGAGCGACCATCTCTGGAGCGGGTGAACTGACCTATCGCTCCATCGAACCGGCGGCTCAATTGCGCAAGAATGTAACCAGTCCGGGTGGCACGACCCAGGCGGCGCTGGACGTTCTGATGGCGGACAACGGGTTGCAACCCTTGTTCGATCGTGCGGTGGCGGCCGCCACCGTCCGGGCGCGCGAACTGGCCGGCTGAGAAAGGGCAGAGCCCGAGGAACAATGAAGGCGCTGTTTGCAAGGTTCCGTCGACATCGCCACCTGACGCTGAGGGACCGGCTGGCGTGGCTAGTGTTCGCTTGTGTGGCGCCGGCTTGGTGCGTCGGAGGGATCCTCGTTTACCACGCCTATCAGGACAAGCAGACGCAAATTGAACAGCATATGCTGGATACGGCGCGGGCGTTGGCCCTCACCGTCGACCAGCAACTGGCGAATATTGAAACGGCTTTGCAGGTCCTGGGGACGTCGCCCCACATGATCACGGGTGATATGGCGGCCTTTCACGCTCAGGCTCGCGTCGTTCTTCGCGGCTATCCGGCAGCGGACATCATTCTGGCCGGTGCCGATGGCCAGCAGGTGGTCAATACCTACCGGGCTTTTGGTGAAGCTTTACCCCATCGCAATATTCCGGCGGCGGTGACGCAAGTCTTTGCCACGGGTTCGCCCTTTATCAGTAATTTGTTCCACGGTGCGGTGACCAAGCGCCTGCTGGTTAGCCTTGATATACCGGTCTTGCAGAATGAAAAGGTGATTTACGATTTATCCATGACCTTTCCCGCCGATCGGTTGGGGCAAATTCTTTTGAGCGAACATCTTGTGCCGAATTGGGTGGGGGTTATCGTCGACCGTGCCGGCGTCGTGGCGGCGCGGACCCGCGACCCGGAACGGTATACCGGGCGCCCGGTCCGGCCGGAACTCCAGGACCGACTGGCTACGTCCAGCGAGGGATGGCTGGATGTGCCAACCTTGGAGGGCGTGCCGGCGACCGTGGCCTACAGTCGGGCGCCGGTCTCGGGTTGGGCGGTGGTGATCGGCATGCCGACCGCGGAACTGATGGCGGGCCTTCGGCAGTGGTTGTGCTGGACCATCGCCGGGGCGATTTTCCTATCCTTTGGGGGCGTTTTCCTCGCGATGGCCATGGGGCACCGCATCACCCGATCGATTGGGGGGCTGGTCGGACCGGCGTTGGCCCTGGGTCGCGGTGAACCGATCTCGGTACCGGCCTTCGATTTCCAGGAGGCGGAGGAGGTCGGCCACGCTTTGCTCAGAGCGGCGCAGTTGCTGGAAGAACGCGCCCGGGAACACGAGAAAGCCGAAAGGGCAGAGGCTGCCAATCGCGCCAAGAGCGCCTTTCTGGCCAATATGTCGCACGAAATTCGTACACCCATGAACGCGATTCTGGGTTTTACCCAGATCTTGCTGAACAACGCGGCGCTGGCGCCCCGCGACCGGGAGAATCTGGAGATTATTCAGCGAAGCGGCCGCAACTTACTGACCATGATCAACGATGTCCTCGAAATGTCGAAAATCGAGGCCGGACGGATCGACTTTGTGCCGAAAACCTTTGACCTTCATGATTTGCTGGCTGATGTCCAAGCCATGCTGAAGGCGCCTGCGGTGGCCAAGGGTCTGCACTGGGAACTGACCATTGCCGCGGATGTCCCGCGTTACGTGGTGACCGACGAGGGTAAACTCAGGCAAATCGTCATCAACCTGGCCGGCAACGCCATCAAATTTACCGATGCCGGGGGCGTGGTGCTGCGGGCCGGCCTGACCTCGGCGGGCATCTTACCCCATCTGGTGATCGAGGTCGAAGATACGGGGCCCGGCATTGCGTCCGAGGAGCGGGGGGCGGTGTTCCAAGTGTTCCATCAGACCGCGACCGGCCTTGCGAAGGGCGGCAGTGGTCTGGGGCTGGCGATCGCCGATCGTCACGCGCATGTGATGGGCGGCGAGATCACCGTGTCCAGTGTCGTCGGTCGGGGCAGCCTGTTTCGGCTTGAGATCCCGGTTACGGTGGGGGCCGCCAGCGACCTGCCCCAGGTCCAGGTCAGCCGGCGGCCGGTGGGACTTCGGACGGGGATGAACGAGGTTCGGATCTTGATCGTTGATGACAAGGCCGACAATCGGCTGTTTTTGCGCCGACTGTTGGAACCCCTGGGGTTTTGCGTGCGTGAGGCGACCAACGGGCTGGAGGCGATTGCGGTTTGGCGGGACTGGCGGCCCGGCCTGATTTTGATGGATATCGTGATGCCCAAAATGGACGGTCACGAGGCCACCCGCCGGATCAAGGCCTTGCCCGAGGGGCAGGAGGTTAAGATCGTGGCGCTGAGCGCCAGTGCGTTTGACGAGGACCGCGACGCCGTCATGGCCACCGGTGCCGATGACTTTGTGCGCAAACCCGTCATGGCCGATGAGCTGTTGACGGTCATCGGCGGGCATCTGGGGCTGGTCTACGACTACGCGCCCGAGGCGCCTGGCCCGGCGGGCGGTGACGGTAACAGCGGCGGCCGTTCTGCGGCCGAGCGGCTGGCGGCCTGTGGCCTGGGGTCGGTACGCGCTGACCTGCGGGAGGCCCTGCGTCGGGCCGCGTGGAGGGCCGACGACCAGGAAATGCTAAGCTTGATCAACCAGTTGGCACCAGAACAGGCCAATCTCGCGGCGGTCTTGCGTGATCTGGTGTCTCGGTATGATTGGGACACGCTTGAGGCGAGTCTTGATACTCATAAATCTTAATATTGGGTCAAGCCACCGGATGTACATATCCCGCCTGACTTAATAACGGGAGTCTTCTTCGGCGGGCTTGTGCCTCACGACCGGCTTTCCTTGAAGGGTGCGCACCAGGCGTTCGCTTTCCGGACTGAGCCCGTGGTCCCAAGGTTGCAGGGTGAATTGTACGTTGGGCAGCGGGAGCAGCTTGATCCGAAGTTCGCTGACGAAATAGGTGTCGCTGCTGTTAATGTTCAGCAGGGTATCGATGATCATCCGCTGAAGCAGCGAAATCGGGTCTTGATGAATGCGGGCGTGACGCGCCAGCCTACGTTCAAGCCAGTTAATGTCGCCGTCCGAGAGTTCCCGAATATACCTGAATTGAAACGCGACATCGGGCACCACCCCGACATCGGTGGTGATTTCGCTCAGTTTATAACCGGCGTCGCCCACCAGTTGCCACAAACTGTCGACGTCTTTCGAATTGAGACTCTTGGCAAGAGAGACCGGCGAGGGCGGCGTGAGCGCGTTGGCCACGGTTGTGACGATGGTCTGAAACCAATAAACGACGGCATCCCAAAACTGACCAAACGGACCGCGGCCGGTGAGGAGGCTGCGGTTGGGCTCGGATTGATCAAGCCCGGCCAGATCCAGGGTGATGATTTCCGTCGCATCACCGGTCAGATCACGGGCGACCTGGGGCACCGCCAGTCCGTCTTCGGGCGAATGGGTGACCGCGGGCGGCGTGAGCGTCGGCGGCAGCACGGCCACGGGCTGAACCGGTTGCTGAGGCGGGACCGCTTCCGGCTGAGCGGATGCCGCCAAAGCGGCACCAAGGGTCAGGGCCAGGACGGCGGCGGCCCTGATGACAGCCGGTCTCATGTTCGGGGCTCCCTGATCGTCGGCAACATGGGGGGCGCATCCTTTGATGACACGATCGGGGGTATGGGTTTCGGGTTCTTCCGTCTTACGGCCGGAACGGCTGCAACCGCAGGGCACTTTCGCGGTCCTGCTGGCGATCTTCGGGGTCGTCGACCACCAGACCCAGGGCCTCGAGGTAACCGCCGGGACCGATGGCATCCTCGCTCATGATCTCTTCGATGACGCTGTAAAGGCCGCGCACCACCCCGGTGCCGCCTAGGCTTGATTCCATATGCGCGCGTTTGACGTAATAGCGAACCGGCGCAACCGCCTCGTAATCCCCGTCTTTAATCGTGTGGTGGCTGGGCATGATGTTCAGGACGGGCATCAGATCAAGCCAGGTGGCGTTCTTGCGGTAGACGGTAAAGGGGATAATGGCCACCGCGCCCGGTGGTGCGTGCTCCATAGTATCCTTAAACGTCAAAAGGATTGGGGATTGAATCGGGAAAAAACGGCGGTCTGTCCGAATGTCAGTACACAGTTCGGTGCGCTCGGCGGCCGCATAGATGGCTTTGAACTGACGCAATCCACGACAGCCGCCTTCCATGAATATCTCTTTAAAGAAGGCGTTAAGCGAGGTGCCATTCTCTGATCCGACAATGGAGATGTCGAGATCGGGCAATCGCGGGTCAAGGTCTCTCCAGCGGTTCAGGCCATTGGGGACAAAGGTATTGCCGTCCGGTATCTGGGCGGCGAGGGCAAAGTAGACGGCCCGGGGTGTCAGGTTGAACACAGGATCGCCTTTGCGCACCGCCGGCACCAGAGCGTTGACCCCGATCGGCAATTCGACGATATCAACCACGCCATTGTCGACACAGCCGTTGTATTCATGGCTGTTCATCGGGCGCGGGATGCCGATGACGTCGGGATATTTGGCCCCGATGCCGCCGCAGAACGCTTTGATGGCCGGGGCGGCCGGCGTCGTGGTGATCGAGAGCGGCGGCAGGTCATATCGCCTGACCAGCCGATCGCTCAAGGCCTTGGTGAAGGCGGTTTGCGACGGGGAAACCAGGGCCGTGATGACGTCGCGTTGTGGTGACCGGGCCGTGGTCTCGGCGGCAGCGGGGACCGTCGGCCAGGCCACCAGGATCGCAAGGCAGACCGCCCGGGCTGTCAACACGCACACCCTCCTCGTCGCTACCCAGACCAGTCATTTCGCACCGATCTTGAGGGAGTTATAGCGCGGCACCGGGGGTCGGACAAGAGATACGCGCATCGCGATAGTCAGGGCCTGGTAAGACATAATAATCCAGGGCGGTTCCGTTGACCGCATCCCATGATTCTCATGATCGACGGCCAGGACGAGGCGCTGAAGCGAGCCGCGGGCCCGGCATCTCAGCCGGTCGGCCGCGCGCGCGATCAGTCGTCGAACGCGGCCGTCACCGTCACGCTGCTGGCGGTCAGGACCAAGGTCCACCCCCGGCGCCATCATTCAAGGGGATTTCCGCAAGACGCACGCCCCGCCGGAAAACATCCCGCGTCGTCGCCCCCAAGGCCCCCTCAACCCATTGGACCGCTTCAGCAATCGGACCATCAGGACCCTGACCGGGTTGAGACCTGAGGTTGGGTATAACCTTCATCGGCGGTATAGAAAAAGGATTTGTTAATAAGTGTTGGTAGAAATAATACTTGAAATGCATCCTTTTTTTGGCTACCAAGATGAGCCATAGTGAAAATGGTTATGTTTCTAATAATGCTAGTTATAGAGCATCCGGTTTTCGATACTCCCTAAATAAAGGCACAAACGACGTGGTCTGCCGATCCCCCACCCGGTCAGGCGACGCCCGAAATACGGGGTATCTGGGGCCTTGCCTGATCCGATTGCGGGTAACGCGGGCTATTTCTTTTAGATCAGTTAGGGTGTCACGGCGGCTTATCGTAAAGCGAGGTGAAGGATGCGGCTGGACCCGGCATCAACCGACGCGGCGGTTAACCCCGATGATCAGGGTGTCCGCGATGGTGATCGGGGCGATGCTGATGGCCATACCGGTGGCCCATGCCGAGGTCACGGCCAAGGACGCGCAACTGATGCTCAAGGTCATCGGCTTCCTCAACCCGCCGGTGTCGGGTGCCGTGCCGATCGCCATCGTTTTTGATGCGGCCAATGCCGATTCGAAAAAGGAAGCCGACACGCTGAAGGGGGTTCTCGATGCCGCTCAAGGTGGCCCGATCGCACCCCAGGCGACGCCTTATAGCGTGATCTATTCAGCAGCACCGCGGCGCAGGGCGCGGGAGCATGAGCGCTAGAATAAGGTTCTGACGAGACGAATCCCAGTGTGATTCATATGAGAGATGCAATAAGCATCTTGAATTGGCTTTTAAGCGACTGAAAAGCCTTCTCCACATTGATAATCTTCGGGCATTCGATCCAGAGCTAGCAAAGACATGAATTTACACTCATCTCATTGCCGCCCTTGTGATTGACTCAATGACCCAGGAAATCCTGGAATCTTCCCCCTGTGGACCCTGGATCGACCAACTACACGCCTTGCACCTGGCGTATCTATCGAATCCTTTGCAAAATATTCATAGATATTGTTCACGGTGACGTCAGTCCTCTGGACTTTCTCAAGGCGAAAGCTCTTCGACCCACCACGTCGTCGAAAAAAAAAGCAGACAGAAACCATCCAGAAATGCTTATCCTAGCGCACATGGGGCCCGGCCCACACCCGCAAAGGCCGGTCGGCCCTTTTTTCTTAAGGCTCGCCGGTATTAGCCCCGCTTCCGCCCTGCCGGGCCGGGCGGATCAGGGTTCGTTCGACATAGGCGACCAGTTCCGCCAGGCAGTCCTCGACGGTTTGCCCGCCGGTGTGCAGCGTCAGTTCCGGGGTCAGGGGCGGTTCGTAGGGGGCGGAGACGCCGGTAAATTCGGGGATCAGTCCGGCCCGGGCCTTGCGGTACAGGCCCTTGGTATCGCGGGCCTCGCACACCGCAAGGTCGGCGCTGATGTGGATTTCGTGGAAATGGCGACCGCCGATCCGGCGGGCCACCGCCCGGTCGGCCCGGGTCGGCGAAATCAGGGCCGTGACCACGATCACCCCGGCTTCGGCAAACAGGCGGCCGACCTGGGCGACCCGGCGGATGTTTTCGGTGCGGTCGTCGGGCGAAAATCCCAGATCGGCGTTAAGTCCCTGGCGAATCCCATCGCCGTCCAGGGCATAAACCTGAATGCCCTTGCGAAATAACTCGCGTTCCAGCGCCATGGCCATGGTCGACTTACCGGCCCCCGAGAGGCCGGTGAACCACAGCACGCCGCCAAGATGGCCGTTGACCCAGGCGCGCTCGTCGGCGGTGACGGTATGGCCGGTGGCGATCAGGTTACGGGCCGGCATTTCGTCGGCCTTGGGCTGCTGGATGATGCAGCCGCCAACCACGTCATAGCCATCGACGATCACCGCCCGGCCGGTGCGCGCCACCGCGACGAAGTCATCCACGACCATTGCCGAGCGGCTGTGCAGCACGACTTCGCCGACGCCATTCCGCTCGACCCGGTCGCCGTTGTGATTCGACAGGTCCTCGACATCGATCACCCGCTCGATGGCCTGGACGGTGACGTCGTGTTCGGCGGTGGCCACCTTCAGGGTATAGCGGCGGCCGACGGTCAGCGGCTCATGGCCCAGCCAGAACAGGTGGACCCTCAGGGTGTGGGTTTCCACCGGCCGATGTTCGGCCAGGGACGCCACATGGCCACGCTCGACAAAGATCGGCTGATCCAGGGTGATGCCGATGGACTGGCCCGCCACCGCCTCGGTTCGGGGCGTGGGCTCGTTCCAGCTTTCCAGGCTGGCGATGGTGGCGGTGCGTCCGCCGGGCAGGAAGGTCAGGGTATCGCCGATTTTCAGGTGCCCGCTTTCGACGCGGCCGGCAATGATGCGGCGCTCGTCAAGCTTGTAGACATCCTGTACCGGCAATCGCAGCGGCCGGTGGGCCAGTGACTTGGCGGCCGTGAAAGCGTCCAGCGCCTCGGTGACGGTCGGCCCGGTGTACCACGCCATGTGACGGCAGCGTTCGACCACGTTGTTGCCGTGGCGGGCCGAAACCGGAACCACCGCCGATGGGGTCACGCCGATTTCCGACAGATACCCTAAAATGCCGTCGCTGACCGCCTGATAGCGTTCGGCGCTGAAGTCGCACATATCCATCTTGTTGATCACCACCGCCACCTGGCGCACCCCCAACAGGTGCAGCAGGTAGGCATGGCGGCGGGATTGCTCCAGCGCCCCTTCCTGGACGTCGATCACCAGCAAGGCCGCCTCGGCGCTGGCGGCGCCGGTGATCATGTTCTTCAGGAATTCCTTGTGGCCCGGCGCGTCGATGATCACGTATGGCCGGACCGCGGTGCGAAACCGCACCTGCGTGGTGTCGATGGTGATGCCCTGATCGCGCTCCGCTTGCAGCGCGTCCATCACGAACGACCATTCGAAGGGCATGCCGCGCCGGCGGCTCATTTCGCGCAACGCCTCGACCTTGCCCTCGGGTAAAGAGCCGGTGTCATTGAGCAGGCGACCGACCAGGGTCGATTTCCCGTGGTCCACATGGCCGACAATGACGATGGGCAAGCGTAGCTCGGTCTGGCTGAGCCCGACGATGGCGTTCATGGGTCAAGAATCCCGAAATAAAAAAGAGAGGCGGCCGGGGGCTCCGGCTACATATAACCACCGGCGCGCAACCGCTCGAAGGCGTCTTCGGAGACCTTGTCCTGGGCGCGGCCCGAACGTTCGGAGGTGCGGGTCCGTTCCAGTTCGGTAATGATCTCGTCCACCGTGGTGGCGGTGCTTTCGGTCGGCGCGGTACACGGGGCGCAACCCAACGACCGGTACCGCTTGCCGTTTTTGGCAAAGTAGAGGTCAACCACCGGGATATTTTCCCGGCGGATATATTTCCAGACGTCCAATTCGGTCCAATGCAGGATCGGATGAACCCGTAACGAGGTTCCGGGCGGAAAGGTCGTCTTGAACTGGTCCCAGAATTCCGGAGGCTGGTCGCGGAAATCCCATTCAGCGTTCAGGCCGCGCGGGCTGAACACCCGCTCCTTGGCCCGGGTGCCGTCTTCGTCACGCCGGATGCCGGCAATCACCGCGGTATAGCCCTGCTCGGCCAGCACCGCCTTCAACCCGTCGGTCTTGAGCGCGGTGCAGCAGGTGATGCGGCCCCGCTGCGGCCCCATGCCGTCGTCCAGCGCCGCCCGGTTCTGCCCCAGCACCATCTCAAGGCCCCATTCCCGGGCCATCCGGTCGCGGAAGGTAATCATTTCGGGAATCTTGTAGCTGGTGTCCACATGGACCACCGGGAACGGCACATGCCCGAAGAAGGCCTTGCGGGCCAGCCAGAGCATGACATTGCTGTCCTTGCCGATCGACCAGAGCATGGCCAGCTTGTCGATCTTGTTGAAGGCCTCGCGAAAGATGTAGATGCTCTGGTCCTCGAGGGCCGAAAGCTGATCCATAACCCAAAATTCCTTCAGACGACGGGCCGTTACGCGGCGGTTTGTACCGGTTCCAGGCCGGATACCCCGGTGGCCGGGCGATGGATGCCGCACTCGGTCTTGTCCTTGCCGGCCCAGCGGCCGGCCCGGACGTCGGTTCCGGGCTCCACCCGCGACGAACAGGGCATACAGCCGATGGACAGGAAACCATCGGCTTCCAGGGGATGGGCGGGCAGGGCGCGGCGTTCAAATTCCGCTTGGATTCGCTCCCGCGACCAGTTGACCAGCGGGTTGATCTTGATCCAGGCCCGGTCGATCTCGATCACCGGCAATTCGGCCCGGGTGGCGCCGTGATACCGCTTGCGCCCGGAAATCCAGGCGGCGAACCCGGTCAGCGCCCGATCGAGCGGCAGCACCTTGCGCAGATGGCAGCAGGCATCGGCATTGCGGTGGAACAGCAGGTCGTCCCGGTCCATGGCCTTGACCTCGGACGGTTCCGGCTTCAGCGTGCGCACATCGCGCAGGCCCAACCGGGCGGCCAGTTGATCACGGTAACGCCTGGTTTCGCCGAACAGTTTACCGGTGTCCAGGAACAGCACCGGGACCGCGGGCTCAACCTCGGCCGCCAGTGCCAGGAGCACCGCGGATTCGGTGCCAAACGACGATACCAGGGCGATCTGTCCCGGAAATTCGGTGTGCAACACCGCCTCCAGCAGCTCTAACCCGTCAAGGCCGCCGATCCGCGCGGCAAGATTGGCGGCTTGGGACCGCACGGCATCAGGATCATGGGGTGGAAGGCTGACCTCGGAGAGCATGCGGGATCGGACGTCCTTTGTCGCAGGGGATGGGCGCAGGAACCATAGGGGCAGGACAGGCCCAGGGGCGGCATCGAAAACGCCGCCGGACCGGGCCAGCCCGTATTCACGAGGATGAAGATAGTGGGCCGTCCGGAATCATGCAACGGATATGTAAAAAAATTATTATTCAACGTTGATGGATTGTGTATTTTGTGAATCGTTTGATCCCGGGGGTTCGGACACAGGCCGGCGGCCGTGCGGTTTCAGCTTCGCCGGGCCAGTCGCGCCAGGAACGGCTTGGTGCCGGGCCGTTCGGCGCGGGCGTCGTCGACATCGGCCAGAACCTGTTCCCGCAACCCCAATTCCATCAGATCCCGCTCCCGGCGGCTGCGCCGATCGGCCGCTGCGAGGGCATCGGGCGGTTGGGTGGGGGGGGCGCTGACGGGCGGGGCGAGGGGGGGAATCGCCGGGGTTTCCATGGGCATGGTGACGCCTGCGGGCCGTGCCTGGCTGTTCGGGCTCTCCCCCGTTCCCGGGCTGGCGGGCCGGCGGCGGCGGGTTTGGCTGGCCTGCCGTGATTCGGCCTTGATTTGCTCGATGCGCTCGGCGCCCCGACCCTTGGGCTTGTCGGCGGCCTTGAGGGGCGACCGGGCGGCCGGCGGCGGTACCGGTGCGGCCACGAGCGCCCCTGCGGCTGCGGTCGGGGCCGGGACCGGCGTCGGGGCGGTGGCGGGGGCCGGGGCGGACGGTTGAGCGGGACGTCCATCACCGTTGTCGTCATCGACGTCCCGGGTGATGACGGACCGGGGTGAGGGCTTGGGCGCCAAGTCGATCTCATCGATCCGGGACCCGGGGCGGGTCGGAAGCCCGGGCCGGGTGGAAAGAGGGGGCCTGGATGTCCCCGACACCGGTTCCAAGCCCGTGCTGGTCCGGGCCAGACTGCGGCCAAGGCGGCCCAAGGCGCTGCCGGTCATGGCCTGACCGCCATCGGGCAGGCCACGTCCCCGCGGCGAATCGCCGCCGGTGGCCGCCGGGCCACGGACCGGAGCCGACTCCACCCGGGAGTCGTCATCGCCGGTCAGGGGGCGGGGACGGCCGGGATGGCCGCCGGCCGCGGGCTTGCTTCCGGTGGTGGCCAGGGTGGTCAGCCGGCTGGCCAGACGCAAATCCGAGTCACCATCCTGCCGGGTCCGGGCCGCGGCGAGGGTTCGCCGACGGGTCAGGGCGGCGACGCGCTTGGCTTCCAAGGCATTCAGCCAGGACCGGGTGCTGATCACGCCATAGCCCAGCAGGACTGCGCCGGTAAACATCAGCAAATAGCCGAGCATCGGCACCATGGCCACAAACGCGGGCAAAAGCACGAACATCAGCCCGAGGATGGTGGAGATGCCGGCCGCCAGAAGCAGGGGCTCGTGTACCACCAGCGTGACAACCGAAATCACGACACCGGCGGAGAGGATCGTTGCGAAGATGTCGAACATCGGCGGCGTTCCGAGCCAAGGTTGCGGGTGTACGCGAGGGCATGCGTACACGCTCGTGGTTAGTCGAGTACACCGTCATAATCAAGACTTGCGGTCATTCCAACCCCATCAAGGAGCGGGAGAAGGCGGTGGGGTCGAAGGGACGCAGATCATCGACGCCCTCACCGACGCCAATGGCATGCACCGGCAGACCGAATTTTTCGGCCAGGGCCACCAGCACACCGCCCCGGGCCGAGCCGTCCAGCTTGGTCACCACCAGCCCGGTGACGCCGACCATGCCCTGAAACACCTCGACCTGGGAATGGGCGTTTTGACCGGTGGTGGCATCCAGGGTCAGCAGCACTGAATGGGGGGCGGACGGGTCCAGCTTGCGAAGCACCCGAATCACTTTCTGCAATTCGGCCATCAGATCGGTCTTGTTCTGGAGTCGGCCGGCGGTGTCGATCAGCAGCAGCTCGGTTCCCTCCCGGCGTGCCCGCTCCAGGGCATCATAGGCGAGACCGGCTGGGTCGGCACCGGTCTCCCGGGCCACCACCGGGCAACCGCTGCGTTCACCCCAGACTTTGAGCTGACTGACCGCCGCCGCCCGAAACGTGTCGCCGGCCACCAGCATCACCGACCGGCCGTCGTCGCGCCACTGTCGGGCCAGCTTGCCGATGGTGGTGGTTTTGCCGGTGCCGTTGACCCCGACCATCAGGATCACATGGGGCTTGAGCGACGGGTCGGGGATCAGCGGCCGGGCCACCGGCGCCAGCAGGCCGGCAATTTCGGTGGCCAGCAGCGTCCGGACCTCTTCCGCGGTAATTTCCTTGCCGAACCGGTTGGCCGCGAGGTCCCTGGTCAAACGGGCCGCGGTGGTCGGACCCAGGTCGGCACCGATCAGCAAATCCTCCAGCTCCTCCAGCGTCGCGTGGTCGAGCCGGCGCTTGGTGAAAATGCTGGTGATGCCCTCGGTCAGCTTGCTGGAGGACTTGGTCAGTCCCTGGCGCAGCCGCGACAGCCAGCCGCCCCGGGGCGGTTCGGCGGCGGGGGCCGCGGGGGCCGGCGGGGCCGGCTTGGTGATGGTCGGCGTCGGGACGGACACTGGCGGCGGGGGGACGGGCGCCGCGACGGGCGGCACGTCCGGCTTGGCTTCATCAGACTTGCTGCGCCAGAACTTGATCATGCCGCCTCCCGAATCAGGATGCCGTGCAACCGGGTGTCGTCGGCGGCGGTGATGGCGGCCCGAGCCAGCGTGCCGGCCGGGGCCGTCCGGTCGAGTCGGATCTCCGCGAACTGCTCGGTATGGCCCTGGTTGCCCTGTTCCACCAGCACCGTGGCTTCGGTGCCGATGCGCGACCCCAGGAACCGGGCGACCGCTGCGGCACCGGCGGCGCGCAACCGGGCCGCCCGGTCCCGGCGGTCCGCCACCGGACATTGGGGCATGCGCGCGGCCGGGGTGCCGGGGCGCGGTGAATAGGGGAAGACATGGAGCCAGGTCAGGTCGCAGTCCTGAACCAGGGCGAGGGTCCGTTCGAACATGGCCTCGGTTTCGGTGGGAAAGCCCGCGATCAGGTCGGCGCCGAACACCAGATCGGGCCGCAGCGCCCGCGCCCGATGGCACAGCTCGACCGCGTCGGCCCGGCGGTGGCGCCGCTTCATGCGGGTGAGAATCAGGTCGTCGCCGGCCTGAAGGCTCAGGTGCAGATGGGGCATCAGCCTCGGTTCCTCGGCGATCAGCCGCCACAAATCCGGATCGATCCCGGCCGGGTCCAGGGACGACAGGCGCAACCGCGGCAGCTCCGGCACCAAAGCCAGCAACCGCCGCACCATGTGCCCGAGCCGGGGCCGGCCCGGCAGATCACCGCCATAAGAGGTGATATCAACGCCGCTCAAGACGACTTCGTGGATGCCGCCAGTGACCAGGGTGCGAATTTGGTCGACCACGGCCCCCACCGGCACCGAGCGCGACGGCCCGCGTCCAAACGGAATGATGCAGAAGGTGCAGCGGTGGTCGCACCCCTGCTGGACCTGGACGAAGGCCCGGCTGCGGCCCTCGAATCCGGCGATCAGGTGGCCGGCGGTTTCGCGCACCGACATGATGTCGTTGACCTGGATCCGGGCCTCGGCGCCGTTGCCGAAGCGGTCTCCGGCATAGCTCGTGGCCGTCAGCTTCTCGATATTGCCCAACACCTGATCGACCTCGGGCATCACGGCGAAGGCTTGGGGGTTGATTTGCGCGGCACAGCCGGTGACGACGATGCGGGCGTCGGGGTGTTCGCGCCGGGCCTTGCGGATCGCCTGACGGGCCTGACGTTCGGCTTCAAGCGTCACCGCGCAGGTGTTGACGATCACCGCCTCGCCCAAGCCCGCCGATTCGCCCAGTTGGCGCATGACCTCGGATTCATAGGCGTTCAGCCGGCAGCCGAAGGTGATGATCTGAACCCGGTCCGGGTGCGGTCCTTGGTTGACGAGCGGGTCGGTCACGGGATGGTCGGTCACGAGATCGTCGGTCATGACGGCGGGGTCGACAGCTCGGGTGCCAGCCGGCCGGAAAAGCTGGTGGTGGCCGGGCCGGTCATCAGCACATGGCCGTCGGCTCGCCAGGTGATCGCCAGCACGCCCCCGTCGAGCACCACCTCGGCGCTGCGTCCGGTGAGGCCTCGCCTGGCCGCCGCCACCAGCACCGCGCACGCGCCGGTGCCGCAGGCCCGGGTGATCCCGGTGCCGCGTTCCCACACCCGCATGCGCAGACGCCCCGGCCCCAACACCTGCGCCACCTCGATGTTGGCGCGCTCGGGGAACATCGGGTGGTGCTCCAGGACCGGCCCGACCTCGGCCAGCGGAACCGCGTCCACGTCGGGGACGAAAAACACCGCATGGGGATTGCCCATGCTCACCGCCACCGGCCGGTTCAACGGCCCGTGGCTGATCTCGAGAGCGTCGGTTTCGGCGGCTTCGGCCAGGGGAATCTCCCGCCAGTCCAACCGCGCCGGGCCCATATCCACGGTGATCTGGCCTCGGGAGTCCCGGCTGGCCTCCAATCGACCGGCCTTGGTGGCCAGCGCGACGCGATCCAGGCCGGTTTCGGCCATCAGCAGGGCCGCCACGCACCGGCTGGCATTGCCGCAGGCCGACACTTCGCTGCCATCAGCGTTGTGAATGCGCATGAACGCGGCGGTGTCGGGGGTCTGGGGCGGCTCGATGATGATCAACTGGTCACACCCAACCCCGGTGCGCCGATCGGCCACGGCGCGCACCGCCGCAAGGGTTAACCCAAGCGGCGCCGGTCGGGCGTCGAACACCACGAAGTCGTTGCCGAGTCCGTGCATTTTGAGGAAGGGCAGAGTCATGCCCGCTTTATAAAGCGGCGAGGCGCCGAAGTCCATGGCGCGGGCAGCATAGCTTGGGCGACCGGGGGGGGATCGCCATCGGCAAGCCCCTTAGCCCTAGTGTTGTGAACGAGACGCTTCGTTCCTGACGATCGTGTCGAGGGCACAACACAACCCATTGAACAGGCCAGTGTTCCGGCCCAACGGGGTCGGAATGGTCCGTTGGAGTCGGAACACTAGCGACCGGTTAGGGAATACGCAAATATGCGATTTCAATCCATTGACTTGTCCCATGGCGAGTGTCGTTGTGCTTGATACCGATAAAAATATTTGGGATGATTTTTCGGTTGCGTGTGTCGCGGATAGAAAAGGAAAAAACACATGCCCTGAAGAAAAGTTAAGACTGCTTATGGAAAAGCTGGATAATTTTATCAATCCTAACTTTTTTCATTTCAAGGGGTGGCGGGGTGGAGCAACAGGACCTCCTGGCGGAGCTGCGGCGGCGGAGCGGGGGGCAAATCGTCACCTTCAAGGCCGATCAGTGGCGGGCCATCGAGGCCCTATGCCACGGCACGGTGCCGGTATTGCTGGTTCAGAGCACCGGCTGGGGCAAAAGCCTGGTGTATTTTGCGGCGACGCTGGCCTTGCGGCGGAAAGGTGCCGGGCCAACCCTGCTGATCTCGCCCTTGCTGGCCCTGATTCGCGACCAGCTCCGGGCGGCGTCGGCGCTGGGGCTGGTCGCCGAAAGCCTGACTGGTGAAAACGCCGGGGAGTGGGAGCGAATCACCGCGGCCCTCGCCGGCGACGCGGTGGACCTGTTGCTGGTCTCGCCCGAGCGGCTCGGCAGCGAGGCCTTTCTGTCCGGCCGGCTTTCGGGGATGCTTGGCCGGGTGGCGCTGTTCGTGATCGACGAGGCCCATTGCATTTCGGACTGGGGCCACGACTTCCGCCCCGATTATCAGCGCATCCGCCGGTTGCTGGCGGCACGCCTGCGCCCGGAGGTGGCGCTGCTGGCCACCACCGCCACCGCCAACGACCGGGTGGCGGCGGATGTGGCGGGGCAACTCGGCGCCGCCACCCGCACCCTCCGGGGGCCGCTCAGCCGGGAGTCCCTGCGGCTTCAGGCCATTACCCTGCCGGCTCGGGCCGATCGTTATGCCTGGTTGGCCGATACGGTGCCGGGATTGCCGGGCAGCGGCATCATCTACACCCTGACCACCCACGAGGCCGACCGGCTGGCGGGCTGGCTGCGCCGGTGCGGTCTGACGGTGGACCCCTATCATGCCAAAATCGCCGATGGCTGCGGCCTGGAGGCGGCCGAGCATCGGCGTCGGCGTGAAGAGGCGTTGCGGTCCAACCGGCTGAAGGCGCTGGTGGCCACCACCGCCCTCGGGCTGGGCTTCGACAAGCCCGATCTGGCCTTCGTCATCCACGTCCAGCGGCCGGCTTCGGTGCTTCAGTACTATCAGCAGGTGGGGCGCGCCGGCCGGGCGCTGGAGTCAGCCTACGGTGTGCTGCTGGCGGGACGGGAGGATGCCGGCATCGTCGAGTCGTTCATCGCCAACGCCTTCCCCCTGGAGGACGAGGTCAGGGCGGTCTTGGCGGCGTTGACCGGGGCCCCATCCGGCCTGACCGTGGCCCACTTGGAAGCGACCACCGAATTGCCCGGGGCCGAGATCGATCAGATGCTGCGACGGCTGGCTGCCGCCGATCCGCCGCCGGTGAGTCGCGTCGGGTCCCGCTGGGCGCTCAGCGACGTGCCGTACCGGCCCGACCCCGCCCGCATCACCGAGTTGGCGCGCCATCGGCGCCGGGAATGGGGGCGGATGACGGCCTATCTGCGCACCTGGGGCTGTCTGATGCGCTTCCTGGTCCGGGATCTGGGCGACCACCAGGCCGGGCGCTGCGGACGCTGTGCCAACTGCCTGGGCCGTCCGCTGCTGCCGACCCGGCCGCAGCGGTCCAGCGTGGCGGCGGCCCAGGCCTATCTGGGGCGCGGGTCACTTCTTTGAGACCCTGGAGGTCAGAAGCGGCCGGCCTTTGGGCGGAATGATGGTAATGGTCTTGGGGGGCGCCGCTTTTTTGAACGCCAGTCTGGGCATCCTGATCTTCGGCCACCCCAGTTTCGGGCGTAAGGGCTGGGGCTGCTGAAGGTCCATGGCCAGAATCATGATCATGCGGCGCATGGCGCGCTTCCAGGGTTTCAACGCGTCGTCGGTGCGATGGACCTCGCCTTCGCACCGGACCCGGAGCCGGCGGGACAGGGTGGCGTACAGGCACAGGGGCAGGTCCCGAATCAGCAGGATGGCCGCGGTGAGCGTCACGATGTTGGAGAGTTCCCGCGTGATCGTCTCGGTTTCGATGCTTCGCAGATAATACGAGGCCAGCAGATCGACGATGGGATGCAGCGGGTCCACCAGCAGGTCCAGGGTGAAGAACGGCTCCGAGCCGATCCGGTCCAGCAGGTCTTCCACCAGGCTGGTCTCGTTCAGTGCCGTGGCCATGAACAGGGCGGCCAGCAGCGCCAGGATGGTGGTCGCACCCAGACCCGTCAGGATCATCAGCCGCACCGGATGCGCGGTCAGCACATTGCGGATCACCACCGCCGCGACGACGATCTGGGTAAGCTGAAGACAGATGTAGGCGTCCAGTGCGATGCGGATCGCCGCCATATGGCTGCTGAGGCCGGCGGCCTGCATCATGGCCACGCCGCTGGCGACCATGGACAGCCCCAGGCAGACCATCAACCCCACCAGCCTTGGACCGACGGCGTAGAGCGTGTGCCGCGTGCGAACATCCTCTTCGACCTTGATCCATTTTGGGGCCGAGGTCATGGTCTTGACTCCGAAGGTCAGTGCATTCCGCGCGGGCGGACGATGGTTCGGGGGCCGTTGGTGATCGCGTGCCCCCATCACCGGCGGCGGCGAACCAGGCTCATCGCCAAGCTTTCACCTTTGCTCATTTCGCCTCCTGCCTCAATACGGGTGTTTTGGAATCAGTCGAACCAGCCGACTTTCTTCGGGGGGCTGCGGGTTCGCCTCTTCACGGCGGTTTGATGGGCGGTGGATTTGCCCGTGGAAAGTTGAGCCAAGATATCATCTATCAAGCCCATTTCGGCGGTCAGTTGATCCTTCAGGCGCGATCGGATTGTGCCGAGGGCGTGGGTTTGCAGGTCACGGACATTGGCACTCGACACGAAGTTTGCTGCCAGGGCGGCGCATTGGGCTCCCAGGGCAGAGAGCGCGACGTGTTGAGCATCGTCCTTGGAGAATTTCGGGAAGGGAATCTTGACGATGAGTTTGTGAATGTCTCTGGGGCCGAACAACCCACGGGATTGGAACTCCTTAATCATCCGGTTGGCATAGCCCGAATTTATGTACGCCGAGACGTAATGCGCTTCAGCTTCGCTGGTGCATTCACACCGATAGGTCTTGTGGTCAACGATGAAGGGCAGGTCAAATTGGCGCCGGTCTACAACCGTTGCGGATGCATCGGTAGCCGAAGAAGTATAAAGCACAAGAAATGTCGCCTTGGGATTCTGGTCGGTCAGCTTGTTATGCCAGTTGAGGTAATCAGGAAGAGACATGCCCATGTCTCGGTTATGCTCCGTCCTGCTGTGATCCCAGCATTGCTCGGCGTTGAAAAACCATTCACTGCCGTAGGTAAATCCTTCACCCAACAAACCTTCGGCGGTAAGCATCTTGTAAGGGGCAGTTCCCGTTCCACCGATTACAGGAAGCAGGACCAATGGCGGATCGACAAGGGCGAAGGGGATGACGCTCCGGGAGATGGCGGTGCGAAACAGCAACGCTCCTTCCGCACGACCCGACAGAACCTGTCCTTTCCATGGTGGCTTCGCCTCCCGGTCACTGGCAGCGGAGGTGCGCAGCGAGACGACCCGGTGACGAAGGTCTTCTCCCGGCCGACCAGCCTGATCGATTTCCACAAAGAAGAAATTGCGGGGCACGATGGTTGCCCCCTGTGTAAACCTGTCCGCATAGGCGTTGGCCCCGACCAGGGAGGACATGGATACGGCAGTCAAGGCGGAGGGCGCAGCCCCGCGTGTTCCCTGGAGACGTGAGTAGTACCAACGGCGCGATTCCGAACACAGCCTGCCGACAGCATCCGACCAAGGCATCTGGGAACGGGGCAGCCGTCCCGACAGGGCCAGCCCCGGCAATCCGGCAGCAGGAATTTGCCGCAGAGCCGCTGCATCCCCGGTCTTGACCGCGAACATCACGCAACTCGGAACGCGAAAGAGCACCGAAACGCCATCCAGGTCCCAGACCTGGGACAGGCGGACGCCTTCGACGAGACCGCCCCTGGTATTGTCATGCTGGTCCGCCGACATGAAGCTTCGCGGCAGGACGAATGCCAGAAGCCCGCTCGGTTTCAGGAAGTGGTTCACGGCGTGCGCAAGGAATATCGCAGCAATCTCAAGATGGGGCATGTTTGCCCGCGATTGTGGCGTAACCCCGTAGGAATCGGACAATGTCCGCAGCAAGCCCTGGTATTCGGCGTTGGTGATGGAGGCATAGGTCAGCCACGGCGGATTGCCCACGACGAAATCGAACCGCCCCATGACGAATACAGGCTTATAGGAGTTCTGAAGGATGAACTTCCAAAGGGAGTCGCGCCCTTCGACATGAGCAATCTTCATGCCGCGGTATATATCATAAAGTTGGGACGGAAGATCGGCTGCTCCGCTATCGGGAAGGTGAGGTTTCAACAGCCGCGTGAACAATTTCCGTTCAATCGGATTGGAATTCGGGTATCTCGTCACGATCACGTCGCAGAAGCCAATCAGCCGGTCGAAGCTATCCGCTCCCGCCAGTCCCTTGACATCCAGCCTATAGCTCTTGTCATCGACAGTGATATTGAATGTCTGCTGAAACAGGTCAGCCGTGCCGCGCGGCACCAGCAGCGAATTCGCAAGATAGACCTGAAGCGTCACGGGACGACGCGCTTCCGTGACCGACCTTCCCAGGCTCATCAGCACGGTCGCCTTGGCGATCAGGACCGACAGCGGGTGAATGTCGATACCGACCACCTGCTCGGCCAGGGACTCGGCGCCGAGTTCGGGGAACTCCCGCTTCATGCGGGCAATGGTGGCACGCAGGAACGACCCGCTGCCGCACGCAGGGTCAAGCACGGTGGAGGTGGCGGTCAGTGCAAGCTCGTCCACGACACGTTCGCAGAGCCAGTCAGGCGTGTAGTATTCGCCGAGAGCATGACGGGTTTCCAGGTCAATCAGTTCCTGATACAAGCCCTTGAGGATATCTTCCTTGACGTCAGAAAAATCGTAGTTGTTCAATTGCATGCTCATTTCGCGGAACATGCCGCGAAGGTTCGTGAAGTAGCGTGCGCCGCCGACCCAATGGAAGACGTCATCCTCGACAAAGTGCTCGATATTCAAGCTGCGAAACGCCGACCCGTCGAGAATGCCCCTCATGGTGTCATCGTTGACCACCGTTCTCTTGGTGACGACCACGTATGCGATGAACTTGGCGAACACGGACAGGTAGGTGTGAACCAGAAACATCGTCTGGGAGTCGTCGAAACTGCCATAGGCAATCGACAGGAACCGCCGCCAGTGATCGAATGCGACCTTCAAATCGGATTGCTGTTCCATGTCGTGCGTACAGCCTTGGAGGCACACCATGGAATTGATGAATACGCTCGACGTGTCCCCGAAGTCGTTCTGAATGTTTTCCAGCGTTGCCGGACGCTGCCCGGAAGCGAACAGAACCTCATCCAGGAAGAACGGGAAGTCGGCAAACCGCTCCGGAGCCAGGTCGAAGCTGCGAACCTCACGGAGCTTGAAATTTCTGCCCAGGGTGAACGCCCCGAACGGGACTTCGGACCAATCGGGCGCATAGCGCCGCCACCGGATGCCGTCGGTCGTCAGAAGGACGAATCGGTACGCCTGCCCCGACCGCCAGTTCCCTTCGAGATACTCCTCAAGCTGGTCACGGGCGTGATCCCCGGTGCGGGACAGGTCCTTTTCCCACGCGATGATCACCGTGTCGGTTTGGCGGTCCGCCCCGCCCGAAGCCAGTGTGCCGCCACGGGTCATGTTCGTGATGATGCGCTCGGCACCGAGGGACATTGCGGAGATGAGCTTCTGTGCGCCGACATCCCCCGCGAACGCCGTGGTCAGATACTGAAGGAACCGCTCCTTCTTCGCCTGTTCGGTGTTTGCCTGCCTCAGGTCGTTGTACAAGCCCTCGGCGTGGGCTGGATTGAAGATACCCGCGGTTGACATGACAGAACCCCGTCCGGCGACAGCGAGGGCTGTCCCTATCACGAAACCTTGCCGCCCTCCTATTCCCAGGGCGCTTCGGGGCTTTTGGGGTATTGAAACTGAGCACATCACCGCCCACACCACGATGCCGGGCTGGATGCTCGTGTGGGTGAGGTCCACCGGCGCGGGGCAGTTCCGGCCTGGAGGGACTGGGATTGGATTCGGAATTCACAAAGTTGGTTGGGGGACTAGGATTCGAACCTAGGCTGGCGGAGTCAGAGTCCGCTGTCCTACCACTAGACGATCCCCCAAGCACAGGCTAACAGCCGTGACGCGGCCGAACCCGGCGGGCGAGGAAGCTTGTAGCATAGCGACCGGGGTTTGGATAGCCCTGTGTGCGGGTATCGGGGCCGAAATTGGCGCGGGTTACACTTTTGTTTTGGCACCCCTTGGTTAAGGATGGCATCTTGCCACCGAGACCGGAGGGCGGGCTTCCGGATGGGGCGTCGATATCACGGCGCGATGGGCGACAGACGACGGCACGGGCTCGAGACCAGACGAGACCAGACGAGGCGAGGAGTCGGGGTGGACGCACAGGTCCTCGGTGAGCAGATAGGCAGGGGCATCGGGAGGCCCGCGGCGATCGCGATTCGGCCGGTGCTGGCGGCGCTTGACCTGGGCACTAACAATTGTCGATTGCTGATCGCCCGGGCGCAACCCGGAGGGTTCCGGGTGATTGACGCCTTTTCCCGAATCGTCCGGCTGGGCGAAGGGCTGAGCCGGAGCGACCGGCTGTCGGAGCGGGCGATGGAGCGGACCCTGGCCGCCCTTCGGGTGTGCGGGGCCAAGATCCAGCGCCGGGGCGCCACCGCCGTGCGGGCGGTGGCCACCGAAGCCTGCCGGCGGGCCGTCAATTGCGACGCCTTTATCGAACTGGTGGGGCAGGAAACCGGCATCACCCTGGAAATCATCTCCAGCGTCGAGGAAGGCCGGCTGGCGCTGGTGGGCTGTTCGCCGCTGCTCGATCCGAATCAGCCCAACGCCCTGGTCTTCGATATCGGAGGTGGCTCCACTGAAATCATGTGGCTGGAACTGCCCGGCCCCGGGCAGCCGCCCCGCCTGCTCGATCAGATTTCGGTACGCCACGGTGTGGTCAGTCTGGCCGAGCAATATGGCGGCGATCAGGTGGACGACGACACCTATCGGGCCATGGTCGAGGCGGTGCGTGAAGAAATTGTTCCCTTCGAGCAGCGCAACGGCATTCGCGCCGCGGTGGACCGGGGGGGGGTGCAGTTACTGGGCACCTCGGGCACCGTGACCACCCTGGCGGGGGTCAATTTGGGCCTGGAGCGTTATGAACGGTCGTTGATCGACGGTAGTCATCTGACCATCGCCCATGCCCTGGCCGTTACCCGTCATCTGATTCGCCTGGACTTCCACCAGCGTGCGGCTCACCCTTGCATCGGTTACGAGCGGGCGGATCTGGTGATCGCGGGGTGCGCGGTGCTGGAGGCCATCTGCCGCGTCTGGCCGTTCCAGCGGCTGCGCATTGCCGATCGTGGCTTGCGCGAAGGCATCCTGTCCGATTTCGTTGACCGGTTGTTGAACTGACGGGCATGGTGACCATGCCCGTTGCCAGACCAACGGGAACCTATACCCATGACTGGAAAAAAGCCCTCCGGCCCGGCTGCCGGCAGCCGTCAGGCCGCGGTTCGGGTCAAGACCGCCCGCCGACGCTCGCTGTCGTCCACTTTGTGGCTGGAGCGCCAACTCAATGACCCCTACGTGGCCGAAGCCGCCCGCTGCGGCTACCGCTCCCGGGCCGCCTTCAAACTGCTGCAACTGGACGAACGCTTCCACCTGCTGCGACCGGGGGCCCGCGTGATCGATCTGGGCGCGGCTCCCGGCGGCTGGACCCAGGTGGCGGTGCAGCGTGTGGCCCCCGAACGCACGGCGGGGCGGGTGGTGGCGCTGGACATGCTGGAAATCGCGCCGATCGCCGGTGCGGTGGTGCTTCATACCGATTTCCTGGCTCCTGACGCGTGTTCGCGCCTGGAATCCGCGCTTGGCGGACAGGCCGATCTGGTTTTGAGCGACATGGCCGCCCCGACCACCGGCCATGCGCCGACTGACCATCTGCGCATCATGGGTTTGGCCGAGACCGCCTACGATTTTGCGGCCGGCGTACTGGCGCCCGGCGGCGCCTTCGTTTGCAAGCTCTTTCAGGGCGGCGCGGAACGCCAATTGCTGGACCGGCTGAAGCGTGCCTTTGCCCAGGTTCGCCACGCCAAGCCTCCCGCCAGCCGGGCCGACAGCAGCGAAACCTATCTGGTGGCGACCGGATTCCGCGGCGAACCGGTTGCCGACGGATCGTGACGTTTTTTTTTAGCAAAGGGTGTAGCGTGATCCCGATGAGTTTGCTATACACCCCTCCGACGCCGCTGCGGCGGCGCACTGATCCCCGGTAGCTCAGTTGGTAGAGCAGGTGGCTGTTAACCACCTTGTCGCTGGTTCGAGTCCGGCCCGGGGAGCCAATTCGATCAAGGGGTTCGGCTCGCTCGGCCGGACCCCTTGTGACGTCGTCCGCTTGCCCCCCCCGTCCCTGGGACCGGGGCTTGCCGCCGGGCCTTTCGGTCAGGCAGAGCCGCGGGCCGTCAACCCCGTCTTTAGGATATGGAATTTCGTCCATTCCTATTGAATTGACCGGGAACGATCGCTTACTCTTCAACGAATACGGGCGCGCGATGATCATGACATCTTTACCGGTTTTTTACCGCGACGGGGCGGCATGAGCCGTGGCGCGGACGTTCTGCCGGGTCGGGACGTCAACCGGACAGTATGACGATGGAAGCATCCTGGGTAGAAACGGCCGGCCGGATCGGGACCGAACGGGGTGGGATGGTTTGGGCCGGATGACCGGCAGCGATTAGGCTTGCGCCTCCCTGGATCGGCTCGGCTGGAAAACCCTCGAAACGCAGTGGGGAGCGGAGGATGGCTTCTGAGAGCAAGGACGCAGTCGGCTTGCCGACCACCCGCACCATTTTGATTGTGGATGACATCCCCGATAATCTGACCGTGTTGTCGGTGGTCTTGCGCGAGCAAGGTTACGAGGTCCGCCCGGTGCGAAATGGTCGCCTGGCGCTTCAGGCGGCGCGGCGGGAACTGCCGGATCTGGTCTTGCTCGACATCCTGATGCCCGAGATGGATGGCTACGAGGTGTGCCGGCAGTTCAAAGCAGATCCGGCACTCAAGAGCGTTCCCATCATCTTCATCAGTGCGGCCAATGATACCGAAGTCAAGGTCAGGGCGTTCACGTCGGGCGGCGTTGACTTTATCAGCAAGCCGTTTGCGCCCGCGGAAGTGCTGGCCCGGGTTCATACCCACCTGACTGTGCGCTCGGTGGAGCGGGCATTGGAGCGGAGGGTGCATGAACATGAGCAACGCTATCGGGCGATGTTTGAAGGCTGCAAGGTTCCCGAACTGCTGATCGATCCCGTCGATGGTCGGATCATCGACGTCAATTCGGCCGCCGAGCGGTATTACGGCTGGTCGAAAGCCCGCCTGACGGCGATGAATATTGGTGAAATCAATATCTTGACCGGCGACGTGCTGGCGGTGGAGATGGCGCGCGCCCAGACCGGCATGCGCGATTATTTCCATTTCCGGCATCGTCTGGCCACGGGTGAGGTCCGGGATGTGGAAGTATATTGTGGGCCGGTGATGGTCAACGACCGGCAACTGCTGTATTCCCTGGTCCACGACATCACCGAACGGCGACGTGCCGAAGCGGCGCTGGCGCTCAACCGCGAACTCCTGGACTGCATCAGCCGGATGCAGGCGCGATTCATCAGCGAGGCGGATTCCTACGGTGCCTTTGAAGGTGCGCTGGCCGACATCCTGAAACTCACCGGAAGTCGGTACGGTTTCCTGGCCGAATGGGTGGCTCAACCGGACGGGAGCCGTCACCAGCAGACGGCGGTGGTCGCCGGCCCCGACGGCGACAAGATGTTCAGGAGATCGGGCGAGCCGTTCGCGTCCTGCGGCGACCCGTTCGCGGCGTTCGATTGGCTGGATACGGCGATCCTGGACGCCAAGGCGCCGGTGATTGTCAATAATCCCGCACACCATCTGACCGGGTGGGGGCTTCCCCCCGGTCATCCTGGGCCGGCGTGTTTGCTGGGCTTGCCCATGTCTCGTGGCGATGCGGTGATCGGCAGTATCGGCCTTGCCAATCGTGCCGGCGGTTATGACCGGGACATCGTCGATTTCATTCAGCCCGCGATTGTGGCCATCAGCCAAATTCTCAATGCTCACTACGAGCAGCGGGAGCGTCGGCAGGCCGTGCAGGCCTTGGCGGAAAGCGAGAGCCGCTATCGCGGCCTGGTCGATACGCAGGTCGATATGGTGGTGCGTTTCGATTTAAACGGGTTCATTTCCTTTGTTAATAACACGGTTTGTGACAGGGTTTGTGTGCCACGTTCGGATCTGATCGGGCAATTGTGGACCTGCCTGGTCGATCCCGAGGACCAAGCGGCGATGGCCGACGGCCTCGAAGCCGCGCGTGCCCACCCTCCCGATAGTGGCGTGGTGGAGGCCCGGTTCAGTGGCTGCTGCGGCATGCGCTGGTATTCCTGGGAGGTCAGTGGAATCACCAATGCCGATCAGTCCTTGAGCGAAATTCAGGCCATCGGCCGGGATATCACCCAACGAAAACGGGCTGACGACGACCGACGCGATCAAGTGCTGTTCCTTCAATCGTTGATTGAAGCAATTCCCGCGGCGGTATTTTATAAAAATGTACAAGGGATTTACCTAGGAGGGAATCGCATCTTTGCCGATTTGATTGGCCGCCCCCTGGATCAAATTATTGGCTTTAGTATCGATAAGTTAGTTCCTGAGGACGTTTCGGCAATATTTCGAGCCTCGGATCAGCGAGTTTACCAGACCAGGGGCGCCGATATCTATGATTTCATCAAGCATTGGGGGAGCGATGAAGGCCGTCACCTGCGGGCTTGCAAGGCGCCGTATGATCGCGCCGACGGTTCGTTTGGTGGCGTGATCGGTATTGTCCTCGATATTACCGCCGACATCCGGCGCGAAGCGGATTTACGCCAGGCCAAGCTTGCCGCCGAGCAGGCCAGCCGGGCCAAGAGTGCGTTCGTCGCCAACATGAGTCACGAAATCCGCACGCCCATGAACGCGATTTTGGGGTTGCTGTATCTGGTCGGGCAGACTGAATTAACCGCAGTGCAGAATGATTATATCGCCAAAGCAAGCGCCTCGGCGCAATCTTTGCTGGGAATACTGAACGATATCCTCGACTTTTCCAAAATCGAGGCCGATCGCTTGGAATTGGAAAGGATTCCATTCCGGCTGGATGAGCTGCTGAAGACCTTGGAAACCATCTCGAGGGCTAATGCCCGGGACAAGGACCTTGAGGTATTGTTTACCTTGGCGCCGCAGACGCCATTTGTTCTGATCGGCGATCCCCTGCGATTGCAGCAGATTTTGATGAATTTGTTAAGCAATGCCATCAAATTTACCAGACGGGGCAAGGTTGAACTGTCGGTGAGGCCGGACCGGATCACCGACGGTGCCGTTAGCCTGACCTTTGCGGTGCGGGATACCGGCATTGGGATCAACGCTGACCAGCGACGGCATATTTTCGAGGCGTTTTCCCAAGGTGAGTCCGGGACCTCCCGTCGTTATGGCGGCAGCGGCTTGGGGTTGGCCATCGTCAAACGGCTGGTGACGCTGATGGGCGGGGAAATCGCCGTCGACAGCGCCCTGGGGATGGGTAGCGTCTTTCACTTTACGGTCGGGTTCGACCGGGTTCTGGCAGCGGACTGCGACAGGATTCCGACGGTGTCAGAGACGCCGAAGCCGGACACCGGGAAACCGGTGGCCGGATTATCATTATTGCTGGTGGAAGACAATAAAATCAACCAAATGATTGGCCGCCGGATTTTGGAAAAGGCCGGCGCCACGGTCGAAGTGGCCGCTGACGGGGTCCAGGCGGTGAAAATACTGACCGCCGCGCCCGCCCGTTTCGATTTGGTGCTGATGGATATCCAGATGCCGGAGATGGATGGTTATGAGACAACCCTTTGTATCCGAAAACAATTGGGACTGACGGCGTTACCGATTGTGGCCATGACCGCCAATGCTTTGAGTTCAGACCGTGATAACTGCCTGGCGGTGGGGATGAACGATCATGTCAGCAAGCCATTGGAGATCGATTTGTTAATGGCCACGATCCTGCGGTGGGTCAGGGCAGGTAATAAACATTGACCGGCACCGTTATCCGCCATGTCCCTGCCGTCATTTTTGCCCGTGCGCCCGTCCGAGCCTGCCATGACCCTGGCCTCTTGTCCTTGGTGGCGGCGGAAGGGCCACGGAAGATCATCGGTGTTTTGCCCCCGATATGGGGCTGCCGTCCCGCCGGGTCGTTCTAGCGGTTCAAGGCTTGCATGGCTTGGGGGTGGTAACGCTCACCCGAGGCCGCTCCGAGCGGAAAAACCTCGGCCAGGCGCCGGAGGTCGTCCAGGCTGAGCGTGATCGCCAGGGCGCCCAAATTCTCCTCGAGCAAGCGCAGATGCTTGGTTCCCGGAATGGGGATGATCTCGTCGCCTTGAGCCAGGACCCAGGCCAGGGCCAACTGCGCAGGGGTACACCCTTTGGCGCGCGCCACCGCCTCCACCGCATGCAGCAGACGGAGGTTCTGGTCAAAATTGGGGCCGGCGAAGCGCGGATGATTCCGCCGCCAGTCGTCTTCGGGAAGGTCCTCGGGACGCTGGAAGCGACCCGTGAGGAACCCCCGGCCGAGCGGGCTGTAGGCGACAAACCGAATGCCCAGGGACCGGCAGGTGGGCAGAATTTCGCTTTCCGGATCGCGGCTCCACAGGGAATATTCCGTTTGCAGGGCGGCGATGGGGTGGACCGCGACCGCCCGGCGCACGGTGGCAGGGGCCGCCTCGGACAGGCCCAGATAGCGCACCTTCCCGTCGCGGACCAGATCGGCCATGGCGCCGACGGTGTCTTCGATGGGGGTCGCGGGGTCGACACGGTGCTGGTAGTAAAGATCGATCACCTCGACGCCCAGGCGGCGCAAACTGCCTTCGCAGGATTGCCGGACGTACTCGGGGCGCCCGTTGACCCCCAGAAATTCGCCGTTGGCGCCGCGGACATTGCCGAACTTGGTGGCCAGCACCACACGCTGGCGATGATCACGGATGGCCCGGCCCACCAACTCCTCGTTGCGGCCACAGCCGTACATGTCGGCGGTGTCAAGAAAGTTGACGCCGCGGTCAAGCGCCCGGTGAATGGTGGCGATGGATTCGGCTTCACTGCCGCCGATATAAAAATCGGACATGCCCATGCAGCCAAGGCCGAGGGCCGAGACGGGAAGGTCAGGCGCAAGAAGTCGGGTCTTCATGACAGGGAATCCTTGATTGGAGATGGACAGGGGATCAGGATTCAAGCGTCGGGTAATCGATGTAGCCAACCGGCCCGGGCGCGAAGAAGGTCTCGGGTTTGGGCGGGTTCAACGGCGCGTCCAGGGCGAACCGGCGGGGCAGATCGGGATTGGCAATGAACAGCTTGCCAAAGGCCACGGCGTCGGCTTCACCCGCTGCCAGGACGGCGTTCGCGGTCGCTTTGGTGAACGCTTCATTGGCGATGAGAGGGCCGCCGAAGGCAGTCTTCAACTGCGGGCTGAGGCGGTTCTCGCCCAGGGATTCCCGGGTGCAGAGAAAGGCAAGACCTCGCTTGCCCGCCTCTCGGGCGACATGGCCGAAGGTGGCGGCCGGATCCGAGTCCCCCATACTGTGGTGGTCGCCCCGGGGCGCCAGATGCAGTCCGACCCGATCGGCGCCCCAGACCGCGATGGCGGCATCCGTGACCTCCAGCATTAACCGGGCGCGGTTTTCGATGGAGCCGCCGTAGGCGTCGGTACGGCGGTTGGCGTGGTCTTGCAGGAACTGGTCGAGCAGGTAGCCGTTGGCGCCATGAATCTCGACCCCGTCGAATCCCGCTCGCAGGGCGTTTTCCGCGGCCTTGCGGTAGTCGGCGATAATGCCGGGAATCTCTTCCAGGGTCAGGGCGCGGGGCGTCACGTAGGGTCGTTCCGGGCGGACCAGACTGACATGGCCTTCGGCCGCAAGGGCCGAGGGCGCCACCGGCACGGCGCCGTCCAGGAAAATCGGATCAGAAATCCGCCCGACATGCCAAAGTTGCAGGAAGATCCGGCCGCCGACACCATGGACGGCGGACGTGACCAGCTTCCAGCCCTCCACCTGATCCTCGGACCAGATGCCGGGCGTTTCGGCATAGCCGACCCCCATGGGCGTAATCGAGGTCGCTTCGCTGATGATCAACCCGGCCGAGGCGCGCTGGACATAATAGTCCGCCATCAGCGGGTTGGGGACCCGCGAGGTTCCGGCCCGGCTGCGGGTTAACGGCGCCATGATCAGGCGATTCGGGAGATGAAGGGCGCCCAGGGTCATCGGTTCGAAAATGGTCGGCATTGCAGCAACCTCTCTGAAGGCTAAGGCCTGCTGGGTATACCCGACAACCATCCCCAGGTCCTTGCGGATTCCGAATGGCTGTCCGCAGCCGGCCCGGATCCATCAACATCGGCCGGTGCGGCGGAAGGATCGGGACCCTGTGTGGTGTCGTTGAGTCAGCCGGCGGGTCTGATAAGCTCGGTGAGCCACAGGGTCCGGTTTCCTCGCTTGTCGTGGCGCGCACATCTTGTTATGCCGTGATCAGTGCATTCGCACCGGGCGGCGAGCGCAGCGTTTATGGAGGGGTGGGTGCGCGATTTTCTGTGTCGGACGGTTATTTTCTCACTGGCTGTTCTTCCCCCGATTTTTCTTTCCGCGATTTTTCTTTCCGCAACTTTTTTGTCCCCGGCGTTCGCCCAGGCCCCGGCTGCCGCAGGCTCCCAACCCGCGGCCCTCGGCGACAACGGGACGCTTCCAGTTCCGGCCGTCCCAAACGCCGTGCTTGGTGATCCGTCCGGGGACCAGACGGATCACAGCCAAGGAGTCGCGGCCTGGGTGGTCAGCCAGGGCAAGACCTTTACCTACCGGATCGCGGCCTCTCTCGATGCCTTGGTGGTCGGTTACCTGTACACGGGCAGCCTGTGGGGCGGCGGCGGCATTGCCCTGTTCAATGCGGTGGTGTCAAGTACACTATACGATCTGCACGAGATGGCATGGGAAGATTTCGGCCCGGATCCCCAGACCGACCCCACCGGTATCGCGCTGACCAAGACCATCACCTACCGGCTCGTCAGCATCGCCAATGTCCTCGCGACCGGCTTGTTCTTTACCGGGAATTTTTGGCTGTCCAGCGGTCTGGCGTTGGGCAATGCCGTGATCGACAGCACTATTTACTTCTTCCATGAATTGGCCTGGAGCACTTGGGGGCCGACCATCCGCAAGGACCTCCCCCAAGATGCCGTTCAGTCCAAAAAATCCTAGGAGGTTTGGTGGGCTGGATACCCCGGCGCATTGGGGGGGCGTGCCGGCATCACTTCGCGATTAACGAGAACTCTTGACGGGTCGCCGCTTCCGCCATGGCGGCGACCTGATTGCCATAGTGCTTTCTGACGCTGCCGGGCACCGCGATCAGGAAACGGGACAAGGCGCGCCGGGTCGTGTCGGACCACTCGCCGGTAATCGGGCACTGGAAAAAACCAAGGATCGTCAAGGCCGACTGAAGCCGGCCGACCGGCGTGTTATTGACCGGGGCCGGCAGACTCATGGCCGGTGCCGGCGTGTAAACCACCGGTGCCGCCATCGGGGCCGCCATCATCATGGTGGTGGGCGCCATCACGGGTTGGGCGATGGGCGTAACCATCGGCACGGTCCATTGCGTTTGGTAGTAAACATACTGGGCATTCGCGTCACGAGGCGTCGTGGTGATCGCCATAACGCCTGCTAAGATGGTAATCCATGTGCGCATGCCTTGATACTCCCCCATGACCCGCCATGGCTCACGGCGGATTGAGCCGTTGGCGGCCAACGTGACCTCAAAAGGTGATTTCGACTACGGTTTGGGCGTCAGCGGCAACGGCACTGCGGAACACCGAAGGTGGGTACGGCTACAACCGGTGCCGCAAAATAAGTCGGCGCCGCCACGACCGGTGTCGCGTAGTAGGTGGGGGCGGCAACCACAGGCGCGGCATAGTAGGTCGGCGCCGCCACCACCGGTGTCGCGTAGTAGGTGGGGGCGGTGACCACGGGCATGGCATAGTAGGCCGGTGCCGAGACCACCGGTGATGCCATAACCTGTTGGTAGTAATACTGTGCCTGGGCCTCGGTCGACACTCCCGCCGCCGCCAACACGCCGACGGCGACAAGCCACCTCTTCATCATCATCGCGCCCTCCCGCAAACAGTCAGTCCGCACCGCATGCCAGGGTGGCGCGCGGCAAAAGGTCCCATGGGGCGTCAGCGGCACGCGCACGGAGCCGTCGCAACGACGGGCGAGGCATAAGCGACGGGTGCAGCATAGGTTGGCGCAGCGACCACGGGCTGGGCCATCATGGGCTGCATCATGACAGGTTGAGCCATCATTGGTTGTGAAACTACTGGTTGAGCCATCACAGGTTGAGCCATCATGGGTTGGGCGGGGGCGGCAACCACCGGCGACCCGTAGTAAGCCGGCGACGACACAACTGAAGATGCGTAGTAGCCCGGGGAGGCAACAACCGGCGTGGCGTAATTGATCGGGGTGGCCGAAACGTAGCCTTGACCGGCGCAGCCGCCGACGGCAGCGGTCAGAGCAAAGCCAATCGTAAGCAGGCCAATGCGTTGTCCGGTTTTCTTCATCTTCCTGATCCTTGTTGTTGGATAACCCACCGAATTTCTAATCGGCATCAGAGTCGTCGTGGTGTTGAGCCCGGTGGTGAGAATGGCTCTACCCATCATGTCACTGTTATGGTAATCACTCCACATCATATTGTCAAATCACAGCGTCAAAACAATATGCCTGCCGCCTTCCGCATGCGGGCCAATGCCGAGAAACGGTTACTTTTTTGGCTTCATGGGCCGCGCCGTAATCTGGTTAGCTTCGGTGCTGATCGTCTCTCGAATGCTCAATCATCTCGACTCGGTATGGCCGTTCGTGCCGTTGTCTAAGGCGGTTCGATGGTTTTTGGCTGTTTCGCTCGGGTCAGCCCTGCTGATGACCGCCGACGGCGCGGCGTCGGCCTCGTGGTCTTGCCATAACCGACACAAGGAACGGCAGCAGATCGCTGATTTGGTCTTGTCGTCTGTGGTATCCCTCGAGATGACCACCCAAGACGGTCAAAAAGCCGAAGGGGCTGGTTTTATATGGGATCGTAAAGGCCATATCGTCACCAATCATCATGTGATTGCCGCCGGATCTAATCCAATCGTGATTTTTTCTTCTGGGCAGCGCGCCGTTGCGACGGTCATCGGTGATGTCCCGGAACTTGATATTTCGGTCGTCACCGTTGCGGTGGTGCTCCCCAAGCCGATCCATATTCTGAGAGACGTTCTGCGCCGCGGGCAGCCGGTATTTACCATTGGCAATCCCTTTGGTCAGGGACTTTCGATCTCGGGCGGAAAAATCACGGCGCTCCGAAAGAGTATCGTCATTCCTCCCGGTATTCCTCTGTCGGGCTTGGTTGAGACGGATATTCCTTTCGTCCCGGGAAATTCCGGCGGCCCTGTATTTGATTGCCAGGGGCGGGTCTTTGGCATGGCGGCGGCGGTTCTTCCCCGGGCCGATGGTTCCGGTAACGCCGGCTATGCCATTCCGGCGAACCGCCTGGATCTGGTGGTCGCCGCCGCGGACGATGCCCAGCGTGCCGTCCGGCATCGGCACAGTCCGGAGATGGGCTTGATCGTCATCAACAACCGTGCCGACAGACTGGTGGTGGCGAACGTCATTCCGGAAGCACCGGCGGCGCTGGCCGATGTTCGGGCCGGCGATGTCCTGATCAGCGCCAATGGCCACACCATCAGAATGGTTTCGGACCTGGATCAGGAACTGCGCAAGCCGGGTCGTCACCACGCGATCGTGCTTGGCATTGTTCGATCCGGGAAGAAAATGACACGGCGCATCCCTTTGGATACCGCTCAGCCCCGATCGTCCGGTCGGACGCCCTAATCCGGACTGGTTACCGGAAGATTTTGCCGTGCTGACCGGGGTGCCGTGGAACCGGCCCGCCGGCACTTTTTGCCGGCCCGAGTCGGCCCGACTTCATCCTTCGTGGTAAGGTATTGCTGTAACTACCTATAATTGCGGCGATCTGGGAGTCGTGTCCAGCGAGGACCGAGGTGGCACACGCCATGCTCTGATTGGGGGGTCGGCCGCGTCGCGGCAGTGGCTACCCGAGGAGAGAGCGCCATGGACACCCCGTCAGCACCATCCAAAACGCTGTGCATCTTGGGCATTACGGCCACCATGCTTCTGTCGGTTCCCTGCATGGGGGCGCCGCGCTGTTCGGACGCGGCTGTCCATCGCGTTTCCTCGGCGGCCGTCGCGATCGAATTGACCACGCCCGGCGGCCCGGCCTACGGTTCCGGCATCGTTTGGGACCGTGCCGGTCACATCGTCACCAACCACCATGTGGTTGCCGCCGGCACCAATCCCATCGTCACGTTTGCTTCGGGGCAACGATACTTTGGAACGGTGGTGGCCGATGCCCCCGACCGTGATATCGCCGTCCTGGCGGTCAGCGTGCGGCCGGACGTTGCGGTGGACCTGGCCGGGGACGGCACTGAACGGAACGGCCAGGCGGTGCTGGCGATCGGAAATCCCATGGGGCAAGGCATGTCCCTGATCTCGGGCACCTTGGAAGCGCGTGATCAGCAGATCATGATCCCGCCGGGAACGGCGCTGACCGACCTCTTGCAGACCGATTTGCCCTTCAGGCCCGGGAACTCCGGGGGACCGGTGTTCGATTGCGCCGGCAGCCTGATCGGCATGGCGGCGGCCACCATGCCCCGCAATACCGGCATGGGCATTACCGGCTATGTCATCCCTGCATCCCACCTCCGCGCGGTCGTCGCCTCGCTGGGGAATACCGGCCCCCTGGCCGAAGCGACGGTGCCGACCCCGTCTGTCGGTGCGCCGGACGCGCGCCCGGGCCTGGGCCTGATGGTGGTGCCGGGACTGGATGGGACGCTGGTGGTTGATCGCGTGGTGCCCGGAACCCCGGCCGCCATGGCCGGCGCGGCTGCCGGCGACGTGATTGCCGGCCTGAACGGCCGCCCCGTATCCCGGGTCGCGGATTTGTCCGAGCAAGTTCAACGACGCGGTGTCGGCGCGTTGGTGGTGCTGACGGTTTCCAGAAGCGGCCGCAACATCGACCTGCCGGTTCGCATCATGCCGGTCAATTTCGCCTCCTGAATGTGGATGGGTGTTTTTTTCAGGCGTCGTGACGGCAAACTGTCATGGGTTCAAAGGGCCGGACGGCCCTTTGGGCGTGTCGGGACCGCCCACACCACGTTGGATGTCAAAGGTCGGTGGTATAAAAGGTCAAGCCGGTGGCGAAGCGGCGAAGGCATGGGAAACCGGTCGGGAGGGCGCCGCTGAAACAGCCGGCGTCGACGGCGTTCGGGAAAAAGCGGTTGACAGGTTCGGTCGTCCCCTCTTATTGCGTGAGACAATCTTAAGGGGTTCGAAAGGGTGGCGACGTCTCCGGTGCCGCTGCCGGACGTTGGCGTCGTCTTCCACGCTTGTCTCGGGCGCCCGAGGTTTTTCGCATGTTTTTGCCGTTTGTCCTGTGTTTGGTCCCGTTCCTGTTCGCCGCGGGTCTGCTGGTGACGCCGGTTGCCAGCCGCTCCTGGGCCAGTTTTGCGCTCTACGGGGTGTGCCTGGGCGTCACGTGCCTGTTGCTGGCGGTTGGCGTTTTGGGCCTGGCCGCCGCGGGCGAGGGGGCCCCGCCGCAACTGATGCGGCTGCCGCTGGGTCTGCCCGGGGCCGGCGTCGGCTTTCGCCTCGACAGCCTGTCGGCATTTTTTCTGATCGTGGTCAACTTCGCCGCCTCGGCGGCGTCGCTGTTTGCCATCGGCTACGGCCGGCATGAACACGCGCCGGGGCGGGTGTTGCCGTTTTACCCGGTGTTTCTGGCCGGCATGAATCTGGTGGTGGTGGCCAACGACGCCTACAGCTTCCTGTTTTCCTGGGAGCTGATGTCGGTGGCGTCCTGGTTCCTGGTGATCGCCCATCACCGGGAACGCGAGAACCGCCGGGCCGGCTATGTTTATCTGATCATGGCCGCGATCAGCACCCAGGCGCTGCTGATCACCTTTGGTCTGCTGTCCGACTTCGGCCGCGTGCTGGATTTCGAGGCGATCCGGACCTCTCCTCACGCCGTGGATATCGCCCGCCTGGCGGTGCTGGCGGCGGTGATCGGAACCGGGGCCAAGGCCGGTTTGGTGCCGCTCCATGTCTGGCTGCCGCTGGCCCACCCGGCCGCGCCCAGCCATGTCTCGGGGTTGATGAGCGGGATCATGACCAAGGTGGCCATTTACGGCTTGGTGCGCATCGTGTTCGACCTGCTGGGGCCGCCGGAATGGACCTGGGGCGCGGGCATCCTGTTTCTTGGCGGCATCACCGCAGTGGTGGGCGTGCTTTACGCCCTGATGCAGCACGACCTCAAGCGCCTGCTGGCCTATCACACGGTGGAAAATATCGGCATCATCGCCATTGGTCTGGGGTTGGCGCTGGCGTTCCGGGCCAATGGGTTCGCGTTGGGGGCGGCCCTGGCGCTGACCGCGGCGCTGTTCCATGTGCTGAACCACTCGCTGTTCAAGAGTCTGCTGTTCTTCGGCGCGGGCGCGGTGCTGACGGCCACCGGCGAGCGTGACCTGGAGCGTTTGGGCGGCTTGATCCGGGGTATGCCGGTGACGGCGTTCTGTTTCCTGGTGGGCTCCGCCGCGATTTCGGCACTCCCGCCCCTGAACGGCTTTGTTTCGGAATGGCTGGCGCTTCAGGCGATCCTGATCAGCCCGGAACTGCCCCAGTGGATTCTGAAATTTCTGGTGCCGATGGTCGGGGCCGGGTTGGCGCTGTCCGCGGCCCTGGCCGCCGCCTGTTTCGTCAAGGCGTTCGGCATCGCGTTCCTGGGTCGGGCGCGCACCGTGGCGGCCGAGCGGGCGGTCGAAACCGACCGCACCTCGCAGGCAGCAATGCTGATCCTGGTGGCGGCCTGTGTCCTGGCCGGACTTTTCCCCGGTATGGTGGTCGATGCCCTGGCGCCGGTCGTGACCATGCTGGTGGGGTCCCACTTGCCGGTCCAGAGCAGCAACCCCTGGCTGACTCTGGTGGCCAGCACCCCCGAGCGCAGTTCGTATAACGGCCTGGTGCTGATGGTGTTCATCGCGCTGTCGGCCTTGCTGCCGGCGCTTGGCATCTATGGCCTGGCGTCGCGCAAGCTGCGGCGGGCCGGCGCCTGGGATTGCGGTTACCCCGAGACCAGTTCCGCCACGCAATACACCGCCGCCAGTTTTGCTCAGCCGATCCGCCGGGTGTTTGCCTCGGTGGTGTTTTCGGCCAGCGAACAGATTGACATGCCGCTCCCGGGGGACGCGCGACCGGCCCGGCTGACCCTCGGCATGAAGGACCCGGTGTGGACGGTGCTGTACCGGCCGCTGGTGGAAACCGTGAATGCCGCCGCCGCGGTGGTCGGCCGCGCGCGCACCCTGTCGATTCGCCAGCATCTCAGTTTGGTTTATGCGGTGCTGATCCTGCTGTTGGTGGTCCTGGCGCTATGGCAATGATCCAATACCTGCTGTTGCAGGGCTTTCAGATGATGCTGGTGCTGGCGGTGGCGCCGCTGCTGATCGGCATTGTCCGCAAGGTCAAGAGCCGGCTGTTGTGCCGGATCGGCCCCTCGGTGTTCCAGCCCTATCGCGACCTGATCCGCCTGGCGCGCAAGGACGTGGTGGTGGCCCACAATGCCTCCTGGCTGTTTCTGGTGACGCCCTATATCGTGTTTTCCGCGATCTGGGTGGCGGCGGCACTGGTGCCGACTTATGCCTTGGGCTTGATCTTCTCGTGGTCCGCCGACATCATCGTCATCGTCGGCCTGCTGGCGCTGGCGCGCTTCTTCCAGGCGTTGGCTGGGCTTGATGTCGGCACCGCCTTTGGCGGCATCGGCACCAGCCGGGAAATGATGATCGCGTCCCTGGCCGAACCGGCGATGCTGATGATCGTGTTTACGTTGTCTCTGCTGGCTCAAAGCACCCAACTGTCCTCGATCGCCCACTACATGATGACGGTGGATGTCGGTCTCAGGGTCTCGTGCGGACTGGCTTTGCTGGGGCTGGTGATGGTGGCCATTGCCGAAAACGGGCGCATTCCGGTGGACAATCCGGCGACTCATCTGGAACTGACCATGGTTCACGAGGCGATGATCCTGGAATATTCGGGCCGTCACCTGGCGTTGATCGAGCTGGCGGCGGCGCTCAAGCTGACGCTTTATCTGTCGATGCTGGTTTGCGTGTTTCTGCCCTGGGGCATGGCCTTGAATGGAGCCGGGACTCTGACGCTGGTCATCGGGGTCGGGGTTTATCTGTCCAAGATGGCGGCGGGCGGCACGGCACTGGCCTTGCTTGAAGTCACGGTGGCCAAGATGCGGGTGTTCCGGGTGGTGGATTTCCTCAATTTTGCGCTGATGCTGGGTCTGCTGGCGGCCCTGCTGCTGTTCGTGTCGCGGAGTATCTGATGCCGGGCCAAGGTCTTGCTTTTGATGTAGCGCACATGCTGGCCGGCGGCATGGTCACGGTCAGCTTCATGCTGCTGTTCCAGGATCGTCTGTTCGCGCTGATCCAGTTTATTTCGCTGCACGCGCTGGTGCTGGCGATGGCACTGGCCTGGCAGGCCTATATTCAGACCGCCGAGCATCTTTATGCCGCGGCGGCGCTGGCCCTGATGGTCAAGGCGGTGCTGATTCCGGTGGTGCTGCATCGTCTGGTCCGCCGTCTTCGGATCGAACGCACCGTCGAGGTGGTGGTCGGGGTCGGCGTGACCATGCTGTTCGGCATCTGCCTGGTGGCGCTTTCGGTGGTCGTGATGCTGCCGGTGGCGGCCAAGTCGCCGCTGATGTGGGAAGACCTGTCGTTTGCGCTCGCGGTGGTTTTGCTGGGCCTGCTGATCATGATCACCCGGCGCAATGCGGTGGGACAGATCATCGGCTTTTTGTCGGTGGACAACGGCATGACGCTGGCGGCGGCCGGGGCGCGGGGCATGCCCTTTTTAATTGAGCTGAGCATCGCGTTTTCGGCGCTGGTGGCGCTGATCGTGTTCGTCGTCTCCCTCAGTCACATTTACAAGCGATTTGAATCGGCTGATGTCCAGGCCCTCGATCGCTTCCGGGGTGACACGCCATGAGTGCCTTAGAGGCCTTGCTGCTCGCTTTCTCCGGAGACCTTGGGACCGCCGCGGTAACGGTTCTGCTGGTCGGACCGATGGTCACGGCCGCCGTGATGTTGCTGGTGTCGGCTCACCGGATCGCGGTTGTGCTGGGGGCCACGGCGAATCTGGTTTCGTTCGGGGCGGCGCTGGTGTTGCTGGGGCATCGGCCGCCGCTCAACATTTTCCTGCATGTGGACGATCTGAACATCGCCCTGATCGCTCTGAACGCCTTTGTGGCGTTCACCAGCAGCCTGTTCAGTGCCGGCTACATCGAGCACGAGCGGCGGATCGGACGGCTCAATCGTCGGACCAGCCAACTCTATCACGCCATGTATCAGGGCCTGATGTTTTCCCTGAATCTGGGGCTGCTGGCCAACAACATCGGCCTGATGTGGGTGGCCATTGAAATGGCGACGCTGACCGCGGTGATGATGGTGGGCGTTTACCGGACCCCGCCGGCGCTGGAGGCGGCCTGGAAGTACTTCATTCTGGGCAGCGTCGGCGTGGCGCTGGCCCTGTTCGGCACCATCCTGGTCTACTTCGCCGCCGCCTCGGAGGTGGGGGACGGCATGGAGGCCATGGCCTGGACCGTGCTGCTGACCCATGCCGACGGCTTTGACCCGACCCTGCTCGATATCGCCTTCGTCTTCCTGTTGCTGGGCTACGGCACCAAGGCTGGCCTGGTGCCGATGCATGCCTGGTTGCCCGACGCGCATGCCGAGGGGCCGACGCCGATCACGGCCGTCCTGTCGGGCCTGCTGATCAATGTCTCGCTGTACGTCATACTTCGCTTCAAGATGGTGCTGGCGGCCAATCCGCATGTGTTGCCGCCCGGGCCGCTGATGATCGGGCTGGGCTTGGTGTCGGTGCTGTTCGCGACCCTGATGCTGTACCGTCAGGGGGATATCAAGCGTCTGTTCGCCTACTCCTCCATCGAGCACATGGGCATTGCGGCGTTCGCCTTCGGCATGGGCGGGCCGCTGGCCAATTTCGCGGGCCTGTTGCATATGGTCATGCACAGCCTGACCAAGTCCGCGATCTTTTTTGCGGTGGGCCACATTACCCAGGTTAAGGGCACCCAGCAACTTTCGGCGATTCGCGGCGTCGGCGAAAGCCACCCGGTGCTGGGGTGGGGATTGGCGCTGGGGGTGCTGGCGATTGCCGGCTTGCCGCCGTTCGGCGTGTTCATGAGCGAATTTTTGCTGATCAGTGCGACGTTCGCCAGGGCGCCGGTGTTGACGCTGGTGCTGATCACCGGTCTGCTGATCGCGCTGGGGGCGCTGTTGTTTCGGCTGAACGAGGTGGTGTTCGGCGAGGTCTGCGGCGTCAGCCTGCGGCGCGACGGCAGTTACGTGCCGCTGGTGCTGCACCTGATCCTGGTGCTGGTGGCCGGGCTGTACCTGCCGCCGCCGCTGGTCGCCTGGTTCCAGCACGTCGCCGCACAGTTGGGGTGAGCCATGACCGCTGCCAGGCATCCGACCCTCAGCGAGTATCTGAAACATAACCCCGGCACCGAGGGTCATGGTCCGTGGCCGCGGGTGAGGCTGGTGACCGACACCTGGATGGCGTTGATCAACCGGCTTGCGACGGCTCCTTGGGACCTGTTGGCCGAGTGGGCCGATGGCGACACGGTCTTGGCCGCGGTCCATGACGGCACCGACGGGGCCGTGGCGGTGCTGAGTCTCACGTCCCAGGGCGGTCGTTTCCCGTCTCTGTCGGGGAGCTGGCCGTCGGCGATTCGCCTGGAGCGGACCATCACCGACCTTTCGGGTCTGACCGCCGAGGCCCTGGGCGACACCCGGCGCTGGCTCGACCATGGCACCTGGCCGGTGGCGCAGCCCCTGGGCGCCGCCACAGCGCGCCCATGTGGGCTGTTACCGCTCCCCTATACCTTTTTGCCGGTGGAGGGCGAAGGGCTGCATCAGATTCCGGTGGGGCCGGTTCACGCCGGCATCATCGAACCCGGCCATTTTCGCTTTACCTGCTTTGGCGAAGCGGTGGTGCGGCTGGAAGATCGGCTCGGTTACACCCACAAGGGGATCGAGGCGCTGATGACCGGTGCCGATGTCGATCGGGCCGCCCGGCTGGCGGGCCGGGTTTCGGGCGACAGCACGGTCGCCTATGCGCTGGCCTTTGCCCGGGCGGTGGAGGCCGCCAGCGGCACCGTGGTGCCGGCGCGTGCGCATTGGCTGCGCGCCCTGATGGCGGAGTTGGAGCGCATCGCCAATCATCTCGGCGATATCGGCGCGGTGTGTAACGATGTGGCTTTCGCCGTCATGTATGCCCATTGCGGCGTGCTGCGCGAGCGCGTGCTTCAGGCGGCGGGGGCCTGCTTCGGTCATCGGTTGATGATGGACCGGGTGGTTCCGGGCGGCGTGACCTGCGACCTTGACGCCGCCGGTGGTCGGCGCCTGTTCGCGCTGGTGAAAGAGCTGCGCCCGCGGTTCGAGGAACTGGTCGACCTCTATGACGGCACGCCGTCGCTTCAGAGCCGCATGCTGAACACCGGGACGATCCGGCCCGAGTTGGTTCGCCAGTGGGCCGCCGGCGGCTTCGTCGGCCGGGCCGCCGGTCGCGATTTCGACGCGCGCCGCAGTCCGGGCTACGAGCCCTATCCGCAGCTTGAGTTCACCGTCCCGGTTCGGGAGGAGGGCGACGTCAATGCCCGGGTGATGATCCGCATCCTGGAGGTTCGCGAGAGCCTGAACCTGATTGAGCAACTGATTCGCGGCATGCCGGCCGGTCCGGTCCGGGGGCCGGTGACGGTCGCCGACGACCAGCGTCACGAGGGGATGTCGGTGGTCGAAGGATTTCGCGGCGACGTGCTGGTTTGGCTGCGTCTGCGGCCCGACGGCACCATCGGCCGCTGTCATCTGCGCGACCCTTCCTGGTTCCAGTGGCCGCTCCTGATGGTCGCCATTGATGGCTGTGTCGTCGCCGATTTTCCGTTGTGCAATAAGTCGTTCAACTGTTCGTACTCGGGACACGACGTGTGATCCCGGCGCGCCATGACAATGACACCTTGCCGGTATTGGGCCGCGACTGCCCGGCGTCTGAGGGCAGCCTTGATGGGTCAACATCAAGGGTCGATGGGATGAGGCGAGCGCCATGCTGAAGTTGTTGCTGAAAAGCCTGCTGACCCGGCCGCCGACGGTTCGCGCCCCGGCCGCCGACCCGGGGGCGCTGGAGGCTCTGGGACGCCGGCTGGAAGCCCGCAGCCGCGCTCGTCTGGGGCGCAGTCTGGCCATTCGGGAGGTGGATGCCGGCTCGTGCAACGGCTGCGAACTGGAGGTTCACGCCCTGAATAACGCCGTCTATGACCTGGAACGCTTCGGTATCCGCTTTGTGGCGTCGCCGCGCCATGCCGATGTGCTGCTGGTCACCGGTCCGGTCACGACCAATATGCGGGAGGCCTTGAAACGCACCTATGACGCCACGCCCGATCCCAAATGGGTGGTGGCGGTGGGCGACTGTGCCGCCGATGGCGGCGTGTTTCGGGGCAGTTATGCCGTGACGGACGGGGTAGCGAACACGGTTCCGGTCGACCTGTACCTCCGCGGCTGTCCCCCCACGCCGGAGCAGTTGCTGTCCGGATTGTTGGCGCTGCTGGACTCGGTCGCTTAGATCTAGGGTCCGGGAACACGGCCCCCGCTCGGGGCGCGTCCAGGGGCAACGCCCCTGGATGCCGGTATTCGTTCACATGATCGCGCTTGGCTTGCGCAGGCCCAGCACCCGGTCGACGGCGAACAGGGCTTCGCTCATGCTGATGGCGGGGTTCTTTTGCCGGTAGGTGGCCGCGGCGGCCAATCGTCCGTCCCGTTGATAGGCGTCACGCAAGCTGGGCAGCACGTCTGGGCACACGATCATCATCGACTTGGACGAGGTTTGGGACATGGTGTTCATGATAGCCGCCGGGTTGGTTGATCGACTGACTATATGACGGGTCTCGGTGACCCATTTTTGGATGATCCGTGTATCTTTTGTCTCATGAGATTGGCGGTTCCAGGAATTCTGGTCAGGGCTGGCCCCTTGCCGGTGCGGCAGAGCCTGCACGTTTGTTTCCGGGGCAATCCGGATGGGGCAGGGGTCGTCATCGGCGAGCCGCCGCCGGTCGGGTGGCGAGAGGCCCCGAGATCAAATGCCTGGGCGGTCACGCTGCCCCTTCCTTCGCCGGACTGATACCGGTAAGCTGAATGCGCGAGACTTAACGCGAACGTCGCGAACCTCCTATGGCTGATTTGAACTTTTCCCAGGTTGAAGCTGCCCTGATTGAGCCCAATGTTTCCGTTTTGCGGGGCATGCGCGACAGTCTGGTTCAGTTGGGTATCCAAAAGGCGTTTCCGTGTCCGGGAGTCACTGACTTTGCCGAGCTGTTGGTGGAACAGCGGCCTGATTTGGTGGTGGTCGATATCGACCATCCGGAAATTGACGGTTTCAGGCTGATTCGCTGGTTGCGCAATGACCCGGATTTTCCGAATCCGTTCATCGGCATCATTGCCACCACCTATCAGCCGACCGCAGCCTTGCTGCAACGGGTTAACAATTCCGGGGCCGATGCCCTGCTGGTCAAACCGCCCTCGGGGCGGCAATTGATGGATCGCGTGCTGGGACTGGTTGAGTCGCGTAAGAAGTTTATCGTCACGGCCGATTACACCGGGCCGGACCGCCGCAAGCAACTGCGGGAAGGGGTTCATATCCCGTCCTTTGATCCGCCCAACACGTTGCGCCTGAAGACGACGGGAAACTGGGATCGGGGCGTCGGTCCGAGCCTGGTGGCCAAGGGGGTCGCCTGGATCGACGAGCAGAAGGCAATTCGGGACGCTTTTCACATCTCTTTCCTGGTGGCCTATGCCGAACCCGGCCTTGCCGCCGAACCGCCGGATCGGTTGGCGTTGGACCATCTGACGCGCATTCCGCCGGTGGTGGATGACTTGCGCAAACGCGTGGCCAAACGAGGCCTCGATTCCCGATTCGAGAGTGCTTGCAAGGCGATTCTGGAGGCGGTGGACCGCATCGGCGGCAGCCCCGAACTGGCGCCCGCCGGCAGCGACCTGACCCAACTGCGGACGCTGGCCTTGGGGTTGATGCGGACGCTCCAGCCCAGCCGTTCGGTCGACATCGTCACCAAGGAGGTGGCGGGGGCGGCGTCGGCCTATCGCAAGCGCCTGGAGCAACTGTGGGCGGCCAAAACGGCCCAGGGGGCGGCGACCGGAACGCCCTCGGCGTCTTGATTCGGCTGGGGGGGCGATTTTTCTCCGCCCCGGGGCGCCGCCCGTTATAAAAGGGAGTGCGCCGCATCAGCGGTGACGACAGTGCGCCCCGAGCCTCAGGTATATTGCCCGTGACCGCCACCGCTTCGGATATCGATCGTCTGGCCGACCTGATCGGCATTGAGCCCTTTTTCCACGACATTTGGGGCAACCGCTACACCGTCAGCCGGGAGACCAAGGAGGCGCTGCTGGGGGCGCTGGGGGTGGCCATCGATGGTGATGCGGCGGTTACGGCCAGCCGGCGTCGGCTCGAGGAAGCGCCGTGGCGCCGCCTGCTGCCGGCGGTGCGGGTTCTGGACCTGCACGAGACGATGGTCGTGCCGTTGATCGTGGCCGACGCCGAGCGGGAGGTGGTTGCAGCCTGGACCTTGATCGAGGAGGGCGGCACCACCCATTGCGGAGAGATTTGCCCCGCCGATCTTCCGGTCAGCGCGGATTTTGTCATCGACGGTCGGATGCTTCGCCGTCGTCTGTTGACGCTGCCGGTACGGCCACCCCTGGGTTACCATCGGCTGCTGGTTCGCCACGGGGAGCAACAGGCCGAGTTGAGCCTGATCGTCGCGCCCGACCGCTGCCTGCTGCCCGAAGAGGTGGTTCCCGGCGGGCGCAGTTGGGGCCTGGGGGTTCAGCTTTACGGCGTGCGCAGTACCGGCAATTGGGGCATGGGCGACTTCTCGGATCTGGCCGAGCTGGCCGAGCGGGCCGCCGGCTGGGGCGCGGGAACCGTCGGGCTCAACCCGCTTCATGCGCTGTTTCCGGCGGACCCCAACCATTACAGCCCGTACTCGCCGTCTCACCGGGCCTTCCTCGATATTTTTTATATCGATGTCATCGCCGTGCCCGACCTTGCCGAATGTCCCGAAGCCCGGGATCTGATCGGCAGCCCCGGCTTTCAGCGGGCGCTGGCCCAGGCCCGGGCCGCCGAAATGGTGGACTATCCGGCGGTGGCGGCGCTGAAGCGGCCGGTGCTGGAGCGGCTGTTCGCCAGTTTCCAGTCGGCTCATCTTGAGCCGGTCACCGCCGAGCCGCCGGTCACCAGTCCGCGCGCCGCGGCCTTTCGGGCTTTCCAGGCCGAAGGGGGCGAGACGCTGGCGCGCTTTGCGCTGTTCGAGGCGCTGCACGAGCATTTTTACGGCAGCGATCCGTTCCGTTGGTCCTGGCAAAGCTGGCCCGCAGCCTACCGGGATCCGGAGAGTCCCGAGGTTGCCGCCTTTGCCGCCACCTATGCCGACCGGGTGACCTTTTTCCAGTATCTCCAGTGGCTGGCCGACCAGCAACTGGGCGCGGCGGCGGCCCGGGCGCGGGCGGCCGGCTTGGCGTTCGGCTTCTATCGCGACCTGGCGGTGGCGATCCAACCGGGGGGCGCCGCGGCCTGGGCGGCGCAGGCGGTGATGGTGCCGACCGCTCGAGTCGGCGCCCCGCCCGACCAGTTCAATCTGCATGGCCAGGACTGGGGACTGTCGCCCCTGTCGCCGCTGGGGCTGGTGGCGGCCGCCTATCGCCCGTTCATTGCGGTGTTGCGGGCGAACATGCGCCACGCCGGGGTGTTGCGCATTGATCATGTGATGGCGCTTCAGCACCTCTACTGGATTCCGCCCGAGGGCGGCATCGGGGCCTATGTTTCCTATCCGTTGGCCGATCTGGTGCGCCTGGTGGCTCTGGAGTCCCACCGCAACCGTTGCGTCGTGATCGGCGAGGATCTGGGGACGGTGCCCGAGGGCTTCCGCCCGGCCATGCAACGCGCGGGCATCCTGTCCTGTCGGGTGTTCTATTTCGAACGCGGTCATGACGGCGCGTTTTTGCCGCCGGAAGCCTATCCTTCGGGCGCGCTGGTCACCGCCACCACCCACGATCTGGCCACCCTCAAGGGGTTCTGGCAAGGCGTCGATCTGCGCTGGCGGATCCGGCTGGGGCTATACCCCAACCACGAGATGCAGGAAGGCGAGGTTGCCGCCCGGGACCATGACCGCTGGCGGCTGCTTCAGGCCCTGGAGCGGGCCGGTCTGCTTCCCGAGTCACTTCACCCGCGCCACGGTCTGCCGCGCTTCGATGAAGAGTTGCTGGTCGCCATTTACCGGTATTTGTCGCGTACGCCCAGCCGGTTGCTGATGGTGCAACTGGAAGATATTCTCCTGGAGGCCGAACAGCCCAATCTCCCCGGGACCGTCGATCAGCATCCCAACTGGCGGCGGCGCACCGCGCTGTCGCTGGAGCAATGGACGCGCGGGGGCCTGCCCGGGCGCCTGGCGGAGGCGATCAAGGGGTTCGGGCGATAGGATGGCGAGAGGGCGAAGCGTGTTTCATGGCGAGCTGATCGGAGTTAGCTGCCCTCCGGCATGACAGATCGTTCAGGGGGGCCTGTCACCGGCAAGACCAAGGGGACTCCCTGGGAGCGCGGGCATCCTGCCCGCCTTTCGGTGCCGCGTTTTGACCGTCGGCTTTTTGAGCGTGCCCTGAAAAGAACGAGCGGACACGATGCCCGCGTTCCCAGAGCCGGGCTTACCCTCGGCCTATAGGACGAGCCCCCCGCGGCCCGGGATACGACTTATACCAGTTCCCGCTGATAGGAACCTATCAGCGGGACGCCGCACGAGCGGCGCGGCGGCAGTCGCCGCCGATACCAGTTCCCGCTGAGTTGGGCTCATCGGGAACTGGTATTACCGCTTGCCCGCTCCCTCGGCCTTCCACTGCTGAAGCTTCCGGTAGATCGTGGACGGGCTGATTTCCAGCAGGGTCGCGGCCTTGGGCACGTCGTCGTCGCACTGGCGCAGGGCTTCCTGGATGATCTCTTTTTCCACCAGCCAGAGCGGCCGGATCGAGATGCCGCCGCCGCTCTCGGTCGCCGTCGCGCCGATTCGGACCGCTGTTGCCGGCGAGGTGGCGACACTGTCTTTGGCCCGGGACTTGAGGGGTTCCGGCAACATCGCGGGTTCGACCAGCGGGCCGTCGTGGAGCACCACCACGTTGCGGACCACGTTCTGGAGTTGGCGGACATTGCCCGGCCAGTCATAGGCGCGGAATACGGCTTCGACCTCGGGGCTGAAGCCGACAAAACTCCGGCCCTCCTCGGCGGCGTAATCCTTGAGAAAGGCGCGGGCGATCAGCACCGCGTCGTCTTCGCGGTCGCGTAAGGGCGGCAGGTGCAGCGGCACCACATGCAGCCGGTAATAGAGGTCCTCCCGGAAGCGGCCGGCTTCGGCTTCGGCCAGCGGATCGCGGTTGGTGGCGCACACGAAGCGGACATCGACCTTGTCCACCCTCGAGCCGCCCACTGGTTGGACCGTGCCGGTCTGAATGAACCGCAACAGCTTGACCTGGATATCCAACGCCATCTCGCAGATTTCGTCCAGGAACAGGGTGCCGCCATCGGCGGCCTGGGCCGCACCCACCCGGTCGGCGGTGGCGCCGGTGAAGGCGCCCTTGACGTGGCCGAAGATTTCGCTTTCCAGCAGGTCCTTGGGAATCGCCGCACAGTTGAGGGCAATGAACGCCCGGCCGCGGCGCGGGCTGGCCCGATGAATGGCGTCGGCGGCCAGTTCCTTGCCGGTGCCGCTTTCGCCGGTGATGAAGACGCTGGCCTTGCTGGGCGCCACGCTTTCGATGGTGCGGTAGACCGCCTGCATCTCGGCCGACGCGCCGATGAAGTCGTGGAAGCGGTCCCGGTCGAGAGTCTTGCGCAGAACCTCCACGGTTCGGGTCAGTTGCTTGCGCTCCAGCGCGTTGCGCAGGGTGACGTTGAGCCGGGTGGCATTGAACGGCTTGACGATGAAGTCGAAAGCCCCCTGACGCATGGCTTCGACGGCGGTATTGACTGAGCCGTGGGCGGTGATCACCACCACCGAGGTGTCGGGCGCCTGTTCGCGGATGTGGCGGAGGATATCCAGCCCGTCCATGTCCGGGAGTTTGAGGTCCAGCACCACGGCGTCGGGAACCGCATCCGCCAGCGCGGTCAGTGCCGCAGCCCCGGTTTCCACATGAATGACGTGGTACGACTCCGAACGCATGTACTCGGTATAGACCCGAGCGAGCGGCACGGTATCTTCGATGAGAAGAATATTGATGACGTGTGGGCCGCTCATGGGATTCGTCCGATGGCATGGGTGCCGGTTCGGCCCCGGCGGCGGACCCAGGGAACGGGCACGCCGACTTCAGCATAGGCGATCGGCCGCACCGCTTGAACCGATTTTTTTTTACGGGCTACTGGCTGGCCCAGATGATCCGGGCCATCCAGGCTACGTCGCCTTTCAGGAAGACGCGGTCAGGGTGAGCCGGGTTGATCGATTTAAGCTCGATTCGGGTCGCGGTCTCGCGCATCAATTGCTTCGCCAGCACCTCGCCCGCCACGCTCCGGACCACCACCCGGTCGCCCCGCCGAATATTGGCGCCCGGTGAAACGACGATGCGGTCGCCGTCGCGGTAGACCGGTTCCATGCTGTCGCCGCTGATCTCCAGGGCATAGGCTTGCGGGTCGCCAATGTCGGGAAACAACAGTTGGTCCCAACCGTGCCCTACCGGAAAGCCTCCGTCGTCAAAGTAGCCTGAGTCGCCGGCCTGAGCATAACCGATTACCGGAATCCGCTGGACGGGCGTTCTGATCGGGTTCGGGATGGCGCCAACCAGCGCCACGAATTCGGCCAGAGAGGTTCCGGTTGCCTCCAGAACCTTGGAAATGCTTTCGGTTGACGGCCATCGCAACTTTCCATTGTCGGTGGCGCGCTTGCTTCGATTGAAGGTGGTGGGATCCAGGCCCGCCAGCTTGGCCAATCCGGAAACCGACAGGCCCTTTGCCAGAGCCAACCGATCAATCGCCCGCCAGATGTCATCGTGTCTCAGCATGGCGGCATTGTCTCACAGCCGCCTGCCGGAATGCTAGGAATAAACGCTCAATCTCTTCGATTTCAGGAGGAAATACCGTAGCGCACGCCTCCACCCACCCGGGGATGCGGTGGGCCGAGGCCGATGCTCTGGGTCGGCTTGCCGCTACTTGATGATGGACGGGCGGTTCTTCATTGTCTAAGTTAAGTTGCAAGAATTCAAAGGGAATTTTTGCAGGAGCGAAGCAGCGCCCAAGGACCGTCTCGGTGAGTGACTCCGGTGATGATCATCAATCCCCAGCGGACCGCGAGAAGCCGTCCAGCGCCATCGGCCGTGCCCCAGAGTGTGACGGGTTGGTGATGCCGATGCTGACGGTTGAAGGCGACATCGTCATCGTGGCCGAGCTGGCGCCGACTGGCGCCTTGATTCTGGCGGCCATTTCGCCGGCGGTGGCGACCGCTTTCGGTCTTGCGCCCGAGGTCACCGGCCGTCCCCTCGCCGATGCGCCGATACACCCGGCATTGTTGCAGCCGTTGATTGCGGGATTACAGCGGAGCCTGGTCACCGGTCTGCCGACGGCGGTCCCGACGGATCGGAATTGCCCCGAAGGCCCGCACTGGCAGGTGACGCCCCTTTATGACCGTGGCGTGCAACCGGCGCGCTTGTTGTGTCGCCTGGAGTTGGCGATGCTCGGAAAAGCCAGGCGGGACGTGGGGGGCGACTGGTTCCAGACCGTCATCGATGCGGTGCCGGTGCCGATCTTCATTAAATCTCCCGAAGGTCGCTACATCTTTTGCAACCGGGCGTTCGGCGAATTTCACGGCCGTCCGGTCGCCGACTTCATCGGCCATACCGTGTTCGAGATTGCACCGACGGCTCTGGCCGCCATCTACCACCAGGCCGATTCCGCTCTGCTGGCGACCGGCGGGCGCCAAGTCTACGAGGCGGCGATCCGGCGGCCCATGGGCGACGAGGCCGAGGTGGTGTTTTACAAGTCGGTTTTTACCGACCCGGCCGGCCGTTTGGGGGGCCTGATCGGGGCCATCCTGGATATCAGCGACCGCAAGGTGGCGGAGCGGGCTTTGACCGAGCACATGACCCGGCTCCGGCGGTCCGAAGAGCGGTTGGCCCGCATGCTGGTTGAACAGGAATTGATCATCGAGCACGCGACAACCGGTATCGTCTTCGTTAAGGAATGGCGGATTCGCAGGGCCAATCACCGATTCTGCGAAATTTTCGGCCTGTTGCCCGGTGAGGTGATCGGCCTGTCGTTACGGGCGCTCACCGAATCGGAACCGGGTTTTCTCGATCTTGACCGGTGTGCGCACCCCGTCATGGCGCGCGGCGAGTGCTACGAAGAGGAACTGCCTCTGCGCAATCGCGATGGGCGGGTGATCTGGTGTTTTCTGAAGGGGCGGATGATCGATGCCGCCAACCCTGGTCAGGGTACCATCTGGGTTGTCGAAGACATCACCGAACGTCGGCACTTGATGCAGGAGTTGCACAACGCGACGGTGGCCGCGCAACAGGCCAATCGGATGAAATCCCAGTTCCTGGTCACCATGAGTCACGAACTGCGAACGCCCCTGAATGCGGTCCTGGGTTTCTCGGAAATCATCAAGGATCAATTGTGCGGCCCGGTATCGAATAGCCGTTATGTCGAATATGCCAGTGACATTCATGCCTGTGGCGAACATTTGCTGAGTCTGATCAATGATATTTTGGATTTATCAAAAATTGAGGCCGGGCGGATGGCGCTGGAGTTTTGTTCGCTGGACCTCGCCGTGTTTCTGGCCGGCGCCATGCGCCTGGTTCACCGCCGGGCACAAGGCCGCGGTATTGATCTCCGGCTTGACCTCGCCAGTCCGGTGCCGGAACTGGTCGCCGACGAGCGCGCGGTCAAACAAATCCTGTTCAATCTGCTGACCAATGCCATCAAATTCACGCCGCCCGGCGGCACCGTCACGCTGAGTGCGGTCCGGACCCTCGATGGCGACGTGGTGCTGTGCGTCAACGATACCGGCGTCGGCATCCCCCACAGTCAGATCGAGCGGATCATGCGGCCCTTCGAACAACTCGACAACCGCTACGCCCATGCCGAAGGCGGTACCGGCCTGGGCATGGCTCTGGTCAAGGCATTGACCGAGTTGCATGGTGGCCGGGTACGGATCGAAAGTGAAGCGGGTATCGGGACCTGCGTCAGCATCCTGCTGCCGGGTGTATCCGGTCAAGGTGTCTGGACTGACTAAAGCCTGTCAAAAACTACCGAGTAGCGACTCGACGTGGCCCGAATCCGCCACTCGTGATGGGTTTGGCTTCCAGTGTTCGGGCCGGCGCCGTGTCCGCCTTCACGTAGGCGGCTGTGATCCCTGTCAGCGAACGTAATCGTGCCACGATGCGGCCGGCGTCTTTTGGATCGGCATTCGCTCTGCTCAAAAACCGCCGATGGTCTGGAAAAGCCATAGGTAATAGGTATCAGGATGTTGTGAGAAACCGGGGGGCGGCCCCGGGGCGGTCGCGTTACGCCCCGGCCGTCAGGCCCAGCGCCCCGAACAGCGCCAGCAGGGCGGTTTGGGGCGGTCGGTCGGTGCGGTGGCTGGCGAAGGTCCAGCCGGCGGCTCGGGCCAGGGCGGCCAGGCCGTTGCGATGGCAGGCCAGGCGCTCGAGATAGGCGGGGCGAATGGTCTCGACTCGCGGCACCAGCAGGGTTGACTCGCCTTCAAAGCCGCTGAACGCCACCCGACCGGTGAACGGCAGGGTTTCCTCGGCGGGATCGAGCACCTGGAGCAGGTGGCCGCGGACGCCCTGGCCGGTGAAATACGCGACCGTCGCCTGAATCTCGGGAAGCGGCGACAGCAGGTCGCCGATCAACACCACCTGGGCGTGACGGGGCAGAAGTTGGGGGGAGGGCAGGCCGCGGGACCGCTCGCTCTCCCGGGGCGGGGCGGTCAATCGCTCGGCCAGGCGGATGAGGGTGTGTTTGCCGGCTTCCGGCCGGTCATGCCGGTCCAGCAGCGCCACCCGTTCGCCGCCCCGGACCAGCAGCACCGCCAACGCCAGCAGCAACAGATCGGCGCGGTCGCGCTTGCTGGCTGGGGCGCCCGGTGAGCGGTAGGCCATCGATTCCGAGCGATCGGCCCAGAGCCAGAGGCTCTGGGCCGCCTCCCACTCGGTTTCGCGCACGAACAGGGGGTGCGACTTGGCCGACTGGCGCCAGTCGATCAGGGCGGCACTGTCGCCGGTCTGGTAGCGGCGGAACTGCCAGAAGGTTTCCCCGCTGCCGACCCGGCGCCGCCCGTGCGCCCCCTGACAGAGGGTGCCGGCAACCCGGTTGGCCGCCACCAGGAGCGGCGGCAGTTGCGCCGCCAGACTTTCCGAGCGATGGCGCACCAGCAGGGCTTGGGCTGCGTTAGGGCTTCGGGGCATTTGCGCTGTGCTTTCCCTGTCGGACGCTAATGACCGATGCGCACCATGATTGTCACATGCTCGCCGTGACGGAGGGCGTCCAATGTCACATCCGCGCCGACGGTCATCAAACCGATTCGGTTGCGAAGTTCGGCGGCGCTGTGGATCGGGGAGCCGTCGAGTCCGACCACCACGTCGCCGGTCTTGAGACCGGCTTGGGCAGCCGGGGAGCCGGCCAGGACCTTGGCGACCAGCGCGCCGTCGGGGGCGGCTTTGGCGAGGGAGAAATCGAACGAATCGGCCAGTTCCGGCGTCAGGTCCTGGACTTCGATCCCCAACCGGCCGCGCCGCACCTCGCCATAGTCCGCCAGTTGCCGTACCACCGCTTTGATCATACTGGACGGCACGGCGAAGCCGATGCCGACATTGCCGCCGGAGGGTCCGATGATGGCGGTGTTGAGGCCGATCAACTGGCCCTGAAAATTGACCAGCGCGCCGCCGGAATTGCCGGGATTGATGGACGCGTCGGTTTGGATGAAGTCTTCGTAGCCTTCGATCTTGAGGCCGCTGCGCCCCAGCGCGCTGACGATGCCCGAGGTCACGGTCTGACCCAGGCCAAACGGGTTGCCGATGGCGGCCACGAAGTCGCCGACCCGCACGGTATCGGAGTTGCCGATGGGGAGCGCCGTCAGATGGTCGGCGGTGATGCGCAACAGCGCCACGTCGGTTCCCGCGTCGGCCCCCACCAGCCGGGCCTTGAACCGGCGGCGGTCCTTCAGTGTGACCACGATGTCGTCGGCGTCCCGAACCACATGATTGTTGGTGACCACCAGGCCACCGGCGGCGTCGATGATCACGCCCGAACCGGCGCTCATCTGCTCACGCCGTTCGGGAACGTCGGGCAGGTCGAAGAACTGCCGGAAGAACGGGTCTTGCAGCAGCGGATTGTGCAACGTGGTGTGCGAACGGACCGCAATGTTCACCACCGCCGGCGTCACCTGATCCAGCATCGGCGCAATGGTGGTGCCGTCGGCGCCGATCGGCAGGGTCGCCCGCGCCGGCATCGCGGTCAGGCCGGTCGCGGCCAGGGCGACCGCGCCCAACAGACACCTTAACACCGACCGTCCCGCCATGCTCGCTTCGCACTGCCGCATCACCGCCTCCGACCTCATCCGGACAGACCTTATCACAACACCCGCCGTTACCGGGTGTCACTGGTGGTCAAGAATTGGGGAAACGGCGTCGGCGGGTCAAGAGCAGGCCGGGGCTGGCGGTCGGGACCGGCCGGGCCCCGGGGTGTCGTTCGGGTGATGGCTGCTTTGGGTTAGCAGTGCCACCGTCCGCGGCGCTATGCTAACCAGCAGCACACCCGAGCTTTTTCGAGAACCGCCCGCCGCCATGTCCCACCGTCCGCCTGTCCTCCCGTCCGACCTGCCTGCGCTTGTCCCCGGCCTGCTTTCGGCGTCGGCCCCGGCTTTGGGGGAGGACTCCTGATGGCGCGCCGGGACGGTGGCGTGATGGCGGTGTGGCCGGGGCGGCCGCATCCGCTCGGGGCGTCCTGGGATGGCTTCGGGGTCAACTTTGCCTTGTTTTCGGCCAACGCCGAAAAGGTGGAGCTGTGCCTGTTCGACGCGAACGGTCAGCGCGAGGTCCACCGTATTGTCCTGCCGGAATATACTGACGAGATCTGGCATGTGTATCTACCCGATGTTCGTCCCGGTCAATTGTATGGATATCGCGTTTACGGCCCCTACCGGCCCGAGCAGGGGCATCGATTCAATCCCCATAAGCTGCTGATTGACCCTTATGCCCGGGCATTGGTGGGGCCGTTGAAATGGGGGGATGCTCATTTCGGCTATCGGGTCGGGGGGCCGCGCGAGGATCTCGGTTACGACCGTCGCGACAGCGCCCGGTTGATGCCGAAGTGCCTGGTGGTTGACGATGCCTTTACCTGGGGCAATGACCGCCCGCCCCAGGTGCCGTGGTCCGAGACGATTCTGTACGAGGCCCATGTCGGCGGTCTGACCCAGCGCCACCCGGAGGTGCCGGAAGCGGTGCGCGGCACTTTTGCCGGGCTGGCGTCCAAGGCGATGATCGATCATTTGCGGTCGCTGCGGGTGACCGCCATCGAACTGTTGCCGGTCCATGCCCTGGTGGATGACCGGTTGCTGGTGGCCAAGGGCCTTCAGAATTACTGGGGCTATAACAGTCTCGGGTTCTTTGCCCCCGAGCCGCGGTATCTCGGGACGGGCGTCATCCATGAATTCAAGACCATGGTGGCGCGCCTGCACGAGGCCGGAATCGAAGTGATTCTCGATGTGGTTTATAACCATACCGGCGAAGGGAACCATTTGGGACCGACGTTAAGCTTTCGCGGCATCGACAATCTGTCCTATTATCGCCTGCACCCCGGTGATCGTCGCTATTATGTCGATGAAACCGGGACTGGCAATACATTCAACCTCACCCATCCGCGCGTGCTTCAGATGGTCATGGAGTCGCTGCGCTACTGGGTGACCGAAATGCATGTGGATGGTTTTCGCTTTGACCTGACCACCACGTTGGCCCGGGAGGCCGGCGGTTTCGATCAGGGCAGCGGTTTTCTCGATGTCTGCCGCCAGGACCCGGTCCTGGCGCAGGTCAAGCTGATTGCCGAACCGTGGGATGTGGGGCCGGGCGGCTACCGTTTGGGTGGCTTCCCGCCCGGCTGGGCCGAATGGAACGACCGTTACCGGGACACGGTTCGCCGTTTCTGGCGCGGGGATCCGGGCATGTTGCCGGAACTGGCGGCGCGACTGACCGGATCGGCCGATCTGTTCGAACACCGGGGCCGGCGGCCGTGGGCCAGCATCAACTTCGTCACCGCCCACGACGGCTTTACGCTCACCGATCTGGTTTCATACAACGGCAAACACAATCAGGCCAATCAAGAGGGGAATCGGGACGGCACCGACGCCAATTTCAGTTGGAATCACGGTGCCGAAGGCCCGACCGACAACCCGGCGATCGTAGAGTTGCGCGCCCGTCAACGGCGCAACCTGCTGGCGACTCTGCTGTTGTCCCAAGGTGTCCCGATGCTGCTGGCCGGTGATGAAATCGGCCGGACACAGGAAGGCAACAACAACGCCTATTGCCACAACAGCCCGCTGTCATGGCTGCCCTGGCCCGACGTCACCGCCGCCGACCGCGAATTACTGGCCTTCGTCCGCCTGCTGATCGGTTTGCGCCGGGATCATCCGGTGTTGCGTCGGCCTCGTTTTCTGCATGGTCGGGACCGCTCGGCGCACGGGCTCAAGGATATCCTGTGGTTTACCCCCCACGGCACCGAAAAGACCAGCGACGAGTGGCGCGACAGTCAGGCTCGCTGCCTGGGCTTGGGCCTCAACGGCATGGCCGGCACCTATTCGGGGCTGGACGGCGCGCCCTCCGAGGATGACTTTTTGCTGATTTGGGTCAACGCCCATTACGGCGTGCTGTCGGTGACGCTGCCGACCCTGCCCGGGGGCCAGGGCTGGCGCTGCCTGTTCGACACCGTGTACGCCGACGGCGGCACCGACGACACGATCTACGCCCTGGGCCAGACCGTGCCCTTGAATGGCCGTTCGCTCCGTCTGCTGGCTTTGGTGGCCGCCCCCGACAGCATCCCCGCCGCGCCCCTGCCGCTGCTGGCCTACCAGCCCCCGGAGCCCGCCGATCAGGAAGCCCCCGAGCAAGACGACGAGTAGAGCCGGCGCTGGCCGAATGGTGCGGTGACGGGGCGCCAACCGTTCACGACACCGGTTCCTGAATGATGACGCCGTACCAGCCCAGGCCACGATAGGTTTCGTAGCCGGGGGTGAGGGCGAAGCCGACCAGATTCCCGGTGTCGTCCACATAATTCCCCATGGTGGCTCCCGAGGTTTCCAGATGGAAGACCTCGTGCAGCACGCCCTGCTGGTCCGATGCGGCAATAATCCGCCCTTTGCTGTCAATCAGCAGGCAGCGCGACCGCTTTCTTTCCTCCTCGGTGAGGCGCACGGTGGTGACCACGGTGGTCGATTGGGGGCGCCAGTCAAAGAAAATGCCGAGCGCGCCGATCGGTCGGCCTTTGGTTTCGCCGCCGTCACGGATCGCGGTGGAGTAGGTGGCAACCTGGCTGTGATCAAGGGCGTCGTTGATGGAAATGTCGGACACGACAAAGTCAGTACCATCTTTGGTGGTCATGGCCTCGCGGAACCAGGCCTCGTTGCTGACGTCTGTGCCCATGGCATGAGGAAAACGACCGGGTCGTCCATTGGCGACCACCCGGCCCTTGGCATCGGCGACCCATAGGTCAAGATAGACGGTGTAGGAATCGAGAATGACTCCAAGTCGCGCGCAGGCGTGATGTGCGGCGCCATCACTGGGCGTGTGGAGGCAGTCCACCACGGCCGAGTCCGTGGCCCACCAGCGAACGTCACAGGATCGCTCGTAAAGATTGCGGTCGATGATCTCGATCATGTTGAGCGACAGGTCACCGAGCCGGGCGCCCCGGACATGGGTCACCATGGCTTCGCCCAGGTGCGTCAATTCCCGAATATTGCTGGAAAGTTCGCTTTCCAGTTCGTGGGTGATGGCGGCGATGCGGGTCGAGATGGTTTTTACCTCGTTGGCGACCACGGCGAAGCCCCGCCCGGCTTCGCCGGCCCGGTTGGATTCCACCAGGGCATTCAGGGCCAGCGTGCGGGTCGCCGCCGTAACCTGCTTGATGGTACGGATTTTTTCGGCGGCGACGTCGTCCACGACGTGGAGCAACTCAACGATGCGTTCCGGTTCGGCCATGGCCACGGACTTTCCTGGGCTATCGTTTGGAAGCGGGGACGGGGCGGGAGGCCCCGGGTGGGAGGCCGGGGGTGCGGCGGTAAGCCTCCAGGCCGCTGGCGATGGGCAAGCTGGATAGCCAGTCGAGGAAGCGCATGACGTCCGGCCCCCGGAACGCCAGGCCATGCTGGGGGACCAGGATGTCGATGGGCAGATGCATGACGCTGTCAATCCAGGCGTCCCGGGCCTCGGTTGATCCCAGGTAGCGGCGGTGGAAACCGCTCATGTATTGGATATGGCCGGCGAAGTCTTGAACCCAGATGTCCCGGGCGGCCCCGGCCGGCAGCAGGGAGGCGCCGATGTCGCCCGAGAACAGGATGCGGGCGCGGGGGTCGTAGACGCAGAACGCCGCCGAGGAATGCAGATAGTGGGCGGGCAAAAGGCGGACCTTGACCGAAGGGCTCAAGGCAACCTCACCGCCTTCGTCGGCGATCGGCGTCAGCACGGCCTCGGCATCGAAGTGGGCGATGTAGCGGGTCCACAACGCCGGAGCGTGAATGGTCGCCCCTGGCGCCACCACCTGGCGCCACAGCGGCAACGCCGAGCCGACGTCCGGGTCCTGGTGTGACAGGAACACATGCTGCACGGCTGCCACGTCGATCTGGTGGACCATGGCGCCCAGAACCGCCGGAAACACCTCCATGCCGCCGGGGTCCAGCAGCATGGCCGCATTGTCGGCGCAGACTGCCAGGTGATTGGTATCGATCACCGTCGGGCTGGCGTCGGTGTCTTGCCCGAACAGCAGCCAGCGGTGTGACCCTTCAGAATACAGCGTCAGGCAGCGCATCATCGTAAAGTTCGTCCTCGTCTCCGGCGGTGCAGGGGCGGCGGTTCACGCGGCGACCAGGGTTCCCTGGCGCTCCAGACCGACGAGAAGGTCACGCATTCTTCGGCATCCCCGGTCCGACAATCGAATCGATTTGGCCGAGCAATCGTTCATGATCCGCAAGTCTTCGACGTAGCGGCGCATGGTTGTCGCCACCGCGACAAATTCGCCTTCGTGGAGTCCGGCCGAAACCGCTTCGGCGGCGATGCTGGTGGCGATGCTCTCGGCCTGCCCGACCACATCATCAACCACCCGGACCAACCGGGCGACATCGGTTATGGCGGCAACCAAGCTTTCAACATTGATCGTCACCTGGCCCAGGTAACGGCGGCTGGCCTGGTCCAGGGCTTGGCCGGCATGCTGGGCGAGGCCAGCCTGGAGCGCCGTTCCCAATTTGGCTGACGTGGTTTCGATGTGCCGCAGATGGCGCAGGCATACCAGCGAGGAGGTGCACAGGCGGTAGAGGCCGATCTGCCCGGAGGTGTTGTCATTGAGTTCGAGCAGGCGTCGCACCAGACCGCGGGTATATTGGGTGAGGGCCCTGACGCTGGCGCCCTTGGTCCCGGCCCGACCGGCCGCCAATTCGGCATTCAGTGACAAGATCCTCATGTCTTCCGAGAGACCGGTCAGTTTGCTCATGGCGGCATTGATCCGATTGATCTCGGGGATCATCCTTAAAATACTGGCTTCGATCTGGCGCAACACGCCTTGATAGCGCCTGATCCCCGCTATGGTGCGATGCGGCACGACGTTGGAACTCATGGTTCGCCTCCGGAATGCGGTAAATCGTCAGGGAATGCCAGCGTAAATGATAAAAAGAAGACTGAACATAAAGTAGAACTGTTAGTTTTGGTGTATACGGACAACAATTTACTAATAAACAAGACTCTCGCAATTCGCCATTGATCACAAATCGGCGGTGACTTGGTTGGCACAGGGGCGCCGTTAGTCCGGTTGTTGGGGCCGGTGGCGAGCGGCCGACAAGGAGATGCATATTCTATGCCGGCGGTGGCGTCCCGGGGCGACGGCGACCGGCGGCGACGACTGCCTTATCGGTGAGCAACCCATGCTCATGATGGGTGCTTATCGGGCGGCAGGAGCGTCTCTCGGAGGCCACCCCGTCGCACACCCCGAGGGCGATCACCTCAAAATGCGGCGAGGCACAAAAAATAATGCTGCCGGGAATGAGCGGGGGGAGACGCTCGATCCCGAGGATAAACAGCGCGGTTCACGATGCCTGACCATTTCCATTGATCGCTACCGAAGCCTGTGCTAATAAAGCATGCGAGTATGATGGCATGGTTATGCAAGGACCCCGCGGGCATGTTTGTGATTAGCAATGAGCAATTGAATGTCATGAACAGAATATTATTTTGCAACAGACTTAGGGTCCTTGTCGAACGCCGATGCCGAAATAACAAATTGAAGGACTGGCTTAAGGTGCAAGTGCCCCACTATACGGCCTGGAGCGAGGTTTGGCCTGACGTCTGTGTTCTTAGCGAGCATGATTGCGCCCTGACCCTGATCTATTTAGCTGTCTGTGATTGTGAAAATGTCGCAAGACCAGCGTTAAATGATCTCATTTTAGATATTAATAATATGGAAGTTGATGTGAAAAAGCTACTCTCAGCCAAAAAGTATTTTGGTTATTCTGATTTTGACTATAATAGGTAGAGTGTATTATTAACATACCACAGGATTTAGGCCATGCCCGATGATGACCTGCAATTTGACCGAAATGCCCAGCCATCGAGCATTGCGCCTTGTGCCAACCCCTGCCAGACTGCCAAGGGTGCCGACGATCAGTTATCCTCGTCGGCCCACGGGCTCATGGAGTTCTATAACGGGTTCCCGGAGCAGGCGACCGGCATGTCCCCGGGTGACGATGGCCCCATGCTGCTGCCCGCCGATCTCAATCCATGCCAGGAGCAGGCGTTGACGTTGGGACCCACGCTGCGGCGGTTCAACCGTTACCGGGAGGCGTTGCCCTATGCCCGGGCGACCTTTGATATGAACCAACTCGGGGACCAACCCGGCACCACGCCGGTCAGCAGCAAGGCGCCATGCCTGACGCGCCTGCCGGACACGGCGGATGCGCTCTGTGATGCCTTGAAGATCCCACGGGGCAGTTTGAAAGATACCGATCTGGTGAATAACGAGACCGGTTTTCGTGCCGTAATTTATAAGGATCAGGCGAGTGGCCGATTGATTTTAGTTAGCCGTGACACCGAGGCAACGTCGTTGGTGGACTGGAAGACCAATACACGAAATGGTGATAATCAGCAAACGGATCAATACTCGGCAATGCAAGCACTTACGGCGACGTTGGTTGACCAAAATGTCAAATTCGATATGGCCGGATATTCAAAAGGTGGTGGCCTCGCCCAGGTGGCGGGTCTGATCAACACCGATCCTCAGTCCAAGGTCATGGTCTTTAATTCGGCAGGAATACCGGACCGATATTGTGACGACGCCGGCATTGCAACGGTTAACTCTTTGATGGCACGCACAAGCGCATTTAGTGCCGAAGATGATTTTCTGACCTATATGAATAATACCACAGATCCGGAGCAGCGCATTGAAAATGCAAAATTTTTGCGGCGCGAACTGGCGGGCGATAATCGTTACCTTATCCATCCAATGAAAATTGATCACCGAAATCCGGAACATCCCGATGGGGAAAAAGACCCGGATTTTAAAAGTGACTTGAAAAAGTACTTCGAGGAACTCGACAGCAAAATTCAACAGATGGAGAGTGACTATGCGGCAGGTCTCCCGGTTGCGGGATTTCCGCCGGTGCGGGCCTTCCAAAAGGAAGTCATCCCGGATAGTATGGACAAGGACTTTAGTAAAGGCTTCTTGCCCAGAGCCCGTGGCCCAAATCTGTCGAAGCTAAACCAACATTTGATAAAAAATGTTCTGGATCCAATGGAATCAACTTATCAAAATGACCGTGACAGTCTCTCTGATTTTATTTCAAACTGCGGTCAATGTAAAGTGTGAAGGAGCGCAAAAAATGTCCAGTGAATATTTTGATGGCGTTAACCGACCGTTGGAAGCCGCCATTGCGGATAATAGTCGCATCGATATTGTCAAGGCTCTTTCCCAAGGTGCGGCGGTGAATGCGCGAGGGCGACATAATGTAACCCCTTTGATGCTCGCGGTCGATGGTCAGAAGGGGAACGCCGTGGCTGAGTTGCTGGCCAGGGGCGCTAATCCCAATCTGTTGGCCGAGGATGGGGCCAGTGCGGTCAGTCTTGCGGTGGAAAACTATCGGGTGGCTCCGGATATTCTGGACGCCATCATGCGCGGGGGCGGTGATCCCAACATGCGTCGTCCGGACAAGGACCCCGTCATCGTGCGGTTCATCAACGATCATGATTGTGCATTTATTAGAAAAATGAAGGAGTATGGCGCGAATCTTGATATGGAGACGCGCGGCGGCGATCCGTTAATTACCATGGCCTCAACGACTCGAAGCTGGGAAATTGTTTGGTGCTTTATTGAGCTGGGAGCCCAGTACGATTACGAGCGGACATCCCGCCGCCCGTTAAGCCGCTCGCTGGCGGCAAGCGTCCCGGCGCCGGATTCGCCGATTTATCCTTATAAACGCAAGGTCTGGGAGTTCTTTAAGGCTCATGGCATCGCGGTTGCGCCATTGCCGGAATGAGTGTGTGGCCATAAGGTTGTCTTCCGTCGATTGAGCTTCAGGGGTTCCAAATCCGGCTCCGGCGTTGCCGGGACGGTGACGATCAGGTGCGTCCTGTTGGTTTTCGATGATAGTCTGTGGCGATGGAATGATTCAGACCCTAGCCGCACCGGCGGCTATTCAGGTCAACCGATGGGGGGTGTTATGGTTCGACCGCAGGCGGCGATCTGCGCCGAAGGAGGGGCGTTCGGCATCTTTCTGACCCTGACTCTGGCGTCCGATGGCGACGCTGTGCCGGTGGTCCGGCGCACGGCGGCGGCCTTGCCGGGGCTCACCAGCCAGGCGGCGGACCGCCTGAACGAGGCGGGGTTGGTCAGTGCCATCGGCTTTGGTGCGGCGGTCTGGCCGCGTCTGTTCGGCAACCGGCAGCCCGCGGCGCTGGCGCCGTTCGAGGCCCTGGCCGATGGCGCACGCTTGGCGCCGGCCACCGCCGCCGATCTGTTCATTCACATCCACTCGTCCCGCCACGACGCCAATTTCGCGCTGGCCCGGGAGGTTATGGAACGGTTGCGGGGCGCGACGCGACTGGTCGAAGAGATTCATGGCTTTCGCACGTCGGAGGGCCGCGATCTCATTGGCTTTGTTGACGGTACCGAGAACCCGAAAGGCCGCGAGCGGGCCGAGGTTGCGGTGGTCGGACCCGAGGACCCCGATTTTGCCGGGGGCAGCTATGTTCATTTACAGCGTTACGTGCATGATCTGTGGCGATGGGAGCGGTTGTCGGTGGGCGAACAAGAGGCCACGGTCGGTCGCACCAAGGTTGACGATCTCGAATTGGATGATGCGGTCAAGCCGGCATCGGCCCACATCGCCCGGGTGGTGATCGAAGAGGAGGGCGAGGAACTGCAAATCGTCCGCCACAGTTTGCCCTACGGCACCACCACCGAACAGGGCCTCTATTTCGTGGCCTATGGCCGCAGTCCCGCGCCGTTTCGGAAAATGTTGGCGCGGATGGTGCGACGGGATGCCGACGGGCATTACGATCACTTGCTGGATTTTACCCGGCCGGTGACCGGTGCGGCGTTCTTCGTGCCGTCTTTGACGTTTCTGGAGTCGATCGCCTGACGTTCCCCTGGGGTCCGGGTGATCCCGGGAGTTCTCCGCGCAGGGGCCGTGCCGTGATTTCTCAGGGCTGGGCCCTGCAAAATCACGGCGGCAGGCCTCCCGGACCTTAAGGTTTTGGCCCCGGCGGGGGGCTAGCGTTTGGTCTTGGCGTCGCGGGCACGGGCAAAGGCCTCGGCGAAGGCGTTGTCGCCGGGGGCGGGCGGCGGCGGCGTTCGAGGCATGGCGGGGGCCGGAGCGGGTTTGGCGGCGGCCTTGCCACGGCCGCCGGCAGCGGGGGGCGTGCGGTTCGGCCGGTCACGGCTGTCCGGGCGCGCCTCCGATCGGGTGTCCGCGGACCGGCCCCCGGACCGGTTGTCCGGGCGGGCTTCCGACCGGCCGTCGGGACGATGCGGTTCGGCCGGGCGGGCCACGGGTTCGTCGGCCCGCATGGTGAGCGCAATCCGTTTGCGTGGCAGGTCGACCTCCAGCACCTTGACCCGGACAATGTCCCCGGCTTTGACCACGGTGTGAGGGTCTTTGATGAAGCGGTCGGCCAACTGGGAAATGTGGACCAGGCCGTCCTGATGAACGCCGACATCCACAAAGGCACCGAACGCCGTGACGTTGGTCACGACCCCCTCCAGCGCCATGCCCGGCTTCAGGTCCCGTAGCGCCTCAACGCCGTCCTGAAAGACCGCGGTGCGGAATTCCGGTCGCGGATCCCGTCCGGGCTTTTCCAGTTCGGCCAGGATGTCGACCACCGTCGGCCGGCCGAAGCGGTCGTCGGTGAAGTCGTCGGGGTCGAGTCCGCGCAGAAAGGCGGTGTCGCCGATCACCCGGTCGAGGCTGCGGCCGGTTTGCGCCAGCAACCGCTCCACCACCGGATAGGCTTCGGGATGGACCGCCGAGGCGTCGAGGGGGGTCTCGCCATCGCGGATGCGCAGGAAGCCCGCGGCCAGTTCGAAGGTCTTGGGGCCGAGTCGCGGCACTTCGAGCAATTCGGCCCGGCTTCGGAAGGCGCCGCGGCCATCGCGGTATTCGACGATGTTGCGCGCCACGGACTCCGAAAGGCCGGACACCCGGGCCAGCAGCGGGACCGAGGCGGTGTTGAGATCGACGCCCACGGCGTTGACGCAGTCTTCGACCACGGCGTCGAGGGCGCGCGCCAGCTTCTGCGGACCGACATCATGCTGATACTGTCCGACGCCGATGGATTTGGGTTCGATCTTGACCAGTTCGGCCAGCGGATCCTGAAGCCGGCGGGCGATCGAGACCGCGCCGCGCAACGAGACGTCCAGTTGCGGGAATTCCAGAGCCGCAACCTCGGAGGCGGAGTAGACCGAGGCGCCGGCCTCGGACACCATCGCCCGGGTCAGCTTGAGTTCGGGGTGGCGCTTCAACAGGTCGGTGACCAGTCGGTCGGTCTCGCGGGAGGCGGTGCCGTTGCCGATGCTGATCAGTTCGGGTTGATGGCGGATGGTCAGCGCCGCCAGGACCGCCAGAGACCCTTCCCAGTCGTTGCGCGGCTGGTGCGGATAAATGGTGGCCGTGTCCACCAGCTTGCCGGTGCGGTCGACCACCGCGACCTTGACCCCGGTGCGGATGCCGGGGTCAAGCCCGATGACCGCCCGCAGGCCGGCGGGGGCGGCCAACAACAGGTCGTGCAGATTGCGCGCGAAGACCTTAATCGCTTCGTCTTCCGCCCGTTCCCGCAACTCGCCCATCAACTCGGTTTCCAGATGGGGGCCGACCTTGAGCTTCCAGGTCCAGCGCACGGCGTCGGTCAACCAGCGGTCGCCGGGCCGGCCGCGGTCGGCGAGCCCGAGATGACCGGCGATGATCGTTTCGCAGGGGTGAGGCGTCTGATCCGGCGGTGCGACTTCGAGTCGGAGGTCGAGGATGCCCGAGCCGCGGCCCCGGAACAGCGCCAGCGCCCGGTGTGACGGCACCGCTGACAACGCCTCGGAAAAGTCGAAATAATCCGAAAACTTGGTGCCCTCGTCGCGCTTTTCCGGAATCACCGTTGCGATCACCCGGCCGGCTTCGGCGACATGGCGGCGCAGGCGGCCCAGCAATTCGGCGTCCTCGGCGAACCGTTCGACCAGGATGTGGCGGGCGCCCTCCAGGGCCGCCTTGGTGTCGGCCACCCCCTTTTCGGCGTCGACGAACGCCTCCGCCTCGGTTTCCGGGGTCAGGCCGGGGTCTGCCATCAATCGTTCAGCCAGCGGCTCCAGCCCGGCTTCACGGGCGATCTGGGCCTTGGTCCGACGGCGGGGCCGGTAGGGGAGGTATAGATCCTCCAACCGGACCTTGGTCTCGGCCGAGGCGATCTGGCGGGCCAACTCTTCGGTCAGCTTGCCCTGGTCGGTGATGCTTTGGACGATGACGGCGCGGCGTTCCTCCAACTCACGCAGGTAGACCAGGCGTTCGGCCAGTTGTCGCAACTGGGTGTCGTCCAGGCCGCCCGTGGCTTCCTTGCGGTAGCGCGCGATGAAGGGCACGGTTGCGCCTTCGTCAAGCAGGCGAATGGCGGCGTCGGTCTGGGCTTCCCTGGCGCCCAGCTCTTCGGCGATACGGTGACTTATGCTGATCATGACCTCGGCCAGTCGGATGGTCCCGGTGTGTTGCCGGTTCCTATACTCCCGGCCGGTGTCCGAGGCCAATGGTGTTCTCCGGCCGGGCGCCCCGCGTTATTGTTCCCGTGGGTGGCCTTGGAGATGGAAATGTACATCGGCATCGATCTGGGGGGAACCAAGATCTCGGCGTTGGTCGTCGCCGAAGATGGCCGGGAGTTGGCGCGCCGGCGGTTGCCGACCCCGACCGGCTACCTTGACACGCTGGGGGCGCTGGCGTTGGTGGTGACCGACTTGGAACACGCGGTGGGCCAGAGCGGCCTGCCGGTTGGTTTGGGCTTGCCCGGCGTGATCGATCCCGTGGCGGGGGTGGTCCGGGCGGTCAATTTGCCGTGGCTCGGGGGGCGGCCATTTGCCGCGGACCTCGCGGACCGGCTCGGCCGGCCGGTCCCGATGGCAAACGATGCCAATTGTTTTGCGCTGGCCGAGGCCTCGGAAGGGGCCGGCGTCGGGGCTGGCGTCGTGTTCGGCGTGGTGCTGGGGACTGGCGTCGGCGCCGGAATTGTCGTCGGCGGCCGGTGCCTGGCAGGTGCTCACGGTATCGCTGGCGAATGGGGCCACACACCGTTGCCTTGGAGAGAAGCCGAGGATGGAGACCCGTTACCTTGCCCGTGTGGTCGCGTGGGTTGTATAGAAACAGTACTCAGTGGCTCTGGTCTGCTCGGTATCGCTCGACGACTCGGCGGCGACGCGGCGTCCGCAGCCGATGTGGCACAGGCCGCACAACAAGACAACCGGTGGGCGGCGAACGCCCTCCACCTATACTTTAGTGCGCTTGCAAGGGCTCTTGCTTCTGTCATCAATTTCCTTGACCCGGACGTTGTGGTTCTGGGCGGCGGGTTGTCGCATTTGCCGAACCTTTTTGCTAATGTTTTGCGACTGTGGCGCGGATGGGCGCTGGTGGCGGAACCGCGGACACGTCTAATTTGCGCCCGCCACGGGGCCGATAGCGGGGTCAGGGGGGCCGCGTGGTTGGCAAGGCGACCGTCGGATCGGCGTCCGCCTCTGAAGGGTGGGCTTGATGAATAGCCTTGATCAAGGGGCGTTTTGACGATGGGGGTATATTGGAATGCCGCGCGGGAAACTTAAGCACTCACGTCTTACGCCCGAGTTGCCGGCAGAAATGCCTGCCGCGTCGGCCGACGACGAGAATGAGGATGTCGGGGTTCCGATGGCGTCGGCGACGCTTGAGGGTGCGCGCGGCTATCAGCGACCGGACCGGCAGCTTGCGCAGGCCGGCGAAAGGCTCCAGGACGTGGTGGCCGTTCTTGAAGAGTTGCTGTTTGATACGCCCGGCCTGGGTCCACACTGCCGCAGTGAGGTTCACGATGCCATCGGGTTGGTGATGGACGCCTTACAGATGCTGGGGAGTGCTCAAACGACGCTCAACCGCAGGCGGAACAAGAGGGGAAACGCAACGACACTGATGGTGCCGATGGCGCGAGCGTGAACCCGGGACGACCAGGGCACCGACCCTGGTCGTCCCGGGGGAGGGCGGTCAGCCGCGTTGCTCAATCAGCGCGGCTTCGACGACCGACGAGGCCTGAGCCGTGCTGGCGGTGTTTCCACCCAGACGACCCACCACCTCCTGAACCAGGACCCCGGCCAACGCCGGGAGTTCCTTGAGGGCCGTTTCGCGGGCATGACCGATACGCCGCTCGGCGTCCCGGACCTGACCCGCGATCTTGGCGTCAAACATCCCCAAACGAGCGGATGCGACGTTCTCCGCCTCCCGGTTGGCCAGCGATACGATGGTGCGGGCGTGGTCGCGGGCATGCATCAGTTTGTCGTCGATCACAGCGGCAATGGCCGCCGCTTCGTTACGCTTTTCCTCGGCCCGGGTGATATCATTGGCGATCTTGCCATCCCGAGTCTCCAGCACCCGAACCACCGATGGGATGGCCACGCCCTGCACCAGGATGTAGAAGGTCCCGAAGATCAGGACCAGCCAGAACAACTGGGTCAGGAAGAAGGCGGAGTCGAACTGGGGCAAACCGCCATTGGTTCCCCCTTCTTCGGCCGCCTCGGCTAGGGCCGCATGATCCCCCCCCATCAATCCCGTCGCCACCATCAGCGCCAGCAACAACACCCAGCGCAGCCGCGCCGCCGTGATCAGTTTCGTCATAACCACCCCTCTCGGATGCATCTGCATACTCTTATGAAGACTCTCTCGCTCGGCCTCGCGCCGCACGCCCTGCTCCCTCTCCCGGGGGGAGGAATGCGTGCGGGCGCCAAGGCCGGTTCGCGACCCGCTCTAGTGCAGCTCCAGTGAATCCTGGATATAGATCACGGTGAGGAGCACGAACACGTAGGCTTGGATGGCGGCCACGAAGAACTCGAATCCAACCAGCACCACCACCAACGCCAAGGGTGCCAGTCCGATCAGGTAGCCGACCAATCCCAAGCCGCTGGCGAGCATCACGATGAAGCCCGCAAACACCTTCAGCATGGTGTGACCGGCCATGATGTTGGCGAACAGTCGGACCGACAGGCTGACCGGACGGATGAAGTACGAGATGATTTCCAACGGGATCATCAGCGGCATCAGGACTGCCGGGACTCCCTTGGGCACAAATTTGGCGAAAAAGTGCAGGCCATGCTTGATGAAACCGAGCAGCGTCACCATCACAAACACGACCAGCGCCAGTGTCGCGGTCACGATCAGGTGTGAAGTGAAGGTGAAGGTATAGGGGATCATCCCGATCAGGTTGCCGAGCAACAGGAACAGGAAAAGAGCGAAAACGAACGGGATGAACGGCCGTCCTTCGACACCGGCGTTGCTGTTGACGATACCGGCGACGAACTCGTACGAGACTTCCGCCACCGACTGTAAACGATCGGGTACCAGCAAACGCTTCCGCATGCCACCGACGATCAACGCCATGGCGATGACGACCGACAGCAGCATAAAAAAGGCGGAATTGGTGAAAGAGACGTTGCCGCCGCTGATGTCGATGGGAATGATCGAGTAAATTTTGAATTGATGAAGCGGATCCACGGCTAACCTCTTTCCTTGGTGGTTGGCGCCGGAGGTGTGACGGCCTCCTGGTCCGGTTGGGCTTCGGGCTGTGGTGCCCGCCCGGAATCGTCGTCTGCCATCCGGCTGGCGGTCTGGTAGACGTTGCGGATGGCGGCGGCCGTTCCCAGCACAAACATGCTGACAATGCCCCACGGCCAGGAGTCAAAGATGCTGTCGATGGTCACCCCGAAGGCGACGGCAATGAGTACAGCGGCGATCAGATCATTCAAGACCCGAGAAGCAAAGTCGAGAGTCGAGCGAGGCACCATAAATCGGCGGTGAACCTGCTTGGACTCCTCCTCAGCCTGTCGCTTGCGGAAGGCGGCAAGCCGCACATCCAGTTCGGACAGGGTCACGGGAGGGCGTTGCTTCATGGGCCATGGCTTCCCTGGGGCCAGTTATTCCCCGGCCCGATATCTTTCCTGCTCCGATTCGTCCCGGATGCTCCGATTCGTTCCGGATCCCAGGCACGTCGTCGTTCAGCCCCGATTTACGCGCCCCCTGGCCGTCGTTGATGCCATTCCGCCCCCTCCCGCCCGGCCGGATTTGCCGGAACGGGGCGGGCAACGAAAATGACACAGCGGCGATCCAGTGAGTGTATCAGCAAACCGGCTCCCGGCTGAACACCGACGGATACCCTGGCTCAGGTGAAGATGAAGATGAACGCGATCAGCAGCGCGAACAGGCCCATCGCTTCGGCGAGCGCGAAGGCGAGCCACGTTACCGGCAGCAGCCGCTTTTCCATGGCTGGCTGGCGGGCAAAGGACATGATGAACGATGCAAACACGATACCGATACCGGTACCGACGCCGCCGAGGGCCGCAATGGCTGCGCCGGCACCGACGTACCGAAGATTGTGACTGATATCCAGGAGCGTGTGCGTAAGCGCCTTGACGGTCTCGGGATCCATCTTACAATTTCCTCCAGTTGAACTCTAAACAGTTATCGTTGGCAACAGCGGCGTTGGTAACACGAAACGGTGGTAACAGCAGGGTGGTTCGAACATCCCCCCAAGTCCCAGACGGGCAACATTGGCGGTCGATCGCCAAGCTACTGTAACGGCAAGAGCCACAAACAAGTCGCTCAAAACAAATCTGCTGGCGCCGGGCCAAAACCGCCACGAACACCGCGTTCGCTTAGTCATTCCGCTTTGGCATAAACGAATGCCCAAGCCGGCGGTGACCTTAGGAGGGGGGCGCCACGGTGTCAAGGGGGTATCGCCGAGGGGGGAAGTCCGGGAAAGCACTCAGCGGTATTCGCCGGGAGTTTCGCTGTTTTTTTGAGTTGGGGCAAGGGGGGATGGACCGGGCCGTACCGATGCGGAAAATATTGGGGCGCCGGCCATCGGTTCCGGTGTGCTCCGGCACTGGTGGCGGTCGGGACGTCGGGGCTCGGACCCGAGACCGATCTGATCCCTCCCTATCTCACGGAAAATAAAGAAGAGTGCTGTTACCTAAATGGTGACGTAGCCGACGGCTGGCGGCATCGGCCAACCAAAGCCGGATGGGGTCGGGCGAGAAGCTCCGAGCATCGGCAGGCTTGTCTGGTACGGGAGCTGGTCCGCTTTGATCTTGGCAGCGGTCTCCATAGTACTCGGTATGACTTTCTAGCGGACGCCGGCGCGCCCCGAATTCTTATGATCTTGTACAGTCCGGGAATGCCCGAGGAACCGTCGGCAGGACTGGGGCGTTGGCACCGGGCCCCGGCAGGTCACCGAAAGTCCCCCGAACCACCGTGACACAAGCATTCTCGGGGGGCGGTGCGGGGGTGATTCGGTGTCGGACGGCGGTCAGCCGCGAATGCGTGCGAGGAACTGGTCGACCCCGGTGCTGAGGTTCCGAGCCTGGTTCGAGAGGTCGGAGGTCGCGCGGAGGACGGTTTCGGCCTCGCGATGATTGGCTTCGGCCGACTGGTTGACCCGAACGATGGTGGTCGAGACCTCCCGGGTGCCGATGGACGCTTGCTGGACGTTGCGCGCGATCTCGGCGGTGGCGGACCCCTGCTGTTCGACGGCGGCGGCGATGGACGAGGCGATGGCGTTGATTTGGTCGATGGTGCCGGAGATGCCTTTGATCGCGGTCACGGCCTCGTTGGTGGCGGCCTGGACGGCGCTGATCTGGGCGTCGATTTCCTCGGTGGCTTTGGCGGTCTGGCCGGCGAGGTTCTTGACCTCACCCGCGACCACGGCGAATCCCCGACCGGCTTCGCCGGCCCGTGCCGCCTCGATGGTGGCGTTGAGGGCAAGCAGGTTGGTCTGGCTGGCGATGTCGTTGATCAGCTTGACCACCTGGCCGATTCGCTTGGCGGCGTCGGCCAGGCCCTGGACCTTTTGGTTGGTCCGGCCCGCCTCTTCCTGTGCGGAATTGGCGATGCCGGCGGATTGGGCAACCTGGCGACTGATCTCGGTAATGGACGAGGACAGTTCTTCGGCCGCGGCGGCGACGGTCTGAATGTTGACGGTGGCTTCTTCAGCGGCGGCGGCCACCATGGTTGCCTGGCGGCTGGTGTCGTTGGACGATGAGGCCATGCGCTGGGCTGAACTTTCCAGTTGGCCGGCCGCCGAGGCCACGGTCTGAACCACCGTGCGGACCTCGCGCTCGAAGGTGGTCGCGGTCGCCCCAAGTTCGCGCTGGATCAACGCCTGGGTGTTGATGTCGATAAAGACCGACGTGGCCAGATCCATGTCCAGGAACACCGCCTTGTTGATCGCCTGGATGACTTCGCTCAGGCGCTCGGGCTTGCGGCGGTAGTGAACCGCGGCGAGATCGATCAGCCGGTTGAGCGTGAAACAGTAGGCCCCCATGTACCAACGAGGCTCCAGACCGATGCGCTGGTGGATCTCGCCGATGGTCCGGACCTGGACCATGTAGGCGTCATCGAAGGTCCCGGTGAAGACATTGCGTAGCCAATGTTGTTTTTGCTGGGACCGAGCCCGCGCGGTGCGTTCCGGGTTGGCCAGCAGGCTGGCGGTGGCGGGGACGGTGCGCAGATAAGAATAAAACTCGTCGAGAATCTTATCAATTTTAGGTGTAAGGATTTGATTGAATTCCCGTAGTGCTGCCTTGGTCGCTTCATCGATCTTAAGATAAGCGATACGGTCGGCGATGGAAATCGCCTTGGTAACCACAGCCATCGACTTCCCGTCCCCTTTTGTTATCATCTCTTCAGCGATCATGCCGCTCAGCAGTGGCCGCAACACTGGTCGCCAGCCCGGCCTGGAATCCCATAGGGTCGGGACGACCCCTGGCTCTGACAACCGGCAGCCGGTATTTCAGGTACCAGGGTTCACGGAAACTTGCAATCATGGCCTGTTTCGGCGGCATTCATCATGGTCCGTTCACGTCGAACAGGAAGTCCAGGTCGTCGGCGGTCAAGGAACCGGTCCAGGAGCCTTCGTCGAGCATGGCGTCGGCCAGCGACCCTTTGCGGTCCTGGAGTTCGAGAATGCGTTCCTCGACGGTGCCGGACGAGATCAGTTTGTAGACGAACACCGGCTTGACCTGGCCGATGCGGTGGGCGCGGTCGGTGGCTTGGTTTTCCACCGCCGGATTCCACCACGGGTCGTAATGGATCACGGTATCGGCCGCGGTCAGGTTGATCCCCCGGCCGCCGGCCTTCAGGCTGATCAGAAACAGCGGCACCTCGCCCGCCTGGAAGCGGTTGACAGGGGTGGCGCGATCGGCGGTATCACCCCGCAGTTCCACGTAGCGGATGCCGGTCGGCGCCAGGGCTTGCTTGATCAGGTCGAGCATCGAGGTGAACTGGGAGAACAACAGGATGCGGCGCCCTTCCTCGATCATGTTCGGGACCATGCTGGTCAGCAGTTCCAGTTTGCCGCTGCCGGTCACCCGGCGAGCCGACTCGAGCTTGACCAGCCTTGGATCGCAACAGGCCTGACGCAGTTTGAGCAAGGCGTCGAGAATGAGAATCTTGCTGCGAGCCAGGCCGATTCGGGCGATTTCGTCACGGACTTTCTGGTGCATAGACAACCGGATCGTCTCGTAGAGATCGCGTTGGTCGGAGGCCAGTTCAACTCGATGCACGATCTCGGTCTTGGGTGGCAGGTCGGTGGCCACCGCCGCCTTGGTGCGGCGCAGGACGAAGGGCCGCAAACGCTTCGCCAACTGATGGCGTTTCTCGTCGTCGCCGCGCTTTTCAATCGGCGTGCGGTACCGGGCGGTGAAGCTCTTGTGGTCGCCCAGCACGCCCGGCATCAGAAACGCGAACTGGGACCAGACCTCGCCCAGGTGATTCTCGATGGGGGTGCCGGACAGGCACAGGCGGTGGCGGGCCCTGAGCTTGCAGGCGGCGCGGGTCGACTTCGCCAGGGGATTCTTGATCGCCTGGGCTTCATCGAGCACCACCATGTGGAACTCGATGGAGGCCAGGAAATCCACGTCGCGAGCCAGAATGGCGTAGGTGGTGACCACCAGATCCGTCCGTGCCACCTCGGCGCGGCGTTCATGGCGGTCCAGGCCATGGAACACCAGAACGCGCAGTTCGGGCGTAAAACGCCCGGCCTCGGCAACCCAGTTGGGCACCAGGCTGGTGGGCACCACGATCAGGCATGGACGCAGCAACCGGCCTTGATGGCGCTCCACCGCGATGTGGGCCAGGGTTTGGGCGGTTTTGCCGAGGCCCATGTCGTCGGCCAGAATGCCGCCCATATCGTTGGCGCGCAGGAATTGGAGCCAGTCCAGGCCGTCCCGCTGATAGGGTCGCAGCGAGGCGCGGAAGCTGGGCGGAGGTTCGATGCGAGTCGGGGCGCTCACCGAGCGCAGCCGTCGGCCAAGGTCGCGCAACCGGTCGCCGCCCTGCCAGCGGGTCCCGACGATGGCCTCCAGGTCAACCAGGGTCGGCACGTCGGCCGAGGGCAGGGTCAGGTGGCCGTCTTTGCCGAGCCGGCCGTTTTGCATCATTTCTTCAAGGGTGGTCAGGAATTTGGCCACCCGCTCGGCCGGCAGCGCCAGAATCCGGCCGTCGTCCAGCATGGCCCGGACCTTGCCGTCGGCGGCGAGCGCCGCGGCGATGCCGCCGCGATCGATGATGCCGATCAGGATCGGCAGCAGCGGGACCCGCCGGCCTTCCACCTCAATGCCCACGTCCAGGGAAAACCAGCCGTTGCCGGCTTCGACCACGTCGACATCCCAGTCGTCGTTGATCTCGATGACTCGGAACGGGCAAGTCTCGCCCAATTCGACCTGCCAGCCGCGTCGCCGCAAATCTTCGGCGCCGGTCAGGACCAGCCACTGCCAGTTCTCTTTGGGATTGCGCCCCCGAAAGGCGTAGCCCCGACCGCCGATATTGCGGGCCGTGGTGGTGACGACCCGAACGGCGGTCAGACCCATGACGCGCAGAGCGGCGGCAGCGGACTCCTCGAGCCGGCGGTCGCGACGGATGAACAGGGGGCCGCCATCGCCGTCAATGCGCACAAACTGGCCGGTGTCATCTTCGCGTACCAGTTTGCCGCCGTAATCGAAATGCAGCAGCAGGATGTTCATGCCGTCGGAGGCGGCGATTTCGCCGGTGGCGGCCTTCAGCACCGGCACCGGCGGCCGGTCGATCACGGTCGGGGTGCCGTCGCACCGGCTTTGGGGTCTGGCCGGCGGCGGGGCCGGGACAAAGCTTTGGGCGGTGACCTCGTCAATGATCGCCTGGCCGATGTGCCCGGTTGCCTCACTCACATACCAGGCGGGATCACTGCCGATGATCCGGGTCTTGGGCGGGCGGTTGAGGAATTTGCGGGCATCGGTCCGGGGATTGGTTTCGAGCAGGAAGCGTCGGGACGGTCCCCGGATCAGTCCGGGACCATTCACGCCCCAGCGCGCCCGACCGGTCTCGAGCAACGCCGAAATCAACTCTTCGACCGTTTCATCGTCGTTGAGCGGAACCACCACCAGCGGCAGGCTGGAGAGCCCCAGCAATCGGCAAACCACCCGATCCGGGTCGCCGGCCGGGCCGATGGGCGCGGCGATCGCGGCGCGCTTGGGCGAACTGCCTTCGACGCGCCGGCTGTTGCGGTCCGAGATTTCGGTGGCCACCGTGACATAGAGCGTATCGTTCCGTTCCGAGGCGTCCAGGCCGTAAATGATCCGGTGTTGCTCGGCTGGCACTTCGACCTGGGGGATCAGCCGGTCGATAAAGGAGTTTTGACTGGGTCGCCGCAACGCCGGGAACTGTTCCAACAGCACGATGGCCGCCGCCGCCCCATGGGCGCAGGCCACGGCGCGGCAGGAACAGGCGACGGTTAATAGCGAAGAGTCCTTTTTCTCCACAATCTCCAGTGTCACAGAGCGCCGCGATAGCCCATCCATAACGGTCGCATGGATTTGTGGGGCGCGTAACACGTTATCGGTTGTAACGGCGCCGTCAGCGGCCAATGCCCGCCCCGCCGCCAACCGCATCGGGTCGAAGGTCCGCGCGATGTCTTCCTCGGCAAACCTGGCGCGCTCCGAGCGCCGTGACGCCGTCGTGCGCTTCCCGACCTGCGATCCTGCGGTCGTGTTGTGCCCGATGGCCATTGTCGGCAGTCCTCCGTTTTCGCCTTGATTCTTTGGTCCCAATGTCGCCGCGGCGTTCCTGGAACCGACTCGGAGCCTAACTATCACAAGATATAGCCGACGTCACTCTTAACCACACAAAGTAATAATCAGTGAACTGACACCCTTTTCGCGAAGTGTGCGCAGATCCACGCCAGATGCTTGGAAATGAACGGGAAAACAGGGCGTTAGCGAATAGCTCTTGCTGCTGCGGGGCGGTCTCGGCAAGACTGGCGGCCAGGCCGTGGGCGGCAGCAATCCCGGCGGAGGAAGGCACAAATGATTGTCCTTGGCATTGAAACAAGTTGCGATGAAACAGGCGCTGCGATTGTTACCGATAAAAAAGAGATTTTATCAAATATAATTCTCTCTCAAATTGCCGACCACGCGCCCTATGGCGGTGTCGTACCCGAAATTGCGGCCCGGGCGCACCTGGACCACCTCGACGGTCTGATTGCCGAAGCGTTGGCGCGGGCTGGAGTCGACCTGGGTGCGCTATCCGCGGTGGCGGCAACGGGCGGCCCGGGGCTGATCGGAGGCGTCATTGTCGGTGTCATGACCGCCAAGGCCCTTGCGTTGGCGCGCGGTCTGCCCTTCCTGGCCATCAATCATCTGGAAGGTCACGCTCTGAGCGTTCGGCTGACAAGCGACGTCGACTGGCCTTACCTGTTGCTTCTGGTTTCAGGTGGCCATTGTCAGTTGCTTTTGGTGGAGCATGTCGGTGGCTATCGTCGACTCGGGACCACCATTGATGATGCCGTCGGCGAGGCCTTTGATAAAGCGGCCAAGCTGTTGGGACTGGGGTATCCCGGCGGACCGGCGTTGGAACGGGCGGCGCAGACGGCGACGGCGCCCGGGCGCTTCGCGCTGCCGCGCCCCATGGCCGGTCGACCTGGCTGCGACTTTTCTTTTTCCGGTTTGAAAACCGCGCTGGGGCGATCTCTGGTCGGATTGCCCCAACCGCTTTCGGCGGGCGACGCCGCCGACCTTGCAGCCGCCTTCCAGATGGCGGTTGCCGACGTGTTGGTGGATCGCACCGCCCGGGCGCTGGCTCTGGCGGTTGCGGCGGCGCCCGGGTGCCGGACGTTGGTGGTGGCGGGCGGGGTGGCCGCCAACCGGTTGGTGCGGACCCGGCTTCAGGCCCTGACGCACCAGGCGGGCTGGCGGTTCGAGGCGCCACCGTTGGGCTTATGCACCGACAATGCCGCCATGATCGCCTGGGCCGGTCTGGAACGCTTGCGTCTTGGGCAGCGCGATGCCTTGGATTTTGCGCCGCGCCCCCGCTGGCCGCTGGACCCGGCCGCGCCCCGGGCGCCCGGGGCCGGAGTCAAGGCCTGAACGCCGCCCCCCGGTCATGGCGTCGCCGCTGGGTTTAAAGGGCGACGCCCGGTCCGTCGTCGAGGGTGACGTCGAAGGGTTGGTAGCCGCTGGGCATCCGGGTTTTCAGGAAGTCGGCCAATTTGACGTCGGTGCGCATGACATGATTGCCGACCAGGATATTGGCGAATTCGACCACATTGGTGATGTTGGCCTTGCTGCGCCCCAGGTTCTGGTCGATTTCCATCAACCGGCCGATCAGTTTTTCGTGTTCCCGCCGGTGCGCGTCGAAGTCCGGATACTGGAAGGCCTTCATCAGTTCTTCTTCATGCGCAAAATGGTAAGTGGCATAACCCGCCAGTTCCTCGACCACCCGCTTGGCCAGTAACAAAGGCCGATCGGTGCGCAAAGCCGTGACCAGATCATTATAGATGCTGAACAAGAGCAAATGCTCGTTATCGATCAGCTTGACGCCGACGCTGAGGGCGTCGCTCCACTGCACGGGCTTGAGATGATCCATGGCCATTCCCGAGTCTCGATCACGGACCGGCCGGGACCAGGACCCGGCAGATCAAGCGATACGGGTGCGTACCCCTGACGGCACTGTGCATGATGAGCCAAAAATGTCAAATGTTTTGCCCGGCCGAGCCCGGGGAACGGCTTCCGGCCGGGTGTTTAAGGGTCTGAACGATTGAGCATCGCGCCTAGCCCTTACTTCTGGTATGGTTTTGCTGGCCTCCTGGCCATTTCCTCAAGCCCGGACGGGACGGCGCATGGAGCCCCAGCCCACCCCACCGCACCAGCCCCGCGCGTCCTCCGGCGGCAGCCCAGCCGATCATCGGCATCATGGCCCCCAGCGCGGCTGGATTGGGGGGGTGGCGTTCACGGCGTTTCTGCTGAGCATTATCGCGCTGTCGATCAAGGCCGTGGCCGGAACCCTGGCGTTTGTGCTGTTGGGCTCGGTCATCTTCGTGGTGGCGGTGTTTCACCGGGTGTTTCCGGGCAGCCGGTTTTTTACACTGTCTCTGGTGAATTTTATCGGCATTTATGCCTGCATTTTTACCGTCATCATCGAAAGCAACTTTTCCATGATCAGTCAGCGGGAGCAGGCTTTGGGCTTCATTCTGCCCCTGCTGGCGTTTTTAGGCGGCGCCTGCATTCGGGCGCGAACGGTGCGTCATATCGTGGTGTCGCGTCGCTTACGTCACGATTCTCATTTCGGCGAAATGTTCTTGTGGTTGTTACCCATGGCGGGAATGGTGGCGCTCACTTTTGCGCTTCCTGGTGGCGGTCTGGGGAGCCCGCTGTCGCACATTCCCTTTGTGGCGTTCATGGTGGTGGTGGCGGCGATCGTGCTGGTGGTCAGCCGCGACATTGCCATTTTTCTGTTGGATGTCGGTTTGTTGTTCGAGGGCTTTTTCCAGCAGGCGGCGCGATTGGTGATGCCGGCCTTCGCTTTTCTGACCTTCTATTCCCTGTTGGTGATCATCTTTGCCGCGCTCTACTCGATTATCGGACGCATGTCGGCGGGTCATGATTTCCTGGCCAGCGGCGTCGCCCGGCCATTGAGCTTTGCCGAGTGCCTGTACTTTTCGGTGGTGACGCTCAGCACCGTCGGTTATGGCGACATCCAACCGATCAGCGGCGCCGCGCGTTTCGTCACTTCGGTGGAAATCGTGATGGGGGTGCTGCTGCTGCTGTTCGGCTTCAGTGCCATTATTCGCCATACGCCGGCGAATACCCGCCCGCCCAGCGACGACTTTTGAACGACGCCGTGGCCGATGCCCCGGCTTCAGCCGCGCAACGGGCCGATGGGGATCATGTTCCACTTTTCCACGAAATATTCGAAATCCCCGGGCGCCCGGTCGTCCCGTTGACTCGGTCCCTGATAGCCGCCCGGATGGTGGTCGAAGAGGGCCCCGACCACGGCGAAGACGCCGACACCCTGGGTTTTGCACTGCATGCCGAAGTCGAACATCTCGTAAAAGAACTTATAGCGTCCGTCGAAATTGACTTGTCGGGTCGCGTCCCGCCGGATCACCAGCGAGGCCAGCGGGATGTCGCAACAGACGGCTTGCAGGCGGCTGGCCACGGCTTCATCGGGACGGATGAAGCGTTTGAAGGCGGCGATGCCCTGGTCGGACAGGCCGAATTCGATGAATTGGCCCAACTCGGTCGGTTGCCCGTCCTGGACCCAGTGGCCGCTGGCGATCTGGACGCCAGGGTGATCGGTGATGAAGCCGATCAGTTTGTCGAGGGCGCCGGGCCGGGCGATCAGGTCGTCGTCCAGGAACAGGATCAACTCCTGGTCGGTTTCCCGGGTGATGCGCGCCCGGGCGGCAGCGGGACCGATGACATGGTCGATTCGGATCACCCGGGCGCCGAATGCGGCCAACCGCTCGGGGGGCAGGCTGATGGTGCCGCTGTCCACCACCACCACGGCGGCGTCGGGGCGGTAGGTGCGGCGGACCGATTCGAGGCAGGCCAGCAGCTTGTCCGGTCGGTTACAGGTGGGAATCCCAATCACGACGCGCGCGCTCATCCGGCCCTCGCTCTCCCGAGGTCGCCACTGTAGCGGGGAAAGCCCCGGTTTCCCAAGCCCTCCGCCCCTTGGCGACGGTGTTCGGGCCACGGCTCCACACCATCTCGACACGGAGCCCTCACTTGCGCCATGATTTCCCCATGACCGACACCGCTCCCTCCTCGCCGAACCCCACCGCTATCCCGTCATCGCCCGAGGCGCTGTATCTGGTGGACGGCTCCGGCTTCATCTTCCGGGCGTTTCACGCCTTGCCGCCGCTGACCCGGGCCGACGGTACGCCGGTGAATGCGGTGCTGGGCTTCACCAATATGCTGATCCGGTTGTTGGCGGAAGCCAAGGCCGAGGCGGTGGCGGTGATCTTCGACGCGCACCGGGTTAATTTCCGGAACGAGATTTATCCGGCCTACAAGGCGAACCGGGATGCGCCGCCGCCGGAACTGGTGCCGCAATTTGCCCTGGTGCGGCAGGCGACCCGGGCCTTCAACGTGCCGGCGATCGAATTGGACGGCTTCGAGGCCGACGATCTGATCGCCGCCTACGCCCGGCTGGCGCAACAGGCCGGGCGGGAGGTGACGATCGTGTCGTCGGACAAGGACCTGATGCAGTTGGTCGGGCCTGGGGTGCGGATGCTGGATCCGCTGAAATACCGGACCATCGGCCCCGCCGAGGTGTTCGAGAAATTCGGGGTGCCGCCGGCCCAGGTGGTGGATGTCCAGGCGCTGGCCGGCGACAGCACCGACAATGTTCCGGGGGTGCCGGGCATCGGGATCAAGACCGCGGCTCAGTTGATCGGGGACTATGGCGACCTTGAGACCTTGCTGGCCCGGGCGGGCGAGATCAAACAGCCCAAACGCCGTCAGTCGCTGATCGACTTTGCCGATCAGGCCCGGTTGTCGCAACGGCTGGTCCGGTTGGCCGCCGAGGCCCCGGTGCCGGTGCCGCTGGACCAGTTGCGGGCGCATCGTCCCGATCCGGAAGTTCTGTTCGCCTTCCTGAGGGAACAGGGGTTCCAAAGCGTGGTCGCCCGGATCGAGCTGGAATTTCTGCATGGCCGGAGCGGCGGCGTGGTGGTGCCGGCGGCGCCCGCCGTTCACCCGGCCGGCGGTGTCAGTCCGGCGGAACCCCAGCCGCCCGTTCACCCGGTCCCGGCGGCCCCGGCCGCGGTGCGGTACCAACTGGTCCAGGACCTGACGGTGTTGGAAGATTGGATCGCCCGGGCGCGCGAGGCCGGCGTGGTGGCGGTCGACACCGAGACCACGTCGCTGACCCCCAGCACCACGACCTTGGTCGGTGTGTCGTTGGCGGTGGCGCCGGGCGATGCCTGCTATATCCCGCTTGGCCATCAGGCGCCCGAGGGGCATGCCGACGGGTTCGACTTCGGCGCCGGGCGACCGCCTCAGATCGAGCGCGGGGTGGCATTGGCGGCCTTGAAGTCCCTGCTGGAAGATCCGGGCGTGCTGAAGGTCGGCCAGAACCTGAAGTTCGATCTTCAGGTCTTGGGCCAGTTCGGTTTGGCGGTGACGCCGTGGGACGACACCATGCTGATCAGCTACGTGCTGGATGGCGGTGCCCACGGTCACGGCATGGATGAGTTGGCGGAACGGCATTTGGGCCACACCACCATCAAGTTTGCCGAGGTCACCGGCACCGGCAAGGCCCAGATCACCTTTGACCGGGTGCCGCTGGATCGGGCTTGCCAGTACGCGGCCGAAGACGCCGACATTACCCTGCGGCTGTATCGGGTTCTGAAACCGCGGTTGCTCGAGGCCCGGCTGGTCACGGTGTACGAGACGCTGGAACGGCCGTTGCTGCCGGTGGTGGCCGGGATGGAACAGGCCGGGGTGTGCGTCGACCGGGCGGTGCTGTCGGCGCTGTCCCGGGATTTCGCCGGCCGGCTGTTCGAGCTGGAAGCCGACATCCACCGGTTGGCCGGCCATGCCTTCAATGTCGGGTCGCCGAAACAACTGGCGGAAGTGCTGTACGGCGAAATGGGGCTGGAGGGGGGACGCAAGGGCAAGTCCGGCACCCGATCCACCGACAGCGCGACGCTGGAACCGCTGGCCGAGCAGGGGCACGAAATCGCCCAGCGGGTCCTCGACTGGCGCCAATTGGCCAAGCTGAAAAGTACCTACACCGATGCGCTGCAAGAACAGATCGATCCCCGCACCGGGCGTGTCCATACCTCGTTCGCCATGGCCGCCACCAGCACCGGCCGGTTGTCGTCGACCGATCCCAATCTCCAGAATATTCCGATTCGGACCGAAGAAGGCCGGAAAATCCGGACGGCCTTTGTCGCCCCGGCCGGGTTTAAATTACTGTCGGTGGACTATTCCCAGATCGAGTTAAGGCTGGTCGCCGAAATCGCCGGGATCGAGGCCCTGAAGCAGGCCTTCCGGCAGGGCGAAGACATTCATGCGCTGACCGCATCCCAGGTGTTCGGGGTGCCGCTGGCGCGGATGACGCCGGAGTTGCGGCGCAAGGCCAAGGCGATCAATTTCGGCATCATTTACGGGATTAGCGGTTTCGGGTTGGGCAAACAGCTCGGCATCGGGACCGGCGAAGCCACGGTTTTCATCAAGGATTATCTGGACCGTTTCCACGAATTGCGGGATTGGATGGAGGCAACCAAGAATTTCTGCCGGGCCAACGGGTTCGTCCGCACTCTGTTTGGCCGCAAGTGCCACATCCAGGGCATCAACGACAAGAGCGCGGCGCGGCGCAGTTTTGCCGAACGTCAGGCGATCAACGCCCCGATTCAGGGGACCGCGGCAGACATCATGAAGCGCGCCATGATCCGGTTGCCGGCGGCGCTGGTGGCCGAACGGTTGGCCGCGCGCCTGCTGCTTCAGGTTCACGACGAACTGTTGCTCGAGGTGCCGGAAGCGGAGGTTGAGGCCACGGCCCGGGCGGTGCGGGAGGTGATGGAAGGGGCGGCCGCGCTGGGCGTGCCGCTGGTGGCCGAGGCCGGGATTGGCGGGAACTGGGCCGAGGCGCATTGACGGTCGGTGGTCTTGGCCTCGTGGACCGCATCGCGTCAAGGGTTCAAAGGGCCGAGTGGCCCTTTGCGGGTGTGGGCAGAGCCCCAAAGTCGTCGGGGTGCAAACGCATTCCCGGCCCGAGCGTCGACGAGGATCAAGCCCCATTCGGGCGCAGCCGGTTGACGGCGAAATCCAGGGGCATGGCCCCTGGAGCCCGGTCCGGAACGTCGTCAGTCGGTGATTTCTTTGAACTTACCGTCGTGCCATTGGTAGAAGACATAAGCCGGGCTGGTCACGTCTCCCTTGGCGTCGAAGCCCAGCGTGCCCATCACGGTTTCAAACGAGCCGGCATGGAGTGCCTTGATGACTTTATCGAGATCGGTGCCGCCGGCCCGCTTGACCGCTTCGGCGTACACCTGAACCGCGGCGTAGCTGTAAAGCGTATAGCCTTCGGGTTCGTAACCGGCCTTGCGGAATTCGTCGGCGACGGCCTTGGCTTCGGGCTTATTGCGGGGGTCGGGACCGAAGGTCATCATCGAGCCCTCGCCGGCGGGGCCAGTGATCGCCCAGTATTCGTCGGTGAGCATGGCATCACCCGAGATTACCCGGGCGGTCAGGCCCTGATCACGAAGTTGGCGGGTGATCAGCCCGGCTTCGGTATAGTAGCCGCCGATGTAAACGGCTTCGATCTTTTCCTGCTTCAGCTTGCTGACCAATGCCGAGAAGTCTTTTTCCCCGGCATTATAGGCCTCATCAAGCTTCTCGGTGACGCCCGCCTGGTTGAGCGTGCGCTTGGTGTCGTCGGCCAAGCCCTTGCCATAGGCCGATTTGTCGTTGAGGATGGCGATGTTGCCGGTGGGGTAATGGTGGGCGAGGTAGCTGCCGGCCACCGCGCCTTGTTGATTATCCCGGCCGCACACCCGGAAGACATTCTTGAAGCCTTGCTCGGTCAGCTTGGGGTTGGTCGAAGCCGGCGAGATTTGCAGGATCCCCTCTTCATTATAGACTGCCGAAGCCGGAATCGATGAGCCCGAACAAAAATGCCCGGCCACGAAGCTGACCCCGGCCTGGGCCAGTTGATTGGCCACCGCCACCGCCTGTTTGGGATCACAGGCATCGTCGCCGATGCGCAAGTCCAGCTTTTTGCCCAGCACGCCGCCGGCGGCGTTGATGTCGGCGACCGCTTGCTCGGCGCCGCGTCTCATCTGTTCGCCAAAGGATGCCGTCGATCCGGTGATGGGACCGGCCATGGCGATTTTGATGGCATCGTCGGCACGAACCGGGGTCCCACCCAGGGCGATGAAGGCCGCTGTGGCAAGAAGAGTCCATCTCAGTGTCATAGGAGGCGTTCCTTCGGCTGTTGGCGAAAGAGAATGGCTCGGTCGGCCGAGGACGGGTCATCCCACCGGCCCCGCACGGAGCACAGGAGTCGTTATAGGCGATTCCCGGTCTCCGACGCCACGGCATCCTAAGTCGTCACGGGGGGGCTTTGCCGCCGAGCCCCCGCCAAGGGGTGACCCCTTGGAGCCCATGACGGAAGGCAGGTCCAGGACCGGACCGGGGCTGACCGTTTAAGGTCGGGCTGCCGCGACGGCGGGGGCCGGACCCCCGAACACCGCGCGACCCGCCCCCACCACCACCCGATAGATGGCGCCGGTGACTCGCCCGCCGAAGGTCAGATCGACGGCGACGGCCAGGGCCGCGATTTCGAACAGGTTGAGAGTCGACGGCGCCCAAGGGGTGGGATCGGCGGTGGGGTTGTCCCAATTCCAGGACGGCAGCGCAGGCTCAACCTGGGCCCGACAGGGAACGGCGGTCACCAGGGCCGCCAACAGTACGGTGACGAGTAAAATTCGGCAATTCATGTGGAATATCCCGCTGAGAGACGAGGAGAAAGCGGTCTGGGCCGGGGTAACCGGCTCATTTCTTAGCCAATGAGTCGGGCTTCGGAACCGCAGCCTCTGTTTGCTTTACGGTTTGAACCAATCCCTTGAAATTGGCGTCCTCGGTGCCGAGGATTTCACTCATGGTCGCCTGAAGGTCCTTGTTCTTGGGCTCGATAAAAATCGCCCGCCGCATGGCTTCGACCGCGTCGTCGAGGCGCCCGCGCGACCGCAGCAGCAACGCCCAGTCCCGATAGCTGTCGGCGTCCAACGGATTGATCTTCAGGGCCTCGGCATAGGCGTTCATCGCCTTGATCGGTTCGCCCTCACGCTGGTAAAGCGTCCCGCGCTCCTGATAGACGTCCGAATCGGCCGGATTGAGCTTGGCGGCAATTGTTAGTTGTATATCAGCGTCCTGCAACTGTCCAAGCTCGATCAAGGCCCGCGCCCAATGCAAGTGTGGGCGATGCAGGCTGGGGTCAATGGCCAAAGCCTGCTGGTAGTGGGTGATGGCTTCGTCATAATGACCTTCGGCATGGAGCACCTGTCCTAATAAATCATAATACCAGGGCACATCCTTTTTATGCGCCTTGACCAAACCATCAACGATCATACGTCGAGTGTTGACAAAATTATGATCTTTCTTCTCGGTTTGGAACCAATAATCGGCGACGACGAAGGGATCGACTTGCTCAAATAACGCCAGCACCCCGTCCTTCATCAGAACTTCGAGGTTTTCGGTATCGGCGATGCTGCGCTTGACTTTGTAGATGGTGCCATCGCTGGCATACGCCGTCAGGTACAGATAAACGCTTCGGCCATTTTCGACGATGCTGCCGCCGACCTGAAGCGGAATCATGCCCAAAGTGGTTTGAATCGCTTTGATCGGCTTGCCGATTTGCAAGGAATCGGCCATCACCTCGACTGCCTTGTCTCGAACCTTATCTTCGCTGGTGTACTTCAATCCGCGCTTGGTTTTGACGACGGACTCAACCGCCATCAATTGCGATTGCAGCATAACGCTTAAGGTTTTGGGGTTGTAGCCGTTATATTCGACCCATTGCGACGACGAAATCGGACCAATCGAGATCGCCTGAGGATCGGCGGTATACACGGCGTAGCCAAACACGCCGAAAAACGCCAGTATCGGTGTTAACAGGAAGCTGCCCATTGCCTCTGAGTCCCTTCTGAAAGGTAGAAACTGTACTTTCTGGTACTGAAAGACGTTGCAATTTTCATAATCGTTACCGAAACATCGTCCGATGGCGACTGTTGTCGCCTTTATTTTCTTGCCCCATCGGCAGTTTATCGGGGACCCGAACGCTGTCAAGGTGTTTTGGCGTCAGGCGAAGGATCGGTACAGGTGATCGACGGCGGATGGACTGAAACAGCCGGAGATACCGACAACAGTATGTCGAAGGGGTCGGTTTTGTGACCGGCCGATCTTCTCGGCCGGTGGTTCGCGACCGACCGGCGCGTCGATCTGTTAGGGCGCCGCTGGTTTCGACCCGATCGGCAAGCCGGTCCGCAGAAAATAGACGGTGGTGTAGCGATACTGGCGCTGGTCCAGCCGTTCGAAGGAGTCCGGCGGCAGGAACGGATCGCGGCTGTTGGTTTCCACCACGACGACGGCGCCGGATGCGAACCAGCCGCGCTCGGCCAGGGCGGTGAGGGCCGGGACGGCCAGGTTTTCGCCGTAGGGCGGATCGAGCAGGGCCAGGGTGACGGGCAGGCGGGCCGGCGGCGGCTTGAGGGCGTCGCTGCGGAGCAGGGTGATGCGCTCGTCTTCATGGAGGGCCGCGGCGTTGCGGCGGACGGCGTCCAGGGCGATTTGGCTGCGATCCAGGAACAGGCAGGAGGCGGCGCCCCGTGACAGGGCTTCGAGACCCAGGGCGCCGGAGCCGCAGAAGGCATCCAGCACCCGGGCGCCGGTCAGCGGCGAGCCCTCGTCCACCGCCCATCGGGCATGGGTCAGGATGTTGAACACCGCGCCCCGGGTGCGTTCCGAGGTGGGGCGGACCGCTTCGCCGGGCGGTGTTTCCAAGGTCCGGCCGCGGTGGCTACCGGCGACGATGCGCATGGCTCGAACCCGGGACAGGAGTGGCTACCGCGGTGGGGGCCGCGGGCTGGGGGGCGGCGCCGAAGAACAGGGCAAGCTGGTCCTTCAGCACCCGGCGGGGAATCTCTTCGACGGCGCCTTCGGGCAGCTTGCCCAATTGAAACGGCCCGTAGGCCACGCGGATCAGGCGATTGACGGTCAGCGCCAGCGACTCCATGACCTTACGGATTTCGCGATTCTTGCCTTCCCGCAGCGTAACCGTCAACCAAGCGTTGCTGCCCTGTTCGCGATCAAGAGCGGCCTCGATGGGGCCATAACGGACGCCGTCGATGGTCGGGCCCCGGGCCAGGGATGCCAGCCGGGCCGGTTCAACCGCCCCATGAACCCGGACCCGATAGCGCCGGGCCCAACCGGTGGACGGCAATTCCAGGTAGCGGGCCACTTCGCCGTCATTGGTCAGCAGCAGCAACCCCTCGGTGGTCAGGTCGAGCCGGCCCACCGAGATCACCCGCGGCAGTTCGGACGGCAGCCGGTCAAAGACCGTCGGCCGGCCCTTTTCGTCCCGGGCGGTGGTGACCAGCCCGGCCGGCTTGTGGTAGCGCCACAGCCGGGGCGGCTCGGGTTCGGCGAGCGGCTTGCCGTCCACCACGATGCGGTCGCCCGGTCCCACCACCAGCGCCGGGCTGGTTAGCACCCGGCCGTTGACCGCCACCCGGCCCTCGGTGATCCAGCGTTCGGCGTCCCGGCGGGAACACAGGCCGGCCCGGCCCAGGCGCTTGGCGATCCGTTCGCCGGCACTTGGGGTTTCGGCGGCGTCGGCAGCGGGGGCGGGGGGGGCGGTGTCGTCGCTCACGGGGCGGGCTCCTGCGGCTGGGCCGGTCACGCCCTGACGCGAACGCCGACCTTCAGCACGACCTGATACTGATGCACCTTGCCCTCGCGCACGGCGCCCCGGGTCTCCAGCACCTCAAACCAGTCCACGGTCTCACCCGCGGTGGCGGTGGCCGCGACGCCCCGGGCGATGGCGTCTTCGATGCTGACGGTGGAGGTGCCGACGATTTCCAGTTTCCGGAAGACGGGGTCGGTCATGAACGAGTGCTCCTTATGAATGCCGTGGGGAATGAACGATGGCGGGGACCATGGGCTGATAGGCTGCCACGGCGCGTTACGCAATGGCTTTCGATCGGAAAGCCATATGGGGTGTCGGGTGACGCCCGATCAGGTCCGCCGGGACACACTGCGTGGATCCAGCGCATCCTGAAGTCCATCACCAAATAGGTTGCAAGCCATCACCGTCACAAAAATCAGCAAACCGGGGAAGATGGCCAGGGCGGGGGCGGTCCAGACCAACTCCTGGGCGTTGGTCAGCATGTTGCCCCAGCTTGGTAACGGTGGTTGAATGCCCAGGCCCAGGAAGCTGAGGGCCGATTCCAGCAGGATGACGTTGCCCACCGATAAGGTGGTCGCCACCAGCAGCGGCCCGGCGATGTTGGGCAGGATGTGGACCAGCATGATTCGCAGCGGCCCGGCGCCCAGGGCTTCGGCGGCGCGGATATGGTCAAGCCGCCGGGTCGCCAGGGTGGCGCCGCGCACCAACCGGGCGGCGGTGGTCCAGCCCACCAGCGCCACCAGGCCGACGATTCGCAGCAACCCGACGGTGGCGGGGTCGAGCGCACCGCCCAGCCCCAGCCGTTCGGGTGGCACCGCCGCCAGCACGATCAGCAGGGGCAGCAGGGGCAAGGCGATGACGCCGTCGGTCAGGCGCATCAGCACGGCATCAATCCGGCCGCCAAAATAGCCGGCGGGCAGGCCGACGGCGGTTCCCAACCCGGCCGAGACCAGTGCCGCGGTCAGGCCCACGAACAGCGAGACCCGGCCGCCATAGAGCAGCCGCACCAGGACGTCCCGGCCCAGTTCGTCGGTGCCGAGGGGGTGGGGCCAGGATGGGCCGCCATAGCGGTTGAACAGGTCCTGGCTGTCGGCCTCCACGCCCAGGGCCGCCGCGACCAGCGGCGCCAGGAGGGATGCCACGGCCAGCAGGACCAGCAGGCCGGCGCTGGCCATGGCGGCCCGGTGGCGGCTCAGACGGGCCAGGGGCGTGACCATCATGGGGCCCGGTCCTCGAACCCCATCCGCGGGTCGAGAACCGCGTAGCCCAGGTCGGCCAGAAAATTTCCCAGCAGAACCATGGCGGTGGCCAGCAACAGGGCGATCAGGGCCACATTGTAGTCGTTGCCCATGATCGAATCGTAGATCAATTTGCCCATCCCCTGCCACGAGAACATGGTTTCGGTGACCAGGGCGCCCGAGAACAGATTTCCGAATTCCAGGCCGAGAATGGTGACGACCGGCACCAGGGCATTGCGCAGGGCGTGGTGCCAGATCACCCGGGACTCCGGCAGGCCCTTGGCGCGGGCGGTGCGGATGCAGTCCAAACGAAGAACTTCGACCATGGCGGCGCGAACATAGCGGGTATAGCCGGCGACCCCGGCCAGGGCCAGCGTCGCCACCGGCAGCACCAGATAGCGCAGGCCGTCGGTCCAACCCGCCCCGGCAGCGAGCGAGGCCATGCCGCCGGCCGGCAACCAGCCCAGTCCCACCGCGAAGGCCAGCATCAGCAATAGCGCCAACCAGAATGGCGGCAGCGAAATCCCGGCAAAGCAGGCGAGGGTGATCCCCCGATCCAGAGCACTGCCAGCCCGGCGGGCGGCCTGGACTCCGGCCGGGATGGCCACAGCCAGAGCGAGCGCCAATGCCAGCGCCATCAGGACCAGGGTGTTCCCCAAGCGCGGCAACAACACGTCCGCCACGGGTTGGTGGTACAGCCGCGAATAGCCCAGATCACCCCGGGCCACCGCCGCCAGCCAGTTGAGATATCTCTGCCCGATCGGCAGGTCGAGCCCGTAAAGCTGGCGCAAATGCGCGGCGTCGGCGGCGGTGAGCTTGGGGTTGGCGCTGATCATCAGATCGATGGGGTCGCCCGGCATCAAACCGATCAGTCCATGAACCATGAAGCTCATGGCCGCCAGCACCAACAGCGCCTGCAACAGACGGGCGAGCAGGAACCGGGTCACGACTGTCCTCGTGGTGTGGCCACGCCTCTCGTCATCAGCGTCATCCGACCGTGTTGGCGGCCCCCCTCATGGACGGCCAGACGTCCAAGGGCTCTCTTCCACCGCTAAAATCATAAAAGTCCCGGGTTTGATGTGGCGGCGGGGGTGGCTGTGCTCCCCGGTGGCAGGCTCGAATCCGTCGGTTTCGGCGGCGGCAAGGTAAAGCCGATGGGTGGCTGGGTCCAGCGCCAGGGTGCGCGCCGTCACCCGGGTTGGCAGGGTTTGCACCACGCGATAATGGTCGGCGTCCGTGGCTTCGACCACGGTCAGGGTGCCGTCGCCGTTGGCGCTGAAGGCCCGATGGGTTCCCGGGTCGAACACCGCGGCGTCGGCGCCGCCGCCAATGGGGAGGGTTGCCAGGATGCGGCCGGTATGGCCATCGAGCACCACCATCACCGCGTTGCCGCAGACCGCAAACAGGCGATGCTGGGCGCTGTCGATGGCCAGGCCGGTCGGACGCTGGCAGTCTGGCGCCAGCGTATAGTGTGCCAGGACCGTCAGTTCCTTGGTGTCGACCACCGCCACCTGTGACGTGTCTTCCAGATTGACGTAAAGCCGGCCGGTCCCATCCACGGCGGCGAACTCCGGCTGGCCACCCAGCGGAACGGTTTTGATTACCGCGCTTTCTTCGGCATTGAGGACGGTCAGGTCGCCGCTGCCGCCATCGGCGGCAAAGACCCGCCGGGTTGCCGGGTCGTAGACGATGGCGTCCGGCTTGGTGCCGGAGGGCAGTGTGGCGAGCGGCGCCAGGGTCGTCAGATCAAAAACCGTGACGGTGTTGGCCCGGCCATTGCTGACGAAACCCTTGCCAAGGTCGGACGCCAGGGCAACGCCATGAACGCCCTGGGTGCCGGGCAGCGAACCCGCCACCGTGCCGTGGACAACGTCCATCACATCGACCTGTTCGCCCCGGGTGATGAACAGACGATGGGTTGCGGACTCGACGGTCAGGTAATCCCAGCGCGTCGGACCCGACAGCGGAATCGTCTCGACCACCGTATAATGGGGCGCAAGGGTGTCGGCCCGGATCGGCCCCGATCGTAAACTCACCAGGGCGCAGATCGCAAACAGGGCGGTCTTGCAGACACGAGCGGACATCAGGCACTCCTGGGAAGAAATCTAGCGGTGCAGGTCCCGCCAGGTGGCGGTTTCGGCGTCTTCGGTGCGATCATGGCTCTTCAGGATTCCGGAATCGCTCTTGAAGACCCGAAAGTCATCGGGGATCGCATAGCTGTGGGCGCGGGCGAAGGCGATGACGAAGTGGAGTTCCTGGTTGAACCGGTGGCTTTGGTCGGTAACCATGGGTTCGCTGCCCGCAAGGCGGGCCGTTTCCTCGGCGATGACTTGCTTGGTTGCCAAGTCCACAAGCTTGTCATGCAGGCATCGGCGCTCGGTGGCGGTGACGATGGCCTGGCCGCTGGCGTTGGCAAGGCCTTCGGCGATCACCGCGTTCGTGGTGGCCAGGCTGGTGCCCAGGCAGCGGCGAATCCAATCCACCAGGGCGATTTCGTCATAACTTTGGCCGTCGTGGCTGTGCAGGTCGGCATGGGCGGCGATGGCCGTGGAAATCCGGGCGGTGAGGACCGCTTCAGCGGTGCTGCTCCGGTAGCGCGCCCCCTCGATGACGCCGATGCCCAGCAGTGTCGTGACCAACAGCAGGCCGAACAGAAGGACGGTATGGTGCCGCCGTCGCTGGTGTTGCGCCTGCGCGGCCTGATCCCGAGCGGCGGCTTCCGCCTCGGCGTCGCCCTCGTCGTCCGGAATCACCGATTTCGGCGGCGGCCGTCTGACCGGACTTTCGGGCTTGGCGTCGCCCTGAGGATGATGGTTTGCAGAGGGTGGCAGGTGGACGCGGTCTTTATGGGCGTCGAGCGGCTTTTGATCCAAATGTTTGCCGTTATCCCGCCGCTCGCCGGCCGCTTGGATAGGCGAAGAGACTTTTGCGGGCGGGGGCGATCCTTTCTGGATCGGCTTGGCCATCATGGGGTGTGACCTGATTATTTCCTTTTATTATAACGTTACTCCAAGCTGTGGGTCAAGCAAGATCAGCCCTGACACTCATTGTCCGGGGGACGGGACGGGACGGGCTGAGGGCATCTGTCCGCGGTTGCGGTCAGCAACGCCGACCGCGCCCCCACCCATGAACCGTGCCGGCGTCCGCAGACGCCGCTCGGCTTTTTCGAACCCTTGGGGTGTTGGGGGGGCGGGCCAGGGGATTTGGCTTCCCCTGGCCCGGGTGGAACCCTTACGCCGCGGTGCTTTCGTCGTCCGTCCGGCCATGAGCCGGTTGCGGCAGCATGGCCACCCGGTCGCGTTCCGCGGCCATGAGCTTCAGGCGATTGACCACCGAACCGGTGCCGGCCGGGATCAGACGCCCGACGATGACGTTCTCCTTGAGGCCTTCCAGGCTGTCGATGCGGCCCGAGACCGCCGCTTCGGTCAGCACCCGGGTGGTTTCCTGGAACGAGGCCGCGGAGATGAACGAGCGAGTCTGGAGGCTGGCCTTGGTGATGCCCTGAAGCACCGGCTTGGCCGTGGCCAGCTTCAAATTCTCGCGCGCCGACTTGTGGTTCTCCTCGTCGAATTCGGCCCGATCCACCTGTTCGCCGACCAGGAAGGTGGTCTCGCCGCCGTCGTCGATCTCCACCTTTTGCAGCATCTGGCGAACGATCACCTCGATGTGCTTGTCGTTGATCTTAACGCCCTGGAGCCGATAGACCTCCTGGATTTCGTTGATCAGGTAATTGGCCAGCGCCTCGACCCCCATCACGGCCAGAATATCATGGGGCACCGGGTTGCCGTCCATCAGCAGATCGCCCCGGACCACATAGTCGCCCTCTTGGACGCTGATGTGTTTGCCCTTGGGAATCAGGTACTCGCGCTCGTCCCCGGTTTCCTCGTTGTGGACCACGATCCGGCGTTTGGTCTTGTAGTCCTTGCCGAACTCGACCCGACCATCGAGTTCCGAAATGATCGCGAAGTCCTTCGGCCGCCGTGCCTCGAACAGTTCGGCGACGCGCGGCAGACCACCGGTGATGTCGCGGGTTTTGGACGATTCCCGCGGGATACGGGCGAGTGTGTCGCCGGCTTTGACGTGGGCGTTGTTTTCCACCGACAGGATGGCGTCCACCGACATGAAGTAACGGGCTTCCAGGCCGTTGGGCAGCTTGATCACATTGCCCGAGGGATCGAGCAAGGTAATGCGGGGCTTGAGGTCGGCGCCGCGTGGCTGTTGGCGCCAGTCCACCACCACCTTGGATGAGATACCGGTGGCCTCGTCCACCACTTCGCGAACCGAGATACCTTCGACCAGATCGATATAGTGTGCCGTGCCCTCACGTTCGGTGATGATCGGCAAGGTGTAGGGATCCCATTCGGCCAGCCGTTGACCGCGCGTGACGTCCTGTCCTTCATCTGCCAACAGCTTGGCACCGTACGGCACACGGTGGCGGGCGCGCTCCCGTCCCGCATCGTCCAACAGCACGATCTCGCAGTTCCGGCCCATCACAACAGGAATATTGCTGCTGTTCATCACCACGTTGCGGTTGTTGATCCGTACGTTGGCGTTGAGCGAGGCCTCGACCTGACTTTGCTCGGCGCCACGCTGGGCGGCGCCGCCAATGTGGAACGTCCGCATGGTCAACTGGGTGCCAGGTTCGCCGATGGACTGGGCGGCGATGACGCCCACCGCTTCGCCGATATTGACGGTGGTGCCCCGGGCCAGATCGCGGCCGTAGCAGGCGGCGCAGATGCCGTCCTTGGTTTCGCAGGTCAGCACCGAGCGAATCAGGACCGAATCGATGCCGGCCCGTTCGATGATCTCGACCCCGGCCTCATCGATCAGTTGCCCGGCGGCAATGATCACCTCCCCGGTCAGCCGGTCGGTGATATCCACCGACGCCGAACGTCCCAAGACCCGGTCGGCCAGCGGCGAGATCACCTCGCCCCCGTCAATCACCGCCTTGACGGTGATGCCCCGCTGGGTGCCGCAGTCGACCTCGACGATGATCGCATCCTGGGCCACGTCCACCAGACGGCGGGTCAGGTATCCGGAGTTGGCGGTCTTGAGGGCGGTGTCGGCCAGGCCCTTCCGCGCGCCGTGAGTGGAGTTGAAGTACTCCAGCACGGTCAGACCTTCCTTGAAGTTCGAGATGATCGGCGTTTCGATGATCTCGCCCGACGGCTTGGCCATCAGGCCGCGCATGCCGGCAAGCTGCTTGATCTGGGCCGCCGAACCACGGGCGCCGGAGTGCGCCATCATGTACACGGCGTTGACGAACCGCCCCGACTTGCTGGTATCGGAGATGCCCTTCATCATCTCCACCGCCACCTTTTCGGTGCATTCCGACCAGACGTCGACCACCTTGTTATATTTTTCGCCCTGGGTGATCAGGCCATCCTGATACTGCTGCTCGTATTCCTTAACGCGGTCTTGGGCCTCCCGCACCAGTACGCCCTTGGCGGGCGGAATCACCAGATCATCCTTGCCGAACGAAATGCCGGCCTTGCACGCCTGGGCAAAGCCAAGTTTCATCAACCGATCGGCGAAGATGACTGTCTCTTTCTGACCGCAATGGCGATAGACCGTGTCGATAACGTTGGTGATGTCCTTTTTAGTTAACACCCGGTTGATCATATCGAAGGGAACCGCGCGATGACGCGGCAGAATTTCCGACAGGATCATCCGTCCGGGCGTCGTCGCGACCCGGATCGTCACCGGTTTGCCCTCGGAATCGACGGTATGATAGCGGGTTTGCACCTTGGCGTGCAGGCTAACGGCCTTGGCGTCCAACGCCTGCTGAATTTCGCCGATATTGACGAACACCATACCTTCACCCGGCTCGCCGGCTCGCTCCATGGTGATGTAATAGAGACCGAGCACGATGTCCTGGGAGGGTACGATGATCGGCTTGCCGTTGGCGGGGGACAGGATGTTGTTGGTGGACATCATCAACACCCGCGCCTCGAGCTGGGCTTCCAGGGACAACGGCACATGCACCGCCATCTGGTCGCCATCGAAGTCGGCATTGAACGCGGTACACACCAGCGGGTGCAACTGAATGGCCTTGCCTTCAATCAGTACCGGCTCGAAGGCCTGAATCCCCAAGCGGTGGAGCGTCGGCGCCCGGTTGAGCAATACCGGATGCTCGCGAATCACCTCCTCCAGGATATCCCAAACCTCGGGCCGCTCCTTTTCCACCATCCGCTTGGCGGCCTTGATGGTCGAGGCCATGCCGTAGAGTTCAAGCTTGGCGTAGATGAACGGCTTGAACAGCTCCAGGGCCATCTTCTTGGGCAGGCCGCACTGGTGTAGCTTAAGTTCCGGACCGACCACGATCACCGACCGGCCCGAATAATCGACGCGCTTGCCCAACAGATTCTGACGGAACCGGCCCTGCTTGCCCTTGAGCATGTCCGAGAGCGACTTCAGCGGCCGTTTGTTGGCACCGGTGATCACCCGGCCGCGTCGGCCATTGTCGAACAGCGCATCCACCGCTTCCTGGAGCATGCGCTTTTCGTTGCGCACGATGATGTCCGGCGCCTTCAGTTCGATCAGTCGCTTCAACCGGTTGTTGCGGTTGATGACCCGGCGGTAGAGATCATTCAGATCGGAGGTGGCAAAGCGTCCGCCGTCAAGCGGCACCAGTGGCCGCAACTCGGGCGGAATGACCGGAATCACCTCGAGGATCATCCATTCCGGCCGCGACTGGCTCTCGAGGAACGCTTCGATCAGCTTGAGACGCTTGACCAGCTTCTTGCGCTTGGCTTCGGAGTTGGTGTCGCGCAACTCTTCCCGGCAGGTTAGCTTCTCCTGCTCCATATCCAGCGCGGAGAGCATCACCCGCAACGCTTCGGCCCCGATGGCGGCGTTGAAACTGTCTTCGCCGTACTCGTCCTGGGCGATGACGAATTCCTCTTCCGACAAAAGCTGATGCAGTTTGAGCGGGGTCAGGCCCGGCTCAATCACCACATAGCTCTCGAAATAGAGGATGCGCTCCAGGTCTTTCAGAGTCATGTCGAGCAACAACCCGATACGGCTCGGCAAAGACTTGAGGAACCAGATATGCGCCACCGGCGACGCCAGTTCGATATGGCCCATGCGTTCGCGCCGGACCTTGGACAGGGTGACCTCGACGCCGCACTTTTCGCAGATGATACCGCGATATTTCATGCGCTTGTACTTGCCGCACAAGCATTCATAGTCCTTGATCGGCCCGAAGATGCGGGCGCAGAACAGTCCGTCCCGCTCGGGCTTGAAAGTCCGGTAGTTGATGGTTTCCGGCTTCTTGATCTCGCCGAACGACCAGGACCGGATGCGCTCCGGGCTGGCGATCGAGATGCGAATCTGATCGAAGCTCTGCGGTCCGGCGGTCTGACCGAAAATATTCATCAACTCGTTCATGCGTTCTCTCCTGCCTCGATCATCCGACCGTTAGCAACCCCTCTGCCGGACGGCGCCGGCGGAGGGGGGTTCCTGAGCTTGAGTCCCTAAAGCGCGCGCTGGTTCAACTCGACATTCAGGCCGAGTGACCGCAGTTCCTTAACCAGCACGTTGAAGGACTCGGGAATGCCGGCCTCGAAGTTATCGTCACCGCGGACGATGGCTTCGTAGACCTTGGTCCGGCCCGACACGTCGTCGGACTTGACCGTCAACATCTCCTGAAGTGTGTAGGCGGCGCCGTAGGCTTCGAGCGCCCACACTTCCATTTCCCCGAACCGTTGGCCACCAAACTGGGCCTTGCCGCCCAATGGTTGTTGGGTGACCAGGCTGTAAGGGCCAATTGAGCGCGCGTGAATCTTATCATCGACCAAGTGATGCAGTTTCAGCATATAGATGTAGCCGACCGTGACCTTGCGGTCGAAGGCTTCGCCAGTTCGACCATCAATCAGCGTGACCTGTCCGGACCGGTCGAGACCGGCCTTTTCCAGCATGACACAGATGTCTTCTTCCCGCGCGCCGTCGAACACCGGCGTCGCGAAGGGGACCCCGACCCGCAGGTTGTTGCCGAGTTCCATCAACTCGGGTTCACTGAGATCGGCCACATCGGCCTGAAACTGCTTTTCACCATAGATGGTGCGCAGGTGTTCCCGAAGGGCGGCGCTGCCCGCCGCGGCCGCGCTCGCGTCCTTGCGGATGCGGTGACGCAACTTGTCCAGCATCTCACCGATCTGCCGGCCCAGGCCGGCCGAGGCCCAGCCAAGATGGGTTTCCAGAATCTGCCCGACATTCATGCGGGATGGCACGCCCAGGGGATTAAGCACCAAATCCACCGGCCGGCCGTCTTCCAGGTAGGGCATATCTTCGATCGGGATGATCTTGGACACCACGCCCTTGTTGCCGTGGCGACCGGCCATCTTGTCGCCCGGTTGCAGCTTGCGCTTCACCGCAACGAAGACTTTGACCATCTTCATCACGCCGGGTGGCAACTCGTCACCCCGCTGAAGTTTTTCGACCTTGTTTTCGAAGCGGGCCTTGAGGGCATCGATGGACTCATCGAAGGCCCGGCCCATGGCCTCGATGTCCTCCATCACCTGATCGCCGCCGACGCTGATCTGGCGCCACTGACCGTGGGTGTAGGGCTTGAGGTCGGCGTCGGTCAGCGGCCGGTTCAGCAGCGGGAAGCCCCGCGGACCGCTGACCGCCATCTGGCCGACCAGGATTTCCTTTAGCCGAGTATAGAAACTGCGCTCCAGAATCGCCTTTTCGTCGTCACGATCCTTGGCCAGCTTCTCGATTTGCGCCCGCTCGATCTGCATGGCGCGTTCATCTTTATCGACACCCCGGCGCGAAAACACCCGGACATCAACCACGGTTCCGGCCACGCCCGGCGGGAGGCGGAGCGAGGTGTCGCGCACATCCGAAGCCTTTTCACCGAAGATTGCCCGCAACAGCTTCTCTTCGGGGGTCATCGGGCTTTCGCCCTTGGGGGTGACCTTGCCGACCAGAATATCGCCCGGCTTGACCTCGGCGCCGATATAGACGATGCCGGCTTCGTCCAGGTTTTTCAGCGCCTCTTCGCCGACATTGGGGATGTCGCGAGTGATTTCTTCCTGCCCGAGTTTGGTATCCCGGGCCATCACTTCAAATTCTTCGATGTGAATCGAAGTGAACACATCGTCGCGAACGATGCGCTCGGAAATCAGGATACTGTCTTCAAAGTTGTAACCGTTCCAGGGCATAAACGCCACCAGCACGTTACGGCCCAGCGCCAGTTCGCCGAACTGGGTGCTGGGTCCGTCGGCGATGATGTCGCCGGCGCCCACCACATCACCGACTTTGACCAACGGCCGTTGGGTGATGCAGGTATTCTGGTTCGATCTCTGGAACTTCAGGAGATTGTAAATATCGACGCCGGGCGCCGCCGCATTGGTGTCCTCGGTGGCCCGAATCACGATGCGGGTCGCGTCGATCTGGTCAACCATGCCCGAACGACGGGCGACGATGGCCACGCCCGAGTCGCGAGCGACGGTCGCCTCCATCCCGGTGCCGACCAACGGCGCATCGGCTTGCAGCAACGGCACCGCCTGACGTTGCATGTTGGAGCCCATCAGTGCCCGGTTGGCGTCGTCATTCTCCAAAAACGGGATCAATGCCGCGGCCACGGAGACCAACTGCTTGGGCGAAACGTCGATGAGGTCAATGCTTTCGGCCTTGACCATCAGGTATTCACCACCCCGCCGGCAGCTAATCAGATCGGCGGTGAACCGATTGTTATCGTCAAGTTCCGCATTGGCCTGGGCGACGGTAAATTTACCTTCTTCCATGGCCGACAGATACACCACCTCATCGGTGACGATATTACTCCGGACCCGACGATAGGGGCTTTCGATGAAGCCGTATTGGTTCACCCGGGCGTAGGTCGCAAGGCTGTTGATCAGTCCGATGTTCGGACCTTCAGGCGTTTCGATCGGGCAGATGCGGCCGTAATGGGTGGGGTGAACGTCACGCACCTCAAAGCCGGCCCGTTCACGGGTCAGACCCCCGGGCCCGAGCGCCGAGAGGCGGCGCTTGTGGGTAATCTCGGACAGCGGGTTGGTTTGGTCCATGAATTGGGACAACTGTGACGAGCCAAAAAACTCGCGCACTGCCGCCGCCGCCGGCTTGGCGTTGATCAGATCGTGGGGCATCACGGTGTCAATTTCAACCGAACTCATGCGCTCGCGAATCGCTCGCTCCATGCGCAAAAGTCCAACCCGATATTGATTTTCCATCAACTCACCGACCGAGCGTACCCGGCGGTTGCCGAGATGGTCGATATCGTCGATTTCCCCACGTCCGTCTTTGAGATTGACCAGCACCTTGAGGATTTCGAGGATGTCGGTCTTCCGGAGCACCCGGACCTGATCGTCGGTTTGGAAGCCCAGACGGGCATTCATCTTGACCCGACCGACCGCGGACAGATCATAACGCTCGGAGTCAAAGAACAGACCCTGGAACAGCGCCTCGGCGGATTCCAGAGTCGGGGGCTCGCCGGGCCGCATGACCCGGTAGATGTCGATCAGCGCATCTTCGCGGCTGGCATTGCGATCGGCATTCATGGTGTTACGCATGTAGGCGCCGATATTGATATGGTCGATCGCCAGCACGGGAATTTCGGAGATCCCCGCCTTTTCCAGCTTTTCGATGGCCGCCATGGTCAACTCTTCGCCGGCTTCGTAATAGACCTCGCCGGTTTTGACATTGATCAAGTCAGCCGCCAGATACTGGCTGGTCAGATCTTCGGTCGACACCAACTGGTCGACCAGTCCTTGCTCCTTCAGTTTCTTCGCCAGTCGTGGCGTGACCTTGGTTCCGGCCACCGCCGCCACCGCCCCGGTGGCGGCATCGATCAGGTCGGTGGTGAGCTTGACGTTCTTCAGCCGTTCGGCGTCGAACGGGGTTTTCCAACCGGCGGCCACCCGGACGTAGGTGATGCTGCCGTAGAAGGTCGAGAGAATCTCCTCCCTCGACATGCCTTGCGCCTCGTAAGGTTGCAACGCCTCCCGGCGCGTTTCGCGCAGGCGTGCGGTTTCGGCGCTATCGAGGGCGAACAGGAGGGTGGTCGCGGGCAACTTGCGCCGACGATCGATTCGGACATAGACCATGTCCTTGGCGTCGAACTCGAAATCAAGCCAGGAGCCGCGGTACGGAATCACCCGCGCCGCAAACAGGTACTTGCCCGAAGAATGGGTCTTGCCCTTGTCGTGGTCGAAAAACACGCCGGGCGAGCGGTGCATCTGGGACACGATCACCCGCTCGGTGCCGTTGATGACGAAGGTGCCGTTGGCCGTCATCAGGGGCATGTCGCCCATGTAGACGTCCTGCTCCTTGATGTCACGGATCGAGCGCAGGCCGGTGTCTTCTTCGATGTCGAAGACGCTGAGGCGCAACGTCACCTTGAGCGGCGCGGCAAAGGTCATGCCGCGCTGCTGGCATTCCTCGACATCGTATTTGGGCTGTTCCAGCTCGTACTTGACAAAGTCAAGCACAGCGCGATCCGAGAAATCCCGGATGGGGAACACCGACCGGAACACCTCCTGCAAACCGACGTTGCCCCGCCGTTCCGGAGGCACATCCATCTGGAGGAAATGATCGTAGGAACTCCGCTGCACCTCAATGAGGTTTGGCATCTGGGTGACTTCCGGGATGCGCCCGAAATTTTTCCGAACACGCTTCCGTCCCGTAAAGGATTTAGCCATGGATGTCCCCGAACCTTTCTCAGATCGGACTCCGGCGGCGCTTTTAAGCCGCGCCCGACGCCGCCGCCCGTGCAGAAGGCGCAAATACCGACCGACGACGGGCCACTTGGGACCCGCCGTCGGTCGGCGCTGCGGTATGTGTCTCAGCGACTGTCAAGTTCTGCTTACTTGACTTCGACGCCGGCGCCCGCGTCTTCAAGCTGCTTCTTGATCTTGGCGGCGTCTTCCTTCGAAACCCCTTCCTTGACGGGCTTCGGCGCGGCCTCGACCAGATCTTTGGCTTCCTTCAGCCCAAGACCGGTGATGGCGCGCACTTCTTTGATGACGTTGATTTTCTTGTCACCGATGGTGGCCAGAATGACCGTGAACTCGGTCTGCTCTTCCACCGGAGCCGCCGCTGCCGCGACCGGAGCCGCTGCCGCCGCGACCGGAGCCGCCGCCGACACGCCCCACTTTTCTTCCAGCAACTTCGACAACGCGGCGGCCTCGATAACGGTCAACGCCGACAACTCTTCAACAAGCTTTTCCAGTTTGGACATCTGTCAACTCCAAGACGTAAACTTTTGGGATAGATTGAATCTTTGCCTTAGGCCGCTTCGCCCGTGGCCTCGTCCTTCTTGGCATAAGCCGAAAGCACCCGAGCCAATTGGCCGCCCGGCGCTTGCAGCACACCGGCGATCCGTGTCGCCGGAGTCTTGATCATGCCGAGCAGACCGGCCCGCAGTTCATCCAGTGACGGCAGTTTGGCAAGGGCCTGCACGCCGTCGGCATCGAGTACCTGGCTGCCGAGGCCCGCGCCCACGATCGTGAGCTTCTCATTGGCCTTGGCATACTCGGTCGCCACCTTGGCGGCCGAGACCGGATCGCGTGAGTACGCAATCGCGGTCGGACCCTTGAACAGTCCTTCCAGACTCTCGAAACTGGTGCCTTTCAGGGCGATACGGGCAAGCCGATTCTTCGTGACGTTGAAGCCGGCACCCGCCGCACGCATCTTCCGGCGCAGGTCGGTCACTTCCGCGACCGTCAGCCCGTTATGGCGCGTGACCACAACCAAGGCCGCGTCCTGCACGCGTCGAGTCAACGCGGCAATCGCCTTCTCCTTCTGTGTCCGATCCAAGGGATCGCCTCCGTACCTTCAGTTGCACCATGGGGCGATTCCAACTCCGGCATCGCCCCGGCTCAACCTGTCCCAGAAGTTCTCGCCGCTATCGACCGATCCGAGGGGCAAGTGCCCCGGGGATCGGGTGTATTCGGTTGCAACTCCCGTCTCGGCGGGCTTATCGCTTTTAAGCCGGGGCGGCCCGAAAGCCGTACACGGCACCCGCGGTCTCGGACAGGGCGGGCAGGGGAACCGCCTTAGCAAAGCGCCCCTGTCCTTTTGCCATCAGTCCCGGAACAGGCCCAACCAACCGGCCCGGGGTAACGGCAATCTGTAGTGACCCGGAACTCCTTACGCCCCGGCGGCGAGGGTCCCAAGATCGAGCTTGACGCCCGGTCCCATGGTCGAACTCAGTGATACCTTTTCAATATAGGTGCCCTTGGCGCCACTTGGCTTGGCGCGATTGATGGCACCAATGAAGGCACGAATGTTCTCAATCAGCGCGCTCTCGGTGAAGCTTGCCTTGCCGACGCCAGCATGGACAATACCGGCCTTTTCGGCACGGAACTCCACGTTACCGCCCTTGGCCGCCTTCACCGCTTCGCCGACATTGGCGGTCACGGTGCCCAACTTCGGATTGGGCATCAAACCCCGCGGGCCGAGAATCTTGCCGAGCTTGCCGACCACCGCCATCATGTCCGGCGAGGCGATGCAGCGATCAAAGTCGATCTGGCCCGCCTGAATCTTTTCGGCCAGGTCCTCGGCGCCAACCAGATCGGCACCCGCGGCGCGGGCTTCGTCGGCCTTGGCGGCACGGGCGAACACCGCGACCCGGACGGATTTGCCGGTTCCATTGGGGAGCAGCACCATGCCGCGCACCATCTGGTCGGCGTGGCGCGGATCGATGCCGAGATTCATCGCGATCTCAATAGTCTCGTCGAACTTGGCGCTGGCCTTGGCCTTGATCTGACGCACAGCGTCCTCAAGCGCGAGGAACTGATTGCGATCGATTCCCTTGTAGGCGTTACGCAGCCGCTTTCCGGTCTTGGCCATGGTCTTACTCCACCACCTGCAAACCCATCGAGCGCGCCGAACCGGCGAGCATCCGCGACGCCGCCTCGACGTCATGCGCGTTGAGGTCGTTCATTTTCTTCTGGGCGATGTCGCGAATCTGGGTCATCGTCACCTGACCGACAAAGCCCTTACCGGGCGTCTGCGAGCCCTTGTCGACCCCAGCCGCCTGGCGTAGGAAATAGCTGGCCGGCGGCGTCTTGGTAACGAAGGTGAAGGAACGGTCGGAGAAGGCGGTGATCACCACCGGAACCGGCATGCCCTTTTCCAGGTCCTGGGTCCGGGCGTTGAACGCCTTACAGAACTCCATGATATTCAGGCCGCGTTGGCCCAGCGCGGGACCAATGGGCGGCGAGGGTGTCGCTTTTCCTGCCGGCACCTGTAACTTGATGTAGCCGGTTATCTTTTTTGCCATCTTTACACCTCAAACAAGGGGCACCCCCTTGGTGCCGCGGGTGCGCGCGGTACAGCTTCCCCAGGGCTTTGGGGATCAGCCTTCCGCACTGACTGCGACGCGAGGACTGAACGGAGACCGCGGGGTCCCCCGTCCAGTCCTGGCATCATATTTTTTCGACCTGACTGTATTCCAACTCGACCGGGGTCGATCGGCCGAAGATTGACACGGCA
>CAIYNU010000086.1 GCA_903927615.1 uncultured Rhodospirillales bacterium | reverse complement strand
GTCGCCAACCCAGCCGTAGCCACAACCCAAATCCAGGGCACGGTCCAGACGGGCGACCAGCACCGTCTTCAAAATTTTGGCAAACGCCCGTTGTCCCGGATGATGATGGTCCTGATAGTTAACCGATTTCAGCGTATACAGTGAATTGATTATCTGCTCTTCCGAAATCGGGTCGTTTTCCAACAGCCGACCGATAGTCTCCAGGCAGTCCTGGTAACCCGGAAGCCGGTCGTGATCCGGAGACCTTCGACCTTGTTGCACCAGTTCCCGGGCCATCAGCCCGCGTCTCATGTATAGGAAGTCATGGAGCACTTGTAGAAGAATCATGTAGGGAAGGCGATCTTCGTTGATCAGTCGCCTGGTGAAAGCCTCGGCCCGCAACAGGGCGGCGTCGGCCACCACGCTCCCGGCGTACTGATACAGCGTCCTCAGGGTCAGCAGCAGCTCATAAAATCCCGTGGTATCGCCGCTCATCAACCACCTTGGCTCAAGGCCCCGCACACCGTCTTGTGGTATGGCGCGGTTCTGGTACGGCCTGGACCAGGATCATCCCGACCGCCAGTCCGGCAGTGTGGCAGTGTGGCCCTTTCGGGCTCCCGGCGCAATCGGGAACCGGTCAGCGTAATCAGGGTTTTGCCGCGGCGGTGTAGGACCCGTGAACGCCGATCTGGTAGGTCTGCCCCTCAAGGTCCTTCAGCAGGACCGTCACCAACGCGCTGGCCATCGGCTTGCCGTCAAACTCCTGAAGGGTCTTGTGCAACGCGGTCAGCGGCTGGGCACTGGCGATGGCCACCAGATGATCGGCGCCGTACGGGGCCTCGACCACCAGCGGCACGGTATAAGCACGGCCCAACGGAATCTGTAACGGGTCCTTCACTTCGGCGGTATCCAGGGGATAGAGGAAATTGACCGTCCCATCGGACCCAAGATTAAACAGCGTGAAATAGGTCTGGTTGTGGCCTTCAATGACGAAGGTCAGTTTGGCGCCGTCGGTATGCCGTTTATCGTCGGGTTTCAGGGCCATCTGCAAGCTCCGGCTTTCCGCCAACCGCTTGATCCGCTGAACCGCCTGCCAGTTGTCGACCACGTCCTGAAACTTGGGCAGATCGCCGCGACCGTCGTTGGCCGGGCGGTTGTCGCCGGCGGCCACCGCCCGGGTGAACCCCCGGGTGGGATCGTCGGCCTTGCGGTCACCGAACTGGTACACCAGATCGCCGAGATTGGTGAACACCTGCCCCCGGGCAACATCCCACGTCAGCATCGGCGCCGGATCGGCATTGACCGCCACCGGTTTCACACCCCGCAGACTCCGCGTCAGGTCCTCGGGGCCGAGCCGGTCGGTGTTGATCACCGCCAGGGTCAGCGCCCCGCCCGATTCCGCCGGTGGTCGGGTTGCGGTCTGTCGCCACAGGTCGAGAGCCGCCTGAACCTTGGGCAGATCGCTGCGGCCGTCATGGGCCGGAGGGGCCGCCGGCGGCGAATCGGTGCGGCGAATGCCCCGGGTGGGGTCAGCGGCAAAATCGGCAACCACCTGGCCGTCGGCGGCGGTGATCCGGCCTGCCGCCACGTCCCACATCACCGCCGGAACCACCGTCCCCCCGGCATCGGCCAGCATGACGCCTTTCAGGGACGCCGCCAGGTCGGTGGCGTCAACGCCCGAGGTATGGATGATGGCTAACGGCACCGCGAGGTCCAACGGGCTCGCCGCAGCCTCCAGCGGTCCCTTGGCCCCGGCCGGAGCCGGAAACGCCAGAGAACGGAAACCCGGCGGAATCACCGAGGGATGCTGCCGGCCCTCCAACTGCATCCGGATGTTTTCGGTGATGAAGGCCTGGAGTTCCTCTTTGGTGATGACGCCGTCGTGCCGGGCGTCGGCGCCCCCCCGCAGTCCCTGGGCCAACGCCCAACTCAGCGCGCCCCGGACCTGGCCATTGATGACCACCTCCGGCGCCTCCTCGTCGTCCTGAACCGCACCGAAATAGATGACGTTGGGCAGATCTTCGGGAATCTCCGCCCACGCGGGGGGAAACGGCGGCAGGCGATCGTCGGTGATCAGGATCGGCGGATAGGTCGCGGCCCGCACCCGTGGCTTGGCCACGGCGGCATTGTCGAACGCACGGGTCATGGAGCCGGAATGGCAGGCGTCGATCACCACCAGCACGGTGATGCCGACGTCCGAGGCCCGCTTGAACATCCAGCCCAATTCGTCGTCAATGAGGCGTTCGCGGGTCCCCTCGCCCTGAATGTCGAAGGCCGGCAGTAGCAACGTCGAATCATAGCCGGTGGCCTCCGAGCCTTTGACATGCTCGGGCTCCTGGCCGCCATGGCCGGCGTAATGGAAAATCAGGATATCACCTTTCTTGGCCCGCCCCAGCAGCGCGTCCCAGGCGGCCATGATCGCATCGCGATTGGCGGCGCCGTCGATCAACAGCTTGACCTCGCGCGCCCCGCTCTTGGTCAGGGCGTCGGCCACGTCCCGGGCGTCGTTCACGGCGCCTTGCAGCTTGGGCGCAAGGCCGGTGTAGTTATCAATGCCGATCACCAGCCCGTAAATCTCGGTGGCCGCCGCAGCACTCCGGCCGGTCGCCGCACCGGCAACGATCAGGACCAAAATGGCCATCATTCTCATCGTCCAACCCACGGCATCGGCCTCCCTTCACAGCATCGACCCCGGCTTCGGTCCGAACCCCCGGATCAGCGACTCTTGCGGACCAATGGGAAGTCTTCCTCTTCTCCCAACGGCTGCCACTTTGCCTGTTGTTGGTGCGTCGGGCTGACCTCGGCGGCCAGCGCCACCACCGCGTGCTTGACGTACTGGGCCAGAAAAGTCGGATAGATGATCCCGGTTTCGTCGGCGGTGGCGGCGCCGGCCAGTCCCGAGATCACCGCATACGCGAACACGCCGTGCTGGGCCGGCCCTCCGGTCCGCGGCCGATAGCCGTCCAACGCCTCCTGGTTGGACGCGGCGGCGGCCAGCACCGAGATGCCCGCTTCGTCATTGAGATTGGCGATGGCATCCAGCGGCGCCTCCCGGGCAAAGGCGCCCGAATGACAGGTGTCGAGCACCAGCAAGATATGCGCCTTGCGGCTGTTGATGGCCACCAGTTGGGCCAGCAGCGCATCCTGTCCCAGCGCCTGCGTCCGCACCGTGTCGGGGCTGTCGACATTCGAGGTGATGAAATAGAACTTGCCGCCGGCCTGGCCCTTGCCGCCGCCATCATCTTCCCGGGTTCCGTGCCCGGCCAGATAGATGACAACCGTATCGTTGGCATGCAGCACCTGATCCCGGGACAACGCGGCGAACGCCTTCCCGAGCATTTCGAGGCTGGCATTCTCGTTGGCAAGCGCGGCCTTGCCGCCGGTGAACGGCACAAACACCACGTCGCGATCCGGCGTCACGCTGGGCACCAGCACCTGCTCGTAGAGATCGCCCACATGCGCCTTCAGAGTCTCGGCCACCCCCTCGGCATCGGCAACCGGAAAATTCAGTCGGAATTCCGGCCGTTTGTAGATATCGACGCCGGCCGCCAGAACAAACAGCCGGGGCGTGGCCGGCGGCTGGGCCTGGAGATCCCGGGTGGACGGCGCCGCCGCGGCCCGCACCAGCTCCACCGGCCGCGACGTGGCGAACGCCGTGTCACTGCCCTCATACACCCGAATCTCGGTCCGGTTGACGCCGGACGCCAAGGCCACGGACCGCTGAAAGACCTGACCGGCCGGAGACGGAGACGGAGACGGAGACGGGAGCGGGGGCGCGACCGGCCGCCCCGGGACCGACGGCGGTCCTGCCGCAACCGCAGCGGGACCGGCACCGACGCTGGCGTCGCGACGAAACGCGCGCGTCTCGTCCTGGCGATCGATATTCCGGCCGTTGAGATACACCGCAACGTCACCGACCCCGCCGCCCCGATCGACCACCAGGAACTTCAAGGTCACATCGGCCACATCGGCCGGCAGGGTGGCGGTGAGCGGCGCCAGCATCGACGCCCCGGTAACGACCGGCCCGGTGGCGACCGGCCCCGGAGCCGACGGTCCCGGTTCGGCGCCGGCCTGACGGTTAAAATCCCGGTTGAAACCCCGGGTGCTGATCTCACCGATCGGCCGACAGAGGTCCGGACCGCCGGCGGGCTTCCAGCAATAGTCGGTGATCTCGACGCCGGGCAACGGCGGCCCCGTGCGCAAATCGCCCGCCGCCGCCGCCGCCCGGGCGATCTGGTCGTCATAACCGCCCAGTATTTTCTTGATCAGCAAATCCGAACTGTGAAAACGCAGATAGACCTGGGCAAAACTGATCCACTCCGGCGTCTGGGCCTTGCCTTTGTTGAGGTGATAGCCGACCAAATCTTTGCCGCCATGCTCGGCATGGTCAAAAAAGCCTTCGGGCGTCCAGGCCACCCAGCGCCGGCCGTCGGCATGGGCAAACAGGGTGGCACGCTCTTCCAGCACCGCACCGTTGCTGCCCAGGTTATACCAGCGCAAGGTGCCGTCGGTAAGCGCCGCCACGGCGACGCTGCCGGACCGGGTGATCACCACGCCACCGGCCGCCGCCGGCAGCGCGGCCTTGGCCAGCAGCGTTCCCCTGGCATCATAAAGCCGCAGCCAATAGTCGCCACCCAGCAGAAAGCTGCGTCCGTCCGGGGCAATGGCCAGACTGTGCGCCCGTTCCTCGCCGTCCAGCACCAGCTTACGGCCATTGACGGTGGGCGCGGTGGTGTTCTGCCAGCCGGTGATCCGCAGGCCCGGGACCTCCACCACCGGTTTCGTGAGGGTCGGGTCGGCCTGTTGAACCGGCGTATAGGACTCGCCCCGCAGATCCAGGCGCATGGGATGCCCGCCCTTATCCGCAATCCCGAACTCCAGCGTCAGCGCATCGTCGGACACCGCGAAGCGGCCGGCGTAAATCTCCCGGAAGTTGGCGATGGCGCTGGGCACCGCCAGCAGCACCTGGGAGCCGTTGATTCGGCCCCACGACGGGTCGGCGCTGACAAACAGCGCCTCACCATGCCCCGACGGCTCGATCTGGTTGATGGAGTCCCCGGCCACCGGCAGATCGGCCGCCCGCCCCAGACCCGAACGGCCCCAGACCCGGATCATCCGCCGCCCCGCGGACGTGCTGGCGGTGCCCCCGGCCGCCAGGGACACCTGCCCGCCGTCGTTGAGCCAGGCCACCGCCGCAAGGTTGCCGGTCCTGATGTCGGCAGTATCCGGGCTCAGTCGCGGCTTGAGATCGCTGGCCGAGAGGACATCGACCCGCGGCTTGTCGAACGAACCCACCGCCAGCAGACCGCCATCCGGCGAAAAGGCCACGGAAAACGGCCGGCCGGACCCGGACAGACGCTGCCGGGCGATCAGCGTCACCGTCTGATCGTAAAGGCGAACCGTTCCGTCGAAGGCCGCCACCGCCATGCGACCATCGGCATCGAACGTCACCCAGTTCACCGGTGCGCCCCCGAACTGGTGATCCTCGCCCACCACCCGGCCGGTGGCCATGTCATAGACGATCACCCCGACGCCGCCGCCAAAGGCGGCAGCCAGTCGCCGACCGTCCGGAGAAAACGCCAGATGAAGAATTTCACTGCGCAGGTGCGGCAGTCGTCGCTTGATGGTTTGGGTCGCCACGTCAAAAAGATACAGTGACGGCTGGCCGTCCCATAACACCCCGACATGGCCGGCGGCCGCCACCAGCTTGCCGTCGGGCGAGAGCGCCACGCTATACAACGCCCCTTCCGGGCCGTCGCCGATCGGAACCCGCAGCGTGCCGACGGCCCGGCCTTCGGGCAACGACCACAGGCGAACGGTCTTGTCGTCCGATGCCGTGGCCGCCAGCCGGCCCGAGGCATCCACCGAAACCCGGTTGATGATCGCGGTGTGCATGCCGGTTTCAATGCGCAAAAATGGCTGGGTCGGCGGCTCAGCGCCGACGGCGGCGGGTAAACTTGCCGCCGGTACCGGGTCGGCGGAGGTGACGGCCCAAGCACTGCCGGCAAAGCAACCGGCCAACAGCCACGCCACAACCAGGGCAACCTGTCCCCTGCCATCAAGCCCGAAGACCTTCATGCTCCCCCCTCCTTCAACCCGACTGCGACCGCTCTGTGAAAGTGATATCACCCGACAGCCCGAGCTTCATGCCGGCAGCGGCTCAGAGCATAACAACCATTCTACTGATAGAAGAATTCCGCCCGATACTGAAGGAGCGAACGACGGCAATTTCGGTGTCGACGGCAACAGTTCATCGGATTGCTATTCATAGCAGACCACCTTAACGTTCCCGTGCCGGTTTGGGAATGCACAACAAAATGCAACAATTCTATTCTTATGATATCATAGGCATAAATCAGCATAAACTTACCCGCAATTTCACGAGCCACCACTGTGACACTTTGAAGCCGTAAGTGCTTCGACTATCAGATCCGATCCGCTTGTGTTCGAAAACTTCTCCATAACACTTCTAATTCGATCAAGGCTTTGTTGATCTACTTGGTATTTGCTCGCGTCTATGGCAATAAAGCTTGATGATGACCAAGCCCCGTCCTCTCCGTATCGGTATAGTGCGCAGTTATATACACCCATTTTCGGGTAGTCATCACTAACATGGTCGCAGTCACGAAATCCATAATGTTTATTTTTAGTTGAATAATATGTATCACCGCTAATAAACCGGGTTGATATCAACAAGGCCTTCTCATTATCAATACAATACCAAAAACCCCCGCCCATTGCGTGGGGAGGAACAAATTGCCCTAAGTTTTCTGGTGGTTTGCCGTGCTTATTCACATACCGATTAATTTCATTTTCAAGTGATATAGGGCCAACCAAGGTTTCAAACAAAAGGGCGCCTCGATAAGAAAAAATGCACGCCATAACAACAGAAAATAAAAAAATAAAAACTATCAATAAATTTATCACAGAAACTGTTCTTTTTAGCAAATACCTCTGAGCAAATGCCCCACAAACCGCAACAACGATAGAAATGATAAGAGCAATAATTATTTTGTAGTCTACGACATCGAATCGTCGATCATAGGGCAAGAATCCCAATCTTCTAATCCATTCAAAATTAACTATAATGACACCAAACCCAATTCCAATTAACAACAAAATAACTTTAGTTACATTCAATAACAACTTTCGACAACTCACCAGAAGAAAACCAGCCAGGGATGCCCCGCCGCCTGCCGAAAAACTTTTATCGTCTGAAGCGCAATCCTGTAAACGGTCAATCCGCATCTGAGCGGCTGTGACCCTCATACTCTTCGGGAATTGTTTAAGAAACCCTTGATATGAAATTATTGTATCCTTCGAGCACGCCACTTTCCATGCAACATCTTCGTCTATTTCGGCCATTATCCGATCTCCAGTTCGCCGTTTGCCACAGTTTGCTTCACCTGTTTCAGCACCGGCGCCGAATTGTCGATCGACCGGACGACGAAGCGGTCTCGATATTTGTTACTCGACCTTACCACCTGCTTTGCCCCTCACCCATTTTTTGATCTGCCGAACAGACCGCCGGCCGGTTGCTTTCCAAGGTGCACAGCGAATTTGCGCCACAATCGCCGTTTCCATATAGAGTCTCGACCGTTTTGGAAGACTGGGGAAGACAGGCCCCGACCGCTCCGCCCTCCCCGCCCTCCGGTCAACCGTAGCCCATTCAGGTTACGCCGTTCTCCCAACCACCGACGTCCTGAGCATAACTGGCCTTACCGGCATTCAACGACGTATTCTTGGCTTGAAGCGAGGCGAATTGCTGACTCGATTCGGGGCGCTGGGTCACCCGAGGCTTGGGCGCCGCGGTCGGGGTGTGCCGGGGGGTGACGGCCCTGGTCGCCTCCGGCGTGGCAGGCGGTTGATAAACCGGCTCGGGGGCCGGCGGCGGCAGGCTCGGATCGATCTGGGCCGCGGCATACTGGTATTCGCTCACCCGCTTGTTCGAATTTGCGGTGATGGTATTCAAAATTTCCAGGTCCTTGCGCGCGAGGCTGGCCAGATGCCGGAGCCGGCTTTGGGCCTCCTCCCGGCTGATCGCCTTGGCGGCGTATTGGGCTTTGATTTGCGCCGCCTCCCGATGGCGGCAATCGCTAAGCTGCTGGAAGGCCCCGTTGGTTTTGTCCAGTTGCTCGTTTTCATGCCGCATATCGGACACCACCGAGAGAATCGCCTGATCCCGGCCCTGCTGCATCCGGTTCTGCCAGTAACCGCCGATCGCCCCGGCCACCGCTCCGGCCGCGGCCCCCACGGCCGCCCCCTTCCAACTGCCGCTCAGCAACCCGCCCATCAAGGCGCCGCCCACGGCGCCGATCATGGCCCCCTGGATCATGTCTTCGGCATAATAGTTCCCCGTGGAATCCAGCGCGACCACATAGGTGCGGCAGCTATCGGTTCCATCGTCGGTCCCGATGCGCGACTGTTGCGTCGTACAGCCGGTCAGGCTGGCCGTCACCAATGAAACACTGGCCACCATCGAGATCGCACGGCGACGCCAACCGCCCCCCCAGCCGGCCCCGCCCGACGGCTGAATGACAAAATCTGTCATGCTATTGCCCCCTTCTGTTGCGTATCCTGGTGCGGGCGCGGGACCCGTTATGGGCTCGGGACGCCAACACCCGCCCGGTTCTCGAACAAAGTCTGTTTGGTCGGACCGATCGTCAACACCTCGAAGTTGACGGAACCGCCCAACGAACAGCAACCCCGACGGGTAACTTACGCCAAGATATGGGCGCAATCACGCAGAGCTTCAACCGAAAAATGCCTGCCTTTTGAGACTGGTTGTTGAACACCTTGCTAACCGCGAGCCATGCGTTTGACCCGTCCGTCCTCCCTTTCAGCTTGACAACCGGACTCGTCCGGACTCAGGCGCACCCTTACACGCCCCCTGGCCGTCTCAGGCGTTCTCGAGCATCATGGGCAGCCGGTATCCGTGACCCCATCATGACAGCCAACACCAAAATCCAGGTTCCCATGGCCGATGAGCCCACCGGCGTCCGCCACAGCCGCTCGGACGTCCTTTGGCGGTCCCTATGACCACGCCCCGGATCACGATTACGCCCGGGTGCTACCATGTGGGCCTGGAGCCGTGCGTCATCGCCACCACGCTGGGCTCGTGCGTCGCCGTCTGTCTGCATGACCCGATCCGGGGCATCGGCGGCATGAACCATTTCGTCATGCCCCACGCGCCCAACCACCGGCGCGACGATCCCTATTTCGGGGACGCGGCCATCGGGCAACTGGTGGCGAACCTGGAAGCGTCGGGCAGCCGGGGTCCCGCCTTGACCGCCAAAATATTCGGCGGTGCCAATGCCCTGTGGCCAGAGGCGCTGTCGCTCTTCGCCATCGGCCATCAAAACATCGCCCTCGCCCGGCAGGAACTGGTCCGCCTGCACATTCCCCTGGTGGCGGAACGGGTGGGCGGACAAACCGGCATCACCATCGAAATGGAAAGCTGGTCCGGCGCCATCCGTCTGCGCCCGATCGGGCGTTCGCGATAAACCGCCCGGCGGGCGGGGGCGTTGCCCCTAGCCCCCACCCGGGGCTTCGCCCCTGGACCCCACCAAGGGGTGACCCCTTGGAACCCATGACGAAGGCGGGGTCCGGGCGCAACCCCGGACCCCGCCAACGGCACCTCGGTTACGCCGCAACCCCGTCCGCCACCTCGCTGAACACGGGGATCTGGTCAAAGTTCATGTACCGATAGATGTCGGCAGCCTTCTTGTTGAGAACCGCCACCTGTTCCAGATATTCAGCCACGGTGGGGATTTTGCCCATCAGGGCGCACACCGCCGCCAATTCCGCCGAACCGAGATAGACCTGGGTGTCGATCCCCAGCCGGTTCGGGAAGTTCCGGGTCGAGGTCGACATGGCCGTGGAGCCCTTGCGGATCTGAGCCTGGTTGCCCATGCACAGCGAACAGCCGGGCATCTCCATCCGGGCCCCCGACTTGCCGAGAATGGCGTAGTAGCCTTCCTCGTTCAGCACCAGGGCGTCCATCTTGGTGGGCGGCGCAATCCACAGCCGGGTCGGAATGTCGGACATGCCGTCCAGCACCTTGGCCGCCGCACGGAAGTGCCCGATGTTGGTCATGCACGAACCGATGAACACTTCGTCGATTTTGGCGCCGGCCACGTCGGACAACAGCTTCACGTCGTCCGGATCGTTGGGGCAGGCGACGATGGGTTCCTTCACATCGGCCAGATCGATCTCGATCACCGCCGCGTATTCGGCGTCGGCATCGGGGGCCAACAGCACCGGATTGGCGATCCAGGCTTCCATCGCCTTGATGCGCCGGCCAAGCGTGCGGGCATCCTGATAGCCGCTGGCGATCATCCACTTCATCAGGGTGATGTTCGAGCGCAGATACTCGATGATCGGCGCCTGATCGAGCCGGACGGTACACGCCGCGGCGGACCGTTCGGCCGAGGCGTCCGACAGCTCGAAGGCCTGTTCCACCTTGAGGTCGGGCAAACCTTCGATTTCCAGGATACGGCCAGAAAAGATGTTCTTCTTGCCCTTCTTTTCGACGGTCAGCAGCCCCTGACGGATGGCATACAGCGGAATGGCGTTAACCAGATCCCGCAAGGTAACGCCCGACTGCATCTGGCCCTTGAAACGCACCAGCACCGATTCCGGCATATCCAGGGGCATGACGCCGGTGGCGGCGGCGAACGCCACCAGACCGGAGCCGGCCGGGAACGAAATGCCGATGGGGAAGCGGGTGTGGGAATCGCCGCCGGTGCCGACGGTGTCGGGCATCAGCAGGCGGTTCAGCCACGAGTGAATGACGCCGTCACCGGGCCGCAGGCTGACGCCGCCCCGGGTGGCGATGAAGCCCGGCAGCTCGTGATGCATTTTCACGTCCACCAGCTTGGGATAAGCGGCGGTGTGGCAGAACGACTGCATCACCAGATCGGCCGAAAAACCAAGGCAGGCCAGATCCTTCAACTCGTCCCGGGTCATCGGGCCGGTGGTGTCCTGGGAGCCGACGGTGGTCATCTTCGGCTCGCAATAGGCCCCCGGACGCATGCCCACGTTGTCCGGCAGACCGCAGGCGCGGCCGACCATCTTCTGGGCCAGGGTGAAGCCCTTGACGCTGTCGGCGGGGACCGACGGCAGGCGGAACAGGGTCGAGGCCGGCAGGCCCAGGGACTCCCGCGCCTTGCTGGTCAGGCCACGGCCGACAATCAACGGAATCCGGCCACCGGCCCGCACTTCGTCGAAAATCACCTCGGACTTGACGGTGAATTCGGCGACGACCTCGCCGTTCTTCAGAACCTTGCCGTCATAGGGCCGCAACTCCACCACGTCGCCCATGTCCAGCCGGGACACATCGACCTCGATGGGCAGGGCGCCCGCGTCTTCCATGGTGTTGTAGAAGATCGGAGCGATCTTGGTGCCCAGACAGACGCCGCCGAACCGCTTGTTGGGCACGAACGGAATGTCCTCGCCGGTGAACCACAACACCGAATTGGTGGCGGACTTCCGCGAAGAGCCGGTGCCGACCACGTCACCGACATAGGCCACAAGGTTCCCCTTGGCCTTCAGCGCGTCCAACTGCCCGATCGGGCCGCGGGCACCGGCTTGGTCGGGGTTGATCCCCGGCCGGGCATTCTTCAGCATGGCCAACGCATGCAGGGGGATGTCAGGGCGGCTCCAGGCATCGGGAGCCGGCGACAGGTCGTCGGTGTTGGTCTCGCCGGTCACCTTGAACACGGTGATGGTCAGGCTGGCCGGCACTTCCGGACGGGAGGTAAACCACTCGGCATCGGCCCAGGACTGCAACACGCCCTTGGCCGGCTCATTGCCCTGGTCGGCCAGCTCCTTGACATCATGGAAGTAATCGAACATCAAGAGGGTCGTCTTCAACCCGGCCGCCGCCGCCGCGGCGCACTCGGGGCAGGCCAGCAGGCCGATCAACGGCTTGATGTTGAAGCCGCCGAGCATGGTGCCGAGCAACTCGGTGGCCTTCACCTTGGAGATCAGCGGCGAGGTCTCTTCACCCCGAGCCAGCTTGGCGAGAAAATCGGCCTTGACCTTGGCGGCATCGTCGACACCGGCCGGAACCCGATAGGTGATGAGGTCGACCAGAACCTGCTCTTCGCCCTGGGGCGGGGACTTCAGGAGGCCGGTCAACTCCTCGGTCTGCTTCGCGGTCAACGGCACGGGCGGAATCCCGAGCGCGGCACGCTCAGCGACATGCAGGCGATAGGCTTCAAGCACGGGCGGTATCCTCTTGTCTAAAGTTGTCTAAAGTTGTCTGAAGGCGTTCGAAGGGGTCTGACGTTGTCTAAGGGGTCTGTGGTCTGGCCATGACGACGCGACTCGGGGCACCGGGGGACGGGGCATCGGAGGGGGATATCCGGGGGGTCGCGGGTTGCTCACAACAAAGCGCGCAGTCCGACACCGGGGAGCCATTTTGTCTCACACGCCCTCCACCCTGCGCAAGGCACCCAACCGATCGCTCATGCGGTCGGTCGGGCCTCGGAGTCGTGATCAAGATTATTAAGAAAATAGGCCAGCTTGGCGTCGCTGTCCCGAAGATGGATGGTAAACCATTTATCGATAAACTCGATGGTGTCGGCCTTAATATTTGCACTGGACCCTTCCAGGCCGTAGATCAATGAACTCAGTTCATCCAGCAACTCCCGATGCTGCCACAAATGCCTCATGGTATCGGGATAGCGATGACGCTCCATCAGGCGCTTTTCGTGATCAAAGTGGGCCCGGGAAAATTCCAGCAACCCTTGAGCGGCCCGACAGGTTGCCTCCTTGCCGAAGCTTTCATTGACGCTCAGATAGAGCTTATTGATCAGCGCCGCCATTTTCCGGTGATCTTCGTCCATGATTTCATGGCTTAGGAACAAGCTGTCATTCCACTCGACGGACATTAGCCTACTCCCCTCGCAACGTCACCGGCGCCGTCCGCTCACCACACTTCCGCGCGACGGCCCTGGCTCGGACCATATCACACAAACCGGGGGCTCCGGGAACAGCCATGAGACCCGACACCGCAGGTCTCAACAGATTTCATGGGATGGCGGCAGGCCATGACGAAACGAAGCCGGGAGCCCCCCTCTAACTCCCCTCCCCCGACAAGGAGGGAAGGGAGGACGGTTCGGGTGCAAGCGTTGCGAATCGCACCGATTAACCACCGGTTTGCAATTTAGCCGCCGAAGACGGCGTATTTCTTTTATAATGAACCCCCGGAGACCATGACCATCCGCATTCATAACAGATGGAACAGCCATGATCCAAGGTAGAGAGTCGACTTCCGCAGTCTGGGCAAACAATACGGCAGGATGTATTCTTACACTTCCTCCTCATACGCCCCTCCTCAAGTCGGTCCTGTTGTTTTCGCCGCCACGCCTGATCGAGAGAAAGCCCCGCCAGCGCGATCACGTCGCCGACGTCACAACAAAAAACTGGCACTGCGCGTCCACTTTTCTCTGGATCTGGGATCATCGGATTGCCTGATCGCCGCCTCTGCGACAATCCCCCAAGCAGAGCGGGGCCCAATCCAAACGATTACCAAGCAACGGCAGGTTAAATCAGCGACCACCGTCAACACAAGGGGATTCGTCCGGGGTGTGGCTCCAACCCCACGGAAACACCCGCACCGGCAATTTTCTGTCAGATGCAAACGCTTTTTCGCAATGACCGTTCCACCAAAACCCGGCTCCGGGAGAGACTCGAGAGCACCGGTGGCGATGACGGGTCCGAAGCGCCCCGGGGCTTCCGATGGAAGCCCCGGGAACCGGTTGGGCAAAGATCAGAAGGCGTAGCGCCCGGACACCACCACCGTGGTGTTGTCTTCGTTCTTGCGGAAGAAGGTATTGCTCAGTTCAAGGCCGGCGTTGACCCGATCGGTGGCGGTCCAGTTCAGGCCGATCAAGGCAACGAGTTCATCCCGGCCTAAGGTTGCGCCGGTCATTCCGACCGCATCCGGGGGCAAGGATCACGTCATGGGCATAGGTCAGACCGGTATAGGGCTCGAACTGGTCGATGGTGTAGCCCGCACGACCGGCCAGGCTGACTTCGCCAAGCCGGGTGACCTGGGTCGGATTGACGGTGCCGTTGCTTTCCGTGAACCGGTCGGCCCAATTGTAGGTCATCAACCAACCGGCCTTGGCCGAAAGGTTCCAGTTATTGACCGGCAGGTTGTAGGTCGCGTGGGTGGCAAACATCCAGCTATCGCTGCCATAAGAACCGCTCACCGCGGCGACACTGCGCGACCGCTTGGTGGAGCTGTCGCTGAAGCCAGCGCCGGACATCACATCAAGAACGATCTGATTATCCAGGAAGCTGATGGCGCCGTAGGGAACGAAGGTGTAGCTCGACGCATCGAGCGTGCCGTCGTTAAAGTTCGTCGTCCCCACGTTTGATTGATAGGTGAAGGTCAGACCCAACAACAGGTTATTCTGAATCTTGACGTCGCCGCCAACCACGCCGGTGTTGATGTCCGATTGGGACTTCAAGGCATTCCAGTTGTTGGCGACCCAGCTATGGCTATAGCTGGCCCACAGGCTGTTGGTGTATTGGTCGTCGCCGGCCGACACCCCAGAGATGCCGTTGCGGCCGTCCATGGCCACCACCCCGCCGCCGGCGTCGCTTTGCTTGGTCGAACCCGACACGCGCCGATTGGGGAGCAGGGCGTCAGCGATACGGGCACCGATCAGATTGACGGCTTGTTGTGCCTGAACGCGCTGGCTTTGAACAACCGCGACCTGACGGGCCGCGACTTCGGCGCCGGACAATTGTTGCGAGGTAAACAAGGCCTGGAAAGCAATCAGGCAGTTGGGATTCGAGACGGCCCCGGTCGCGGAGTTGTAACTGCACTGGAACGGCCGATAGGCCTGGCTGTTCAGGGCAATCTGGCCATTCGCGTTGTAAACGACGTTATCCGGGGTGGTGGCGTTGGCGCCCTGAAGGCTGATCGGCGCCTGGCCCGGTTTGGTCAGGACACCGTTAATGTTGGTGAAACCGTTTGGCAACTTCTGGGCCACGCCCGAGAAATGCCAACCCGTCGGCAAATCGATCTCCGCCGCACGGGCACTGCCTGGACCCGCGGCGACCATCGCCCCGGCCGCGACACCGCAAAATCCCAGGAGAACCGCCGCGCGAACGGCCTCCACCGGCCCTTTGATCCCGTTCCTCTTCATTACCTTGCCCCCATTATTTTTCAGACCCGCACCGGGTTACCTTCGGCAATCCGGTCGGCACCTTCGCAAGCCAGAGACATCGGCAACACATGGCCTTTACTGCACCATTGTCCACCAACGTCGTGCAAGATCACGGAGGCCCCAAGGTCGATCTTCGTAGCGCATAGGGTACTCCATGATGCAGTCGTGGCAAGTCCGCGAAACACTCAATTCTCGGTGTTTTCCAGGCTTCGATGCCGTTACGCCACAGTTGGTGAGCCGTCGAAATGGTGGGACGGTCAATGACCGGGGAGTTGCGCCGCCCTCGACGGCGAGAACCCGCTCTCCCCTGACCGACGCACCCGAGGCCACTTAACTGCAAGCCCCGGTCATGACAGGGACTAATAATCGAGCCAACGAATACGGATTATGATAAGGCGCGACTGAAGCCCTGGAGCAAAGTCTTCATGTCCCGCGGCCGGTCCTGCCAGCCCAGCGCCAGACCACCCAACAACACCTCCTCAACCGCCGGCGGGATGTGGATGCCCAAGCGACTCGGTCGAATCAACTCGGTTCCTTGGCGAGCGGCGGCATCCGGCGGCGGCCGGCCGGTGATGGCGCAGTAAAGGGTCGCGGCCAGGGCGTAAACATCGGTCCACGGGCCTTGACGACCATCGGAAACATACTGCTCCGGCGGCGCGTAGCCGCGCTTGAGAATCACGGTCAAGGCGCCCAGGGCCTCGCCGATGCAATGACGGGCGGCGCCAAAGTCCAGCAGTTTGGCCTCACCGCCATCCAGCAGGAAGATATTATCGGGACTGATATCACGATGCACCAAACCCAGCCGGTGGACTTCATGAACCGCTTTGGCAATCGGCAGCATCAAGCCCAGCGCCCGCCGGTAGTCGATACTGCCCCCTTCTTCCAACAGATACCGCTGAAGGGTCCGGCCGATCAGCAATTCCATCACCAGATAGGCCGTTCCATTCGCCTCAAAATGGTCGAGAACCTCGACGACCTCTTTGACGTAGCGTAACCGGGTCAGCGTTCGGGCTTCTTCAATGAATTTGACGATGCCATCGCGGAAGGTGCCGATGTGCGCCTCGACGTATGGCTTGAGCGCCCCCCCCTCGGCCCGCCCGGCCAGACTCACCGGGAAGTATTCCTTGAGCGCCACCTTGACCTGGAGTCGCTCGTCCCAACCGAGATAGGTCGCGCCAAAGCCGCCTTGTCCGATCAGGCGGCCGATCACATAACGGCCCTGAAGCAGGGTCCCGGCCGACAGGTGAACACCGGGCCGCGCGCCCTCGATTTCGTCATAGCCGCAAACCAGGCACAACACACCGCCTCGTTTGGCTTCGAAGCAGTATGGACAGCGGTAGCGGCCAAAGCGCGAAATCAAGGGAACCCCCGCCTCGCGGCCGACCAGTTGCGGCCAGCCCGGCGTGCGCAACACCGAAACCGACCCGCCGCCGGCTGCGGCGCGCTCCGCGATCCGGTCGATATGTTGTTCAATCAAGGGCTTGCCGCCGAATTCGGTGACCAGACCAGCCGTGATCACCGCCGCCAGCCCCTGGTTGCGCCGGGGCACCGAGGGTTCATGGGCATCCATCAGGTCCAAAAAACTGCCCCGCGCCACAAAGGCGTCGACCAGGCCGGTAATCCGGCCGCGCAGACGAGCGGCGACCGTGTCGGGCAGGCCAGCCCGATCGAACGCCGCCGCGGCCTGCGCCAGCGCCCCGTGCAACGCCACAGGATCGAAGGGACGAAACACCGCGCTTTCGATCAATGTCTGATTGTGAGCCGCGGCATCGACCAGCACCATCACCTCGTCGATGGACCGCCGGCCCAGCGGCGAGCACGCCAACGCCGCCAGGAAATAGAGCCGGGAGAACAGGTTGGGCAGAGTCTCGACCACACCCTGAATCGCCGGCTGAACAATCGCGCCGCCGTCCTGGTCCAGCCGGCGGGCATAGCGCACCACCAACGCTTCGGCCATGGCACCCTCGCCGATCACGCCGGCGGGCGTCGCCAGAATCCCCAGCAGCTCGTGGAATAGTCGGATGTCCTCCTCCCGCCGCCCCGAGCCCAGCGGGAGCGGCGAGCCCAGTTGCCCGCGAACCCGGTCGAGCAAAGCCGCGCGGGCGCAGGGCAACCGACCCGCCACCAGCAACTCGTTGAGGTCGAACAGAAGTGGGGTCCCGGCCCCGTCCGCCGGACGCGCCAGCACGGTCAGCGCCAGGTCCAGGGACCGGCGCAGATTGACCCCAAGATAGGGATGCGCTCCAAACAACTCGGTCAGCACGGTGCCGGCGCCCAACAGGTCCGCCACCAGGCCGTCCACCAGCCCGGCCAGCCCGCCACCCGGCATCCCGTCACCAGTCGTCCCGCCGGCGTCGGCGCGGACCAGACCGACCAGCAGGGCCAGCTTTTCCAGCCAGCTCCGGCAACCGACCAGCTCCCGGCAAATGGCGGCCCGCAGCAGGTGATCCTGTTCGGCGGACTGGCCCGGTTCGCCGCCGCGCTGCCGGAGCACGTCCAAGGGCGGCCCGGCCTGAGCCAAGCCATCCAGGGCCGTCCCGGCCGCCGCAGCCCGAACCCGCAAGTGATCGAACATCGCCGGCCCGGCCTCGATGCCGCCCGGTTGCCCCGACCCCGGCGGCAGCTCCCGAAGCGCCGCCGCCATGGTCCCCGGTTCAGCCAGCAGACCGGCCAGGGCCTGGGGATCATAAAGCAGTTCGGTCGGCGTCAGGCACCGGGCATCCAGCCACGACCGCAGAACCTGGCCGATGACCAGGCGGTCCTGAACGCCGAAGCCGTCGTCCGGGGTCGGGCGAGACGGCGTATCCCCGATAACGCCGACCGCAAGCGATGGCGTAATCGTTCCCTCTGTCATGTCCCGCCTATGGCCTATCGGTAAGGTTGCCGATTTCAGCAGGATACGCCAACCTCCGGCCCCGGCGCGAGGCCCGAGCCGTCGGTGACCGTCATCGCCGTTCGATCAGTTCGATCCGATAGCCGTCGGGGTCCTCAACGAACGCAAGCACCGTGGTGCCGTGCGCCATGGGGCAGGGCGGTCGCGGCACCGGAACCCCGGCCGCGGCCAGACGCCGGCAGGTCTCCACAATATCGGGAACCGCGATGGCGATGTGGCCAAAGCCCGTCCCCGTGACGTAGGGGTCGGTCTGGTCCCAATTATGGGTCAGTTCCAGCACCGCGGCGCTCGCTTCATCGCCATAGCCGACGAAGGCCAGAGTAAACCGGCCGCCTTCGTAGTCGGTGCGGCGCAACAGCGCCATCCCCAGCAAACCGGTATAAAATTCCAGCGAACGATCCAGATCGCGAACCCGGATCATGGTGTGCAGCAACCGGTGTCCCGCACCGGCGGCCGCGGTTGTGGTTCCCATCGTCAATGCCGTCCTCCCTCCGCCCGCCGCACCGCCAACCGCCAAACCACGTCCGCGGCGCGATCACTCGGCGTTATGCCGCCGGCGCCGAGCCAACCGCCCACCGCCGCCAGTTCGTCGATCTGAGCCTGTCTGGCCGCCGGACTCTCCAACAAGGCCGCCACCGCCGCCGCCAGTTGATCCGGACGACAGTCCTCCTGGATCCGTTCCGGGACCACCGGCCGGTCCAGCATGATATTGACCAGATTCGCATATTTGGTACGGACCAACCGTCGATAAAGCGCCACCGTCAGTGGATTCATGCGGTAGGCGATCACCGCCGGCAAGCGGGCCAGCGCCAGTTCCAGCGCCACGGTCCCCGACGCCGCCAGGGCCACCTCGGCGGCGGCGAAGGCATCGTACTTTTCGGCATCCCCTTCGGTCACCAGCGTCCGCACCGGCCAGCCGGCCACGGCCGCCCGCACCGTCGCCGCCACCCGGGGCAAGGTCGGGACCACCGCGACCAGATTCGGATACTGCGGCGCCAACCGCTCCAGCGCCCCCCCGAAGTCCGGCAGCAGTCGGCCCAATTCGGTCATCCGGCTACCGGGCAACACCGCCAATAGCCGTGAGCCGGCATCGATGCCGTGGCGGCGGCGGAAGCCGGCGGCATCGCCGCGATCGGCGCCACCTTCCACGATGGGATGACCGACATAGGTGGTCGCAAGCCCCTCGCGTTCGAACCACGGCGGTTCGAACGGCAGCAGCACCAACAGATGGTCGAGAAAGGCGGCAATCTTGCGGGCGCGTTCCGGCCGCCAGGCCCACACCGTCGGCGCCACATAATGGATCAGCGGCACCTCGCGCACCGGGTGGCGGCCTTGACGCAACCTTCGACCGACCCGAAAGGTGAAGCCCGGAGAATCGATGGTGAGCACCGCGTCGGGCATTTGGTCGCGAATCGCGGCCACGGTCTGATGAAGCCGCCAGATCAATCGGGGCAGGCGCGGCAACAGCTCCACCACGCCAAACAGCGCCAGTTCCTCCATCGGGAACAGCGATTCCAACCCCTCCGCCACCATCCGCTCGCCGCCGATACCGACGAACCGCACCGGCCGGTCGGCCCTGCGCTTGACCGCCGCCATCAACCGGGCGCCCAACAAGTCCCCCGACGGCTCCCCCGCGATCACAAACAGCCGGAGCGGTGTGGCCTCGGCGGTCATGACGAACGCGGCGGGTCGACCGTGACGCCGACCACAAAAAGGCCGGCACCATCCGCAGCAGCCACCAACGCCGGCCGATCCATGACCAGGGTTCCCCCGGCCTCGATGGCGATTCCCCGCAAGCCGGCCGCTGCGGCGCTTTGCACGGTCTGGACGCCGACCGTCGGCAGGTCGAGTCGCCGGTCCTGCTGGGGCTTCTTGACCTTGACCAGCACGCCGCCGACGCCGTCCCGGCGTAACGGCCCGCACCGGTTGATCAGCGCATCGGTGCCTTCGATCGCCTCGACGCCCAACACCAGCCCTTGTTGAACCACCACCGCCTGCCCCACATCAAGGGCACCCACCATCCGGGCCACCTCGATGCCGCGGGCGATGTCGGCTTCGGCCGCCGCATCGGGCATCAATGCCCCCAACGCCCCCACCGGGGCCAGCAGATCACTCAGGATGTCCTGGATGCCCACCACCCGGAACCCCTCCTCCTCCAAGCCCCGCACGATGCCCCGCAAAAAACCGTCATCGCCCAAGGCCCGCGCGCCGATCCGGGCCAGGAATTTCGTGGCCCGCCAGTCCGGCATGATTTCGGTGATGGACGGTCGCCGGACCGGTCCGGCCAAAACCAGCTCGGTCACGCCGTGGCCATGCAGGAAGTCGAGAATCGCGGAGGCGGCGCCAAAGCGCGACCACAGATGCGGGACCCCGACCACCGCCGACGCCAGGGTGTGGCCCTCGAATGCCACCATGAACACGTCCCGCCCCGAGCCGCGCGCCGCCTCGGCCAATCGGGCTGGCAGCTCGCCGCCACCGGCAAAGATCGCGAGCTTAACCGCCATTCTCCGCCCGTGGCTGGCACACCGCCCGTGAAGACTTCGCTCGCAGGAAAGCGACGATGTCGCCAACCACCTGATGATCCTGGAACAGGTTTGCGACCTCTTCAATGCGTCCGGCGAGTGTCCCCCCTGACCCGAACAACACACGATAGGCCGCCCGCAACGCCTGAATGTCCTCCCGGCTATAGCCCCGCCGTTCCAGCCCAACCAGATTCAACCCCGAAAGCCGTGCCCGCTCGCCCATCACCAAGCCATAGGGGATCACGTCATTTTCGACACCCGACATGCCGCCGATCATGGCGTGTGGACCGATGCGGACAAACTGGTGAACGGCACTGAGCCCGCCGAGAATGGCATAATCGCCCACCACCACATGGCCGGCCAAAGTGGCGTTGTTGGCCAGAATCACATGGTCACCCAACCGGCAGTCGTGGGCCACATGGGCCCCGACCATGAACAGACCCTCGTCCCCAACCGTGGTGATCATGCCACCACCCGCGGTTCCCGGGTTCATGGTGACATGTTCACGGATCCGGTTGTTGCGCCCGATCACCAGCTCCGACGCCTCGCCGCGGTATTTCAGGTCCTGAGGCGGGGTGCCGAGCACCGCAAACGGGTAAATGACCGTGCCCGCCCCAACGCGGGTGCGACCCTCAATCACCACATGGGACACCAGGCGCACGCCGGCCGCCAGTTCGACCTCGCCGCCGACACAGCAAAAGGGACCGATCTCGACCCCTTCGCCAAGACGCGCTGCCGGATTTACGACCGCGCTGGGATGAACCGCTGCGGTCATCGATCGTTCAAAATCATCGCGGCGTAAGTCGCTTCAGCACACAGAATGTCGTTAACTTTCGCCTCGCCTTTGAATTTCCAGACGTTACCGCGCTGACGGACCTTGTTGACGTGAATATAGGCGGTGTCGCCCGGCGTCACCGGCTTGCGAAAGCGCGCCTCATCAACGGTCATGAAGTAAACCAATTTGCCCTCGGCTTCCGCGCCCAATGTCGCCACCACCAGCACCGCGGCGGTCTGAGCCATCGACTCGATGATCAGCACACCGGGCATGACCGGCCGTTGCGGAAAATGGCCTTGGAAAAAATGCTCGTTGATCGTAACATTCTTGATCCCGATGGCACTTTCGCCCCGAACGACGTTAACCACCCGGTCGATCATCAGCATCGGGTAGCGATGCGGAATCATTTGCATGACCCGCGTGATGTCGATGTCGGACATCGCATCCATTTCCGTTATCGCCCCCATCTTCCGACCGCCGTTCTTCTGCTGAGACCCAGGCCGATACCGTTACCGGCCCCGGCTCCTTTTGCCCGATTCGCGCTCACCGATCAATCCCCAACCCGCACTCCCCGACGCTGCCTCTCCGGCTCGCGCCGGAAAGGCGGCCCCGAGCAAACCCCGGAAGATTACTTCTTGACCGACGGAATATTGACCGTGACCGTCGGCAGCTTGCGATTCAGGCGCCCCAACACCTCCTGAGTCACGTCCAACTCGGGATCGGCATAGAACACCGCCGGTCGCGCCAGCACCAGATCGATGCTCTTCTCGTGGGCCAAGCCCCCGAGAACCTCATTGATCGCGCCCAGGATCGTCCGCTGCGCCTCGGCCTCACCCTGCTGAAGAGCCTTCTGGCGGGCCTGGAGATCCCGCTGATAGTCGGCCACCTGCTTCTCGAAGTCGCGCCGCTTCTTGGTAAAGGCTTCCTCGGTCAGGCTCGCGTGCTGCCGCTCCAGATCCTGCTGGCCCTGCCGCAATTTGTCTTCCTCTGCCGCGATTTCGCGGTGGAAAATTTCTCCCTGACTTTCCAAACCCTTCTGGACGGCCTTGCCCGCGGTGGACTCATGGAGAATGAACTGGATGTCCACAATCGCAACCACCGGCGGCTTGGCGTCCGCCTTGGCGCCACTCACCGGCACCGCAACCAGGGTGAGGCCAACCGCTGCGGCAGCCAGCGCCCACCGTACACTTTGAAGCGTCATGTGTCAGAACCTAGTGCCAAAGTTGAACCGGAATTGTTGGGTCTTATCGTAGCTCTCTTTAAGAAACGGAACCGCGAAATCGATCCCGATCGGACCCAACGGCGAGCGCCATTGGAGGCCAAGGCCGCTCGCTGCCCGCAACGACGCGCTGTCCACCACATTCGCATTGGCGGCCGGTATTTCCAAATGGCTGAGTGTACCGACATCGGTAAACGCATGGCCGAATAGCCCGAGTTCATCCGGCAAACCAAGCGGGAAGCGAAGCTCGATGGTTCCCCGGTAGAACTGATTACCACCCAGGGCGTCACCGGTCGAGGTGTCGCGTGGACCGATACCGGCCGTCTGGAAGCCGCGAAGCGTATCACCGCCAATAAAGAAGCGATCAGCGATAAACACGTTCTGATTGATACCGGCGATATACCCGGCCTCGCCGCCAAAGCTCAGCACCCACTGGTCCCAGCTCGGGATCGGCACGTAGTAGGTGCCGCTGATCCGGGTCCGGATGTAGTCGGCATCGCCCCCCAGTCCGGCAAGATCATTGCCGAACTTCAGGATATAGCCGCTGACCGGGTCCGTCTTGCTGTTCCGGGTATCGTAAGTCAGTTCGTGACTGACCTGGGACACATTGCGTGTGCCGACCTGATCCAGGATGTAAACCGAGGCGGTGGTGGGAACATTACTGATGGTCGTCTGCTGGAAGCTGTAGCTTAACCGCTCCCGCAGGCGCTCGGTCAGCGGGAAGCCCAGGTGCAGACCGAAACCGGTGTCGGTCTCGTCATATTGGCTGTAGGTCTGATTGTCCCGGACAATCCGGAACAGGTCAACACCGGCCGCCAGATCGCGATTAAGGAAATAGGGCTCGGTAAACGAGATGTCATACTGTTGGGTGCGCTGGGACACCGTGGCGCCGAACCGCAGGTCCTGGCCCCGGCCCAACAAGTTACGCTCGCTGATACTGAAGTCGCCGAGCGCGCCATCGGTGGTCGAGAAACCGGCTCCCAGCGAGATTTCGCCCGTGGATTTTTCGGTGACATCCACCTGGATCACCGTTTGGTCGGGCTGACTGCCTTCGGCGGTGGTGACATTGACCTTTTCGAAGAAATCCAGCTTTTTGATGCGTTCTTCCGACCGCTTGAGCTTGGAGGTGTTGAAGGGATCGCCTTCACTCAGCAGAAGCTCCCGCCGGATCACCTGATCCAAGGTGCGGACATTGCCGTTGACGTTAATGCGCTCGACATAGACCCGCGGCCCTTCATTGATTTCGAAGGTCAGGTCAACGGTATGCGTATCGCGATGCCGGTCAACCTTGGGCCGGATATCGACGAAGGCGTACTGAAGATCACCGAGCGCATCGGTCAGCGCCGTGATGCTCTTTTCCACCTCGTTCGCGTCGTACCAGTCGCCTTCCGCAAAGGTGACTTTTTCACGCAGCGTTTCAGGATCCAGGCCCTTGAGGTTGGTGGTCAGCCCGAGCTTGCCGAACTGATACCGCTCGCCCTCTTCGATGGTAAAGGTCATGTAGAAGGCGTCGCGCTCCGGGGTCAACTCGGCCACCGCCGACACCACCCGAAAGTCCGCATAGCCTTGAGTCAGGTAGTACTGGCGCAACAACTCTTTGTCATAATTCATCCGGTCGGGATCGTAATTGTCGTCGCTGGACAGGAAGCGGTACCAGCGGGACTCTTTGGTCCGCAGCAAGCCCAGCAGGGTCGCCCGGCTGAATTTGGAATTCCCGACAAAGTTAATCCGCTCAACCTCGGTCCGCGGTCCTTCGTCAATTTCGAAGACCAGATCGACCCGGTTCTGATCGAGCTTGATGACCTTCGGCTCGACCGTCGCGGCGAACCGGCCATTGCGCCGATAGAGATCAAGGATGCGCTGAACGTCGCTTTGAACCCGGGTGCGGGTGTACACCACGCGCGCCCGTAGCTGCAATTCGCTCTGGAGCTGATCTTCCTTGAGGCGCTTATTCCCCTCGAAGGCAATCCGGTTGATGATCGGATTCTCGACCACCTTGACCACCAGCGCGTCACCCTCCCGGTGCAACGTCACATCCGCAAACAAACCGGTCGCAAAGAGCGCCTTCAACGACTGATCAAGCCGATCGGCATCGAACGGCTCGCCCGGCTGAAGTTGCAGATAGGATCGGACAGTGCTTGGCTCGATCCGCTGGGTGCCGTCGACTCGAATGGCCGAAATGGTGCCGCCCCCCGGCACCTCAGCCAAACGGGTTCCCGCCACACCGGCATCGGCGGCCTCCGCACGTACCGGCCCACCGATGGTGACGGTGCCAACGGCCAACGCCATCAGCACCCATCCCGAGAAACTGAGCTTCAAAGCGTCCCCCCCCGACAATACTGGCTTAGGATATCAGTCCCCGGAAAAACTCGATCACCCGCAGATGAACCAAGTCGTTCCAAGTGGCGAAAACCATCAGCGTTAATACCAGAGCCAACCCGATGCGAAAACCATATTCTTGCGCGCGCTCGCCAAGTGGCCGACCGCAAACCCCTTCGATGGCATAAAACAGCAGATGGCCGCCGTCAAGAAGGGGTATAGGAAAGAGGTTTATCAGCCCAAGATTGATCGATAGCAGAGCCAGAAACCAAATCAGTGAGACAACTCCGCTTTGCGCAACTTCACCCGACATCTGAGCGATGCGCAACGGACCGCCCAGGTCTTCGGTCCCCCGAACCCCGCGGATCATCTGGCCGACCCCGTTCAGGGTCGCCGCGGTCAGATCTACGGTTTCGCGAACCGCCCGCCACACCGCGGTGGCCGGATCATGGCGGCGATAGTCCAACCCCGGCCGGGTAATGCCCAGCAAGCCGATCTGATAGCTGTTGCCGAACCGATCGGTCACGGTTGAAGATTTGGGGGTCGCGGTGACGGTCAACCGCTGGCCACTGCGCAGCACCGAAACCGCCAATGCCTGGTCCGGCGCCATGCTGACGATGGCCTTAACATCCTCGAACCGCTCGATGGCCCGACCGTCGATGTCGACGATGACGTCGCCCGGTTGCAACCCCGCCGCTTCGGCGGCACTGCCCGCCTGGACCGTGCCGATATCGGCCGGCGTGAAGGGTTGCCCGTAGGTGGCGAACAGCACCGCCAGCACCACAATGGCAAACAGAAAGTTGGCGATGGGTCCGGCCGCAACGATGGCCGCACGCTGGGCCAGCGACTTGTGGTGGAACGACACCGCCCGCTCCTCGGGCGTCATTTCGGGCAAATCGTCGCGCGGCGTGCTGGCGGCGCTGGCGTCGCCGAAGAACTTCACATAACCGCCCAGCGGGAACAGGCTGAGCCGCCAACGGGTGCCATGACGGTCGGTGTGACCCAGCAGTTCCGGGCCCATTCCGAACGAGAACACCTCGACCCGCACCCCGCAACGGCGCGCAACCCAATAGTGGCCAAGTTCATGCACGAACACCAGAATCGTCAGAACGACGATGAAGGGAACCGCGTAATGCCAAAGTCCGTCGAGTATGACCATCGATCCGCCCATCCAAAGCGCCGGCAAGCGCCGGCCGCACTCTCTTCAACCCTATTTCCGTTCATCCACCCGTCCGGTGGCATAACGCCGCGCGGCGCCATCGATCTCCAGGACATCGCTGATGACCCGGGGCCGATCATGAGGCACCGCCTCCAGGGTTTCTTCAACCACGCGCTCAATATCCAGGAAACCGATCCGCCGATTGAGAAAGGCGTCGACTGCGACTTCGTTGGCGGCATTGAGAATAGTAGGGCCGCCCCCCTCGCTTTGCAAGGCTTGGCGCGCCAGCCGTAACGCCGGAAAGCGGTCAGGGTCCGGCGCCTCGAACGACAGGGTCCCGGTCCGTAACAGATCCAGTCGTTGGGCGGGAGTCGGGATGCGGGCCGGCCAACCCAGGGCGTACGCGATGGGCGTCCGCATATCCGGCGTCCCCAATTGCGCCAGCACCGAGCCATCGACATACTCGACCAGGCTATGAACCACCGACTGGGGATGAACCAGCACGTCGATCCGGGTCTCGGGCATGCCGAACAGATAATGGGCCTCGATAATCTCCAGGCCCTTGTTCATCATGGTGGCGCTGTCCACCGAAATCTTGGCGCCCATATCCCAGACCGGATGCGCCACCGCCTGTTCGGGCGTGACGTGGGCCATGGCGGCCCGGTCGAGGGTGCGGAACGGGCCGCCCGACGCGGTCAGGATCAGGCGCTCCACCGCCTCCCGCCGCTCGAAGTCGAACACCTGAAAAATCGCGCTGTGCTCGCTGTCAACCGGCAACAGGGTCGCGCCGTGATCGCGCACCAGTTCCATCATCAGCGGGCCGGCGCAAACCAGGCATTCCTTGTTCGCAAAGGCCACCGTGGCGCCGCGCCGCGCCGCCGCCAGCGTCGGTTCCAGCCCGGCCGCCCCCACGATGGCCGCCATCACCCACTCGGCCGGCATCAAGGCCGCCTCCACCACCGCCGACGGCCCCGCGGCGACGCCGATGCCGGTCCCGGCCAGGGCCTCCTTGAGCGGTTCATAGCCCTCGGGATCCGCGATCACCACCAGCCGGGGCCGCAGCAGCAGCGCCTGCTGGACCAGTAACGCGACGTTGCGCCGGGCCGTCAGGGCTTCGACCTGATACCGCTCCGGTTCAAGGGCAATCAGACTGACGGTATTGCTGCCCACCGAGCCGGTCGACCCGAGTACCGTCACCCGCCGCTTCGCCCGTGCCTGTCCTTGTGCCACCTTGCCCCCGCGTTTTAAGTCTTTTCCATTACCAGATGGACTGCGAGCCCACGGCCGCCTGAAACAGCGCCAGCACCGGCGCCGCCGCCACCAACCCGTCGATGCGGTCGAGCAATCCGCCATGACCCGGGATCAACTGGCCGCTGTCCTTAACTTTGTAGCGCCGCTTGAGCGCCGACTCAAACAGATCGCCGCCCTGCCCGACCACCGCCAGCACCGCGCCCAGCGCCATCACCGCCAGCGGCTCCCGGGCGCCCGCCGCCACCGCGACCAGCCCGCCCACCAGCCCGGCCGCCACCAGCCCGCCCCAAAAACCCGCCCAGGTCTTGGCCGGACTGATGCTGGGCGCCAGTCGTGGCCCGCCGATCCCCCGCCCCACCACAAAGGCGCCGATATCATTGGCCCAAACCGTCAACAACAGGAACAGGATCAGCAACAGTCCGGCCTGAGCATCACCGCGCAACCACGTCAACGCGACACAACTGGCCCCGACATAAGGGACTCCGAACGCCGCCACCCGACGGTCGGAACCGCGAACCCGGGCGCTGCCCGCCCACGGCACCACCGCCAGAACCAGCGCCAACGCCAACGCCAAACCCAGGGCGACCAGCGGCCCGGCCACCACATCCACGGCCATCACCAGCGCAATGGCGGTACAGGACAGATAGAACGACCGGCCCAGCGGCCCGGGGGCGATCATCCGCACCCATTCCCGAACCGCCAGCACCGCCGTAACCACCACCGCCGCATAAAACAACCAGCCGCCGGCGTAGACCACCCCCAGCACCAGTGGCCCAAGGACCAGTGCCGACAGCGCGCGCTTGCGCAGGTTGGCCTTCCTATCGTGTGCCAACCGACGCGCCATATCGGCGTTCCCGCCGATGAAACTCTTGAATGGCTTCTTCCAGGTCACGCCGGGTGAAATCCGGCCACAGCCTGTCGATAAACACCAGTTCGGCATAGGCCGACTGCCACAAAAGAAAGTTGCTCAACCGCTGCTCGCCGCTCGTCCGGATCACCAGATCCGGGTCGGGCACCCCGGCAGTCCACAAAGTCGCCGAGAACCGGCTTTCGTCGATGTCCTCGGGACGCACTTCGCACGCGACCGCCTGGCGCGCCAGACTGCGGGCCGCTTCCACGATTTCCTGGCGGGAACCATAGCTAAGCGCCAGAATCAAGGTCAACACCGTATTGCCGGCGGTGGTGGCCTCGCCGCTTTCCACCAGTTGGACAATGTCGGCGGACAGCCGGCTGCGATCGCCGACCACCCGCAAGCGAACCCCCGACTTGTGCAATTCGGCGATTTCGCTGCGCAGGTAAAAGCGCAGCAACGCCATCAGCTCGGTGACTTCACTGAGCGGCCGCGCCCAGTTTTCGGAAGAAAAGCTGAAGAGCGTGACATAAGCGACGCCCAACGAGCGCGCAGCCTCGACGGTCCGCCGAACCGCTTCGGCACCCTTGCGGTGGCCGGCAATCCGCGGCAGGCCGCGCGCTTTCGCCCAACGGCCGTTGCCATCCATAATGATGGCGACATGAGCCGGTGGGGTCTGGCCGTTACTGTCACCCTGGCTCGACATGGCCTCAGACCTGCATGATTTCCTTTTCTTTGCTCGCCAGCACCTCGTCGATCCTTTTGATGTGGGTGTCGGTTAGCCCCTGAATCTTATCGGCCCAGGTCTTGTGTTCGTCCTGACTGAGGTCTCCGGCCTTTTCCTGGCGCTTCAGCAGGTCCATGCCGTCCCGTCGGACGTTGCGCACCGCGATGCGCGCCTGCTCGGCGTATTTGTGGGCGACCTTCGACAATTCTTGCCGCCGCTCCTGACTGAGATCGGGAATGGGCACCCGGATGCTCTGGCCCTCGGTCTGGGGATTGAGCCCGAGACCGGCTTCGCGGATCGCCTTTTCCACCGCCTTGACCATCGTGCGGTCCCAAACCTGGACCGTGATCAATCGCGGTTCGGGCACGCCAACGGTGCCCACCTGATTGAGCGGCATATGGGCGCCATAGGCGTCAACCGTAATCGGCTCCAGCAGACTCGCCGACGCCCGCCCCGTGCGCAGCCCGGCGAATTCCTTGCGTAGCGACTCCAGCGCGCCGTCCATGCGACGCCTTACGTCGGAAATGTCCGGATCGGCCACCTTACCCCTCTTCCGTAATCAAATCACGCTTCTGTGATGATGGTGAACCTGCCGCGCCCCGCCATCACCTCGGCGAAGCCACCGGCCGTAACGATCGAGAACACCAGTATGGGAATCCGGTTATCGCGCGCCAGCGAAATCGCCGAAGCGTCCATCACCCGCAGATCCTGGGACAGCACCTCGTGGAACGACAGCCGCTCGTAGCGTCGGGCATCCGGGACCTGCTTGGGATCGGCGGTATAGACGCCATCCACATGAGTCCCCTTCAACAACGCCTCGCAGCCCATTTCCGAGGCCCGGAGCGCCGCCGCGGTGTCGGTGGTAAAGTACGGGTTGCCGGTGCCGGCGGCGAAGATCACCACCCGCCCCTTCTCCATGTGGCGGACCGCACGACGCCGAACATAGGGCTCGCACACCGTGGCCATGGGGATCGCCGATTGCACCCGGGTCTGAATCCCCTCGCGCTCCAGGGCGTTCTGCATGGCCAGGGCATTAATCACGGTGGCCAGCATCCCCATGTAATCCGCCGACGCCCGCTCCATGCCACTAGCCGCCCCCGAGACACCGCGGAAGATGTTGCCGCCGCCGATCACCAGGCAAACCTCAACCCCCATATCCCGCACGGTTCGCACCTCGGTGGCGATCCGGGTCACGGTCTCGGCCTCGAGCCCGTATTCGCCCTGACCCATCAGCGCCTCGCCCGAGATTTTGAGCAAGACACGCCGATAACGCGGGCTGGACTCGTCGCCCCGTGTGATCCGGATCACCATGGCTGGTTCTCCCTGTTAACCGGCCGTCGGTGGTTTCACCCCGGCCACCGCCGCAACCTCGCTGGCAAAGTCGGTGGCTTCCTTCTCAATACCGTCGCCCAGCACAAAACGGATGAAGCCGGTGATTTTCACCGGCGCCCCGACCGTCTTGGCCGCCTGCTCAACCACCTTGCCGACTTTGGACTCATTATCGATGACGTAGACCTGCTCCAGCAGGACGACCTCTTCATAATATTTGCGCAGCCGGCCCTCAACCATCTTGGCGATGATCTCTTCGGGCTTGCCGCTGGCCCGTGCCTGATCCGCCAGGATCGCCCGTTCGCGATCAAGCTTGCTGGTGTCGACGTCTTTGATATTCAACGCCTCGGGCCGGGCGGCGGCAACATGCATGGCGATCTGCCGGCCCAGTTCCAGCAGCTTGCCGCGGTCGCCGGTCGACTCGAGAGCGACCAGGACGCCGATGGTCCCGAGATTCGGCGCCAGCGCGTTGTGGGTGTAGCTGGCCACCACACCCGCCGAAACCGACAGCCGGGCCGCCCGCCGCAGATTCATGTTTTCGCCGATGGTGGCGATCAGGCTGGTAATCTCGACGCCGACATCGTGGTCGGTCCCCGGATAGCTCGCCTTACGCAGATCCTCGACCTCGCCAGTGCCGGCCAGCGCCAACCGGGCCAGCGTCGCCGCCGCCGCCTGGAACTTGTCGTTGCGCGCGACGAAGTCGGTTTCGGCGTTCAGTTCGATCACGGCGCCGACGGTGCCGTCGGTGGCCACCGCCACCAACCCCTCGGCGGCAACCCGCCCGGCCTTGCGCGCCGCCGCAGCCAGTCCCTTCTTGCGCAGCCAGTCGACGGCGGCTTCCATTTCGCCCGCGGTCTCGGTCAACGCCTTCTTGCAGTCCATCATGCCGGCGCCGGTCTTCTCGCGCAGCTCTTTGACTCGTGAGGCAGTGATTTCAGCCATGGTGGTCTTTATCCCTTCGCGCATAGATATTGCAGATCAGGCCGCCCGGCCCCCCGTGGATCGGGGGGCATGGTCCCGCCCCCCCCCAAACCGGACCGGCGCGCCGATCAGGCCCGGGCCGCCGTCCCTTCCTCGGCCACTGCGGCCTCTTCCGGCGCTTCCTCGCGCGCACCGACGTCGATGCCCGCCGCCACCATCTCGGCCTGAAGACCGTCCAGCACCGCCCCGGAAATCAGCTCGCAATAAAGATCGATCGCCCGCAACGCATCGTCATTGCCCGGGATCGGGAAAGCGATGCCATCGGGATCGGAATTGCTGTCGATCACCGCCACCACCGGGATGCCAAGCTTGTTGGCTTCTTTGACCGCAATGGCTTCCTTGTTGGTGTCGATGATGAACAGGATGTCGGGCAAACCGCCCATTTCCTTGATGCCGCCCAGCGCCCGCTCCAGCTTGTCGCGCTCCCGGGTCAATTGCAGGGTTTCCTTCTTGGTCAGGCCGATATTACTCTCGGCCAACCGCTCTTCCATCTCGCGCAGGCGACGGATCGACTGGGAAATCGTCTTCCAGTTGGTCAGCATCCCGCCCAGCCAGCGGTGATTCACAAAGTACTGGCCGCACCGCGCGGCAGAATCGGCAACCCGCTCCTGCGCCTGGCGCTTGGTCCCGACGAACAGCACGCGCCCGCCACCGGCCACCACATCGCGAACAGCAATCATCGCCCGATGCAGCAAGGGCACCGACTGTTCAAGGTCGATGATATGAACGCCGTTCCGCACGCCAAACAGGTAGGGCTGCATCTTTGGATTGCGGCGACGGGTATGGTGACCAAAGTGGACGCCGGCTTCGAGCAGGCGACGCATGGTAAACATGGGCATTGTCATAACGAAATTCTCTTTCCGGTTTCACCGCCGCAGGCCTGTCCCGTTCGTCCCCAACACCCCTTCCGGCATAGCCGGACAGGACCGTTCAGGGCGAACACCTAAAGACACCGGAGCGGCCGTTTGCCATGCCGTGGCAACGGTCCGCAAGCCCGCGTGAGGGGTTGACGACAAGGCTTAGATAGCCCGTGGCCGGGCCTTTGGCAACAGTTCTGGCGCATCGGGGCCGGCCAATCGCACCGGCACCGCGGTTGAGCGGGGGCCTCCCGGGTCCCACCACCCTCAAAATCGGAAATTACGCTTGTCCGTCCCAAGGGTCCGTGGTCAAGTGGCTACCTATCCGAGCCGGCGAGCAGTGCGACCGGGACGGGTTGGCAAGCCCGCCCGGGGCGGCGACCACCCGTCGGATCGGGGACCATCACCGGAAAAAAAAGTGGCGACATCCCAAACGTCCGCCACCGCTTCGCGTGGACCGGGCCACGGCGCAGGGGGAAGGCAGGAACCCATGCTCCAGGACCTGATTGAGGCCCGCAAGGTCCATAGTGACGGCGACGCGGTCCGTTGGGGCGACGGAGGCGTCTGCAACGAATTGTTCGCGGCAGCCATCGAATCCTGCCCGGTTGGCATCACCATCAGCGACGCCACCAGACCGTCGACGCCGTTGATTTACGTCAACTCGGCGTTTTCCGGCATTACCGGCTATTATTTGCAGGAGGTGGTTGGACACAACCTGGATTTTCTGAACGGCCCCGACACCGACTCGGCCGCCATCCGGCGGGTGGCTGCCGCCTTGCGGATGAATGAGCCGGTGGACGCGGAGATACTTCAGTACCGCAAGGACGGCGCGCCGTTCTGGTGCGAAGTGCGCATGACGCCCCTCTCCCAAGACGGCCAGGCGGTCGCCCTGATCGGGGTTCACAACGACATCACCGACAAGCGGCAGCGGCGGATCGAAGACCAGCGCCGCCACAAGCTCCAGGCGCTGGGACAACTGGCGGGTGGCGTGGCCCACGAAATCAACAACCTGCTTCAACCGATCGTCACCTACACCGATTTGATGCTGGGCGCCACCCAGGACCCGGACACCCTCCGGCGCCTGCACCGGGTGATGACCAGCGCCGAAAAGGCCCGGGACATTGTCCGGGGCATCCTGCGCTTCTCGCGAGGGGAGGCCGCCTGCCTGTCCGTGACGGCGCTACAGCCAGCCCTGGTCGAAGCCCTGGAGTTCATACGCGGATTATTACCGATATCGGTGGCCGTGGTGGTTACCGGCCTGAACCGTGACCTGGGGCACGGTCGGATCAGCACGGTCGAATTGACCCAGGTTTTGACCAATCTTTTGAACAACGCCGCCCAGGCGATGGCGGGTCGCGGCACCGTCACGGTTGAAGCCGGACTCGACCGGATTGAACCGGCGGCGGCAGCGGTGCTGGGAATCGCCCCCGGGATGGTCTGCCGCGTCTCCGTCGCCGACACCGGGCCGGGCATGGACGAAACCGTGCTGGCACACGTCTTCGACCCTTTCTTCACCACCAAGCCGGTGGGCCTGGGCACCGGCTTGGGCCTTTCGGTGGTCTACGGCATCATCCAGGACTGGCACGGCACCATTTCCGTGACCAGCGCGCCGGGCCAGGGCGCGCGCTTCACCTTTTCCATCCCCTGTGTGGACTCACCCGAGGGCCGTTAGGGTTATCCGGCACTGACTCGGCGATCCGGCCGTTTTGATCCGGAAAAAAGTGCCTGGTGAGCAATTTCTGCTCTGACGACCGCGGTGTTTCACGACGGCTCAGGGTATCAAGCCGACAATCCGGACGAATCCCCCCCCATCAGCGGTACAGGGGCCTGGCCCCTGGGTGGGGCCGCCTTTATGTGCGCCGGCATCGCAAGCCCATGCGCAAGGCCCCATCATTGGCACACATTTTGCTGATGGTGGCACGCCACTGGATGGAGAGTGCGATGTTGATGGATGGCGCGATCAGTAGCGCAATGAATGGACTCACCGCGTTTTCGTCACAGGTGGGCTCCATTTCCGAAAATCTGGCCAACACCAGTACCGTCGGATACAAGCTGGTCGATACTCGATTTAAGGATCTGGTTGCCGGCCGCATTACGACGGCGCAGGCCTATGACTCGGTTCTGGCGAGTCCCATCGATCGGAATACTGTCAGCGGGCAAATCGCCCCAAGCAGCAATCCGACCTCGTTCGCGGTGTCCAGCGGACAAAACTTCGTCCAGGTCGGCACGGTGACCCAAGAGGGCAATAGTACATTCTATGGTATCAATAATGGCGGAGGCCCGGCAAACGTCAGCCAAGTGCCGCTATACACCCAAGCCACGGATTTTAGCTTCGATAAGTACGGCGTCCTGGTGAATTCGAATGGCAATTGCCTGATGGCGGTTAATGAGTCGTCAGCCTTTTCCGGTAATTTTCCCTCAAGCCCAACCGGCGCAAAACTCGTGCCGGTCAGCCTGTCGGCCCTCACCAATCAGGCGACCGGACAAGCCAGCCATCCGGATTATAATACAATGCCGGCGACGGCGAGCACGACCATTGCCGTAAATGCCAACTTCCCCGCGACCGTCGCCCCGGTCAATGGCCCAACCGACAGTCCGCCCGGCCCGGCGGCGGGACTGTCGCCGACCGACCAGAACCTCAGTGTCAATTTTGTTGACTCAAGCGGAGCCAGCCAAACCCTCAATCTCACCCTGCGCAAAACCGCGACGAACACCTGGAGTGCGATCGGAGGCAATATTCCCAATGGGTCATCAACGGCGGGAACGACGGTGATTGGCCCGGGCGGCCCGTTTCCCACCTTCAGTTTCGACAGCAATGGAAAATTAACCGCCAACACCTCTTTAAACCTGTCGATCCCGGCTTTGCCCAGTGGCGCCGCAGGCAGTTCGCTGACGATCCAACTCGGCACCCCGACCACGGATTCAACACAGTATACGGGGGAGAGTATCGATATCCGCGACACGCAAGATTTGACCGGTCACGTCAAAGGCAGCTTCCAGAGCGCCAGTATCGACAATTTAGGTAACGTTTCATTCAACTATTCGAATGGACAGTCCATCAATGCCTATCGTATTCCATTGACCTCTTTCGAAAACCCTGACCTCCTGCAACGGATCAACGGTGCGACCTTCGGCAGCAATCCTCTGGCGGCCGGCTCCGCCAACGCCGCATGGTCCAACGGCAGCGACATTACCAGCAATTCGGTGGAACAGTCCAATGTCGATACGGCGACGGAACTGACCAAACTGATCCAGGCCCAGCGCGCCTATTCCTCGAATTCAAAGGTGCTCTCGATCTGTGATCAGATGCAAACCACCGCAACGGACCTGAAAACGTGACGCCTGACCGTCGCCGTCAGAGGCTGCCCGGCTGAAGTCCCGACCGTCGGGGCTTCAGCCGGTCGCCACGGCCCCAGCGTCCGGCCACCCCGGCAGCCGTTCGCGACCGAAGGTTTTCGACACCATCACCGGGACAAAACAGCCTGTTGGAACGGCGGTTATCGCCTTCACAGCCCAAAGCCAGGATGATAAACAGGAAGCGGCCGGTGTCGATTTTGGCGCGCTTCAACGATTTTTTCTGCGAGACACGCCTTTAACAGCCTTGCTATGGGCGCACCATGGCGCGCAACTCATAAACTGGGTCATCACTGCCCGTTATTGGTTTAATTCAGCGCGCGTGATGACGATAAGGAGTTTAAAATGCGCAAAACGAAATTAGCATTTCTGATCGGCACCAGGATTTATGCATGTATTGGGTTTATTTTACTCTTATTGGCCGCGATCACCACTTTTAGCTATTTTGAAAATGCCGGCAATCGGGAACGGGTCGCGGAGTTTTCCCGACTGTCGGAACGGACCCTGGCCATCGCCGACGTCCAGCGGGATGTGGCCATCATGCGGCGCAATATCCGCGCCTATTCCGCCGACGGCAATGAACAGGCGCTGACCGGCGCCCGGCAGATGCTCGGCGAGGTGCATCGGCGGGTCGTTGGGCTGCGCGAAACCGCCCACAGCATCGAGCGTCAACAGATCGGCGACCGGATGGTTGAGCTTCTGGAGATTTACAACCAAGGCATCGACCGCATGGTCGAGGCCCGACAGACCAGAACCCGCCTGATCGAACAGACGTTGATCCCCCTCGGCCGCACCGCCGCCGGGACCCTGGGGACCGTGATCGGTCGGGCCGCCGCAACGACCGGTGCCGATGGCAACCTGGCCATACCCGGCTATCAGGCGCTGATGGAAGCCCAACTCGCGACCTTCCGCTTCCTCGGCAACGAAGATGTGAAACAAGAGACCGCGCTCCGACAGGCGGCGGAGCGATCCATCGACGTGTTGACGGTTAAGACCGCCGAAGCCGCCCGGGCGGCCCAGGACCCCGACGCCCAACGGCAGATCACCGAGGTGGCCGGCGGCGCGACCGCCTACCGCCAGGCTTTTTCCCAGGTGGTGGCGGCCAATACCGTGTTCAACGACCTCGCACGCACGACGATGGCGCAATGGATTCAGGAATTCACCCAGCTTGCCGACCAGGGACGGGCCACGATTCAGGGAGATTTGAGCCGGCTTCAGCAGCAAACCCAGGAAGCGCTGGCCACCTCGGTCACCGTGATTCTCATCGGGTCGGTCGGGTCGATTGGGCTTGGCCTGTTGTTTGCGGTGATGATCGCGCGCGGCATCACCCGACCGCTTGACCGCATCACCGCGGCCGTGACGGACCTGGCCGCCGGCAACAAGCAGGTCACGATTCCCGGCCTGGACCGGCACGACGAGATCGGCCGCATCGCCGAGGCCATGGAGGTCTTTAAGGAACAGGCGATCGACCACGACCGCCTGCGCGCCGAAACCGAACGGCAGCAGCGTCAGGCCGAGGACCGCCGGCGGACGATGATGCTCGGACTCGCCGAGGAGGTGGAGAAGGAGGTTCGGGGGGTGGTCGATCGCGTCTCGGAAAGCGCCCGGCAGATGCAGACCACGGCCCAAGCCATGGCGGCGATCTCCGAACAGGTCCGGCACCGGGCCGGCGCGGTGGTGGAGGCCTCGGAACAAGCCTCAAGCAGCGTCCGGACCGTGGCTTCGGCGACCACCCAACTGTCCGAAGCCATCGGCGAGATCACCGGTCAGGTGGAAGAAGCCGCGCGAATTTCCCGGTCGGCGGTCGAGGAGGCCACGCGCACCGGAGTCATCATGCAGGCCTTGGGCAGCGCCGCCGAGAAGATCGGCGATGTGGTCCAATTGATCAACACCATCGCCGGCCAGACCAACCTGTTGGCGCTGAACGCCACCATCGAAGCGGCACGGGCCGGCGAGGCCGGCAAGGGCTTTGCCGTGGTGGCCGGTGAGGTCAAGAACCTGGCCAACCAGACCGGCGGCGCCACCGGTCAGATCAGCACCTTGATCGCCAGCGTCCAAAGCGAGACCGAACGGGCGCAATCCGCCATCAGCAGTATCACCAGCACGATCAAACGGGTGGATGATATCTCGGGCAACATTGCCCTGGCGGTCGAACACCAGGGTATCGCAACTGCCGAGATCGGTCACAGCGTCCAGCGAGCCAGTTCCGGGACATCCGCCGTGTCGCAAAACATCGCCGATGTGGCCCACGCCGCCCAGGAAGCGGGCAAGGCGTCGGACGAGGTGTTGGGGATCGCCAACCGCCTCTCCCGGGAAGCCGAGCAACTCCATCGGGTTATCGACGGCTTTATTGCCCGGGTCCGAACCGGCTGACGCGGGTCAGCGCGCTCCGATCGGCACCAGGATCAGCCCGAAGCGCCTCCGGGGCGAGCCCTTATCCCAGTTCCCGCTGACAGGAACCCATCAGCGGGACGCCGCACGAGCGGCGCGGCGGCAGTCGCCGCCGATACCAGTTCCCGATGAGTTGGGCTCATCGGGAACTGGTATTATCCCTCCCCAAGCTTGCGCGCCTCGACCGTAATCGGCAGGCGGGTATCCGCCGGCAGATCCGGCAGTTCCAGCCGCCAGCCATTATCCAGCCGAACCCAACCGCCCCACAGGCCAGGCTTCTCGGATTCGACGATGGGTTCCTCGAGGTCCTTCTTCGGCACGTAAATCTGATACACGTCGCCCTTGCGATTAACCATCACCTTCATCAGATAGTTCCTTCCGGTTGCACAGCGACGCCGTATTCATCCGCAATCACCTCCAGCTCGTGGGCGCGCATGCCGACCACGCAGCCGAGGCGAAAGAAGTCGACACCGTAAATGTAATAACGTTGCAGAAAGGTCCCGATGCGGCTGACATACCCGATTTCCCCCTGCTCCAGCAGCACTTCGCCCATCCGTCGGCCCGGGTAGGTGCCGTCATTGCGAATGGCCACCTTGGCACGAACCTTGGTGCCCGGCGCCAGGACCGGCGGCCGGTAAATTTCGATGGCCTCCAGGGCATCGGCCAACGGAATGGTTTCAGTCATGGCGGTTCGCTCCGATCACATCAGGTGACGTTTGCCGCGCGCCGCCGGGACGACGGGGCGGTGGCCCGGGTGGGGTCGCAGGCCGAGACGCAGGCGGGCCACCCGATGAACTTCCTCGGCATCGTCCTCGGCCAGTCGCAGCAAGGCCGAGGGCACCACCCGGCCGGCCACCGCGGCGCGCACCCGGGCGTCGCTGTCTCCGGCCAGAACCGTCAGTTGTTCCGGCCGCAACCGCCCGACCACGATCAGCCGAACTCCGGCGTCGCGGTCCCAGGCCATCGCCGGCAACCAGTCGTCGCCGATCAGGCGGGCGACTTCGCAGCGCACCTGGGGCTCCGGATCGGTCATAGCCACCGGCAGCAGGCACGCCGGCAACCGCCGGACCGCCGCCGCCCGTGCCGACGCATCCAGCCGGAGCGGACAGGCACCGCAGGGCGCCGGTTCCGCAATCCAGTCCGGCCCATCGCAATCGGCCATGGCGAGAATCCTTTGGTTCCCGGTGCAGGTCGGGTTTACGGTTTCGTCGAGGTCCGGCCGCGGACCAAGGCCTCCGCGCCGGGTGGCGCGCGGCCCCAGTCCCTAGCCGGAGACCGGCGCGCCGGTCTCCGGCACGGTGGTTCAGGCGTGCGAAATACAATTCGCCGGGCACGCCGCGACACATTGGGGCGAATCGAACTTGCCCACGCACTCGGTACACTTATCGGGGTTGATGGCATAGACATCGCCCTTCATGCGGATGGCTTTGCTGGGACAATCCGCTTCGCAGGCGCCGCAACCGGTGCAATCGGCTGCGCTGATCTTGTAGGCCATGGGGTCTTCTCCTTGCTCGTGTGTTCGTCAGGGGGGGGCGGGAGGACGTGGTTGAGGACTGGTTAATGGAAGGAAACCCGGGTGAGGGTCAAGCCTCTGGTGCCGGCATCCGGTGCAAGGCGGTCACGACGCTTGCGCCATAGCTTGACCATCCGCCGCCGCGGCGGCCCGATGACTGCGATAGACTGCCGCCACCGCGGTCTCGATATAATCATAGGCATGATCGGTGATCACGGTAATCCCGGCTGCTTTCAACCGGTCACTCGGGCAACTGCCGATCTTGGCCGCCAGCAGCACCGACACCCCATCCAGGGCCTTGACCACCGCCTCGAGCTTGTCCTCTTCGCCATGGCCGCCCTGGCAGTAATGATCGGCACGGCGGTGACCCACAAAACGGATGCCGGCGCCGTCCACCTCGTAAAGCTGGAATTCCCGGGCATGTCCGAAATGCTGGTTGACTCGGCCGCCGCCGCGACTGCACGCCGCGACCAGCAGCGGCGGCACAGTGACGGCGGCACTGAGCCCGCGTTCGGCGACACGCGCCGCCTGTTCGCGGTCCAGGCGTTCGCGCTCCACGAACTCCCGATACAGCCGGCGTTCCTCGGGCCGGTCTTCGACCGTCATCCCGGCCACGCGATCCATGGTGAAATCCTGGCTCAGATCCTGGCCCAGCAAACCCACCGCATCGGCACGGCACTGTCGGCAATGCTTCATCAACCGGGCACCGCCGCCCAGGTGGTCCTGAAGCTGTTTCAGTTCCGCCGGGGTCGGGCCGCGCCGGCCATCCAAGCCAAAGCGGGTGCCGTGAGCGGGATCCGAGATCAGCGGCATAATGTTATGCAGGAAGGCGCCATGGCCCCGCACGGTCTCGTTGACCGCCGCCAGATGCGCGTCGTTGATCCCCGGGATCAATACCGAATTTACCTTGACCAGGATGCCGGCTTCGACCAACCGGCGCAGGCCCTCGATCTGGCGCTCGTGCAGGATGCGCGCGGCTTCGCGGCCGGTGTGGCGACGGTGATCGTAGAAGACCCAGGCATAAATGTCTTCGCCCACCGCCGGATCGACCATGTTGATGGTGATGGTGACGTGGTCAACCTTCAACTCCCGGATGCGGTCCACATGGTCAGGCAACGCCAGGCCATTGGTGGACAGGCACAGCTTGATGTCGGGAAACTGCCGGGAGAGGAGATCGAACGTCTCGAAGGTGTGACGCCAGTCGGCCAGGGCGTCGCCGGGACCGGCGATGCCCACCACCGAAAGCTGAGGCATCCGTGCCGCCACCGCAGCGACCTTGTGTACCGCCTGCTCGGGCGTCAGCCGCTCGCTGGTCACGCCCGGGCGGCTCTCATTGGCGCAATCGTATTTCCGGTTGCAATAGTTGCACTGGATATTGCAGGCAGGAGCAACCGCCACATGCATTCTGGCAAAGTAATGATGTGCCTGTTCGCTGTAGCAGGGATGATCCTTGACCTTGGCCCACACCTCCGGGGGAAGATCGCTGCCGGCGGTGTCCGTGCCGCAGGACTTGGCGGCGCAACCGGCACCGGCCGGTGCGGACGTCTTTTTAGCGACGATATCCAGTGGGATGATGTGCCGAGTCATTACCGCCGCTCCTGATCCTTGGGATTGCACCGCCCCGACGGGGTCACGTCGCCTGAAGCTTTGCAAAGCCGATGCCAGAAGCTAGCGCATTGATTGTTACAGATAATCCTGTCCAGTGGCCGGTTCCTGACCCTGTCCGACCCGCGACAGGCTTGTCGGGGATGCGACAGAGGCCGGCTATCCGGCCCGAGTCAGCGGATAGCCGGCCTGGTTGGCCGCCTGATTGACCCCGGTGCCGACCCCGCCCATACCGAAGACCGTCGCCCCGGCCTGCTGCTGGGCGGCCAGCACCGTGGCCGTGGCGGCGGTAACCGCCTGAGTCTGCGCGATCCAAGCGGCATTGGCCGACTTCGCCGCCGCCGCGGCGTTGGTTGTGGTGGCGTTGGTTGTGGTGGCGGCCGTCCGGCTGCTCTTGAGCGCCGCCTGGGCCTCGGCGGAATACTGGGCCGCTTCGCGAACCGCCAGCAGGTCTTGGGCCGTGGGCGGGACCACCGACAGGGCGGCCCTGGTGATGGTTTGCATGGCGGCGACGGTCGCGGCCGGATTGTTGGCAACCGGTTCGACGTTGAAGGTCACGTCGCCCGCAACGGCATAAAGGGTGCCGTCCGGCCCCCGCTCGTACTGATAGCTGACCGTGCCGGCGTAGGGGCCCGCAACGCGCTGTTGGGCCTGAACATCGGCCTGGGCGGTTTGGGCAAGCAGCTTGTACTGGGCGATCTGGGCCTTTTGTTGGGCCGAAAGAACGGTCCCGGTGCTGCCCGGCCCCGCCGCGGCCGCCAGAATCTGACTCGGCTGGCCGGTCCCGGTGGCCTTGCCGGCGGCGGCGGCCGTCGCGGTGGTGGTAACGGTCTGACCGGTTGTCGCCGATGGCCGGTTCGAACCCGTCTGCCCAACCGTTCCGCCACCGGTCAGAGTCGGCCACAGAGCCAGCGATGTTGCGCCATAGCCTCCGTAGCCGGTCGTGCTGGTGATCCCGCTGATTGTCATGGGACAACCCTCGCCGCCCGCACCCAATCCCCTAAACCCCGGGCGAACGGCTCTCTCGCAAGCCCCGTCAGATGTCTAAAATTTAGGATAGTCTTTCGACTTTTCAAGGGGACCGACGCCGCGCCCCTTGGGACTCGGTCCGGAACCGATCCAAAACCCTGCCGGCAGTCCAATCGGGAAACCAGGACGGCCCATCCGGCAATCCCTATTACGCGAACAATACACAGGTCAGTGAGTAGCTAAGCGGCGGCAAATCGCCGCGGCTTCGCACGGTGCTTGCCGGAACGGTGTCCTCTTCCCGATAGTTCCCACCATCACGAAATGCTTCACCGGCTGCCGGCCCCCCGGGGTTCAAGGACGCTCAAAGCCACAGGACGGTCAATGCCGGTCGATTATATTTTCTTCATTTACGGCTTGGCCTTTCTTTACGTCGGCGCCGTGTGCCTGTCCATGCGCCAGAACAACCCCGAGCCCGTGCCGTGGCAACTGCTGGGGGTCTTCGGCATCAGCCATGGTCTCCACGAATGGCTCGATCTGCTGGCCCTCAGCATCGGTGATCCCCTGTGGTTTGCGCTGAGCCGGCTCATGGTGATGACGCTGTCCTTCGCGGTGTTGTTCGAATTCGGTCGCCTCGGCGCCCACCGACTGGGCTGGACGGTTCCGCCGCGCTGGCTGATCTGGCCGGTGCTGCTGGCGGTGACCCTGACCGCCGCCGGCAGCGGCCTGGCCACCGCCAACGGCCTGTGCCGCATCCTGTTGGCACTGCCCGGATGCCTGCTCACCGCCCTGGTGCTGATCCGGCGGGCCGGCCCGGCCACGACCGGGGAACGGCTCTGGCTGCTGACGGCCGCCGGAGGTTTCGTGGTTTATGGCCTGGCCGCAGGCTTGGTGGGGCCGGCCTCGGCCCTGCCGCTGGCGGGCATCATCAATCACCAGTCGTTCCTGGCCGCCACAGGCGTGCCGATTCAGTTGGTTCGCGGCGGCTGTGCGGTTCTGATCGCCCTGGCCCTGTGGGCCTTCGACCTGGAGCGCACCGAGATTAACGGCCTGATAAAAAGGTCGCGGCAACACTTTTGGCTGACATCGGTCAGCCTGGTGTTGCTGGTGGCCGGCGGCGCTCAGTTTACCGACTGGATGGGTCGCCTCTACGACGCCGACCTGCGCGAGGAGGTGTCGGCGGACCTCGCCCTGATGGCCAACGGGCTGGCCGATGACCTTCGCGAGGCGGAAGGCGCAGCCCTGGCCATGGCCGGAAGCGGTTGGCCCGGCGAAACGGCCGCCGACGCGGCATCCGCCAATCAGTTGGTCGACCGTTTCCATCAGGCCACCGACGGTAATCTGACCTACCTGATGAATCGCGACGGCACGGTGATTGCCACCTCCAACCGCGATGACGCCGCCAGCCTGTTCCATCAGAATTACGCCTTCCGCCCGTATTTTCAGGAGGCCCTGGCGGGCCGACCCAGCCATTACTTCGCGTTCGGCACCACCACCCACCAGGCCGGCTATTTCGCCAGCTACCCGGTTCGCGCCCACCAAGACGGCCCGGTGGTCGGGGTCGCCGTGGTGAAGGTCCCGTTGGATGCCAATAAGCTGGGCCTGACCCGAGCGGCCGACGCCTACCTGATCAACGCCGACGGGTTGGTGCTCCTGGCTGGCCGGCCCGAGATGCAACTGCGCTCGCTATGGCCGATCGGGCCGGACATCGCCCGCGAGGCGGTGTCGTCCCGCCAGTTCGAGCCGCTGCGCAATCAGCCGGTGCTGGCCCGGACGCTGGTCGACGGTGAGTCGCTGATCCTGGACGGTGTCCGGATGCTGGTCGGTCGCAAAGCGATCGGCGATCAAGGCTGGACACTGCTCCTCTTGAAGAAGGAAAAGATGGCCGTCATTAACCGGTTGTTCGGCATCGTCGTTACACTTCTGGTCAGTTGCCTGCTGTTGGGGCACTTTGTTTTACTCAGACGCGAACTCAATGAGGAACTTCAGTTAACCCGGCGGCAACGTCGCATTGAAGAGCTGCTTCTTTTTAATGAGAATGGGACACAGGCGCTCCATCAGAGCCGGGAGTTACTGGATTGCATTACCCGATTGCAGTCCCGTTTCATCGGCAAGACCGATGTCGCCAGTCTGTTTGAGGCCGTTCTGGACGATGTCGTCCGCTTTACCGGCAGCCGTGCCGGCTTCCTGGCTGAATTGGAAGACCAGCCGGACGGCCCCCAGAGCCAACGGCTCCTGGCCATGTCCGGTCTCGCCGGCGACGAGGCGGGCCGGGGCTGCCCCCGCGACCGCTTGCCGTTCGGCCCGACCATTGGAGTCTGCCAGAGCCCCGGCATGACCGCGACGGGCCTCGGCACGCCCGTGATCCTCGACCGGCGGGCGCTCCAGACCGCCGCGTACCGCACCCCACCCGGTCATCCGGTTCTGGAAAGTTTCCTCTGGCTGCCGCTCCACCGTGATGGCGCCATCGTCGGCGGGATCGGCCTGGCCGACCGTCCGGGCGGCTATGACCAGGGCATTGCAGCCATGATCCAGCCCGTGGCCTCGGCCTGCGGCCAGATCATCGAGGCCTATCGCCACCACCGGCAGCGCCAGGAGGCGGCCACCGCGCTGGCCTGTAGCGAGCAACGCTACCGGGCGCTGGTGGAAACCCAGGCGGACATGGTGATTCGCGTCGACCATACCGGTCGTTTCACCTTCGTCAACGATACCACCTGCCGGGTGGTCGGGCGCGACCGGGAGGCGCTGATCGGCACCCCCTGGCAAGACATCATCAGCCCCGGCGATGCCAGCCCGACCGCAGCCCTGCTCGCCACCGCGACCACAACCACCGATCACCCGGCCGGCCTCGAAAACCGGGTGGTCACCGCCACCGCCGAGGAACGCTGGTACGCCTGGGAAAGCCGCGGCATTTTCGACGCCACCGGCACCCTGGTGGAAATTCAGGCCACCGGCCGCGACATCACCGACCGTCGGCGCGTGGAAGACGCGCTCCGCCTGGCCCGGGATGACGCCGAGGCCGCCGCCCGAGCGCGGACGGTGTTCCTGGCCACCATGAGCCATGAACTGCGAACGCCGTTATCGTCGATTATCGGCTTCGGAGAGATGATCACAACCTTGGAACCGGGTAAGGAGCCGGGTTCGGACTTCAGGAGCACCGCCGTCGACTACGCCCGCGACATCGTCACCAGCGGCTATCATCTGTTGCGCATCATCAACCGGGTGCTCGACTGCGCCAAGATCGAGTCGGGATTGATGACCATCGAACCGTCGTCGCTGGATGTTCGCTACACCATCGCCCACGCAATCCGCGACATCCGAAGCCATTTTTCCCGGCGTGGCGTCCGCATCCTGCTGTCCGTGCCCCGAGATCTGCCGCTGCTGCGGGCCGACCGGCACGCCGTCTATCAAATTCTGGGCAACCTGATCTCCAACGCCATCACCTTCACGCCAGCCGGCGGCATGATTTCCATCGCCGCCCGGGCTACTGCCGATCAGGGAATCGAACTGGTGGTCGCCGATACCGGCATCGGGATTTCCGAAAGCCAGGTCGCGCGTATCCGCAAGCCGTTCGAGCAGGGCGACACCCGCTACGCCCGGATCGCCGACGGGATCGGCCTCGGCTTATTCCTGGTTGAATCCCTGATCGCCTTGCATGATGGCCAGATGCACATCACCAGCACGGTGGGCGTCGGCACCACCGTCACCGTTTGGTTTCCACCCTCGGGGCGACGGTCCTGAGCCCCGCGGAGGTTGGCATCGCCCTCGAATCGACGCCGGTCACGCCGGGTTGCCTGACGCCCGTCACCCGATAGAAGACAGTCGCCATCCAAATGACAGCCGCCCGGAAAGTTGGATACTCCGATCCTACCAATGGGCGTATAGTACTAAGATGTTCATACTATCTTGTTGTTGTCCTGACGGATCAGGACATCCACGCATCGGTTCTCCACGCCGCGCATCATATCATTGCATGCATCATGCTGCATCATCGTGCTGGACCTATGAGATCGAGGCTTGAACTTACGGATGATGCCTAAGAACACCGAGACCCAGGTCCCATCGACGCGAATCCTGGTGGTCGATGACACGCCCGAAAATCTGGCGGTGCTGACCCGCGTGTTGCGTGATCATGGCCATGCGGTCGTCACCGCCCTCAGCGGCAAGCGGGCCTTGCAGGTGGCGACCCGTGAGCCGCCGGACCTGATGCTCCTTGATGTCCGCATGCCGGAGATGGACGGCTATGAGGTCTGCCGACGCTTCAAGGCCGATCCGGTGCTGTCCGCGATTCCCATCATCTTCATCAGCGCCGCCACCGATACCGAAATCAAGATCAAGGCGTTCACCTCCGGCGGTGTCGATTTCATCTCCAAACCGTTCGAACCAGAGGAAGTGCTGGCGCGAGTCCAGACTCACCTGGCGCTTCATGCCCTCGAGCGGAATTTGGAACAACGTCTGATTGCCAGAACGGAACAACTGACCGCCAGTGAACGACGCTACCGCAGTCTGGTCGAAACGTTACACGACGATTACTTTTTTTACTCGTTGAATTCGACGGATCGGATGGTCTATGTCAGTCAGTCGATTACCGCCGTGTTGGGTTATGATCCCGAGGACTTCGCGACCCATCATCGCGACTACCTCACCGCCAGCCCCCTCAACGACCGCGCCCGAGCCCACCGAACCCGCGCCTTGGGCGGTGAGCGACAGCCGACGTACCCGCTGGAGATTCGGCACCGCAACGGCAGCGTTCATTGCCTCGAAATCTCGGAATCTCCGATCCAGGATTCCCTGGGCGCCGTGCTCGCCGTGGAGGGCATCGCTCACGACGTGACCGAGCAAACCTTGGCGGAAACGGCCCTGCGTCGGACCAACCGCGCCTTAAAAACCCTCACCGGTTGTAATGGCGTGCTGGTTCACGCCACCGACGAGGGCCAGTTGCTGGCCGAGATGTGCCGGATCATCGTCGAAATCGGCGGTTACCGGTTGGCCTGGATCGGCATGGTCGACGACGCGCGCCCGCAACTCCGTCCGGCGGCGCAACTGACCGATCGGGCCGAAGACCGGGCCGACATCGCCGCCCGTCCATGGGGCGATGGCGACCTGACCCAGGGACCGCTAGAGACGGTGGTCCGCACCGGCGCGGCGCGGGTGATCCAGGACACCGCGGCCGATCCCGCGTTCGGACCCTGGCGGGCGGAAGCCAAGGCTCTTGGTTACGCCGCCGTGCTGGTGCTGCCGCTGGCGTCGGGGCCCCGGGTGTTCGGCGTGCTGAGCATCCACAGCACCGAAGCCCACGCCTTCGACGAGGAAGAGATTCGCCTGTTGGCGGAACTTGCCGAAGACCTGGGCTACGGCCTCTCGGCTCTGCGCACCCGGGCCGGGCACGACCACGCCCTGCAACGCCTGGAAGCCAGCATGGAAGCGACGATCCAGGCGATTGCCGGGACCGTGGAGATGCGCGATCCTTACACCGCCGGCCATCAGCAACGGGTGGCGCAACTGGCGGAAGCCATCGGCCGCGAGTTGGGCATGCCCGAGAGCGAAGTTCATGGACTTTATCTGGCCAGCATCGTCCATGACTTGGGCAAGATTCACATCCCCGCCGAAATCCTCAGCAAGCCTGGCCGGCTGTCGCCCATCGAATATGAACTGATCAAAATCCACGCCACCGCCGGCTTCGAGATTCTCAAAGCCGTGGATTTTCCCTGGCCGATCGCCCGAATCGTCTCTCAGCACCATGAACGGCTGGACGGTTCCGGTTATCCCCATGGCCTGGTCGGCGACGCCATCCTGCCCCATGCCCGGATCATGGCGGTGGCCGACGTGGTCGAAGCCATGGCCTCCCACCGGCCGTACCGCCCGGCCCTGGGCATCGGCGTCGCCCTGGCCGAAATCGAGACCCATCAGGGCCGGCTTTACGATCCGGCCGCCGTTGCCGCCTGCCTCCGCTTGTTTCGCGACAAGGGATTCGCGTTTCGGTAAAGGCGGCCGATCCAAGCCCGCTCAGGTTTCTTCCGCTTCCGACCGCTGACGCTTGTCAGACAGCGGGTGGTGATCCGCCATCGCCTGCTTCAGACGCCCGGTGGTCACATGGGTATAAATCTCGGTGGTGGCGATGTCGGCGTGCCCCAGCAGGGTCTGAACACTGCGCAAATCGGCGCCATGGTCCAGCAGATGCGTGGCGAAGGCATGGCGCAACACATGCGGGCTGAGTTGATCCGGATCGATCCCGGCACCTGGCGCAAGCTCCTTCAACATCTGGCCGAGACGCTGGCGGGTCAGATGGCCTTCCCGGGCGCTGGCCGAAGGAAACAGGAAACGCGCGGCCTTCTTCACCCGGGCGACGCTGCCGGTGGGCAGGAACGCCGGCCGCACCCCAAGCCAGTTCCCGAGCGCCGCCTGGGCCGGTTGCGACAGCGGCACCATCCGCTCTTTGTCGCCCTTGCCCCGGACCAGCAACCAGGCCCCCTGTTTGGGCAACGCCGACAGGGGCAACCCGACCAACTCCGAGACGCGCAGACCGGTGGCGTAAAGCAGTTCCAACACCGTGATCATCCGCATCCGCTCAGGCTCCTTGAGCTTATACGCGGCTTTGATCAGTTCGGTCACCGCGGCCTCATCGACCAGCTTGGGCAACGGCCGGGCCCGGGTCGGACTGTCCAGGACCGCGGTCGGATCGTCGGCACGGCGCCCTTCCGAGCACAGGAAGCGGTTGAACTGACGAAGCGCCGCCCGTCGGCGGGCCACGGTCGCCGCCGTCGACCCGATCTGGTACAGATGGTCCAGATACCCACGCAGATCGTCCGAGGTCGCCCGCACCAACCCGGCCGACCGGTTGGCCGCCAGCCAGGTCGCCGCATCGGCCAGATCACGCCGGTAGGCCTGAAGCGTATTGGTGGCCACCGCCCGTTCGGCGGTCATCATGTCGAGAAAGGCATCCAACTCGGGCGGCAGGCCCGTGGTGGGAATCCGGGCCGTCCGCCCCATTCCAGCACTCCATCCGTCACGCAATCATCCGTCGGGCCATCACCAGTCGAGCAACGCCGCGACCGCTTCCCGTGCCAGGCCAAGAGCCTCGGCCGAAAGCCCCACCGCCCGCAAGCTGGTCACCACCTGGGCCAGCACCACCGGCGGCAACGCCTGCGGCCCGCCGTTGCCCAGGATGGTCAACGCCACCAGCACCACCTCGCCCACGCGATGATCGGCGGTCGCGGCATTCAGAGTCTGCCACAACGCCGCCGACGGCGCCGGACCACCCGCCGCGGCGGCGGCGGCGGTTTGATCCCCCGCGGCCTTATCCGTGGTCTCGATCCAGGCCGCTTCCTTGACCGGTTCGCCTGCGGCCTGAAGCAACGCCAGCACACCGGCCACCCGCGCCCGCCGCCCGGCATCGGCACCGGCCAGGGCCGCCGCCAGCCAGGCATCGAACCCGCCGCCGCTCGCGCCCTTGACCTCGCCTCCGGCCAGGACCGCAAGCGGCCACAGCCGCAGCACGGCCGCGGCGACAGACGGATTTGACGGTACTTTCAGCCAGGGGATGGCGGCCTCGGCCCGACCCGAGGCCCAGAACGCCCGCACCGCCGCCGGGGCCAGCCAGGCGGTTGCGGCGTCCACCGGCAACCGCGCCAGCACCGCCAATGGCAGCGCCGCCACCGGTCCCACGACCTGGGCCGGCTCCAGCAACTGGAACCAGTGCCCGACCAGTTCGGCCTGTACCGCCGGCTGGGACTCGCCGACACTCGCCTGATAGACCAGGGCGCGCCCCCGCGCCCCCGGTTCACCGGCGGTCAGCGGCCGGGCCAACGCCGCCGGGGCGAATCGCACCGAAGCGTAAGCCGCCGCAAGCTCGTCCCCCGACAGCGCCCCCGCCGCCGCCGCCCGTTCCGCAGCATCCACCCGCGCATCCGCATCCGCGGCCTCGGACCGCGCCACCGCGGCGAGCCCGGCCGGATCCCCGGCCGCCGGCGCCTCCGCCAGGCTGTGCGCCAGGACCGGATCGGCCCGCCCGCCCGGCATCGCCGCCAGCAGCCGCTCCGATTCGGTGGTCGCCCCCAGCGCCGCCAGTTTGGCCACGCGCACCGGCGCCAGAACACGGCCGGTGTCGTCGCCGGCCGGCGGCACGGCCGCGGAGAGCAGCAGACGAAGTGTCAATCGCCGCTGGCTGGGCGATGGCGCCGCCACCGGCAACTCGACCAGCAACCGCCGGACCAGCCCGACCGGCGATCCCGTCCATAACGCCGGCCCCAAGCCCCCGTCGGCCGGGGTCAGCACACCGGCGGCATCCGGCGGCAGTGAGGCCGGCGGCATCGCGGCAGACCCGGTACCCAAAGGCGGAACTATGGAGATCGGCTGCACCGATGGGCTCGTGAGGGGAATCGGCGGCACCGATGGGGTCGTGAGGGGAATCGGCGGCACCGATGGGGTCGTGAGGGGAATCGGCGGCACCGATTCCTGGGCACACCCCGTCCCGCCGGGACCGGCCGCCCCGGCCAGCCCCAAGACGACCGCCGCCGCCACCAGCCGCACCGCCACCGGACGCCCCGCCGCTTCAGCGCGGGAATCGCTCATCCGGGATGACCTTCTCCAGCGTCTTCAACGGCGGCGACAGGTCGGTGGTGGCGAGAAAGGCGATACCGCCGCCGACCAATACCAAAATCAGCAGCGCCAGTGCCGAGGTCAGCCGTTTCGACGGCCGGATCGACGAGGGACTGCTCAGGGAACGAGTTCGCAATCGAAACACGGTCAGGTCCGCTCCGGTTGGCAAGAGAGCGCCGACGCAAGGCGCGCGCGCTCCGGGACTCCTTTTATCCCTGCCGTTACCGCGGCGCAACCCGAGCCCCCCGATCGGCCGCCAAAATTTCCGGCCAAGGGGTCCGTTGACGTCGGGACGATGGCTACCGCTTGACTTACAGCCCGGCTTGAGGCAAGTGGACTTTGATCCTGGTCGCCTGTCCCCCGGGGGTGCCAAGCCCTTGGGATTTTGACCGGGATTGGATTCGGACCGGAGTTGGATTTGCATCGAGATTGGATGTCATAGAATGTCGTCGCCAATTTTACCGCCGGATTACCACCCGTCGGATGACGAGCCGTTCATGAGCCCGATCATGAAGGAATATTTCCGCCAGAAGTTGCTGCGCTGGAAAAGCGAGCTGCTTCAGGAGTCCACCGAGACGCTCCACTCCCTCCAGGAGGGCGCCGTTCTGGAACCGGACCTCGCCGACCGGGCGTCCGCGGAAGCGGAGCGGGCGCTGGAGCTGCGCACCCGCGACCGCGAGCGCAAGCTGATCGCCAAGATCGATGCCGCCCTGGAGCGGATTCAGGACGACAGCTACGGCTATTGCGAGGAAACCGGCGAACCGATCGGTGTCCGCCGCCTGAAGGCCCGCCCCATCGCCACCCTTTCGCTGGAAGCCCAGGAGCGCCACGAGCGTCTGGAACGCACCCAGCGCGACGAGTAGGCGATCGGGAGCACCATCCTAATCCAGCGCGCGGCCCAGGCAGCGCTCGAGGGTGGCTTTCAGCTCCTCGGTGTTGAACGGCTTCGGCAAAATTTCAACGATGCCCAGCGTCCTGGCCAGGTCCTGGATGCGCCCCCGGGTCTGGGGGTTGGCCAGTTTGGCGTCAGCGGTCATGAACAGCACCGGAATGGCCCGCCCCTGCATGGTGGGAAGACTCCGGACCTTGGAACAGAAGGTCAAGCCATCCATCGGATGCATGTGCCAGTCGCAGAGGATCGCGTCGAAATCCGGCTGCTGAGACAGCATGCCCAACGCCTCCTGGCCATCCCCGGCCATCCACAGGCTGGTAATACCGACGCTGATCAACTGATGCCGCAGAATCGCCCGAAAGGTCGAGGTGTCCTCGACGATGAGAACTTTGGTCATGGCCATGGTCGCGGTCGCGGGCCAGGATCGGCGCTGGTCATCGGAGACATCACCACTACCATCATCGTGACGGGAGCACCGGTTATACCGTCGCCGGGCAGCCGGCATCAAGCCATCCGGTGCCCGTCCGCCGGCCCGAAACCGCGGGCGTGTCGGCGGCTGGCTTGATGTCGTCTCGCCGTGGTACACCTTTTGACAGGGTCGGCGGCCGACCGGACACGATGTCGGCGGCCAGACCCGAGTGACCGATCACAGGGGAATCCGGACCCGTGCGCCAGAGCCTGAAACGCTTCATGATCATGATGCCCGGGTCGGGCACCCCAAACGTCATACCCGTCCCGGTCCCGACGCCTGCGCCGATCGCGCCATGACCGAGCACCTGACCCGCCTGGACAACGGCTTTCGGATCGTCGTGGACCCGGTGCCTCATGTGGGCATCGTCACCGCCGGGGTTTGGGTCGGGGCCGGAGCCCGGGACGAACCGGAGGCGCTGAACGGGCTCTCGCACTTCCTGGAGCATCTGCTGTTCAAGGGCACCACCACCAGGACCGCCTTTGAAATCGCCGCCGAAATCGAGAACCGGGGCGGCAGCATCGACGCCTACACCGACTACGAGACCACCGCCTATTACGTCCAGACCGGAGCGCGCCATTGGCCCGCGGCCATTTCGCTGCTGGGCGAGGTGCTGACCGAATCCATCTTCCCGGCAGACGAGGTGGAGCGCGACCGGTCGGTGGTGCTCCAGGAAATCGACCAATACGCCGACGAACCGGAAGCGGTGCTGGGCGACGCCCTGCACGCCACGCTCTATCCCGACCAGCCGCTGGGCCGCCCGATCCTGGGCACCGCCGCCCAGGTGTCCGGCTTTACCCGGCAGGACCTGCAAGATCATCTGGCCCGGCATTACCGGCCGGAGCGGATGGTGCTGGTGGTCAGCGGCCGGGTCGATCCGGTCGAGGTCGCGGCGCTGGGCGCCCGGCTGTTCGGAAGCCTGGCCGGCGGTCCGCCGTCGATCTCCCAGCCCGCCCGGTACGGCGGCGGCCACCGGGCCATCGCCCGGGACATCGAGCAAGCCCACCACGCACTGGCCTTTGCCGGCGTCGGCGCGGACCATCCCGAGCTGCCGGCCTTGCGGCACCTGGCCAACATTCTGGGCGGCGGCCTGACCTCGCGGCTGTTCCAGGAGATTCGGGAACGGCGCGGGCTGGCCTATGACGTGCATGCCGATCTGGAAGCCTACGCCGACACCGGCTTCATCCTGTTCGAAGCGGCCACCGCACCCGGGCAACTGGAGGAAATGACGGCAATCCTGGCCCGGGAACTGGAACGCGCCCACCGGGACGGCCTCACCGCCGAGGAGCTGGCGCGGTCCCGGGAGCAGTTGCGGTTTCTGCTGGGCAGCGCCCAGGAATCCACCTACGGCCGCGCCCAACGATTGGCCCGGGACATGCTGGTGCGAGACCGCATCCGCAGTGTCGACGACATCGAAGCCGAAATCGACGGCGTCACCCTGGACGATCTGGTTCGGGTCGCCCGCCGGGTGCTCTCCGGCCCGCCCACCTCGTGCGTGGTCGGACCGCCGCCGGCCCGCCCGCGCCGGCCCCAATGGCGCCGGAGCTAGCGCGATCATGGCCGAACCCAAACCCCTCTTTTCGTACCGCCCCTATTGGGCGCACCGGTTCGGGCCGGCACCGTTCCTGCCCCTGTCCCGGGCCGAGATGGATACCCTCGGCTGGGACAGTTGCGACATCGTGCTGGTCACGGGCGACGCCTATGTCGACCACCCGAGCTTCGGCATGGCCATCATCGGGCGCCTGCTGGAGGCCCAGGGCTTCCGGGTCGGTCTGATCGCGCAACCCGACTGGAGCAGCCCCGCCGCCTTCGCGGCGCTGGGCCGACCCAACCTGTTCTTCGGCGTGACCTCGGGCAATATGGACTCGATGGTCAACCGCTACACCGCCGACCGCCGCCTGCGTCACAACGACAGCTACACCCCCAACGAGGAGGGGGGCCGGCGGCCGGACCGGGCGGTGATCGTCTACGCCCAACGCTGCCGGGAGGCGTTTCGCGACGCCCCCATTGTGATCGGCGGCATCGAAGCGTCGTTGCGCCGGGTGGCCCATTACGATTACTGGTCCGACAAGGTCCGCCGCTCGATCCTGGTGGACAGCAAGGCCGATCTGCTGGTCTACGGCAACGCCGAACGCGCCGTGGTCGAAATCGCCCATCGGGTGGCCAAAGGCGAGGCGCCGCGCGACATCACCGACGTCCGTGGCACCGCGGTGCTGCGGGGGACGGTGCCCGAGGGCTGGACGGTGATCGAGGCCGGCGGCGACGCCACCGGTCCCGCGCCCGCGCCCCGCGAGCGCACCGTGATTCGGCTGCCTGATTGGGAGCACGTGGCGAAGGACCCGCTGCTTTATGCCGAAGCGTCCCGGGCCATGCATCTGGAAAACAATCCCGGTAACGCCCGCGCCCTGGTGCAACGCCACGGCGACAAAGAGGTGTGGCTCAACCCGCCGCCGTTTCCGCTGTCCACCCCCGAATTCGACGGGGTGTTCGCGCTGCCTTACGCCCGGGCGCCCCATCCGGCCTATGGCGGCGCACGGATTCCGGCCTGGGAGATGATCCGCTTCTCCATCACCATTCTGCGCGGCTGTTTCGGCGGTTGCTCGTTCTGTTCCATCACCGAACACGAAGGGCGGATCATCCAGAACCGTTCCGAAGCCTCGATCCTGCGCGAGATCGAGACCATCCGGGACAACGGCGCCGGTTTCACCGGCAGCATCTCGGATCTGGGCGGCCCCACCGCCAATATGTACCGCCTGGCCTGCAAGGACGCCACGACCCAGGCGCTGTGCCGACGCTGGTCCTGCGTCTATCCCGAAATCTGCAAGAATCTCAACACCGACCACGAACCGCTGATCCAACTCTATCGTCAGGCCCGGGCGGTGCCCGGCATTAAAAGAATCCTGATCGGTTCCGGCGTCCGTTACGACCTGGCCTTGCGCAGTCCCGCCTATATCCGGGAACTGGTCACCCACCATGTCGGCGGCTACCTCAAGATCGCTCCCGAACACACCGAACCCGGGCCGCTGGCCCTGATGATGAAACCGGACATCTCCAGCTTCGACCGCTTCAAGGCCTTGTTCGACCGCTTCGCCCGCGAAGCCGGCAAGGAGCTGTACCTGATCCCCTATTTCATCGCCGCTCACCCCGGCACCACCGACCAGGACATGCTGAACCTGGCACTGTGGCTGAAACGCAAAGGCTTCCGGCTCGATCAGGTGCAAACTTTCCTGCCCTCGCCGTTGGCCCTGGCCACCACCATGTATCACACCGAGCGCAACCCGTTGCGCCCGCTGGGTCACAGCCGGGCCGAAACCGTCATCACCGCCAAGGGTCTGCGCCAGCGCCGGCTCCACAAGGCCTTCCTGCGCTACCACGACGCCGAGAACTGGCCGATGCTGCGGGATGCGCTCAAACACATGGGCCGCGCCGACCTGATCGGTCCCGGCAAGCATCACTTGGTCCCCGCCTGGCAACCCGCCGGCACCGGCCGGTCCGGCGGCGAAGGCGCACGCACCGGGCGCAAGCATGGCCCGCAGAGCCGGATCGGTCCGCGCGCCCTGACCTGATGCCAGAGCGGTTTCCGATCTGGTTGCAACGCCCGGAGCGCGGCCGTCCCGGCCGCAAAGGAGCGGGCGAGACGCCCGCGCTCCCAACGGCGATCCAACCGGTTCGGAAACCGCTCTCCAGTATTCCGGCCCGACGGGCAGGTACCATGTCTCGGAGTCGGCCCCCCGCCTCTGATAACCACAAGCTTCGGATACCTGACGATGATGATCACAACGCTGCTCCCCGATCTCCGGCAGGATCCCCAACGCCCCGGTCTGCTTGAACCCCTGGCAATCGCCGTTTTATATTTTGGTCTCGGGATCACCGCCATTTCCTTTGCGGCATTCTATGGTTTTGCCTCCACTGTTTTTCCGCCTGCCGGGGTTGCGCTGGGCGCTATGTTAATCTCGCACAGACGGCACGCTTTCGGGATTTTCTGCGGCGCTTTTGCCCTCAATGCCTGGGCTTCAGGATCCGTCACGCTGCCACACGCCTTACAGGCTGCCGCCATCGCCACCGGAGCAACACTACAGGCCGCAGTGGGCGCCGTGATGATCCGTAGACTGATCGGAAATCAGCTTTTATTAGAACTCGATCGGGATATATTACTATTTGTCGGGGTTGCTATTCTTAGCTCTACACTATCTCCAAGCATCGCAACCGCAATTCTTTATTTTTATGGCCTGATTGATCCGGTAGACGTCGTCTATAATTGGGTCAATTGGTTTGTTGGTGATTCTCTTGGCGCCATCGTGATGACGCCGGTGGTTTTGATGGTTTATTATCGGTCTGACCCGCTCTGGCGATCCAGGCTGGCGACGATGGCCCTGCCAACTTTGTTTGGTTTGACCATGCTCGGCACTCTTTACTTTCAGGTTTCCAAGTGGCAAGAGCTTAGCATTAAAGGCGACATCCAGTCTATTTCGCGTCAGATTACCCAGGCGATTCAAGACAAACTTATAAGCCATCTCGATGCGGTATTTGCAATTAAAGCTTACTTTAAAACCCACTATCAAGCGGGCGTCACGTTGCAAGATTACGACGATTATGTAACAGAATTCGAGCCTCGTTTTCCCGGTATTCAGGCCTTGGAGTTCGTTCCAAAGATTACTAACGCCGCCCGTGCCGATTTTGAGAAAACCATCGCCGCAGAACGGTATCACCGCTTTTCCATCACCGAACGGCGGCCGGACGGAACCGCGGTGGCCGCCGCCCCCAGACCCTTATACTTCCCGGTTACCTACGTTTTTCCGTTGGCCGGCAACGAGCCGGTGGTGGGCTACGACTTGGCATCCAATGCCGCGCGCAAGGACGCCATGCAAAAGGCGGCTTTACTCGGTCGGCAAGTGGCAACGACGGGCATCACGTTGGTCCAGGATAAAGACCGTGATCTCGGAATCCTGGTCTTTGACCCCCTCTATACTCATCATGATCCGGCAGCCGATGGCCAGGACGGGCTCGACCGCGTCGAGGGATTTGCACTGGGGGTCTTTAAGGTTAAGCAGTTAATTGATACCGCATTGATCACAATACCTCACGACACCATTGAAATTTTGGCCTACCAGTCCGGTGGTGATCAGCTCAATGACCAACATATTATTTATAAATCGGCGTCATCGACACCATTAGACACATCAACTATCTATAATGTCGCCTCCCGTATCGATTTTGCCGAAAAACAATGGATGATCGTGTTAACCCCAACGAAACATCTGGTGGCTGAATTGAGAATTGGCCAAACGTGGTGGATCCTTTTGATCGGCCTGGGCGCCTGTGCCATCTTCGAGATTTTCTTGTTAAGCGTAACCGGCCGAGCCACGGTCGTCAAACGCCTGGTCGACCAACGAACCATGGAATTGACCAATGCCGAGAATTCTCTGCGGGAACAGGCCCTCAAGCTGTCGGCGATTATGGGCAGTGTTGCCGACGGTATCCTTACGGTCGATGTCGAAGGCATCATCGTGTCGGCCAACCCCGCAATCTTCAGGGTATTCGGTTATACACCCGACGAGTTAATCGGTCACCCGATCAAGATGATCATCCCTCATCTGATCTGGACCGATGACGATACCTGTCTTTACCGATATACCAGTCGGCGGCGCGATGACCGGACCGCTGAGGTGTTCGGCACCGGCCATGAGACCGCTGGCCTGAAAAAAAATGGCACCATGGTTCCGATTGAGTTGGCCGTGAGCGACGTCGCCATCGGCGGGCGACGCTTGATCACCGCGGTGATTCGCGACATCACCGAGCGTAAACGGGTGGAAAGCGAGTTGCGCGCCGCCAAGGAAGCCGCCGAAGCGGCTAGTGTCGCCAAGAGTGATTTTTTGGCCAATATGAGTCATGAAATTCGGACGCCCATGAATGCCGTGATCGGGCTGGGTCAATTATTGTTGAACACGAAATTGGATCATCGCCAGCGGGACTATCTGACAAAAATAAACGCTTCGGGCCGCCATTTGGTTTCGATCATTAATGATATTCTAGATTTCTCGAAAATTGAGGCCAAAAAACTTGATTTGGAGTCGGTTGATTTCGTGCTCGAGACCGTACTCGATAATGTCGGGAATGTCACCGCAACCAGCGCCGTCGGCAAAAATATCGAGCTGGTGTTTTCGATTTCGGCCGAGCTACCGGTAAAATTGCGCGGAGACCCGACCCGCCTCGGGCAAATCATGATCAATTTGGTCAGTAATGGCATAAAATTTACCGAATACGGCGAGGTTGTGCTGGCCTTAAGCGCGGCCCAACCGGCCGACGGCTTGCTGCGGCTGACGGCATCGGTCAGCGATACCGGCATCGGCATGACCGAGACACAACAGGCCGTGCTCTTCAAGTCTTTCTCCCAGACCGATAGCTCCACCACCCGGCAATACGGCGGCACCGGACTCGGCCTGGCGCTTTGCAAACGGCTGTGCGAAATGATGGGAGGCGGGATCGAGGTGACCAGTGCGCCCGGGTACGGCAGCACCTTCACCTTTACGGTGATGCTGGGCCTGGCCGAAGATCGCCGAACACTCCGGGCGTTCGCGGCGGTCCCCCTCGACGGCGTCCGGGCGCTGATTGTGCAGGACAACCTGGCACTCCGGGACACCCTGGCCAGGACCTTGAGCGCCCAGTCCATGCGGGTCGAGGCCCTGGGTTCGCCCTTCGAGGCCCTGACCCGCCTCAGCGACGCCATCGCCGAGGGCGATCCGTTTAAACTGGTGGTCCTCGATGAAAATATGCCTGAGTTGGGTGGCCCGGAAACGGTGCGGGTGATCTACGGCGACCCGTCCCTCTCTCCTGCGCCCAAGATTGTGATGACCCGGGCTTTCGGCCATGACGTGACGCCCGTCCAAACCGGAGACCGGGGGATCAGCACCGTTGTCCAGAAGCCCGTCGGCCCCCTGAGGCTCCTGGCCGCCGTGGCATCGGCCCTCGGGCTGGACATGAGTTTACCGACCGAACCGCGTGACGCCCCTTCGGGCACGCGATTCGGTAGCGGACAATCGCCGCGGGTGCTGCTGGCGGAAGACAATGAGATCAATCGCGAGATCGCCCTGGAGCTTTTACGCGCGATTGGCGTGGAAACCGATATCGCCACCAATGGACAACAGGTAGTCGAAAAAATTTTGGTCTCTCACAATCATTACGACGCTATTCTGATGGACATTCAGATGCCGGTTCTTGACGGCATCCAGGCCACCCAACGCATTCGCGCAGTCATCCGTGCCGATCGTCTGCCGATTATCGCCATGACCGCCCATGCCTTGGATCAAGAACGGGTCCGATGCCTGGAGGCTGGAATGAACGACCATGTTTCCAAACCCGTGGACCCGGATGCGCTTTATGCGGCCCTGAACCGTTGGATTCGGATACCCGAGCCACCAGGGGAACCCCCACCCTATGACGCGCTGTTCCTGGACCGCGACAGCGACCTGCCTGACCACCTGCCGCCATTTTCCATCCCCGAGGCCCTGGTACGGCTCAACGGCGACCGAACGCTGCTGAAATCCTTGCTGTTGAGGTTCCGAGAGGATTACCGATCGACACCTCAGGAGATTCTGTCCCTGTATGCCAATCGGGATGGCACCGGGTTGTTCATGCTGGCTCATACCCTGAAAGGGGTCATGGGGTCGCTTGGCGCGACCGACGCCGCCGAGGCCGCACACCATGTGGAGGTGGCGTTGCGGCACAATCACTCCGCCCAACCAGCCGAACAGATTGAGCGGATGGTTGCGTCCCTGCAAGAGGCCTTGACCGCAACGCATACGCTCTGACCCACCGCGATGTCGGCGCGTAGAAAACCGTGGCTGGGCCTGGGGGCCGGGATATGATCGGGTATGGGACAACAACGGGTTGATGCTGGCATCAAGACAACCCTACCCGAGCCCCTGAGGGGGCTTTGCCCGATAGGCGCCAGGATAGGGCGATGGGTCTGATTTTGCGGGCTCCGCCCTGCACCCGCCAGGAGGCGTGCCTCCCGGACCTCATGACGTCAAGGGTTCCAAGGGCCGACCGGCCCTTTGCCGGTGTGGGCAGGGCCCAAAAAGTTGTTTTGGTTCAATAGCATTCCCTAACCTAGCGCCCATGGGGCTTCGCCCCCCGTAGGGCTGTCGGGCCAGCCTTGACACTGGCCGGTAGACCATCCAACACCAGGCTGTGCTTGTCCCGTGACGACTGGACAAGCTGGGTGAACTCGTCAGTGGGAACCGGGCGCCCGAAAAAGTAGCCCTGGACTTCTTTACAGCCATAACGCTTCAGTAATTCCGCCTGCGCCTCGGTTTCAACACCCTCGGCCAGCGTCGTCATGTTAAGAGTTCGCGCCATCTGGATAATGGTGGTCACGATGGCGTCAGATTCGCCGTTGGCCGACAGTGCCATGACAAACGAACGGTCGATCTTTAATTTATCGGTTTTCAGTTTCTGAAGATAGGCCAGACAGGAATAACCGGTCCCGAAATCATCGATCGCCAGCCGGACGCCAAAACGCTTCAGTTCATTGATAGCGTCGAAGGTTTGATTGCCTTCCGCAATCAGCCCCGATTCCGTCAGTTCAAGTTCCAGCCATTCCGGCGGCAACCCCGAGTCTTCGACCACCTGCTTGACCATCTCGACGAAATTCGGGCTCCGCAATTGGATTGCCGAAATATTCACCGCCAATCTCAGGTTCGTCAGGCCCGCCTCACGCCACACTTGGCCTTGCCGGCAGACCTGCCGCAGCACCCATTGTCCGATCGGCACGATCAGACCGCTTTCCTCGGCGATGGGGATGAAGCGACCGGGCGGCGTGAAGCCATGGTCCGGACTCTGCCAGCGCAACAGAGCCTCGGCACCAACGATTTGACCGCTCCCAAGATCAACCAATGGCTGGTAATGAAGCAAAAATTCATCTCTTTCGATGGCAAAACGCAAATCATTCTTTAATGTCAGGCGTTCCGTTGCGTAGTCAATCATTGCTGAATTGAATACGCGCGTGGTATTACGACCAGCCAGCTTGGCATGATAAACGGCGGCATCGGCTTTTTGGAAAAGGGTGTCGAAGGTCTCGCCATCGTCGGGATAGCGGGCAATGCCAAAACTGGCGGTCACCGAAACCGGATAGCGATTTAATTGGGTTGGAACCGAAACGACGGCGCGCATAGCGTAAATGGACGCGGTGACCGCGTCCGTCGATGGCGCATCCACCAACAGAATCAGAAACTGGTCGCCGCCGGACCGACAAACAATGTCGCCGGTCCCGATGGCGACGCAACCTTTCAGGCGTTTCGCGATCTCTCGCAGCAATTCGTCGCCCAACGCGTGCCCAAGCGTGTCGTTAATGTGCTTGAAATTATCAAGGTTACACGAAATCAGCGCCATTCCGCTGCCGCTACGCAAGGCCGCGCCACCGGCAATGGCAAAGTAATCCGTCAGCATCCGTAAGTTCGGCAAGCCGGTTAAGGCGTCGTATCGAGACAAATAATCGATACGATCTTGCGCTGACTTTGCTTCGCTCAAATCGGAGACAATCATGACGTAATGAGAAACCGTACCATCAGGGTTGCGGTCAGCGGATACTTTGACCAAAGCCGGAAAAATGTCACCGGTCTTTCGAACCGCTACCACTTCCGCTTCGCTGCTGCCCGGCCAGGCCAGCGCCTTCAACATTTGCCGCAATTGGGCGCGGTCCATCGCTCCCAAAAACAACTGATTGGGCCGGCGGCCTTCAAGTTCAGTCCTGGAATAGTGAAAGGCGTCCAGGAACGCCGGGTTGGCCGACAGAATGCGGTGCCGGCGGTCGGCGATGACGATGCCGTCGGGACTGGATTCGAAAACCCGGGCCGCAAGTCGCATCCGCCGCTCATGGCGCTGGCGTTCGGTGATGTCGCGAAACACCACCACCGCGCCGGTCACGCGATCGCCGCCCATCACCGGCGCTACCGTAACGTCCACGGGAAATCCACTGCCGTCTTTACGCCAGTAATGGTCGTTTTCGAGATTGCGGGTTTTGCCGTCGCCCAACACCGCCATCACCGGACAGCCTGCACTGTGATACACCGAACCGTCGGCGCGGGTGTGATGAATGAGGTTGTGCAGGTTTTGGCCGAAGAGTTCGGCGTGACTCCACCCCAGCATCAGGCTTGCCGCGGGATTGGCGAAGACCACCTCACCGTCGGTGCCAATGCCAAGAATACCCTCGCCGGCGGAGTCCAGAACCGTCTGGCTGCGGCGCAGCAACTGGTTCATATCCTCTTGGGTCTGCTTGATGGATGAAATATCGGAAGCAACCGCAACATAACTTTGGATTTTATCGGTGCCTTCACGAATGGCGCTGATCGTCAGCCATTGCGGATAAATTTCCCCAGACTTTCGACGGTTCCAGATTTCACCTTGCCAATGACCCGTGTTTTTAACATCCTCCCACATGCGGCGGTAATAGGCTTCGTCCTGGACCCCGGATTTCAAAAAACGGGGGTTGCGGCCCTTGGCCTCGGCTTCCGAATAGCCGGTGATCCGGGTAAACGCCGGATTGACCGACAGCAGCGTACCGTCGGGCCCCGCGATCATCACGCTTTCGATGGTTGTATCGAACGCCTTGGAAATCTGGCGAAGTCGCTCGTTGGCAACGCCGAGGGTTCGCGCGAGGGTCCGATACCGGTGCGCCATTGAACCGAACACCACGGCGCTGATCAGCAGGACGGTCACGGTGACGATGACGATGGCGAGGACCCCGGGATTCAGGCCGTCCTGGGTTGCGGTGGCGCCGCTTCCCGGTGCGAACGACACCGCGGCCATGGCGGTGTAGTGGATACTCGAAATGCCGCTCCCCATGACCACCGCGCCCAAGGCGTCCGGCAGAACCGCCTCCCCCGCCAACCAACGCCGCCCGTGGATGGATACGGCGAGCGACACCACCCCAACCGCGATCGCTGCCATGATCGACAGCGCAAACAGATAGGGGTCGTAGAGCGGCAGCGCATTCATCTGCATAGCCGCCATGCCGGAATAGTGCATGACGGTGATCCCGATTCCCAACACGCAGCCGCCGATCCCGATCACCGTCCAACTTGCGGTCGTCCTGGCTATGATGGTGAGCGCGATTATGGCTGCCACAATTCCGGGTAAAATCGATATGAGCGTTACAGACAGGTCATAATTTACAGGACACGGCAGGCTGATCGCCAACATACCAATAAAATGCGTGGCCCAGATTCCCCCACCCAGCGCCACCGCCCCTGCTGCCAACAGTCCGAAACGCTCGGCACGCTGGGTAGCAAATTGTATTCCGACCGATAGCCGCAACGCGGCATAAGAGGAAAAAATGGCGGTCGCAATCGACAGCACCACCAAAATCAAATCGTATGTGACGATATATTTCATTATTAGTTGTTCATTTTCCGTTTGCCAGGTTAATAATGGCATTATATCCTCCGTAAAAATCATTTTTTTCCGGTAGCTCGGAAATGGGCTTCCGCCCAGATGTCACACTGGGCATCCCCCATGAGCTTGTCACAGTGCTTACCGGCTCTTCAGTTATTCAGCCTGGATTATGTTACGCACAACTTTATGTAAAGTTTCTTAAAGTACCCAGTGACTACCATCAGGATCATCCAGCACACCGAAACGGATCCCATCGTCAGTGCTGACGATCAAGGACCACGACATCGCCGGTTCAAGTCAAAAGAAAGGCCACACGGCCTCTCATCGCCCCTCTTCGGGACGCCTTGGGTTGCGAAAGCTGGTCAGCATACCCGACAATGCCATCTGTAATGGTAGTGAACCGGCAAAGCGGTCCTGCGCCGCCCCACTCCATTATCGACTTCGGTCCGAACCTTTCGTTCGGCCCGTCGACGCCATTCCGGCATCAGCAACACACGACACCGAACTGTTACCATCGCTCAGGGATCAAGGGGCGAGCCACCCTGGTCGGCCGTCCCCTCGGCACCGCCCCGACGGCGCCCTCTCGACCAAAGGTACCTCTCGAACTGTCCATCTTGACAGGGTGGTTCCGACGACTCGGTGTGCCCCAACGCGACATCTTGCGGGATTTCCGCGACACCGGCCCGGCAGCGGGCCGTCCTGTCCCTCCGCCCCAAGACCCTCCCATGCTCTCGGGGGTTTACGGCGCCAGGGCGTAACCGTATGGGTCGCGACCGAGCCAACCGCCGCCGGTGATTCGGCCTTGACCCATGGAGCAACCGGCGCCTAATGTCTGGGTTGCAAGCCGACAACCGGGGCACTGTCATGAGCACTGACCTGACCCGCATCCCAGGCCGCCGCTGACATGCCGCCCGCCGCACGACTGACCGATATGCATGTCTGCCCGATGGTCACCGGGGTGGTGCCGCACGTCGGCGGTCCGATCGTGAGCCCCTGCGTGCCCGCGGTGCTGATCAGCTTCCTCCCGGCCTCGGTGGTGGGCGACCAGTGCGTGTGCGTCGGCCCCCCCGACGTCATCGTCAAAGGATCGGCAACGGTCATGATCGGCGGTCGCCCCGCGGCCCGCATCGGCGACCAAACGGTCCATGGCGGCGTGATCACCACCGGGTCCCCCACCGTGATTATCGGCGGATGAACCCGCGCCGGTCGTCTCGATGATCGAAGCCGAAGAGGATGACAACGGAACCGGGGGGCAAGCCAAGGCACCAACGGAACCAGCCCCCGGCGTCACAACTCCCGCCGGACCACCCGCAACCCGTCCTTCAGCACCAGAAATTCGGTGGCGGCGTCAGCGGTTTCGCTTTCGACAATATAACGCTCGACACTCCTGAACATCTGCCGCCGTTGATCCGGCGTGGCGATCGGCAAGAAGGACCGTAAAACCCGCGGATCGTAGAATCTGAACAACAGCGTCTTACTGGTTTCCGTATTGACGACGGTGAACTTCCGGAAGTGACGGCGCACATCGTCAAAGGGCTCGGCCGAACGAACCAGAATGCCCCAGCTTTGGCCCCAACCGTTTTCCAGCAGCCAAGTGGTAAACGGCGCTTCCCGGTCGAGTTGAACCAGATACGGGGCCACCTCGGATAAGTCTTGGGCCATATCGCCCTGGTAAAGGCAACGGATCGGCACCTCACGCTCACGATCATAAAGAGCACGATAAATCGCCGGGTCGCGCGCCGCATCAAGGACCGCGTAAAGATGAAGCGGCGCCTGATGGACACCGACTTCGGGATACAGCACTTGAAGCAACCGGCGCAGAGAGTCGGGACCCATAACGGGCGATGCCATGGTGTTTAACCTCCCCGGGCAGCCTCGGCCGCTGCGGCTTCGGCGCATTTTTCACAGAACGGCGTACCATTGACGGCCGCCGCCTTCATGACATGCGCTTGGACCAGCGCGATGTTCATCTTGCCGGGTTCGGGCAGGCGCTTCGGCGGCGGCGGATCGGTCTTTTCGCCGGGCTTGGCATCGTCGGCAATGTCCGGCGGATCCGGCGGTTGGGGATTGGCGCTGAGCGGCGAGGCCGCGCCGCCGCTGTTGATCAAAACCGTCGTGCCGTTGATCATCACTCCGGACGGTCCGATGGTGATGAAGTTACCGCCGACCTTGAAGGAAATCATCATGCCGGCTTCAAACACGATGTTCTGGCCAGATTTATGAAGGTAACTCATCCCAACGTCTTCGTTGACTTCCATCCCGACTTTAAGCGAAACCCCACCCCCGACTTTTTCGTGATGATCGCCCTTAACCGTGACATGGGTATCGCCGTCGACCTCCTCCAGTCGATTCTTCGTGACGATCAGGTGCCGATTGGCCCCGATCCATTCGCGCCGATCGGCCTTGACCCGCACGTCCATATCCCGCTCGGCGTGCAGGAAGACCTGCTCGTTGCCCTTTTTATCTTCGAAGCGCACCTCATTAAAGCCATCACCGCCGGGTGACGACCGGGTCTTAAACGCGGATTTGGTCTTTTCCCCGGGCAGCGCATAAGGCGGCATGCCGTCGGCATTGTTGAGAAAGCCGGTGACCAGGGGACGATCGGGATTGCCCTCCAAGAACTCGACGATCACCTCCATGCCAATGCGGGGCAACACCTGCGCTCCCCACTGGCGCCCGGCCCAACTCTGGGAGACGCGAATCCAACAAGAACTTTTCTCGTCATATTTGCCGTAGCGGTCCCAGTGAAACTGAACCTTAACCCGACCATACCTATCCGTATGAATTTCCTCACCGGCTGGCCCCACCACAATCGCCGTCTGAGACCCATGAATCAGCGGACGGGGCGTGGTTCGGCTTGGCCGAAACGGCGCCGATGCCGGGATGCAGGAAAAATGGTTACGGTAATAGGATTCACCACCACCGACGAGGTAACTCGGCGCCGACGCCTCATGCTCAACGGCAATAATCGCGTAGCTTTTTCCCGTTTCAATCGGACTGTCGTGTTTCGAAAGCGTGAATTTTCCACCCGCATAGAGGGTGCGGCAATTGCTGTCGGCCAGCACCGTATCGTACGATGCCTCCTGCTCCTCGATTCTGACCTTTGCCAAAGTTTCGCCATCGGGCTTTTTTTGATAAAGTCCCGGGTAGTCATACAGTTCGAAGTGTTCGACACCAGGCAGGGGAATCACCGTGCGGGTTTGGGTCGTCAGGTCCAAACGCGGGGTCTCGAAATTAAATTCGCCATGAGCCCAGGCGCCCGGTTGGAACTGGTACTGATGCTCCCACGTTGAGATATGGTGTTCCAGAATATCAGAACCACTATATTTAATGCGATTTTCGCCGCAAAATCGAAAAATCGTCGGTCGGTCCGCTAGAACCAGCGTGTGTTTACCATTTTCATGGGTAAAGAAATAAAATATACCTTCTTCTTCAAATAATCGGCTGACAAAAGCAAAATCAGTCTCCCGATACTGTACACAGTACTCGCGCTGGACGTATTTACCAGTCAGACCACTGGTCTCAAAGGCGTCAAAACCGAGTTCGGTAAAAATACTCTTGACGATATCGGGAACTGTCTTGTTCTGAAAGATGCGGCAGTCGCTCGTCCGGGTCAGGAACCATAACCACGGGACCACCTCCAGTCGGTATCGGCGAAACTGCCGGGCCACCGCCGGCCCACCAATCAATCGGCGGATCACCCCGTTAAAATAGCGACGCCCGTCATCATCGGTCCGCAAAGTGGCGGTAATCGGTTTACCAACCAATTCTTCGGGTTTGATATCGTCACGAGTGGAAAGAACCGTGAATTCATAGCTAAATAATTGAGATAAAGCCTCGTGCCCACGGAACGCCTCGAGCAGCAGCGTGTCCCGGCCAAGCAGCGTCTCGATGGTCAGCAGGCGGTCGGCTTGGAGATAGTCTTCGCTCATTCCATGTTCCGATCAAAAGAAGGCCATGTTCCGATCAAGGGAAGGCCATGTTCCGATCAAGGGAAGGCGGACTTCCGATGGCGCACCGGCGCCATGGATTCAAGCGCCAATCAAGGTGTGACGGACGCGGGCCCGGTTCCCTTCTGAACAGCCTTAGCACACCGACGCCGGCCCGGGTGTCCCCACCGGAGGGACACCCCATCCTCGCTCGCTCCACCGGCCATCAAGCAACGCCGCAAACGCGGTGGCGCTCGGTAAGCCAGGATACACCACCAAAGCCGGGTCCATCCGATCCGACCCCGCCGTCCACCACACGCTATAGCGCCCGAAGGACGAGAACGCCATGCTGTCCAGCAGGCCGGCATAGGCGCTCGCCGGACTGCCGTCCGGCGGCGTCGGCAATTTCCAACCGCACGCCTCCCCGACCTGCACATCCAAGCCCTCGTCACCGGCGGTGAACGGCACGCCCCCCAAGGTCTGTGGGATCGGAAGCGCCCCGACGCGCCGCTCGAACTCTTCAAACACAAAGCCCGGCTCCAGACTCGATAGGGCCAGCGCCTCGGCCGCCTCGTACCAGTCCGCCAGCGCCACCGACACGACCCCGGCGCCGACATCGGCAGGCAACACCGCACCGATCAGCAGCGGAAAATGGCGGCCCACCTTGTCAAGGTTGGGAATCATCACTCCGGCCAACACTCCGTCGCCACACAACCCGCCGGAGAAGGCCAATCGCCACACCGGCAGGTTGAGATAAGCATCGGCCCAATCGTCACCGATCAATTCCCGGCTGCGCACCAAGCCATCCACCAGCCAGTCGTGCCATGGTTCGGTAATCGCGCCCGGCAGATTGCCGGTCACGAAATCGCGGCGGGCGGGGAGCTTGCCGAAGAATCCCGACCGTACCCCGCCGGCTCCCTGGCCATTCAGAACGACGCTGGACACCGAAAATCCTTAAGTTCGGTCAACGAAAAGGGATTGATGACGCTGCTGGGCCGCATTTCCAGAGTCACCCGCGGACTCGCCGAACCACTGCCAGCCGCGACGGTGAAGCTGAAGCGGTCGGCGGTGCGCTGCATCCGGCCCTGGACCAGACGGAACCACGCCCACGGCCCGTTCTGGCCAACCCGCAATGGCGCGGGCGGCGGAACGGCGGTGACGGGCGCCGCTGC
>CAIYNU010000085.1 GCA_903927615.1 uncultured Rhodospirillales bacterium | reverse complement strand
GGGTGAAACCCTGGTGGGGGCGCGGGCGCCAGGCCCCCGATACCGGCTGTCGGGTCAGTTCTGACGTTACCGCAACCGCCGCAAATGCCCGACCAGCACATTCCGCGCCTCGATCAACTGCCCCATCCGTTCACGACACGGTAAGACGCCGGTATCCGGGTGAAAAATCGGGGCCAGTTCCCGAAAGCGTTTCGAGACCGCCGCTTCGTCCCAGTCCGACTCCCCCGTGAACCCCAGCACCCCCAAAGCGTCGCCGACGCTCAGAAGCCGGGCCCGCGGACGAAAGGCCAGTCGCTCGACGGCGACGGCCAGGGCCCGGTTGCGATGCTCCAACCGCTCGTGACTGACGGTCAGACGGCGATGATCCTCTTCCCGGATCAGGCGATGGCTCTTGGGATCATCAAGCACCAGGGCCAGGGCCAACGCCTGCCGGATGGTGGCATGGTCGAGGCCGGGCACCAGTCGCAGGACCAGGGTCGGAACCAGGGTCGGTCGCGACGGCGACAGGGAGGGGGCACCCCGGGGACCAACCGCCGACGCCTCGGACTCGCCGGGACCGGGTTCGCCGGGGTCGGGAATGGCGGCACGGCGTTCGGGGGAGACCAGCGCCAGGACCATGCGCACCAGTTCGGCCACGGCCACCCCGCGCCCCTTGGCCAGCGTCAGCACGGCACCGCGAAACCCGGCGTGACACGGCACGGTATACACCACCCGGGATTCGCGCCGGCGCGGCATGGCTCCGGGACCGAACTGGCCGACGATGCCGGCCGCATCGCCGAATGCCGGCGGTTCCAACGAGGGCGCCGGCCCCGGATCGGCGGCCCGGGCTTTGCGCGTTTCGGACGGAGACGACATCAGGGCGCCGCCTGTGGTAACCACCACCGTTCGGTGGACAGGACCGGAAGTGTCCCGAAACTTCGGGGTTGGGTCAAGGGTTGCATGCTCACCGTCTACTGGCCGGCATACACCCGCGGCCAGCGTAACGGTTCTCCCGGTGACCGCTTGTTCACCAGATCGGAAACCAGCGACTGGAGCGTCGCCAATGTCCGACGCCCCTCGGGCGTGCCCGACAGGAAATAGACGCCGATGTCGAAATGCAGACAGGCCGCGGCAATCCCGGGAAAACTTCGGACAACCTCGTGATGGGACCAGTCATCCTTGACATGAACCTCGAACGGGTTGCCGTTAACCTCGTCCTGGGGATAAAGCCGGATCGGAATCGAAATGATGACGAACCGGGACTTGGCAAGAAACCGCTCCACCACCGACTGAGCGTCACTCTTGCTCATATGCTCCAGAATGTCGCCAAAGATCGTGACATCAACGGCCGGCAGCGTCTGCGGGTCCAGCGCCCGAATATCGGACCGGATCAGCCGATCGTAGCGTTCGCACAGCCGAAATTGTTCAATGTACGGCTGCCAGACCTCCACACCGATCCAGGTCACCGCCGGCAAAGGCGGCGAGATCAGGTCCCGATAGGCGCCATCGCCGACACCGACATCCAGGATCGTGGCCACCTCGCCGCCGCCATGCAACATCTTCAACATCAGGGCGGTATACAGCTTGCCCGCCATACTGCTTCTGGACATGCCGAAGTCCTTGCTTGCGGTCAGCCGGCCTTTCGCTTCCGCACCCATTCATAGAGCGCCACCGCGGCGGCATTGGAGACATTCAGGGTCGCAATGGCGCCGGTGGTGGGAAGATGGGCCAGGTCGTCGCAACGCTCCTGGGTCAGGCGACGCAGGCCAGACCCTTCGGCACCCAGGACGATGGCGATCCGGCCGGTCAGGTCCAGTTCCGGCAACGACCGACGGCCGGTTTCGTCCAGACCGATGCACCAGTAGCCGGACTTCTGGAGGTCGCCGAGCGCCCGCGCCAGATTGGTGACGCGGATCAGCGGAATCAGGTCCACCGCGCCGGACGCGCTTTTGGCCAGCGTCCCGGTGGCTTCGGGGGCATGGCGTTCGGTGACGATCACCGCCCCGGCGCCAAACGCCGCGGCCGAACGGAGAATGGCACCGACATTATGGGGATCGGTGACCTGATCGAGCACCACCACCGCGCCCGGGCGCTGCTCTTCGGGCAGACGCAGCAGGTCGTCCAGGTCCATCTCGGGCAGCGGTCCCACCTCCAGCGCCACGCCCTGGTGAACGGCGCCCTGGGGCAGCAGGTTGTCCAGTTCCGGGCGGCCGACGGTGACGGGCGCCGGCCGGGCCAGGCCCTGGGTCCGGGCCTTGTGGAGCATCGGTTCCAACGACGCGATGGCGGCTTCGGTGCCCAGCAGGCGCCGGCATTCCCGCTCGGGATTGAGCCAGGCCGCGGCCACGCTGTGCAGACCGTAGAGGAAGGTCGGCCGGGCGGCCTTGGCGCTGCGGGTCGGCGGCGCCGCCGACGGGGGCTGTTTCGCCATTACGGGTAGGCTCCGACGGCGCGGAGCAAAGCCACGTCGCCGTCTTCTTCAGCGTTGGGAGTGGTCAACAATTTTTCACCGGAAAAGATGGAATTGGCGCCGGCCAGGAAACACAGCACCTGGGCCTCGGGCGTCAGATTGCGGCGGCCGGCGGACAGGCGGACCTGACTGTGCGGCATGGCGATACGGGCGGTGGCGACCATCCGCACCAGTTCCAGGGGCTCCACCGGCGGGCGGGCGGCCATGGGCGTCCCCGGCACCGGCACCAGGGCATTGATCGGCACGCTTTCCGGGTGGGGGGTCTGGGAGGCCAGCACCTGGATCAACGCGGCCCGGTCGCGAACGCTTTCGCCCATGCCGATGATGCCGCCGCAGCACAGCTTGATGCCCGCGGCCCGCACCACCGCCAGCGTCTCCAACCGGTCCTGGTAGCTGCGGGTGCCGATGATGCGGCCATAGAATTCGGGGCTGGTGTCCAGATTGTGGTTGTAGGCGGTCAGGCCGGCTTCGGCCAGGCGCCGGGCCTGATCGGACCGCAGCATGCCCAAGGTCACGCACGACTCCATGCCGATGGCGGCGACGCCACGGACCATGTCCAGAACGGCATCGAACTCGGCGCCATCGCGCACCTCCCGCCAAGCCGCGCCCATGCAGAACCGCGAGGCCCCCGCGGCCTTGGCCTCGACGGCCGCCGCGACCACCGTCGCCGGGTCCAGGATGCGCTCCCGGGTCAGCTTGACCTCGGCATGGTGGGCCGACTGCGGGCAGTAGGCGCAATCCTCGGGGCAGCCGCCGGTCTTGATGCTGAACAGGGCGGCGCGCTGGATTTCGCGGGGGTCATGGTGCCGACGATGAACACGGCTGGCATGGTCGATCAGGTCGAGCAACGGCGTCTCGTAGATCGCCACCAGCTCGTCCACGCTCCAATCATTGCGCCCCGGCACCTGCGCCGGCTGATCATGACACACCGGCTCCCGCGCCGGCCGAGGTTCCATCTGTCCCATATTCGGATGTCGACTACCGGTTGTCTGATAAGGAATGGCCGGACCATAGCCCATCCTCCCCCCCAGAACCAGTCCGGAGCGCATCCCACAAGATTTTGCTGTCTCCCCCCATCGAGGCCGTTGACAACCGGCCGGAAATCGCGATTATGCGCGAACTCCAGGGCAGCCCGCACAGGCACGCTAAGGAAGGGTGGCCGAGTGGTTAAAGGCAGCAGACTGTAAATCTGCCCGCGTCAGCGTACGAAGGTTCGAATCCTTCCCCTTCCACCAATCTTGTCAAACGGTTGACATCCTCCTCGCCATGAATGGCGAGGCTTCCAACCAAGACGAAAGACTTTCGCTCATTTACCGCCAATGACGGATTTGAGCGAAGCTCCCCAGAAAGACCTCGACCTGAAGGACGAGGCTTGGCCGGGAGCCTGAGTCAAATGGTGCGTAAATAACAAAGACGATCTTCATGTTGCATGAATTAACGTCATGCGACAGCCGGCCGTTCACAATGGCCGGCCGTCGCACCTCATCACGGCACCGCTCGTATAGACCTGCCAATTGACCGTTATGCCGCCATCGCTTTCAGGTCGTTTTCGACGGTCCCGATCGGCATCACATTGAAACTGTCAACCAACACCTTCAGAACCGCCGGGGTGACGAATGCCGGCAGGGTCGGCCCAAGGCGAATGTTTTTCACCCCCAGATGCAACAGGGCCAACAGGATGCACACGGCTTTCTGCTCGTACCAGGAGATGACAAGGCTGAGCGGCAGGTCGTTCACGCCGCATTGAAAGGCATCGGCCAGCGCCAACGCCACTTTGACCGCCGAGTAAGCGTCATTGCACTGACCCATGTCCAGCAGCCGGGGCAATCCGCCGATGGTGCCATAATCCTTGCCGATGACGCGGAACTTCCCACAGCCAAGGGTGAGGATGGCCCAATCCTGGGGCAGCGCCGCTGCCAAGTCGGTGAAATAGGATCGTTCGGTATCGGACCCATCGCACCCGCCGATCAGGGCAAATCGCTTCAGCGCCCCGGACTTGACCGCATTGATCACCACGTCGGCCACCCCAAGCACCGTGTGATGACCAAAGCCGACCTGATGCTCGCCGGCGTTCACCGTATCGGCGAAGCCTGGTGCAGCCTGCGCCGCGGCAATCACCGCAGAATAGTCATGGCCGACAACATGGCTAATGCCGGGCCAACTCACCAAACCGCCCGTGAATAAACGATCCGCATAATTTTCCATCGGCCGCTGGATACAGTTGGTCGTCATCAGGATAGCGCCTGGGAAATCAGGGAATTCCTTACGCTGGAGCATCCATGCGCCACCGAAATGACCGACTAAATGTTTATGCTTCTTCAGTCCCGGATAACCATGGGCCGGCAGCATTTCGCCATGGGTATAGATGTTGATCCCGGTTCCTTCCGTCTGTTCCAGCAACGCCTTGAGGTCGGCCAGATCGTGGCCCGACACCAGAATGGCCTTGCCGGGACCGTGTCCAAAAGGAACCTGCGTCGGAACCGGGTGGCCGTAGGACTCGGTGTTGGCTTTGTCCAGGAGGGCCAGGGTCGCCACGGTTGCCTCACCGCAGCGCAGATTCAGCCCCAGCAGGGCGCTGATGTCGCTTTCCCCCTGAGCCAGGACGGCCAGCGCCTCCACCACGAAGGCGTCGACGCTGGGGTCGGAAAAGCCCAGACGGCGGGCGTGGTGAGCATAGGCCGCCATGCCCTTGATGCCGTACGTCAGCAATTCCTGAAGCGCGGAGGCATCCTCCCCCACCTTCTGTCGTCTGGACAGAACGCCCACAGCTTCGCCCTGTGCCAACAGACCGGCCATGGTGGAAGCTGGCACAAATCCAGACTCCGGCCCCGCCAGGCTGGCGACCTCGCGGATCAACACGGCAATCCGCTCGGGATCGAAACTGACATTGGTCACCGTGGCGAACAGCGCGTCCTCGATCAGCGCCGCCGCCTGCGCCGGGCGCGAACCAGAAGCCAGCGGCGCTAACCGCGCCGCCAGCGCCTTGACGCCCTCGACCAGAAGATCCTGTAAAGTGGCGGTTTCTGGATCCTTGCCACAGGCCCCAACGCTCGTACAGCCGGTGCCGCGACTCGTTTGCTCGCATTGATAACAAAACATTTACGGTATTCTCCAGAGATCGGGAGGTGAACGGCAATGATCGATTTTGCTTCGATGGCGGATGCAATCAGATTCGGCCGCGGGCGGCCTTGACGTTGGTCAAGTCGGAACCCGATCGCCAAGCCTGCACAGCGGGTCAACCGTTGTCCGCCGTTATCACGAATAAACGTTCTGTTATTCTATTTATACGAATAGTTTATCAGCTAGTTACCGTAAATAGAGAATCAAATATGGTAAAACAAACATAATGGCAGACAATCTGCGTAATTTTCTATTATAACGGCATAAACCTGCGACGTTTGCCCTCGGTGCACCTGTGGTTGCGGGCGCATGCCTGCTTCGGCAAGGTCCTTGACGCCTGCGGCGTAGGCATTTGGAGAGGGGAAGTGGCAAATGGTCCAGCCATCGCGTTGGTCGATTCGGCGACAGGTGCTGGCCGCGATCGGGGCTTCGCCGTGGTGGCCCAGGAGATCCGCGTCCTGGCCGGGCGCTCGGCCCAGGCCAGCAAAGAGATCACGACCCTGATCCTGGAAAGCGACGGTCATAATTGCACGGCAAAAGTCATGGTTTCCAAAGGCCGTCGGCCTTTGGCGAGTCCAGGGCAACGCCCTGGTCGCCGAAGGCATTTTGTAGGGGCTTGGCCCCTACGACCCCACCAAAGGCCGACGGCCTTTGGAAACCGTTAACCTGGCAATTTTGCTGACACGACACGGCCTCGGGCGTTTTCCGATCTGGGGGCGCGTGCAACGTCAACGGGGTGGGGTCAGGACGCTGGACCGGGCAGTGGCAGGGCTTCCATGCGGTGGCGCAGAGAGTCCGAAAAGCTCTTGATGTCGTTCAAAAACTGCTTGATCAGGGTGGCCGCTTCGCCGGCCTTTTCCAGGAACAGCAGTTGGGTCAGGAAGGTCTCGTCGCCCGTGACCTTGTGAAGCTGTTCAATCAGGGCCTTCCGGGCTGCCACGATCTCGACCCCGGCCTGCTGGATTTCGTCGGCGCGTAAAGCCCAGGCCTTTTCCAGCAGGTCCTTGCGCTCGGCCGAGAGCAGGGGGTCGGTGCGCACCAGTCTCCGGTTGCGTTCGATCCAGCGGGTCAGTTCGTACTGGGATTTGGCCAGGGGGCTGTTGTCGCCCAGTTGCTCCAGGAGCTGCTGGATCTGCTCCTTGATTTCCGCGACTTTGGCCTTGGCGGCATCCACGTCAAAGTCGGTGACGGCCTTGACCGACTGGTTATAAGTGTCGATGGTTTGAGAAAACGCCTTAAGAGACGATTTCAGGTCGGCCATATTCGCGGAAAAGTGAGCGGTTGGCGTGTCTTCGGCCGCGTTGACGGTGATCGGGACCATCAACAGCCAGCCGGCCATCGCCATGATCACAGCCCGAAGCGCCATTTCAGTCTCCTCTTTGCGTCTCTTCTCTTCTCTTCTCTTCTCTATCTTTTCTCTTTTCTCTTTTCTCTTTTCACCAGACCAGGCGCGGCAGGACGGCGGTTGGGCGGAAGGGGCCGCCGTTCAGCAGCGTTGCCAGCCGGTTATGGTCGGGCGGGTTGCCCCAACGGTCGCCCAGATCCTGGCACAGGATCCCACCCGTGACCAGGGCCGAGTCGAGACCTGCGGCGGTGGCGCCGGCGATGTCGGTGTGCAGACTGTCGCCGACCGCCAGAATCCGCCGCCGGTCGGGGATGCCGAGCAAATCCAGACACCGTTGGTAGACTGCGGCGTGGGGTTTGCCGTGATAACGGACGGTACCGCCCAAATCCTCGTATCGCTTGGCTAGAGTTCCGGCACACAGCACGCGGCGCGGGCCAACCATGACCTCCAGATCGGGATTGGCGCACACCATGGGCAGGCCGCGACGGGCGCAGGCGTCCAGGATCGGTCCGTAGTCCTCGGGCGTTTCCTCATAGGTGGACGGGCCGGTGTTGACCACGAAGGTTGCGGCGCCGGGGTCGCTTACCAGCATCAGGTCGGGCAGTCCCTCGAAGAGCTGGCGGTCATGGGCCGGTCCCAGATGGAGACAGCGCCGGCCCAGTCCGGCGTGCCAGGGGTCGGCCCGGCGGGCCAGGGCCTCGAAGGTCGCCTCGCCCGACGTGACCAGATGGTGGTAGCGGTCCCGGGTGATGCCCATGCCGGCCAGAATGTCCGTGACCGGTCCGACTCGACGTGGCGCATTGGACAACAGGCACAGCCGCTTGCCGGCCGCGCTGAGGTGGTCGAGGCACTCCAGCACCCCGGGATAGGGTCGCTCGCCGTCATGGAGCACCCCCCATAGATCCAGGATCAAGCCGTCATAACGGGCAGCCAACGGCGCAAGACCGGTCAGCAGCAGCGCCGAAGCATCGTTGGGCATGCCGGCCTCGTGTTTGTCTGGGACTCCGTTCCAGCGATCCTACCAAACTTCACCGATGGCGCCACCGCGATTGTGTGCGGGGGGGACGGGTGATGGCCGTGACTATGACGTTTCGCCCCGGGCGCCGGTCAGTTACGGTGCCGACAGGGTCGGGTTTGTCGAACCTTTCAGACCTGGAAAACGTTGGTAAATGCCATCCAAAAAAGTTTTCATGTCCCGGGCCGCGGGTGAAGACCATTTCATGTTGGATGGATTGTCACCTTCAGTATTATCTTTGTCTGCCTGATCGGCAATGCGCTGCCAGGCGGTGGCGCGCATGAAATTTTCGTCGGAATATTCGCGATTCAGATACGCTTGACTGACCGCCGCCTGGGCCTCTCGATGACCATCTTGGGCCAGTTCAAGCAGTCTTTGAAGGGAACGGTCATCACCGTGAGTCGCATCTGCCGTCAATTTGACCACGTCGTCCGGCGACGCCAGGGCGGCTGATTTCGCAGCCTCGGTCGCATCGCTGGTTTGGCTGTGAAAAACGTAATCCATTCCCTCGTCATGTCCGGCGATGCCGAGGCTGCCATATTCCGGCGTTTGCGGCACTGACGCCGTTACGGAGTCTTTAACATCCGTGAATAAATCAAATCCGATATGAATCAGATATTTCTTCTGATCGAGATCACGAAGAAGAAAGTAGGCAAAGATGGAATGGTTGTTGAGTCCATTGTCGGCAACCGGTTCTTCGCCGCCTGAGGTCAGCACAACGACGGTGCGGCGCTTGCGAATGGTCAGGTCATCCAGTCCTTTGGCGGCCGAGTGAATCTGATGCCCAGCAATAATACTACCGGAATAGCAGCTATCGGTAATCATTAGAATCTGATGGGCCCGAATGCGCGCAATGAATTGCGTAATATCTCGGTTTGACAGCCAGGATGCCGCAGTAATGGTATTGGCGTCGGCGGGAATCCAATATCCCAGCTTACTCTCTGAAAACATATAGCCATGACCGCCATAATAAATTATTAATTTGTCGTCAGGTGTCAAATCGTTGCCAAGCTGAAATAACGCGTTCACCACCTCTTGTTTTTTTGCATTTCTTATAATTATGGTCTTATAGCCGTAGCCGGTCAGCGTTTGTCCGACACTCTCGACATCGGAAAGCGGCGTGTCTAGCTGCGGTATTTTAGGATCAGAATAAGCATTGATGCCAATCAGGAGCGCAATCTTGACGCCCGACGGCGGCCGAGGTGTTTCCACAACCGGGTGTGTCGACACCGCCTGACCCGTGATCCCGGTCTGTGGTGCAGTCGTCAGCGTTGAGGTGGCTGTGACAGCAGCCGTGGCAGAGGTCGCCGCAGGTGGCGGCGGGGTGGTGGTCGAGGCCTTGACGGCAGGGGAATTGTTATCCGGGCTGGGGCCGGTTAAATGTTGTTTGGCAGACGATGGTGGTTCCGACGGAACGAGCGAAGGTGTTGGAACAATGCTGGCTGAAGCCTGCGCCGACGATTTCGCAGAACTTTGTTCAGCTTGTTTGGTATCGCTAAGATGGGTGATATTACCAGTATTGTCGTGCTGCGTCGATGGTGCAATAGGTTGATCATTTTGCTTGACAACTTGGCTGTAGACATTACCAATTTCCGGATTGATACGAAGTTCGTTGATCGCGCTTTGCGCTACTTCGGTAAAGTAATTGTGTTTCATCTGCTCAAGTAGCCTTATATACAGTAAGCTTACACTGCCAATATCATTGAGATGTAAAAGTTCCCGAAGCTTCCATAATGGGACATTTTTACCGCTTTCAACCTCACCTAAAAGGCCAGCAATGGAACGCCCAAATGGCGTCACGTCATGCGACAGAGATTTTAATATCACGGTATTATCGAATAGAGAATCAATAAAGGACATCTGAATATAATGATCGATTGATGAATTGTCCGACCCGAGATACTTCAGAGCAGCAATTATGGATTCTGTATTCATCAATCCGGTTGCAGTTGCCAGTATTTGATTGGCGAATAAGCCCGCGTTAGCATTAGGGGGGCCGCTATCGTTATCGTCGGTGTGATCGCATCCATTGTCGCTCTTATCCAACGACGACATGAATTTATCCTGATCAAATCCATTTTCGTTCCAGAATGAGCCGTGTTGGCATCGATCAACAATCGTCATGATATGGTAGCTATATATTCCGATAATGGCCCCTAAAATGAGCACAACCCAATGATATGAGCGCATTATGTTTTTATCCTTCAAAATATTTAAGCAAACAATTATAGTTCATTAGAAATGAAATAATATATCCGTTGATACTCTTCGATCGTAATCGCCTCGTTGAGGGCTGAACATGCCATGGGTTCTTCACAGCATCAAGAGCCGCAAAGAGGTCTCTGTTGGCCGACACTATTCGCCCCGACACGCCCGAATAATACCAGTTCCCGATGAGCCCAACTCATCGGGAACTGGTATCGGCGGCAACTGCCGCCGCGCCGCTCGTGCGGCGTCCCGCTGATAGGTTCCTATCAGCGGGAACTGGCAT
>CAIYNU010000084.1 GCA_903927615.1 uncultured Rhodospirillales bacterium | reverse complement strand
CCTCCCTTTCGAACCGCCTGGCCCACCGCTTGGCTCATCTCTTGCCTAGGGCAACGGGCCGAAACCCGGAGGCCCGCCCATGGGTGTGATGTCTGCCCCTTTACTTATCGCCTTCGACCTTATACCAGTTCCCGCTGATAGGAACCTATCAGCGGGACGCCGCCCGAGCGGCGCGGCGGCAGTCGCCGCCGATACCAGTTCCCGATGAGTTGGGCTCATCGGGAACTGGTATTACGCCCGGGAATCGGCCCTTCGGCGACGCTGCCCAGCCCCGGGAGACGTCCCCGGGGCTGGGACCTGCTCGGCACCGTGCCGGTACCAGCACCGAACCGGCGGCGGGCCACCGCTGACAGGCTGCTTTCCCATGGGCCAGGGCGGGCAAAGCCCCGTCGACCGGCTGCGCCTGATCCCGCTCGCTCGACGACTATCCCCACATGCCGGTCTCGTCGCCCGCGGTCCCAACGGCGATCCGACTGTCGGGGCTGGCAGCCATGGCGACAAGACAGCCCAACAAAGAGCCCGCCACCAATCGCCCCCCTTCGCCCCGAGCCGCGCGATTGCTCTGGGACAAAGTAATGGAACCCATGGCGCACAGGAGCGCCGCTTAAGTCTTTAGTCTGACGCAGGTCTTTCAACTGATTCTCGAATGATTCCCAGCTATCCACATCAATGATCTGCATCTCACGATTCCGCAATCAAATCGCGATCTTGGTCTCGATCGCGTCATAATCGGCCCGCACGCCTCCATCCGTGGCGTCAAGAAGCCCTGCGGCAGTCAAAGCTTGAACATCCGCATGGACGTTACTGTAGTCGCGCCCCAGTGCCTTCGCTAGGGCACGGATGCTGGTGAGATTGTGCCGGCGGACGTAGCGCAGCACCTCCAGCCGTTTGCCGGTCAGGACGCGGGAGAGGGCCTCCCAGCTTTCGAAGGCCAGGTGCCGCTCGTGGAAGGTCTCGCCGCGCTCCGCCCGGTGCCAGGCGTCGATGAACCGGCGGGAGGCTTCCTCTTCCATCGCGCCGCCGACCGTGATCTTGACGTCGCTCATGTGTTCCCTCGCAAGGCCCGCACATCGGACCAGAAATCGGCCATCAGTTGCTCGACGGTGCTGAACGCATAGGCCGTCTCGGTGGCCTGAAAATGCCGATGATCGCCTTTGCCACGTTCGTTATCATACCCGACCTCACGAACGCCGGGGCGGCCGTAGAACAGGGAATATTTCAGGCCGTGGGTCGATGGCGGAACCGGCGACGGCACGCGCCAGAGCACCATTTCCACGACTGCACCGTCGTCGCAGTCGATGCGTTGATGGTGGAGCAGTTCGGCCTTCATTCCCGCCTAGTGTTGTGAACGAGACGCTTCGTTCCTGACGATCGTGTCGAGGGCACAACACAACCCATTGAACAGGCTAGTGTTCCGGCCCAACGGGGTCGGAATGGTCCGTTGGAGTCGGAACACTAGTATGGTCTGATCAGCCATATGGTGTCAAGCACTACAACGGTCGGTTCGATGGCCTCTGACCGATCGTAGAGGAGCGTAGGTTGGGGTGGGTCACGGGAGCGCAACTACCGAGGGCAAGATAAAAGAGGCAGCACTCCGTGGCCTAACTTATTGTCTGCACATCGTTTTTCCGCGATTGACGCACTCGGGCACGGCACCGTGTTTCCCGGCAATACGTTGTTTCTACTTGATTTTCTCCGGCACCACCAGCGCAAAAACCGATATGCTCAATGGCCTGTGAGCAAAGCAATCCTTCAAAGCGCCGACGGGTAAGGAGTTCGACGGGATCGAGCGTGCCAAATTGTGCCAAAAAAAAAGCCTGGGCGGCATGGCCGGCATGCCCGAGCGTCACCATACCCCTTTGATTCTGGCGGATGGGGTGGGATTCGAACCCACGGTGAGCTTGCACCCACGCCGGTTTTCAAGACCGGTGCCTTAAACCGCTCGGCCACCCATCCCCTGGGACCGACGATCCGGTCCGGAATTGCGCTCGGGGCGGTGTCCGTCTATCGCCGTTCCGGACATGTTGTCAAGTGCGGGCAAAAATAGCTCAATGAAAGGGCAATTTCGGCGGCGTCCTTGAAAACCTCAAAGGGGCTGGCTCGTTAACGGCGGTTAGGGCATACTCCGGGAACGCGCAAACCAAAATTTCCCGGCTCGGGTGGGGGGATCGCGCCAATGCCGTTTTTCGTGCGTCTCCCTCAGCAATACTCTCTCAGCGAAAAAGACCTTGCCTGATCCTGACAGCGTTTCTCACCGTACCGCCGACGCCGCCGCCGCGCACGTCGAGCAAGAGGCCGGCTACGAGGCTTATGACCGAAGCATCTCGCCGTATGACGAGATGGTGACGGGACAAGGGCGCATGCGCCCGCATTGGAAACAATTTCTCAGCAGTCTGGGCCCGATCCATCCCGACCGGATGGTTGAGCGTTGGGAAGGGGCGCGGCGGCTGTTGCGTCAGAACGGTGTCACCTACAATATTTATGGTGATCCGCAGGGAATCGAACGGCCCTGGCCGCTCGATCTGATTCCGCTGCTGGTCACCGGCGACGAGTGGCGTCAGATCGAAGCCGGAGTGGTCCAACGCGCCCACTTACTCAACGCCCTGCTGATCGATCTCTACGGACCGCAGACGCTCATTCGCTCCGGGCGACTGCCGGCGTCCCTGATCTATGCCGATCCGGCGTTTCGTCGTCCCTGCCATGGCTTATCGGTGCCCGGGAACCAGTATCTCCATTTCTATGCCGTGGATCTGGCCCGGGGCGGCGACGGTCGCTGGTGGGTGTTGGGGGATCGCACCAACACGCCGTCGGGCGCCGGCTATGCCCTGGAGAATCGCTCGGTGGTCAGCCAGGTGCTGTCCGAAACCTATCGCTATTGCCAGGTCGAGCGGCTGAACCCCTTTTTCATCGCCTTCCGGGACGCCCTTTCGGCGCTGGCGCCCGGCCCCGGAACCCCTCGGGTGGTGCTGCTGACCCCCGGTCCCTACACCGAGACCTATTTCGAGCACGCCTATCTGGCGCGCCACCTGGGCATCACCCTGGTCGAAGGCGAGGACTTGGCGGTCCGCGACCGTCAGGTGTTCCTCAAGACCCTCTCGGGCCTGGAACCGGTGAACGTGATCCTGCGCCGGCTCGACGACGACTTCTGCGATCCGCTGGAACTGCGCGCCGACAGTTCGTTGGGCGTGGCGGGATTGCTTCAGGCGGTCCGGGCCGGAAACGTGGTGGTGGCCAACGCGCTGGGCAGCGGCCTGATGGAATCCATGTCCTGCAAGTCGTTTCTGCCCACCTTGTGCCGGCATATCCTGGGTGAGGAGTTGCGCCTGCCCAGCCTGGCCAGCTGGTGGTGCGGGCAGGAAGCTGAACTGGCGTTCGTGCTGGACCGACTTGATCATCTGGTCATCAAGGGCGCCAACCGGGATGTGGTGCTCGACCCCATTTTCGCCCCGGACCTGACCGCCAACGAAAAGGACGCGCTCCGGACCCGCCTGCGCGCCCGCCCCTGGGATTATGTCGGCCAGGAACAAATCACCCTGTCCACCGCCCCGGTGTGGCAAGGCCGCGGTCTCCAGGCCCATCATGTGGTCCTCCGGGTGTTTGTGGCGGCCACCGGTTCCGGTTATACGGTGATGCCCGGCGGCCTGACCCGGGTGGCGCCCGAGCCCGGGCGGCTGGTGGTGTCCATGCACAGCGGCGGCGGCAGCAAGGACACCTGGGTCATGCCGTCCGAACGCCACCAGGACGCCGTCACGTTCCGGGCGTCGGGCCCCCGGGGCGATCAACGATCCCTGGAACCGAAGGCCGGCGAAGTCAAACCGATGGTGGGCGACCTGCCCAGCCGGGTCGCCGACGGCCTGTTCTGGCTTGGCCGCTATGCCGAACGCTGTGACGGGGCGGTGCGGTTGCTGCGCGGCACCTCGACCCGGCTGATCGAAGGCGATGTGCCCGGGGCCAGCGATGAGTTGAGTGCCCTCTTGCACCTTCTGGTCTGGGGCGGCATGATTCCGGCCGAACTGAGTTCGGGCGAGGCGTCAACCCGAGAAATTCTGCCGGCTTTGCGCGCCGCGATCTTCGATCCCGACCACCCGACCAGCCTGCGCGCCAACGTCCAGCGGGTATACCGGGCCGCGCACAGCGTGCGCGACCGGCTGTCCCGTGATATGTGGCGCGTCATCATCCAGATCGATCGGGATAGCCGACCGCTCGACGGCGCCCCCGAGGGCGTGGCGGTGCTGGAACCGCTGGACGAGCTGGTGACCAGCCTTTCGGCCTTGTTCGGGTTGGAGCAGGAAAGCATGACGCGCGGCCCCGGCTGGCGTTTCCTGACCATGGGCCGGCGGCTGGAACGGGCCTCCCGGGTGGTCGGTATGATGCGCGGCTTGCGAGTCACCGACGTCCTGTGGGGCGACGAAGACCGCCAGTCCGCCACTCTCGAAGTGATGCTGGAACTCGCCGAGAGTTTCATGACCTACCGCGCCCGCTACTTCGCGGCGGTCCAGCGCAGCCCGGTGCTTCACCTGTTGCTGGTCGAACAGGACAATCCGCGCTCCCTGGCCTTTCAGCTCGCGTTGCTGCGTGATCGGCTGACCGAACTGACCGACGGCACCCAACGGGGTACGCCGACCCATAACCCGACCGCAACCGCCCTTCGCATCGTCGAAGCCGGTTTGGCCTCGCTCGGACAACCTGATCTGGTGCGAAATCCGTTACTGCTGCGCACCGCCCTTGACACGCTGGCGGCCACCCTGCCCGAAGTCTCAAACCATTTGGCCCATGCCTTCTTCAGCCATGCCTTCGCCCGATCGGCCTGACGGCCCCACCGCATCGCCGCCGTCCGGCGCCGCGGTCCGCTATCGCGCCCGGCACCGGACTCGCTACGACTATGGCGAGGACGTGCCGGTGTCCCATCACCTTGTCCATCTGGCGACGCGCAACCATCCCCGGCAACGCTGCCGGCGCAGCCTGCTGACCGTCACGCCAACCCCTGCGGTGCGTTGGGACTATAAGGATTATTTCGGCAACCCGGTCTCTTACGTGGCGGTCCAGGAGCCCCACGGCTGGCTGGAGGTCGCGAGCGAGATTGAGGTCGAAGTCCGCCCGCCGCCGCCTTTCGCCGCCGACGAGACTCCGCCGTGGACCGAATTGCGGCCGCTGGCCCGGGCGCTGGCCGGTGCCGATGAAGCCACCGCCATCGGTCAGTTCGTGTTTGACAGCACGTTGGTTAAGACCACCCGGGACCTTGCCGACTATGCCAAGCCGTCGTTTCGCGCCGACCGGCCGATCGGAGAGGCGCTGATCGACCTGAACCGGCGCATCAATAAGGATTTCGCCTTCGATCCCACCGCAACCACGGTGTCGACGCCGCTGGCCGAGGTGCTGGCCAGGCGGCGGGGCGTTTGTCAGGATTTCGCCCACCTGTTCGTCGGTTGCCTGCGCACGCTCGGCCTGCCCGCCCGCTACGTCAGCGGCTATCTGCGCACCCTGCCGCCGCCCGGCCGGCCGCGGCTGGTGGGCGCCGATGTCAGCCATGCCTGGGTCTCGGCCTGGTGCGGCGGCGACCGCTGGCTCGACCTGTGCCCTACCAATGGCCGGTTGGTGGACGCCGATTTCATTACCATCGCCTGGGGCCGAGACTTCGACGATGTCAGCCCGGTACGAGGCGTGATCTTTGGCGGCGCCAACCAGAAGCTTCTGGTCCAGGTTGATGTGGAAGTGATCGATGACTCGTGAGACTGGCCCCCGCGTTCGCACCATCCCCGAAGGAGAAGACCGCGAGCGCCTAGTCTGCCCCGACTGCGGGTATATTGCCTATCAGAATCCCCTGGTGGTGGTCGGCAGTGTGGCGGTGGCCGAGGACGGGCGGATCTTGTTGTGCCGGCGGGCTATCGAGCCCTGCCGCGGCCTGTGGACCTTGCCCGCGGGTTTCATGGAGGAACACGAGACCTCCGCCGAGGGCGCTGCCCGGGAAGCTTGGGAGGAGGCCTGCGCCCGCATCCTCCCCGAGGCACTGCTGGCGATTTACGAGTATCCCCAGATCAGCCAGGTGCAGTTGATCTACCGCGCACGCCTGTTGTCCCCGGACATCGCCGCCGGTCCGGAAAGCGCCGAAGTGGGCCTGTTCGCCTTCGACGACATTCCCTGGCACGCCCTGGCCTTCCCCACCGTGCGCTGGGCGCTCCGGGATTATCAATCCCACCGGGGCCGCACCGATTTTGCGCCGGCGCGCAATCCCGACGACAACACCCCCGGTCCCTGGACATCCCGACTGTGACTCCGTCACCGCCCAGCCCTTCCGCCCCGTCATGGTATGCCGCCACCGCCAACCGCCGGGAGACCTGGCCGCGGCTGGCGGGTGACCTGACTTGCGACGTTTGCGTGATCGGCGGCGGCTTCACCGGTGTGATGGCGGCGCTCAACCTTGCCGAGCGCGGGTTTGACACCGTGCTTTTGGAAGCCGAGCGCGTCGGCTGGGGGGCATCGGGCCGGAATGGCGGGCAGATTCATTCCGGCTTCAACCGGGATATGGCCGAGATCGCAGCCCTGGTCGGCGGCGCCGACGCGCACAGACTGTGGACGCTGGCCGAGCACGGCAAGGCCATACTGCGTGAACGCATCCGCCGCCATGCCATTGCCTGCGACCTGCGTCCCGGACTGCTCTATGCCGCCCTCAAACCCCGGCATCTGGCCGAGATCACAGCCTGGCAGCGGGACTGGCACGAGTCGTATCACTACCCGCACCTTCGGCAGCTCGATCGGGACCAGATGTCGGCGCAGGTCGCCTCGCCGGCCTATTGCGGCGGTCTCTTAGACGAGGATGGCGGGCAATTGCATCCTCTGAACTACGCGCTGGGGCTGACCACGGCGGCGGCACAAGCCGGGGTTCGCCTGTTTGAAGGGTCCCGCGTGACCGAACTCGACCCGGGCGACACAACCCGCAGCCCGGTCGCCACCACCGCTGACGGCCGGGTTCGCGCCCGCTGGCTGGTGGTGGCCACCAACGGCCAGCACCAGCCCCTGGCCTCGGCCTTAAACCGCATGATCATGCCGGTGTCGACGACACTGGTGGTGACCGAACCGCTGGGAGCCGCGACCGCGGCGGCGCTGATCCCGTCGGACCTGCCGGTGTGCGACCTGACCTTCACCATCCAGTATTTCCGGCGCACGCCCGACCACCGCCTGATGTTCGGCGGCGGCGTCAACTACGGCCAGAGAGTGCCGGCCAACCCGCAAGTGACCGGCGGACTGCGTCTGGCCTCGGTGTTCCCGCACTTGCGCGGGGTCGGCATCGAGTATTCCTGGAGCGGCACCGTGGCCATGACCCGCAACCGCCTGCCCCATGTGGGCCGTCTGGGGCCCACCACGCTTTTTGCCCATGGTTATTCCGGCCATGGCGTCGCTTTGACCGCACTTGCGGGCACCGTTCTTGCCGAAGCGGTGGCCGGCGATCCCGAACGCCTGAACCTGCTCGCCCGCATTCCCCATAGGCCGTTTCCGGGGGGCGCCTGGTGGCGGCGACCGGCGCTGGTCGCCGCCATGGGCTGGTACCGGTTGTGCGATTGGCTGCGGTGAATCACCGGCAAGAGTTCTCCTCAGCAGGTTATCACAGCTTTTAATACACTCCTTAATGTTTCAGTAACCCAAACACCCTCAACCATAATGGCGTATGCTTTGGTAATTCATTTCTTGTCGGAAATTTCTGCAAGCTGTCAGCAACCACGGAGACGACCGAGTCCCAGTCATTAATCTTTGGTTGACGAAATAGCCTGACCGTTGGATACCAGGGGCTATCACATCGGTTGAGCAGCCACCGCCAATCCGGATCAAACGGCAACAACACCCAAGTCGGTTTCCCGAGCGCCCCAGCCAAGTGAGCAACCGACGTATCCACTGATATCACCAGATCCAGATTTTCAATGATGGCCGCGGTGTCGGCGAAATCATTTATACGATCACCAACATCAACAAAATTGTTTCGATCAGAAAAGGCTACAATATCACCATGTTGCGCCCCTTTTTGAATACTGATGAACGAGCATTCCGGATTATTAAGAATTTTTGCAAATAATGATGGCGCAATGGAACGATTCCGGTCGTTGCTATGCTTATGATTTCCCCGCCAGACGAAACCAACCTTGGTTCCCGAGAGTCCTTTAAGGTGTTGATGCCAGTTTTTAACCAGGGCTGGCGCGGCCGCAAGATAGGGTATCCGAGCAGGAATACTGTCCAGCGTGGTCTGACAGATCATCGGGAGCGATTCTAATGGCACCTGATAATCACATAACGGTATTTCCGATGTTTCCGTGATCAAACGGTCAATCCAAGGAACCGTACTGAATAACGCCTCAAGGGGTTTTGGACATATGACGACAACATACCCACCCTTGTTCTTCACCAATTCGGCATAACGAATGAATTGAATATCGTCACCAAAACCACGTTCACAATGAATTAGAATTGTTTTTCCATCCAATCGGCCACCATCCCATAATGGCTGCTGATGGCCATGCCATTGGCTGTCCTTCAATTTCCACCGATATTCATATTTTTTTAGTCCCGTGGCAAAATCGCCGGCCAGTAACAGGGCCAAAGCCTCATTCCAATGGCTTTCGGCATAATCCGGCTTGATCGCCTGGGCAATTCGGTGGTTCGCTAGGGCTTCGTCCAACTGCCCCTGCTTCTGGAGGACATTTCCGAGGTTGCTATAGACTTCGGCAAAATCTGGCCGGATGACCAGCGCCTGGCGGTAATGAGCGATCGCCTCTTCCAACTGACCCTGCTTCTGAAATAAATTTCCCAGATTGCTATAGACTTGGGCAAAATTAGGCCGGATGGCCAGCGCCTGGCGGTAATAAGCGATCGCCTCTTCCAATTTTCCCTGTTCCACGATTGCATTGCCAAGGTTGTTGAGCGCATCGGAAAAGTTTGGATTGGCCAGAACTGCCTGTCGGTAGCGGTCTACGGCTTCATCCAGCTTACTCTGCTTGCGAAGCGCATTACCAAGATTGTTGAGCGCATCCGGGAAATTCGGATTAAGATGCAGCGCCTGGTTATATTGGTCGATAGCCTCGTCAAATTTATCCTGTGCCTCAAGCACATTGCCCAGGTTGCTGTACGCTTCCGCATAGCCCGGTTGGATGGCCAGCCCCCTGCGGTGACAGGCTTCCGCTTCGTCCAATTTTCCCTGCTCCTGGAGTACATTTCCCAGGCTGCTATACGCTTCGGCATAATCGGGCTTGATGGCGATGGCCCTGCGGTGACAGGCTGCCGCATCGTCAAGCTTGCCTTGCTTCCAAAAGACATTGCCCAGATTGAACAAAGCCTCCGGATAATCGGGCCAGAAACGGAGAGCTTCGGCGTAATGGGCGGCCGCTTCGGGCAATTGATCCTGTTCCTGGAAGATGTTGGCGAGGTTATTGTGGGCACCTGGAAAGTCCGGTTTGACCTGCAAAGCTTCGGTATAGCGGGCAATAGCCTCTTTCAACTTTCCCTGTTTCCGGAGGACATTGCCCAGATTAAAAAGAGCATCAGGATAATGGGGTAAATACCCGAGTGCTTCAGTGTAACGGGCAATCGCCTCCTCCCATTTACCCTGTTCTTGGAGGATATTTCCAAGATTATTGAGGACATTCGGGAAATTTGGCCGAAAATGCAGGGCTTCGGTATAACGGGACATGGCCTCGTCAAGTTTTCCTTGTCGGTAAAGGACATTTCCGAGGTTATTCAGCACTTCCACAAAATCTGGTTTGATCCGTAAAGCTTCGGTGTAGCGGATAATGGCTTCATCGAGCTTACCTTGATGATAAAAAGCCATGCCGATATTGTTAATGGCGCCTGGATTATTTGGTTTAATTAGAAGTGAAGCATTGATGTCTTCTATTCCATCGGCAATGCGACCAGATTGCAGAAATAGCGTTCCTCTAAGAGAGAAGGCATCGGCATTATTGGGATCAAGTTCGATCGCTAACGTGTAGAATTTCTCTGCCTCTGACCACTGACCAGTCTGATGGCAGCGGTTCCCTTCGAGAATATATTGCACAGCATCATTAATATTTTCATCAACGACCGTAGCTTCATTTAATTTATTCATTATATCGCCTCCCTCGCGATAATCAACCGCCATATGTGGAAACTGCGGCGCTTCGTTCATGACGGGTATGTCGAGTTCACAACACATCCTATCGAATAGGCTCGGGGTGCGACCCGACCGGGTGGGAACACCCGCCACCGCCATAGCCACACCGTCGTCAAAGCCATCCCCCGCTCGCGCAGGTCGCCACGGCTTGGGATGATTTTATACGCATCGTCGGCGCCAAAAAACGAGCCGGTTTCAGGTCCTGTTAAGAGTCACTGATTGCGGTTTGAGCCTTCACCAACCGACAGGCCTCTTCTCTCAGGGTCGGCAAACCGCACCGGAACAGCAGAGCAGCCATCACGCAGGTGCCGCCGCCCAGGGCAACCGCGGTGGGCGCACTGGTGTTCTCGGCCACCATCCCGGCCAGCAACGCCCCGATGGGCGCCATGCCCAGAAACATCATCGAATAAGCGGCCATGGCGCGTCCGCGATAGACATCGGGCACCATCGCCTGAACCAACGTGTTGGTGGACGCCATCTGAACCATCATGGCATAGCCCACGCCGACCAGCAGCAGCACCGACAGCCAGAAGTTCGTCGACCACGCAAACAGAGACAGGGCCAAGCCAAATGCCAAGGCGCCATTGGCAATCCAGGTACTGATGTTACCCAACCCCCGGCGCATGGCCAACGTCAGCGCCCCCAGCAAGGCGCCAAGGCCGGCGGCACTCATCAACACCCCAAGCGTCAGGGGGCCGCCGCCCAGAATACGGTCGGCGAACACCGGCATCAACACCACGTAGGACATTCCCACCAGACTGAACAACCCAAGCAGCAGCAGCAGTGAACGGATCGGACCGGTCCGCGTCACAAAGACCAGCCCTTCAACCGCCTGCGTCATCACCTTGCCGGTGGCACGACGGGGCGGTCGATCCGGCAGACGCATGACCAGCAGCGCCCCCAGCACCGCAACGAAGCTCATGGCGTTAAAGAGGAAGCACCACCCCTCCCCCACCGCCGCCACCATTAGGCCCGCGAGGGCTGGCCCAACCAACCGGGCGCCGTTGAACATCGAAGAATTCAACGCGATCGCGTTGGGCAGATCCGCGTGGCCGACCATTTCAATGACGAACGCCTGGCGGGTCGGAACGTCGAAGGCGTTGACCACCCCCAACAAACTGGCCAGAACGAACACCTCCCATATCTGAATATGTTCGGTGAGCGTCAAGAAAGCCAATAGTAACGCGAGAATCATCGACGTGGTTTGCGTCACCAGCAGGATCCGGTGGCGGGCCAAGCGATCGGCAATAGCGCCCCCGATGGGCGATAGCAGAAGAATCGGAATCTGGCTGGCGAATCCGACCAGACCCAACAGCGCCGCAGAATCGGTCAGCCGATACACCAGCCATGATTGCGCCACCCATTGCATCCAGGTCCCGATCAGCGACACCAATTGACCGGCAAAAAACAACCGATAATTCCGATGCCGGAATGATCGCTTGAGCATGGCAAGGCGGCTACCGTTTTTGCCTTCGATGGCCTGACTCTGGTGTTGGTCGGAATGGGTCGGCAAGACACTCTCACTCAAGATAGGCCTTGATCATATTCTAACCGGCTTCGGGTTCCAAGCCTCGCCTTCGAAGCATTGTCGGTCCGACCCAGCATTCCTTCAAAAATTCACCCGCACAAACACCATCGAATCGGCTACTTTACAACCGTGGCCGCTGTGGCGACGGCCGGTACGACGTCCGCGCTGGCCGCGGCCGCGATCTCCACCGCAGCGGCCATGGCGTCGGTTTTAGCGCCGGCCACCGTCAAAGCGGTCCCTTCACGGACGGAAGTCCCGCCCATGACCACCACCCACTGCCAACGGCCGTCGCGCTGACCCACGGTCAGGACGCACCCTCGGCAGCATGTCGTCAGAAACCCATTGGCATTGGGCAACCACACGAGATTCACGAGACGGATTCCTTTCCTGAAGACTGAAGACAAAGCTTGATGGACGAGGACAGGTTGCCTCTCCGCAGGGCATCAATGCAATCGGTTTCGGGGTTACCACCGGCAAAGCCTTAGGCCGCCAGTGTCAGGGACTCGGGCACCTCGCCCCTGCACCAACGCCGCCACAGGATGCGGTAGGCTCGTTCCAAATAGCCGGTATAGCGCGACGCCGCCATCAACGGCGAAGCGGCAAAACGCTCCCTCAGGCCGTCCCGCAACCCGGCCAGCCGCGCGGGATTGCCGGCCAGATCGGCGGCCACGGCCACATAGGCCTCAACATCCCCGGTGACCAACTCGGACAGACCGACCTGACTGAGGTGGCCAAGACCAACCCGGGAAAACGGCGTCCGGCCGGCCCGCGTCACCACGGGAACCCCCATCCACAAGGCGTCCAAAGTCGTGGTGCCGCCATTGACCGCCAGCGGATCCAGCGCAATGTCCAGTAACCGGTAGGGCGTATAAGGATCCGGCGTCGGAGCGACCAGGATCAACCGGTCGGGATCAATGCCGTGGTCGGCAAAGCGCTCGGCACACCAGGAGTCGCTGCCCTGCCCTAACCCGTTCCATTTGAGCATCAACCGGGCGTCGGGGACCGCTTTGAGAATCCTGGCCCAGGCCGCCACCGTCATCGGGCCGAGTTTGGCGACGTTGTTAAAGCTGCCGAAGGTGACGAAGCCGTTGGTCAGGCAGGGCGGCTCCGCAACCGGCATGATGTCGGTCCGGCTCGGCCGGTAACAGATATGGGTTTCCGGCAACCGCACCAGCTTTTCACTGTGCCAGGCATCGACCCAGGGTGGCGCGAAGTAGGGGTCCATGATCCGGTAGTCGACCGCCGCCACGCCCGTCGTGTTGGGATAGAGCGGGTAGCTGATTTGCACCGGCGCCGGCCGCCGGCCCAACACCGGCAGCCGCGTACCGGCCATGTGGCCGCCGCAGTCCACCAGAATATCGATCCGGTCGGCGCGGACCAGCCCAGCCAGACGGTCATCGGAGAGCGTCCGGCACGGACGCCAATGGTCGGCGTGATGCTGGAACAGGGTGGTGATGTCATCGGCCCGGGCCGTGTTGTCGTAACAAAACAGCTCGACCTCGTGGTGGTCATGATGCTCCAACACCGGCAACAACGAATGACCACACGGGCTGCGGCGAAAATCGGCCGACAGGTAGCCGACCCGCAACCGCCGTTCGGCATCGCGATCGCCGTCAAAGGCCGGCACCGGCCAGCACCCGACCAGGGTTTCGCCAAAGCGGCGATGCTCCGCGAACACCGCCGCTGGGTCCGCATCCTCCTGAAAACACAGGGCAAATAACAGGTTGTCATAAGCTGCGGCGTGGTCCGGCTTCAGCGCCAGGGCCCGTCGGCACCACGCCACGGCGTCTTCCGGCCGACCCTGGTCGAGCATCACGTTCCCCAGATTCAGATGGGCTTCGATGGACTCGGGCTTGGCGTCCAGTGCCTGTCGGTAGCATGCCTCGGCTTCGGCCAGCCGGCCTTGCGCCCGCAGCACCAGACCAAGATTGTTCGCCGCTTCCGCCGAGTCGGGCCGAAGCGCCAGCGCACGCCTGAAACACAGCGCCGCGGCGTCCAACCGGCCCTGGTCCCGGCAAGCCAGACCGAGATTGCTGGTCGCCTCGACGGAGTCGGGTTGGATGGCCAGCACCTGCCGGTAACAGAGGGCGGCCTCGGCCGGTTGACCCAAGGCCTGGAGCGCCAGCCCGAGGTTATTGTGAAGCTCGGCCCGTTCCGGCGCATGCGCCAGTCCGCGTCGAAAACACGCGGCCGCGTCCTCGGGCCGTTCCAACGCCCTCAGCGCCAGACCAAGGGCGTTCAAGACCCGGGCATCCCCGGGCCAAAACACCAACACCCGTTCCAGAGACTCAACCGCTTCTTCCGGACGTCCTTGCTCCAGCAGCGCCAACCCCAGCGTATGCGCCGCCTCGGCATGGTCGGGCTGAAGCGCCAGCACCTGCCGCAGGCACGCCACCGCATCGTCGGTCTGGCCCTCTTGCTGGAGCAACAACGCAAGATTGTACCGATAAAGCGTCGACCGGTCATTCTCGGCGATGGCGGCGCGGATCAGGGCGTTCGCCAAGTCCGGCCGCCAGGTCGCACCGGCCACCAGACCGAGCAGATGGAGCACATCGGCATGATGGCCATCGGCCTCCAGCAACCGACGATAAATCGCTTCGGCTTCCGCCAGGCGACCCGCCTGGTGATGCTCGACCGCGGCAGCCAGCGTCTCGGCAACGGGTTCATCCATGGGGCAACCACCTACATCGTCTTGAGGGCCGGATGCAAGCGCGTGTCGTCGGTCCGCACAACAACGACGGCTGGCACCGCTCACGTTCGGAAGTCATCGTCCGGGTCCTTAACCCCCGTACCCGCCGGCGCAACGGTGGCAGCCGGCGTGTTCGCTGCGCGAAATGGCGCCTGACCGGTCGAAGGTCAATCCTGGACGGCGATGTCAAAGACAGAGTTTGGACAAGCCGACCTGATGACCGTCAGCACGACGCCGCGAGACGCCTGGTTGCGGCGTTGACGGCAACCCGTTTCGGGATCATTGCCTGAAACACAAATCAGACTTTAAAAAAAATGAGGAGCATCCCGCGATAGCGTCATGGACTTGCGCTGGTCGAGTCTATTATACACTGAGCATATCGGATTGACGTCACTGTAAATGCTTCGTGTCGTAACGAAATCATGGTCACCTGTTAAACTAGGAACTGAAAGTATGAGCCAAGCCTGCACGCTCGACGATTTTGTACCTGTTACATTTGTTGATCGCGGCATCTGCATTCCTTTCACCACACCGGGTCTTGAATTTGCCCGGATCAGACTCACAAATGCGGGCGGCATGGAGGTTTTGGTCAGAAATTTATCGGGCGGTCGTGGCATTTATATCCTGAGTTGGGAGGGTGTCCAGGAGGTCTTTCCAGTAACAGTTTATGACCATCTCTTGATGGACGAGTTAACCGACCTGTCGCCCTTTGATCCCTACAAGATACGGCAGGTCATTCAAAGAGTGGTGGCCGATGGCAGTGCCGGCATAGCCGCCGCGGAGTCGGCCAGACGCGCCGAAGAGGCCGAGCACCAGCAAGTGCTGCTGACCCAGATGCAATTCATCGCTCAATTAATCCGTGAATATGGTATTCCGAATATGGGATTGGCGGAAATCGCATCGGGTGACATCCAGGTTAAGACCCAAATTCGCGGAACTTTACGCGAAATCGCTAAACAAATTGGCGATAATCCTGATAATATTTTCTCACAAACTGAAATAATTGGTGAATTGTTCCATCCAATCGGCTTGCCGAATAGCCCAATAATTGGCCGCTTACGCCAACTTTTGACCCGTATTATCGATACCCGAACGCAGATCGACGCCTGGGCCCAGTCGGGGCCCTCAGACATTCAAGACGTCATCAGATTCGTGATCCGGAGCATCGACGTTACGATGACCGCCAGCCGGGCCGTTCTGGAGCAACTGGATCAGGAATGCGCCACTGCGATTCATTTGCTGAAGGCCCTCAACCAACAACCGCAGCGTCTTCGCGAGCGGTCACTCCGTTGCGCCTGGCTACTTGACGGCTGGGATTACATCATCGCCATCTGGAGCGACGCGATCGCCGCCGGCGACCATGCCCGCCGGGCCGCCCTGATCGAGATGTCAACCCTCATCCCGGCACTCCCGAGAGAAGCGATGGACTGGACCGGACTACAAGTTAACGTTGATCCAGACCAGGGTCGCATACAAAAGTTATTTGTAAAGGCCAATGAAGACTGGCGTGGCCGGGCTTCCATCGTCGACTTGATTGAACGGAACGAGAAACGAAAAGCTGAGGTCACATGAACAGGCCGCAGACACCAAGCCAAGTAAACACCGGCACACTGGGCGACATCCAGGCCTTATTGACCCGCGTCCGCGATGCCAAACTTTTGGCCGTGTTGAATCTGATTGAGCGCAACCCACTGCGCTGCGAGTTCGAAGCCCTGGTCCAGCAGGCGCGACCACGCCTGAGAATTCTCCGCCCCGCCCGCCCCCTGACCCTGCCGCGCATCCTGGTCCTGCCGTTCGAGGATTGCCTGGACACTGGGCCTGACCCGAAAGCATCGACCGGGATCATCCAGCGCGGCACCCTGCCGGTGATCCTGCGCATCGCCACCGAGCCCTTCGACGCCGAGGAAAAGCGCCAATTGCAGGCCGTTTGCGACCAGGCCACCTTCAACGAACGTCAAATCGTGCTGACGCTGGGCGAACGCATCTGGCCGCGCGCCGCCGATGCCCTGACCAAAGCGGGAGGAGCCTCGTCACGGCTCGGAACGGCCGGGGCGCCGGCCAACCAGATCGCAACCGCCGCCACGATGCTGAGAGTCGCGGCCCCTTTCGTTCGGGGCGTACTCGACCTGCCGCCGCGCCCCTTGCCCCAGCTCAACGAGCAGCAGATCCGGGGCCTGTTCACGATCCTGGCCGCCATGGAAAAAACGATTCCCGGCAGCGCCGCCATAGGTTTTCGCGCTTTGGTTGCACGATCGGCGCAGCCGGGCCAATTGCTGGCTTTGATCACCAAACAGGATTTGCCCCTGGACACAAGTGCCAAGTTTGCCTTGCAAAATGACGTCGCTGCCGTGTGTATCGGGCAGGTCTGTCGGGAAACCCGCCAACTGTCCCTGACCGAGGGCCGTGATTTGGGCAGCCTGGTGGAGGCGGCCCTGTTGAACGTGGCCCGGGTCACGTCTCTTCGAGCCCTGGGACTCAAGAACCACGCCGCCGCCCTTGACCGGGCGTATCGCGAAATTGGCGCGGTGGTGGAAAAGGCGGCGGCCGAGGCCGCCAACAGCGTCTCGATCCGCGACTACCTGGCCGGTCTCGCCAACGGTCAAGCCCTGTCCGACCGCAACGGATGCGTGGCGGCCGAGGCCAACGCTCGGGAACTTGGCAAATTGCGCCTGATCGCCCGCGACATTGGGATCGAGCCCACGGTGCGGCATGCCGTCAACGACGTGGTCACGGCCGTCGCCAAGGCCACCGAGCAGGGCATCGGGGAACTGGCCAAGACCGGCCACCCCCCATCCGACACCCGGCGCCTGCTGATCCAGCAAGCCCGGATGGTCGAGTTGCTGCTTGGCTCCCGGGAAGCGTCCGCGCTCCTGCGGTCTTTAAGAGTCCGATAACGTCCCAAGCGGTCGCCGCGTGCCCAAATCGGCGACATCGCCCTGGGTCCTCACGCTTGCCGCCGACGTCCAGCATTTGAAGCCATTGTCCCGTTATCTTGGATGGCACCGCCCCGGAGGCCATCGGCCCCAACCGTTCAACTGATTGATAAAAAAGGATCCGTCGTGGACGGTGGGGGTCGGTGACCGGGCGGCATGCCATTTGCTGAAGCGACTATGCCGAAGCGAACTGCGCACCACAAATCGGTGCCTTGCGCGATCGGAATACTCGAAGGGAGCAGACACATGTCGCACAGCACGAGCGTTGGGGTAAACCAGAGCGGCAAGTCCGGCGGCGAAGCGTTTGGTGGGGCCGAAGCCGGTGCAGGCGCTTTGGCCGGTGGCGGCTTTGGCGTTGGTCAGGCCGCGGCGGGCGGCTTCGGGGTCGGGGCCGGGGCGGCTGGCCTGGGTGTCGGCGGCAGCGCCGGAGCGGGCGCCGGGTCGATTGGCGCCCATGGTGGCGACGTCTCCGACAACACCTCCATCGGCAGCATCAATATCAACTCGTAAGTCTCTTTCCCCTGGCAGCGGGGCGAGCGATCATGCGATGATAAACGGGCGGAGCCGACAGGTTCCGCCCGTTTATTGTGGTTCATTTCTTGGTGACCGCTTTATTTGCTCATACCATCAGCCATCCCTACCGCGTTGGTGCGGAGACCTCAGGTGAGCGAGTCCGGTTTGATACCCCGATTGACAAATCACGCTCGACGCGGCGATCGTCCCAGAACCTTCGAATCCCTGCACCACGCCATATCCACCGTCTGGCGCTGGCTGGCAGAGCAGGGACAACGGCTTCAGCCGTTGACAAGCCGCGCCCCGCAAGCCTCCGGCGCCGCCAACCCGGTCGGCCATCCGCCCGATGAACCCGATCCTCCGGACGATCATCGGGTCCTTCACAAGCTCGGCCTGCGACTACACCAGCAAGGTCAATGGGATGAAGCCATCGCGGCCTATGCCGGGGCTTTGCGCATCAAGCCGGATTACGTTCCCTCCCTTAACAATTCCGGCAACATCTATCTCGAGCACGGCAAACTCGATGAGGCCATCGCCCGATACACCGAAGCCCTGCGGATCCAACCGGCGTTCGTGGACGCTCTGAATAACCTTGGCCTGGCCTTCTCCCAGCAACACAAGTTAGACGACGCCATCGCCAAATATACCGAAGCCCTCCGCATCAAGCCTGGGTTTGTGGACGCCCTGAATAACCTGGGTCTGGCTTTCCACCGGCAAGGCCGGTTGGACGATGCCGTCGCCTGCTACACCGAAGCCCTGCGCATCAAGCCCGATGACCATCGGGCGCTCAACAACCTCGGCAATACGCTCAAACTGCAAGGCAAATTGGATGGCGCCCTGGCCAGGTACACCGAAGTCCTGGGCATCAAGCCGGATTACCATCCGGCGCTCAACAATCTTGGCAACATCCTGAAGGAACAGGGCCAACTGAACGGCGCCATCGCCTGCTACACCGAGGCTCTGCGGATCAAGCCGGATTACCCGCATGCCCAGAGTCAATTGATCGCCTTGCGACGCGAGATCTGTGACTGGCGACAGCTCCACGCCGATCAGAGCGTTCTTACTGAATTGGTGAGGCGAAAGGCGGATGAAGTTGACCCCTTCAGTTTTCTGGCCGCCGCATCGACCCTGGCCGAGCAGTTGACGTGCGCCCAAACCTGGAGTGCCATGAAAACTGCGGCCATCCGCCCCCTGCCCGAACCTCGGCCGATCCGGCGGCATCAACGGATTCGGATCGGCTATCTGTCTGCTGATTTTCATCGCCACGCCACCGCTTACCTGATGGCCGAATTGTTCGAGCGCCATGATCGGGCGCAGTTCGAGATTTCCGGTTATTCTTACGGACCCGATGACGGCAGCCCCATGCGCACGCGGCTGGTTGCTGGTTTCGACCATTTCGTCGATATTCGGCCGATGACGCCGGCCTTGGCGGCGACAGTGATTCGAAATCATGAAATTGATATTCTGGTTGACTTGAAAGGATTTACCCAATACGCCCGGCCAGAAATCCTGGCATACCGCCCGGCACCGATCCAGGTCAATTATCTGGGTTACCCGGGCACCATGGGGTCTGACTTCATCGACTATATTGTTGCCGATCCGATCGTCGCGCCGATGGATGAGCAGATCTTTTATAGCGAGCGGATCGTTCATCTTCCGGAATGCTATCAACCCAATGATACCCGGCGCGCGCTTGCCGAAACCACCCCGTCACGAGCCGACTGCGGACTGCCTGAAGCCGGCCTGGTATTCTGTTGTTTCAACAACAGCTACAAGATCACACCCGCTTTGTTCGAGATCTGGATGCGTCTGCTGGCCGCGGTGCCGGACAGCGTATTGTGGTTGCTGGAGGCCAACGCGTCGATCAAGGACCATTTGCGGCGTGAAGCCGTCGCCCGTGGAATTGCGCCGGAGAGGCTTGTTTTTGCCCCGCGATGGCCGCTGGCCGAGCATCTGGCGCGCCACCGTCTGGCCAGCCTGTTCCTCGACACCTTGCCGTACAACGCCCATACCACCGCCAGCGACGCCCTGTGGGCCGGATTGCCGGTCCTGACCTGTTCCGGCGGCACCTTTGCCGGGCGGGTCGCCGCCAGCCTGCTCCAGGCAATTGGCATGCCCGAATTGATCACCACGTCCCTGGAGGATTACCACGCAACGGCTTTGATCCTGGCCAGAGACCCCGCCCGGCTTGCCGCCCTCAAAGACAAGCTCGCGGACCATCGACGGGTCATGCCGCTGTTCAACATCGGGCGCTTTACGGTTCATCTTGAACAGGCGTACCGGCATATGTGGGACCTCTGGTGTTCCGGGAAGCCCCCAAACGCTTTTGCGGTCAAATCCATCGCGCCATGACGGCAGGGCGACGGTCGATCACTGGCCTCCGTCCGACGCCTGGCAATTCCCGATTACAACGCCGTCCGCTTCCGATACTCTGTTACTGTTACCGTTGCCACCGACGTCCCAATCAGGAGGCTCCGTCCTGAACCCAGAAGCCCCCCCCCTCAGCCCCACCGCACCACGGCCGCCGTTCCTGAATGTCGAACATTCAGCCACGGGGCGACGTTGGCTGTCGCGCCCCGGTTGCGACCGAACGGCGCTGGCGCTGGCACAAAGTCGGGCCCTGCCTGAGCTGGTGGGTCGGGTGATGGCGGCGCGCGGGATTACCCTGGAAACCGTCGACGACTTCCTGACCCCCACCTTGCGCGGGCTGATGCCGAACCCCAGCACGCTGACCGACATGGATAAGGCGGCGGCCCGGTTGGTCCGCGCGGTGGTGGGGGACGAAAGCGTGGCGGTGTTCGGTGACTATGACGTGGACGGCGCCACGTCGGCGGCTTTGCTGTACCGTTACCTGTCGGCGGTGAGCAAACCGCCCCGCCTGTACATCCCCGACCGGATCACCGAGGGCTATGGCCCGAACGCCCCGGCCCTGTTGCGCCTGCACCAGGAAGGTGCGCGGCTGGTGGTGACGGTGGATTGCGGCGCCACCGCCTATCAACCGCTGGCCGCGGCGGCGGCGGCCGGTCTGGATGTGATCGTGCTTGACCACCATGCCACCGAGGCCGAGTTGCCCCAGGCGACGGCGGTGGTCAATCCCAACCGGATCGACGACCGGTCCGGCCAGGGCACGCTGTGCGCCGCGGGCGTCACCTTCCTGACCGTGGTCGCCCTGAACCGCGCCCTGCGTCAGGCCGGTTGGTTCCGGGAACGGCCCGAACCCGATCTCTTGGGCTGGCTGGATCTGGTGGCGCTGGGAACCGTCTGCGACGTGGTGCCGCTGATCGGCCTCAACCGGGCCTTCGTGGCCCAGGGGTTGAAAGTCATGGCGCGGCGGGCGAATGTCGGGCTGACCGCTCTGTCGGACGTGGCTGGCCTCAATACCCCCCCCGAAGCCTACCACGCCGGTTTTGTGTTGGGACCGCGCGTCAATGCCGGCGGCCGGGTCGGCACCGCCGACCTTGGCACCCGGCTCCTGACCACCGAAAATCCCTCCGAAGCCCAGGGACTGGCCCGCCGCCTGGACGACCTCAACAGCGAGCGCCGACAGATCGAGGTCACGGTGCTGGACGCGGCTCTGGCGCAAATCGGCGACGGCGACCCCGGCGACGTGGTGTTCGTGGCCGGGACCGACTGGCATGCCGGCGTGATCGGCATCGTCGCGTCCCGGCTGATGGAACGCTACCGAAGACCCGCTTGTGTGGTATCGCTGACCGATGGTGTCGGCAAGGGTTCGGGACGTTCGGTGCGCGGGGTTGACCTTGGCGCCGCCGTGATCGCCGCCCGTCAGGCGGGATTGCTGGTCAGTGGCGGCGGTCACCGGATGGCCGCCGGCTTTACGGTCACGTCCGAGCGGATCGGCGATCTCCGCACCTTCCTGCGCCGGCGTGTCGCCGACCAATTGGGCGGTCAAGCGCCCGAAGCCAGCCTGGAACTGGACGGCGCGGTCGCGGTGCAAGGCGCAACGCCGGCCCTGGCGGAAACCCTGGCCAGGCTTGGCCCCTTCGGCAGCGGCAATGCCGAGCCGCGTTTTGCCGTCATTGATGCCCGGGTGGTTCACGCCGACGTGGTCGGTTCGGCCCATGTCCGTTGCATCCTGACCGGCTCCGAAGGCGGCCGGCTCAAGGCCATCGCCTTCCGCTCGGTGGACAGCGACCTCGGCCGCATGCTGCTCACCGCCCGCAGCCGTCCGCTCCACCTGGCCGGCACGTTACGCCTGGATACCTGGAATGGCAGTACCGCCGTCCAGTTGGTGATCCAAGACGCCGCCTGGCCGAATTGAACCGGCCCGGGACGGCCTGGATCACGAAACCGGGGCCTTCCGGCCCCGGTCAGAACCCGATGTCAAGTTAAATATGCGCCAGTGCCGGGGTTCCAAAGTGGCTCTGGTACTCGGCAACCGCGCGCCCCTCGTCGAACTCGCCTTCCATCTTCGCCACCACCACGGTGGCAACGCCGTTGCCGATCAGGTTGGTCAGCGCCCGAGCCAGCGACATGAAGGCATCGACCCCCAACAGCAACGCCAGACCCTCCACCGGCAGAGCGCCGGTGGCCGACAACGTCGCGGCGAGCGTGACGAAACCACCGCCGGTCACCGCCGCCGCGCCCTTGGAGGTCAGCATCAGCACCGCAAGAATGGAAAGCTGCTGCCAGATCGACAGATCGATGTTGTACGCCTGGGCAATGAACAACGCCGCCATGGACAGATAGATCGAAGTGCCATCCAGATTGAAGGTATAGCCGGTGGGAATCACCAAGCCCACCACATGCTTGGAACAGCCGAATTTCTGCATCTTTTCGATCATCCGCGGCAACACCGACTCCGACGACGAGGTGCCGAGGACGATCAGCAGCTCGTCCTTGATGTAACGCAGGAAGGTCAGCAGATTGAAGCCGTTGACCCGGGCGATGGTCCCCAACACCAGGAAAATGAACAACACCATGGTCAGGTAAACCGCACCGACCAACTGGCCGAGCGACAGCAGGGAGCCGATCCCGAATTTGCCGATGGTGAACGACATGGCGCCGAGTGCGCCCAACGGTGCCAACCGCACGACGATGCCGATCACGCCAAAGAACGCCGCCGACACCTTTTCCAGGAACACTTCAACCGGCTTGCCACGCTCGCCCATCGCCGCCAGCGCCACCCCGAACAACACCGAGAAGAACAGAATTTGCAACAGATCGCCCTTGGCAAAGGCCGCGACCACGTTATCGGGAACAATATTCATCAAAAATTCGATTGGAGATTGCTCATGGGCGGCCGTAGTGTACTTGGCCACCTCGCCGGCCTTACCGGCCGCGCCATCGACATTAAAGCCTTGACCGGGCTTCAGGATATTCACCACCAACAGCCCGATGCCCAACGCGAACGTCGTAACAACCTCGAAATAAACGATCGCCTTGATGCCGACCCGGCCGACCTTGCCCATGTCACCGATGGCGGAAATGCCCGTGACCACGGTCAGAAACACGATGGGACCAACCACCATCTTGATACATTTGATAAAAACGATGCCCAACGGCTTAAGTTCGACGGCCAGAGCCGGATAAAAGTGGCCAAGGAGGACACCGACAATAATGGCCCCAATCACCTGGATGTAAAGAAGTTTGTACAGAGGCGGCCGGGGTTTGTCGGTACGGGCGGTCTCGAGCGTATCCTCGATCATGTGCGTTTCCTTCGAACGTCTTTTGTTAACTTCTGCGGCGCCACTGATTCGACGCCGATATCAGGGGCACCATCGCACGCAAGACCCGGGCCAACCAGGAGAAACGCCGGCGCACTGGACATCCGCCGGCGGGTGTGCGGAAATCCGCATGGGGGGCCGGCGGCCCTGTGCGAAAGACCGCTCAAAACGTCATCCCCGCAGAAACGTCATCCCCGCAGAGAGGAACCCAGGGACGCCAGGTTTTTTTTATGATGCGCACCAGACACCGCCGCCCGAAGAGCCTCACCCGCCTGCCCCTCTCGGACGCCATCCGGACTTTGCGCCTGACCCTGCTGGCGGCATTGGCGTTGGGGTTGCCGGTGGTGGTTCTCGCCTCGGGTCATTGGGGCGCCGTTCGGGCGCGCGCCGACCTGCTCGCCGGGAGTCGCGGCACCCTCGACCTGTTCCTGGCCAATCTGACCAGCGAAGTGGACAAAAATGAAGCAGTGCCGTTTCTGCTGGCCCGCGACCACGACGTGATGGCGTTGCTGGCCACTCCGGCGCCTTCACCCGCGCTGGTGGATCGCCTCAACCGACGGTTGGAAGAAACCCGGATCGCGGTGCATGCCGCGACGATTTATGTGATGAATCGCCAGGGCCTGACCATCGCCGCCAGCAATTGGAACACCGAGGGCAGCTTCCTCGGCCAGGCGTTCGCCTATCGTCCGTATTTTCAGGCGGCGCTGACCGGAGGCGTGGGCCGTTATTTTGCGCTCGGCACCACCTCCCACCAGCCCGGCTACTACATTGCCGATCCGGTCAGTGCGGAAAACCGCACTGGAAGCCCGGTGGTGGGCGCGGTGGTGATCAAGGTCGGAATGGAGCGGGTCGAGCAAGGCTGGGCCGCCGGACCGGAACGGGTGGCGGTGACCGACAGCGACGGCGTGATCGTCATCACCAACAACGCCCCGTGGCGCTTTCATAGCCTGACGCCGCTCGCCGCTGCCGAGCGCATCCGCATTGAGGCCAACCACAAATACGCTGACCTGGCCATCACCCCGCTGGCCATAACGACACAGCCGTTCGAAGCCGCCATGCCGTTCGCCCCCAGCAAAACCCATTTCCTGATGGTGTCGGGCGCGGTTGCCGGCACCGACTGGACGCTTCATGTGCTGTGCGATCCGGCCCCGATCCGAAGTCGGGCGGTGGCGGCGGCGCTGATCGGCGGTTTTGCCATGATGATCGTGATTCTGGCCGGCTTCCTGGTGCTGGGGCGCTGGTTCCGCGCCCGGGAGCGAGCGATCGAGCAGCAACGGGCGCGCGAGGATGTGGAACGGCGCGTCCAGGAGCGGACCTCCGACCTGGCCGAAGCGTATGATCAGTTAAGCCGGGAAATGCGCGACCGGGAACGGGCCGAGCAGGTGCTGCGCACCGCGCAAACCGAACTGATCCAGGCCGCCAAGCTGGCCGCCCTGGGCCAGATGTCGGCCGGCGTCGCCCACGAGATCAACCAGCCCTTGAGCGCCATCCGGGCCTTTGCCGAAAATGCCGTAACCTTGTTGGAGAGGGGCCGCACCGCCACCGTCCATGACAATCTGGTGCAAATCGCCGAGCTGACTCAACGCATGGCCGACATCACCCGCCACCTGAAAGGATTTGCCCGCAAGGCGGCGGGTACGCTGGGACCGGTGTCGCTGCCCGACACCGTCCATAAGGCGCTGATGCTGGTCGCCCCCCAAATCCGCGCCGCCGGAATTGACTTGGCTCTCACCAACCGGATGGTTGAGCAGGTCGGCGAACCGAACCGCCTGCCGCCGGTCCGCGCCGAAGACGTCCGATTGCAACAGGTCCTGGTGAACCTGTTCACCAACGCCATCGACGCCATGAAAGACCGAACCCGGCCCCGGCTGATCATCGACCTCGACCATGACGCCGATGCGGGCGAGGTGATCCTGCGGGTGCGCGACACCGGCCCGGGCATCGCGGTGGCCGACCTGCCGCACCTGTTTCTTCCCTTCTTCACCACCAAGGGCGCGACCGAGGGCCTGGGCCTGGGCCTGTCGATCACCTCCGGCATCGTTAAGGACTTTGGCGGCACCATCGCGGCCGCCAATCACCCGGATGGCGGCGCCGAATTCATCATCCGTCTGCAACCCATGGAGTCCCCGCGATGACCACCGGCGCTCCCCCTCCCGAAACCGGTCTGGTGTTGTTCATCGACGACGAAAAGGCCATTCGGCAGGCCGGCGCCCAGACCCTGGAACTGGCCGGCCTGGAGGTGGTGTCGTGCGCGTCCGCCGAAGACGGTTTGGCCCGGCTCCACCCCGATTGGGCCGGCATCGTGATCAGCGATGTCCGACTGCCCGGCATGGACGGTCTGGCCCTGCTCAAACACCTGACCGCCGTCGACCCCGATCTGCCGGTGGTGCTGATCACCGGTCACGGCGACATCGCCATGGCGGTGCAGGCCATGAAGGACGGCGCCTATCACTTCATCGAAAAGCCGTGGCCCGCCGACCATCTGGTGGAGGTGGCCCGCCGGGCCCTCGAGAAGCGCCATCTGGTCCTGGAAAACCGTCGCCTGCGCGCCCGACTCACCGGTGAAACCGGGGGCCTGGCCGCGATCATCGGCCGTTGCCCGGCCATGGAACGGTTGCGCCAGACCATTGCCGCCGTGGCCGACACCGATGCCGACGTGCTGGTGCTGGGAGAAACCGGCTCCGGCAAGGAATTGGTGGCGCGAGCCTTGCACGATCACAGCCGACGCCGGCACCAGCCGTTCGTCGCCCTCAACTGCGGTGCCCTGCCCGAAACCCTGGTCGAAAGCGAACTGTTCGGCCATGAAGCCGGCGCCTTCACGGGCGCCGCCCGCAAGCGCGTCGGCCGGATTGCCTTCGCCCACCAGGGCACTTTGTTCCTGGACGAGATCGAGAGCATGCCGCTGTCCCTCCAGGTCAAGATGCTGCGGGTGCTCCAGGAACGGGTCGTGGAGCCCCTGGGCGGCAACAAGGCGGTTCCGGTGGACGTCCGGGTGGTGGCCGCAACCAAGCTCGACCTGTCGGCCGCCTGCGCCGGAGGGCGATTCCGGCAGGACCTCTACTATCGCCTGAACATCGTTCCCCTCCGGATTCCGCCGCTCCGCGATCGCCCCGAAGACATCCCGCTGCTGTTCCGCCATTTTGGGCTCCACGCCGGTCTGCGCTACCGGCGGGACCCGCCCCTGCTCACCCCGGCCCTGAGCCACCGCCTGCTGGTCCATCGCTGGCCGGGCAATGTCCGGGAGTTGCGGGCGGTGGCCGAACGGCTGGTGCTCGGACTGGAAGACGGGCTGACCGCCGAAAACGCCACCGCACCCGCCACCGGCCGGCGGCCACTGGCGGAACAGGTGGAGGCGTTTGAAAAAAGCGTGATCGAAACGGAATTGGCCACCCAGCGCGGCAATGTTAAGGCGACGATCGAAGCTCTTGGGCTCCCCCGCAAGACCTTTTATGATAAAATGAAGCGCCATGGCCTGACACGAGACGATTACCGAGAATAGGCCCAGATCGTCGCCAAACAAGTCTTTGCCAGTAGGCGGGGCCGCAGCCTGGACGCACGAAAATAGGCGATGTGGTCACCGGCGTTTCCGCGGCAGTCGAACAACAGGACGCCCCCCGAGCGGCACCGCCGAGCTGCCGGCCTTTCAGACCACGACGATCGGCGCATCCTCTGTTAAACTCCCACGATAAAGGTGGTTCCCACCGTCCTTGCTCATCATCCGGCGAAACACTATGGCCCGAAGTGATCTCCTCGTCTCCCTCATCCGAGCCGGCGCCACAGGTGAACGGGAGCTGCTGAAGTCGACCGTCGAAGCGTTGGTCGCCGACGAGCGCGCCAAGAGCCACCACACTCTCGCTGATCGGTTGCAACGGGCGCTCAACGCCGTCTCGATTACGCCGCCCCCGTTAATGTCATCTGCGCTTCCAGCCAATAGCGGTCGTGATGCGATACTGGAGGTCGTACCAAGATTTCAATTGGACGATCTGATTCTGCCGTTACCCGTGCGCCGAAACGCCGAGCATGTGATTGAAGAGCACATGCGCGCCGGTGTGCTGCGCGCCCATGGCGTTGAGCCCAGACATCGGGTTCTCCTATCCGGCCCGCCCGGAAACGGCAAAACATCTTTTGCCGAGTCGATAGCCGAGGCACTCGCTCTGCCGTTCTTCATGGTCCGTTATGATGCCCTGATCGGCAGTTACCTGGGCGAGACCAACGTCAGGCTGAGAAAGCTTTTCGACACGATCCGGACCCAGCCGAGCGTGCTGTTTTTCGATGAATTCGATGCCATCGGCAAGGAGCGCGGCGATACCCACGAAACCGGAGAAATCAAACGCGTCGTTTCTTTTCTTTTAATGCAGCTCGACCAATTACCGTCCTATGTAATTGTGATCGCGGCGACCAATCATGCTGAATTGCTTGATCGGGCGGTCTGGCGTCGATTCCAATTGAGATTGGATTTCCCCGCTCCTGATCAGGCAATGCTGGCCGCCTATGTCAACCGCATGATTGGCAATTGGCCAGAGCGACCCAACGCTTCGGCGTCTGACATCGCGCGGGCCATCGGAAAGGTAAGTTATGCCGAGGCGCTTGAATTCTGCCAAAACGTGCGGCGCCGGTGTATACTCGGTCTTGGCGATATTGCCGTAGATCACGCCCTGAGAATCGAAGCCGACCTCTGGGCCTGTCGAGTAAACCCGATTGAGCCCCATGCCGAGCGATCCCACCAAGCCCCTGCTCCGTCTCGCTCCACAGCCAAACGGCGACCGTCTCAGAAAAAAGACCCGCCGGCCTCCAAAACCTGAACCGTTTCCTCGTGAGCGGCAAACCCAAGAATTTGGACCAAAGTTCGAACGGCTAGCCGAGATTTTATCCCGGACCCCAAAGGGACTGGAACTGTCCGCCGACCCGACAGCGTTGGCCCCGGAACGCCTGTTGGTGTTCGAGGTGCGTGGAGAAATTGGCGCCTTCGTGGCAGCGATTGCCCACGTGCCGGGACTTGACTTTATCGACGAAGAAGAACTGGCGGGCGACGACAATGATCAGAAACCGGTTGCCTATCTGATGGTTCCGGATAAGGCCGCGCTTCAGCAAATCTTGGGTTTGTGGAACCAGTGGCAGAAGAAGAAACCGTTTGCAAAAGGCTTCGCACCATGGCGTGAGGTCTTCGACTGCCTGCGCGACCTTCGCCCCTGGGGCCCCACCGACCGGATCAGTGACGAAGACCGGGGTATCCTTGCCAACGAAATCGATGGGCGTGATGACGATGAGCGGCTCAAACTGGAGCTTGAGTTGGTCTTCCATGTTAAGCAGAACGAGGCGCAAACAGCCAAGGTCGAGACAGAAATCGGACGGGCGATCGTCGCCGCCGGCGGACGCCGGATCCACAGTTGTTGCCTTAAAGAAATCGCCTATCACGCGGTGCTGGCAGAACTGCCGGTGCGCGCCATCCGCCCCATCGTCGAGCGATCCCAAAACAGTATCGCTGGCCTGAAGACCCTACACCACATCCGTCCCCAAAGTCTCTCAGCCACCATCGGCGTCGGCGAACCGGTGCCGGTCGGCCCCCTCCTCAGACCCCAACCCAATCTTCCGCCGATCCTGGCCTTGTTAGATGGCGTGCCGATCTCCGCTCACCCGCTGCTGGCCGGTCGCTTGTCGGTTGACGATGTTTTTGCGCTCGAAGCCGACACTCCGGCGGCCAACCGTGTGCATGGGACGGCGATGGCGTCGTTGATGGTTCTGGGCGACCGCAATCGTCAGGAAACCCCCTTGCCGCGACGAATCCATGTGGTTCCGGTGATGACCTGGAATGGCCACAACGAATCTCTGCCAGACCGTCAGTTGATCATTGACGTGATTTATCAAGCAGTTATTCATATGCTTGACGGTACCGAGCCCAGCGCACCGGACGTCCTCATCATCAACCTTTCACTCGGCAATACCCGTTGGCCTTTTCACGGCCGGATGTCCCCGTGGGCGCGTCTGCTGGATCATCTGGCTTGGCGCTATGGTGTGCTTTTCATCGTCAGCGCCGGGAACGTGGCCGATAAATTCCTGATCCCGTCCTATGCCACCTCGGCCTTGTTTAACAGCGCACCCCCGGCGGCCCGGGCTAAGGCCACCCTGCGCGGCGTCGATGCGCTCATGGCGGAGCGTCGCATCATCGCGCCCGCCGAAACCGTGAACGGTATCACCGTCGGCGCGCTCAACGAAGATGCCGTTCCGGCAGTTCATCGGACTGCGACGGCCTATGCCTTGTATCCCTATCCTCAATTGTCGATGGCCAATCCATCGAGCCGATTTGGGCCAGGATTCGCCAATGGGATAAAGCCGGACATTCTGATGCCCGGTTCCCGCGAACATCTGCGGGTTGTGACCAGTGGCCAAGGCTTGGAGGTTCAACCCGCCCCCGCCGCACGCGCCTTTGGCCTTAAGGTTGCGGCGCCCACAGTCGCCGGACAAGCTGCCCGCGAAGCCTATATCAGCGGCACCAGCGCCGCCGCGGCGTTGGCGTCGCGAACCTGCCACCGCATCCATGACGCCCTGGAGACAGCCTATGGCAACGACTTCATCGGCCTCTCCCGTCATCACCGGGCCGTGATCCTGAAGGCACTACTGGTTCATCCAGCCCGCTGGCCTGACCAGACCGCGAGTCTGATCCGAGAAACAATCGGTCCGGCCGACCCGCGACAACACGTCCGGCAGAAGGACAATATCAGGCGTTTTCTCGGATATGGCACAGTTGACGGCGATGACGCCGTCGCGTGTGCCGCTGATCGAGCAACCTTCTGGGCGACAGGGGCCATCAATCCAGAACAATCAGTGGTCGTCGATGTCCCAATCCCGATGTGCATCGGTGGAAAAGCGCAACCACATGCCGTGTGGGCCACTGGGGCGTGGTTCACGCCGGTTCGAGCGGAACGGCAACGCTACCGGGCGGGGCGCCTGACCATTATCGAACCGGAAGGCTTGGGCAAACTAAAAGTAGAATCGTCTAAAAATCAACCCGACCAAAATCAAATCAAACGTGGAACCGTCATCTCGCGACGCTGGGAAGGTCAAAGTGCGCCGGTGGTGAACAATGGCATGACCTTTCGCCTCGTGGTTCAACGGGAGCTGGACTCCGGGGACATCATCGACGATCCGATCCCGTTCGGGCTAGCGGTAACGCTGGCCATGCCGGGCATGATTGACCTCTACGATCAGGTTCGCGCGCGCCTCGACGTCTCCAATTTGGCTCGGGTTCGCCCCTAAATTCCATGACGATATGGCACCCCAGGCGAAGGAGTGCCGGCGCCCTTCTCATCTCCCATCCCCATCCCCACGCCGACATTGTCAGTCACCCCGCGGCTCTTTACACTGGCGGTCTCGACGGTTAGAGACATCCCGGTGGCGGCACGGGGCCTGGGCCGATATGTGAGGAGGTACGACACCGATGGCCGGTTCGTTGGTTGCCGTGGTCTCCTTTGCCTACCTGCTCGGACTGTTTGCCCTGGCCTATTGGGCCGACCGCTGCGCGGACCGGGGCCGCAACGTCATCGCCAATCCCTTCGTGTACGCCCTGTCGCTGGCGGTCTACTGCTCGTCCTGGACCTTTTACGGCAGCGTCGGCCGCGCCGCCGAAGTCGGTATGGGGTTCCTGCCGATCTATCTGGGGCCGACTCTGTTCATGACCCTGGGTTTCGTGGTCATCGGCAAGATTCTGCGCATCGCCAAACGCCAGCGCACCACCTCCATCGCCGATTTCATCGCCGCCCGCTATGGCAAAAGCCATCTGCTGGGCGGCCTGGTCACGCTGATCGCCGTGGTCGGCGTGACCCCCTACATCGCGCTTCAGCTTAAGGCCGTGGCGGCCGGCTTCGACGTGATCTCGGGCGTCGACCCCACCGGACTGGCCGGCGGCATCATCCGCCCCCCCCTCTTGGACAAGGCGCTCTATATGGCCCTGGGGATGGCCGCGTTTGCCATCGTCTTCGGAACCCGCCACATCGACGCCGCCGAACACCATCCCGGCATGGTGGCCGCGGTGGCTTTCGAGTCCGTGGTCAAGCTGGTGTCGTTCCTGGCCGTGGGCATGTTCGTCTGCTTTGGCCTGTACGACGGCGTCGGGCCGCTGTTCGAACGGGCCATGGCCAACCCCGGAATCGCTCACCTGTTCACTCAGCAACCGGCCCTAGCCGACGGCAGTTGGATCACCTATGCCATCCTGGCCGCTCTCAGCTTTTTGTGTCTGCCGCGCCAGTTCCAAATCGTGGTGATCGAGAACGTCAACGAGCGCCATCTCGGACGCGCCATGTGGTTGTTTCCGCTCTACCTTTTGTTGATCAATATCTTTGTGCTCCCCTTGACCGCCGCCGGTCTGATCCAGTTCCCTGGCAATGCCGTGGACCCCGACATGTTTGTCCTGGCCCTGCCCGCCTCCGCCGGCTGGCATGGGCTGGCTTTGCTGGCCTTTATCGGCGGCTTGTCGGCCGCTACCGGCATGATCATCGTCGAGTGCGTCGCCCTGAGCACCATGGTCTGCAACGATCTGGTGATGCCGGTGCTGCTGCGCCTGCACGCAAACGTCATCCATGGCACCGCCGACCTCAGCCGGATGCTCCTGCTGATCCGGCGTGTGGCCATCATTGGCCTGTTGCTGCTGGGTTATGCCTACTACCGGTTTGCCGGCAGCGCCTACGCCCTGGTTGCCATCGGCATGATCTCGTTCGCGGCGGTGGCCCAGTTCGCCCCGGCGTTGCTGGGGGGCATCTTTTGGACCGGCGGCACCCGGCGCGGCGCCACCATTGGTATGATTGCGGGCATCCTGACCTGGGCCTACACCCTGTTGCTGCCGTCGTTCGCCCGATCGGGCTGGCTGCCCACGGACTTTATCGATAGCGGTCCCTGGGACCTGGAGATGTTGAGGCCCTATGCCTTGTTCGGCCTGACCGGCCTTGATCCGACCAGCCACTCCCTGTTCTGGAGCATGCTGCTCAATGTCGGACTCTATGTCGGCATCTCGCTGTTCGACCGGCCGTCGCTCAGCGAGCGGGTACAGGCCACCGCCTTCGTGGAGGTGTTTCAGCAAACCGACCCGGCGGTGGTTCCCGGCCGCTGGCGGGGCAGCGCCACCGTCGAAGATCTGCAACGTCTGGTCGCCCGTTTCGTCGGTCCCCAGCGCGCCGAACAGGCGTTGGCGCAGTTTGGCGCCCGCAGTAACGAAACCCTGGCCCCCCAGGCCCAGGCCAGCGCCAGTCTGGTCCGCTTTGCCGAACGCCTGCTGGCCGGCGCCATCGGCGCCGCCTCGGCCCGGATCGCCCTGGCTTCGGCGGTCAAAGAAGGGGAATTCAGCATCCCGGAACTGATGCGGATGCTGGACGAGACGTCCCACGTCATCGAATACAGCCGCCAACTCGAACAAAAATCCGCAGAATTGGAGCGGACCTCGGCGGCCTTGCGCGCCGCCAATGAGCAGTTGCGGGAACTGGACCGGATGAAGGATGATTTCCTGTCCACGGTCACCCACGAATTGCGCACCCCGCTGACTTCGATTCGGGCTTTTTCGGAAATTCTCTATGACGATCCCGAACTGGCCATGGATCAACGGCAGGAATTCCTGGGCTTGATCATCAAGGAAAGCGAGCGCCTGACTCGCCTGATCAATCAAGTTCTGGACTTCGCCAAAATTGAGTCGGGTCAGATCAATTGGATCATCGAACCTGTCGATCTGGGCGAGGTCATGGAACAGGCGGTCGCCGCCACCAGCCAATTGTTTCGCGACAAAAATGTCGTCCTCAAGATGATCATCGCTCCGGCGGTCCCGGCGGTGCGCGGCGATTATGACCGATTGATGCAAGTCGCGGTCAACTTGCTCTCCAACGCCGTCAAATTCACCCCGAACGACGGGCGCGTCGAGATCGCCGTTCGCACCGACGGCGACTGTGGCCGCGTTGACGTCCGCGACAATGGCCCGGGCATCGCCCCCAAAGACATCCGAATCATTTTCGACCGCTTCCGTCAGGTCGGCAACACCATGACCAGCAAGCCCCAGGGAACCGGCCTGGGGCTTGCCATCTGCCTGCGCATCGTCGAACATCTGGGCGGCCGCATCTGGGTCGAAAGCCAGATCGGCACCGGTGCCACGTTCAGCTTCCTGATCCCCTGTGCGCCCGCCCCGGTCAACGGCACAGCCTAAGCGATTGCCGCCGTATGACTGGCTGAAACACCCGGCTGAAAGCGTAACGACATTCACATTGATCGGACCGATTCGACCGGGCATAATAGAATTCCAGAATTGAACGGCGACCGAACCCGGCCCGAGCAGAGTTTAGTTGGCCAAAAAGCGTGCCTCGCCTTGAGGTTGTCGTCACACAAAAATGGTTACTTTGCACTGGATTTGCTGCGAAGGAGAAAGCGTGGACAGCCTTAGCGGCGCGCGGTATCTCAGGAACAGCAGATGGAATGCCGAACGATAAGGAGAGCATGGTGGCGCTGATCCAATGGAACGAGGAAGGCGGTCATGTCAAGCTTGGACTGCCCACTGATCTTGATTTGCCGATGGCGCAGCCTCTAGTCGACAGTTTGCGCCATGCCTTCACTGTCGGCGACATGATTGAGATTATGGCCGGCAGCGTCGAGCGTATAAGCACTGCCTGCATTCAAGCTTTACTGGTGGCTTCCCGGACTGCGGCCGAAAGCCGGCAGGTTTTTGCGATTGTCACCCCGTCGCCCCCGTTCGTCGAAGCCTGCTCTGATCTTGGCTTGGCGGACTGGCTGAACCAGTGGAGGCGGTCGTGAAGAAGAAGGTGCTGACCGTCGACGATTCGCGTACCATGCGCGAGATGGTGTCGTTCACCTTGAAGGGGGCCGGCTACGAGGTGGTTGAGGCCAATGACGGCCAGCATGCGCTCACGGTGTTGGGTAGCAGCAAGGTCGATCTGGTCATCGCCGACCTTAATATGCCGATCATGGATGGTTTGACTTTGATTCGCAAACTCCGGGCAACCCCGCAATACCGCACCACGCCGATCCTGATGCTGACCACCGAAGCCGACGACAAGAAAAAGGCTGAAGGGCGGGCGGCCGGCGCCACGGGTTGGATCGTCAAGCCATTCGATCCGGGCAAGCTGATCTCGGTGGTGCAGAAAGTTTGCGGCTGAGCCGCCTCTCCAGGATCGACGCCGGCGCCTGGAAGCCGTCAGAAACGGGAGGATGCTCTCTTGGAAGACTTGCAACAGTTCAAACAGACCTATTTCGACGAAAGCGGCGAATTCCTGGCGGTGGCGGAAGCCGGATTGTTGCGGCTGGCCCCTGGCAACGTCGATCTTGACGAGGTCAATGCAATCTTCCGGGCCGTCCACTCCATCAAGGGCGGCGGCGGGGCCTTCGGCTTCACCGAACTGGTGGCGTTCGCCCACGAGTTTGAGACGGTTATGGATGGGGTCCGCAGCTCTACGGTCGCCGTCACCGCCGAGTTGGTGGACACCCTGATCCGAGCCAACGACGTTCTGGCGCAATTGCTCACCCACGCCCACGACGGCACCAAACCGGCGCCCGGCTTCGCCGATCCGGTGGTCGTCGCCCTGCGGCGCCATGCCCCGCTTCTCGCCGACGCCGCCGCCGAGTCCCCGGCCTCCCCGTCCCCATCAGCGGCCGGCGCCGCCCGCCCGCAGACCGCCGCCCGGGTCGTGACGGTTCGGTTCCAGCCTAAAGCCGACCTGTTGATGTCGGGCAATGACCCGACCTACCTGCTGCGGGCTCTCACGCATCTTGGCACCGCCGAGATCGAGTGCGATGTGGGCGGCTTGCCGACGCTGGCCCACCTTGAGCCGGAGCTGCTCTATCTCCAATGGCTGGTGACGCTGACCACCGACGCCCGCTTGGCGGACATTCAGGACGTTTTCGAGTTCGTCAGTGACGAGAGTCTGGTCCAGATCACTGACCACGGGACCGCGGCCGTCAGCCGGGCCCCCCTGACCGAATCCCCGGGCGGCTCGCCCAAGATCGGCGCCACCGATCTGACCCCGGTGACGCGCGGCGACCTCAACACCGTCGCTGCCGCGGGTGCGCCGCCCAGCCAACTGACGGTCTACGATTCACCGGCGCCCGCCGCGGCGGCAGAGGCCAAAGCCACGCCCGGCAAACCTTCGACCGCCGGGGAAGGCGGCCACCCAAATCTGGGCAACCATACCATCCGGGTGGATCTCGACAAGATTGACCGCCTGGTCAACATGGTCGGCGAAATGGTGATCACCCAAGCGATGGTTGCCGAACATGTGCGCGATCTGCCCCCCGGTCAGTTCCAGGAGCTTCTCGAAGGTCTGGAGCAACTGGCGCAGCATACCCGGGAGCTACGCGAAAGCGTGATGTCCATTCGCGCACAACCGGTCAGCTCGGTTTTCTCCCGCATGCCGCGACTGGTGCGCGAATTGGGCAGCGAGACCGGCAAGGATGTGGTGTTGGTCACCTCCGGCGAAAACACCGAAGTGGACAAGACCGTGGTCGAGAATCTGGTCGACCCGCTCACTCACATGATCCGCAACTCCATTGACCATGGCCTGGAAACCCCCGAGGAGCGCATTGCCGCCGGCAAGCCGCGCGCCGGCACCGTCCATCTGTCGGCCCAGCATCGATCCGGCCGCATTGTCATTGAAGTCGCCGACGATGGCCGTGGCATCGACCGGCCCAAGGTGCTTCAGACCGCCGTCAGGCGCGGTCTGGTCCAACCGGGAGTCAACCTCAGCGATGAAGAGATTGATAACCTGATTTTCGTGCCCGGGTTTTCCACGGCCGACAAGGTTTCCAACATCTCCGGTCGCGGCGTCGGCATGGATGTGGTCCGCCGCAACGTCAGCAGCCTCGGCGGCCGGATCGGCGTGTATTCAGCCCCTGGTCAGGGTTCGCGCTTCGTGCTGTCGCTCCCGCTGACCCTCGCGGTCCTGGATGGCATGGTGATCTCGGTCGGCCCCGAACGTTTTGTCTTGCCACTCACCAATATCGTTGAAAGTTTACGTCCGAAGCCCGCCGACCTGCATGGTCTGGTCAATAAATGCGACGTCATAATGGCCCGTGGCGAGTATGTTCGTCTGGTTTATCTGCACCAGTTGTTTGGTATCCCGGGCGCCACCGGCGATGCCACCAGAGGCTTGGTGGTGCTGGTGGAAACCGAAGATGGCGGAAGACTGGGCCTGGTGGTGGATGAAGTGCTCGGTCAACAGCAAGTGGTGATCAAGAGTCTTGAATCGAATTACCGCCGACTGGATGGGGTTGCAGCCGCGACCATCCTGGGCGACGGCCGGGTCGCGCTGATCCTGGACGTTGCCGGCTTGCAGGAAATGAGCCAGCATGCCCGCACACCGGCGCCGCGGCAGTATACCGACGCCTCAATCCAACTCTCAGCCCTGTGAGGCCATACCGATGAGCAAACCCTCCTCTCTCGCCACCATCGGCAGCATTCGCGGCGATGTCGTTGCCGCCGCCAACACCAATGAAGAACAGTACGTCACCTTTACGGTTGGCAATGAGGAGTACGGCGTCAGCATACTGTCGGTGCGCGAAATTCGGGGCTGGACTCCGGAAAGCCGGCTCCCCAACCTGCCCGACTATGTGCGGGGCGTGATTAATCTGCGCGGCATCATCATTCCGATCTTTGACCTGCGCGCCCGTTTTGGCGGCGGCACCACCGAGGTCACGAAGAGGCATGTTGTGGTTGTCGTACAGGTGGCAGAACGGGTACGAGGCATCCTGGTTGATGCAATTTCTGATATATTGGCGATTTCACGGGACCAGATCAAGTCTCCGCCGATGATCGAAACCGGAATGGTCGACTCCCAGTATCTCAGCGGTCTTTTCACCGCCGAAAACCGCATGGTGACGCTGCTTGATGTCGCCCGGTTGTTCGCCGTGGAAACCGGAGACGACGAGTATTCCAACCAGCGCGCCTTGATCAGCGACCGGCCCCACTGATCCGTGCCGGAAACGGTGTTTTGAACACCGGGGTGCTGGCCCGGCCGAACCAGCGAATGGGCGTCCCAAGCCAGTCGGCTTCATTGCCGAGATGGGTTTTGTTTTGCGGACGTCGCGGAATCAGCTTATAGCCGGGTCATGGTAGGATACTTGTCACCCACCCCCAAGAGCCCGAACGGCCGCCAGACCCGCGACGCGGCATTATCAGACCGGCGCGAGTTTCGTTTCGACCGCAATCATTTTGATTTCATCGCGAGCTTACTGTACCGGCTGGCCGGTATTCATCTGGCGCCACATAAAATAGAAATGATGTATTCGCGCTTGGCGCGTCGCCTGCGCGAACTTGGGCTTACCGATTTCGATGCTTATTGCGCCCGACTGGACGGCGAGTCGGGCGAACAGGAAATCAGATTTCTGGTCAATGCCCTGACCACCAACCTGACCAGCTTCTTCCGGGAGCGGCACCATTTCGACCATCTGGGCTCCGTGGTGCTGCCGGCGGTGCGCGAGGCTCGGGCTCAGACCCCACGGCCACGATTACGCATTTGGTCGGCCGGTTGCTCCTCGGGTCCGGAACCCTATACTCTGGCCATGATTCTTTGCGACCGCATCCCCGACCTGCGGCGGTGGGATGCCCGGATTCTTGCCACCGATATTGACACCCATATGGTCACAACCGCCAAACAGGGCCTCTATCCTCAGGAGTCGCTGAAAACGATTCCGGCCGCGATGCGCGACCGTTTCACCAGGCGGATCCTGACCGACGGCGATGGGCCGATGATTTCCATGGCCGACGAACTGCGGCGCCTGATCACTTTCAAACCCCTCAATCTGCTTGAACCTTGGCCGATGCGTGGCCCGTTCGATGCCATTTTTTGCCGCAATGTCTTGATTTATTTCGATCGCCCGGGTCGGACGGCCGTCATCGGGAACTTTGCCGACCTGCTGTCCTCTGACAGCTTTCTCTATCTTGGGCACTCTGAAAGCCTTTATGGCGTATCGGGCAGCTTTATTCAGGTCGGTCCGACCATCTACCAGAGAACGACACGATGAGCGAGCTTTCCACCAGGCGACCGACCGAGCAGCGTAACGCCGGAACCTATTACCATCCGCATTTTGACGCCCACATCGTCAAAGTCATGCTGGGCCAGCATAAAATCAGCGGACGGGTCGACGAGATGCTGGTCACGACGCTTGGAAGCTGTGTGGCGGCTTGCATCCGGGATCCGGTGGCCGTCATTGGCGGAATGAACCACTTTCTATTGCCGGAGGTGCCCGACGGCACCAGTGACAGCGACAATGCCGCTGCCCGCTACGGCAGCGTGGCGATGGAACTTTTGATCAATCACATCCTGGCCCAGGGGGGGCGGCGGAGCCGGCTGGAGGTCAAGGTGTTCGGCGGGGCCAAGGTCATTGACACCAGCCTGGATATCGGAGCCAAAAACGCCGACTTTGTTCTTTCTTACCTGCGGCGGGAAGGCCTTAGCCTGGTCGGTCAGGACCTCGGTGGCGCGGCAGCACGTCGCATCCATTATTTTCCCACCACCGGTCGCGTGCTGCGCCGTATCTTGCGACCCGAAGTCCTTTCGGAAACCGTACGCCAGGAACTGAACTTCCTGTCCACGCTCCGTCACAAACCGATCGAAGGCGACGTCGAGTTGTTTGGAGACGATTGACATGACCAAACTCATCCGAGTGGTCATCGTGGATGACAGCAACTTCATGCGAAGGTTGCTGGCGGCCGCGTTGTCGCGCGATCATGCCATCGAAATTGTCGGCGCCGCCCGCGACCCCTATGAGGCCCGCCAAGTCATCAAGGACACCAATCCCGATGTCATCACCCTGGACATCGAGATGCCGAAGATGGACGGCCTGTCGTTTCTTGAAAAAATCATGACGCTGCGGCCAACGCCGGTGGTAATGGTCTCCAGCCTGACTCAGGCCGGTTCCGATGCGACCATCCGCGCCCTTGAACTGGGGGCGGTGGATTATGTCGGCAAGCCTGCCGGTTCCGAGGGACACGGTTTTCAAGAGGTCGTGGACGAGTTGATCGCGAAGATCAAGGTCGCGGCATCGGCCCGAGTGATGCCCCTGCGCCGACCCCAGGCCCCCCCGCCGACTCTGACGGCCCCCCACCGCTTCGACGCCTGGTCATTGATCGCCATCGGCGCTTCTACCGGAGGCGTTGAACGCATCCGTGACATCCTGCAAGTGATGCCGGCCGACTGCCCACCCATCGTGATCACCCAACACATGGGTCCAAGCTATCTCGCCAGCTTCGCTGACCGCCTGAACCGACTGTGTCCCCCCACCGTGATGCTGGCCAGCCCCGGCGCACGACTGCAACGGGGAACCGTCTTCATTGCCCCCGGCGACCGTCATCTTGCGGTCCTCCGCGATGCCCTCGGCTATGTCTGCCAGATACAGGAGACCCCACTCGTCAGTGGCCACAGGCCTTCTGTTGATGTACTTTTCCACTCGGTCGCCAAGGCTGCCGGTTCCAACGCCGTCGGAGCGATTCTGAGTGGCATGGGCCGTGACGGCGCCGCCGGCCTGACGGCGATGCGGGCCGCCGGCGCTCATACGATTGGCGAGCAGGAGTCGAGTTGTGTCGTCTACGGTATGCCCCGCGTGGCCAACGAGGCCGGGGGCGTTGTGCTTGAGTTAACTTTGGCGCAGATTGCGCCCGAGCTGTTGCGGGCGATCGGCGCGATCGGCGACCGGCCACGGGTCAATTAGGAGGCGGTTGGTCATGGTCTTCGCGTGGTCGCGCAGAAAAGCCGAAACTGTCGGCCACGGCCAGATGCTTGTGCCGGTTCGGTGCGAGCCGGAAGTGGTGCGCGACGCCGAACCGCCAACCATCGACTACCAACTCCTGGGTCAATGGATCGGCTTTGCCGATCTCCAACGCCACACCATGGAAGTCCTGCGGAGCGAGATTGAGCGAACCTCGGAACTGGTGGAAGATTCGACCCTTGATCTGAGCCGACGCTTTCGGGAACTCGCCGAGACCGCCCGTGAACAATCGCATCGGGTCGATGAAATCGTGGCCATGGCCCGCTTCGTCGAAATCGACGGCATAAAGGTGCCGCTCGACGAGTTGGTCACCAATATGCAGCAGATCATCGGCGAGATGATCGCTAACATTGTAAATCTGTCGAAGAAGGCCATGAGCATGGTCTATCTGCTTGATGACGTCCAAAAGGATGTCACCGAGCTGGAAAAGAGCATCACCGACATTGACGGGATCAATCGCCAAACTAACTTCCTGGCCCTCAACGCCACCATTGAAGCGAGTCGCGCCGGTGAAGCCGGCCGAACCTTCGCCGTGGTGGCCAACGAGGTGCGGACATTGTCGAAAACCACCAGTGCGCTGGCCCAAAGGATGCGCGACAAGATTACCGCGGTGGTCAAAGGGGTCCGTCAGGGGCATGACATCCTGCGCACCATTGCCAACACCGACATGTCGCCCCAGATGCTGGCCAAGGAGCGGGTGGACAAGACCATGGATAGTCTGGTCGACCAAACCAACCACTTCCAGACCGTGCTGGAGGGGACTGCGGCCTCATCTGATGAATTGTCAACAGTTATCGGACGCATGGTCACCGGGATGCAGTTCCAGGACCTGACCAAGCAGCGACTAGAGCATGTCGCTGACAGCATGACAGTTATGAGCGGAGGGCTGGAGGATCTGGTTGCCCGGACCAGAGCCGCAATCCCGGATCACATCGAAATCCCGTTTCCACAAGAGTGGATCGACCAGCTTCTTGGCCGCTATACCCTCACCGAGATGCGCCAGCGGTTTGTACGGCGGTTGCTTCTGGAAGGAACAGCTCTCGACGAGCACGGTATTCTTGACGTGAGCACCGAACCGACACAGAGTAGCGGCGGCGATGTCGAGCTGTTCTGATCGCACAAGGCGGTTGGGCCGCTGGCCGGGTTTTCAGATCGAAGGATAACAAGACGGATGGACTACGCCATCGATATCAAGGAACAAGAGGCTCTCGTCCGCCTGACGGGACGCCTGACGTTCAATGACCACGCCAAGCTGCGCGCCTTGATTAAGGAAATGTTGCAGAACGCAGCCAAGCGCCAAATATTAGATCTGGCCAATCTCGAGTTTGTCGACTCGGCCGGGATCGGCATGCTGCTGATTGCCCGCGAAGAACTGTCCAACCTTGACAAGCAGTTCATCCTGCGCAAAGCCGGCGGTCAGGTGAAACGGGTGCTCACGGTGGCGCAGCTCGGCAAGCTCATTACCATCGAAGAATAGGCGCGGACCGTGGCGCCCCCTCCCCTTGCCGCCCTGCACAGCCTGGGCTTCCCGGCCAAACGTCTGGCGGACCTGGCCACCATGGCAGGATTGTCCCTGTGGCAGCCCCAAGCCGGCAATGCCGGCGGCCGGGTCAAGCCGACGGCATTGCGGGTCTTGGTTCTATTGGGTCATGCCTGGGAAGATCAGGTCGCCAACACCTGGACCGAGCCTTATACGGCCTGGATCGAAGTCGCGGCGCTGGCTGATCATTCGATTCTCGAGTTGATTCAACGGGCCAGGGACACCAGCCTCTACATCTCTTTCACGACCATCACCGCCAATCGCCGCGATTTGGCCGGCGAAGTTCTTTCGATGATCGGCGGACGCCGCCGATTGAGTCGGGACAGCCGGGACAATATCGAACTGGCGCTGCATGAGGCGCTGAGCAACGCGGTTCTCCACGGAAATCTCCAATTGGAAAGCCTGTCCGGGCTGAGTGTCGACGCGCTGGAGCGTTTTTCCAACAATTTGACCTGCCGAATCACCGATCCCGACTTCGCCAATCGGCGGATCGACGTGATCTGCGATATAATCGGCGACGCCGTCACCATTGACGTGGTCGACCAGGGTAACGGATTTCTGCCCAAGCCGCGGCCCGAGCCTCAGGCCAGCGGGCGTGGGTTCGACCTGATCAGCGTCAGTTGCCAATCGTTCCGGTTACTGGATGGCGGACGGCGATTGAGCATGAGATTTCCGGCATGAGCCCGGAACGGCCTTTAACGACCGGCGGGGGAATGGCCAGGGGACGGCCATCGGTGACGGATAGCCCGATTCTGGTGGTTGACGACATCGCCTGGAATCGCGCCCTGATCGGCACGCTGTTGGAAGAAGCCGGCTACACGCGCATCACCTATGCCGTCGATGGTGTGGATGCCCTGGCCAAGATCGCCGAGTCCACGCCGGATCTGGTGATCCTGGACATCATGATGCCGCACCTTGATGGCTTCGAGGTCTGCCGGCAATTGCGCGCCAACCACGCCTATGCCGACCTGCCGGTGCTGGTTCAGACCGCGCTATCGGGCGTCGAGGACCGCAATCGCGCGTTTGACGCCGGAACCACCGATCTGGTGATGAAGCCGCTGGATCGCACCGAACTGCTGGCGCGGGTCAATATCCATCTGGAAAACCGGGCGCTCATCCGTGGCTTGCAAGCCTACCGGGACCGACTCGAAGGTGAGTTGACGGTGGCCCGCAGTATCTTCGACCATCTGCTGCCCGCCGAATCGGCGCTGGCGGAGTTGAAGCGGTCCTCCGGCCTGACCATCAGCTCGCACATGTTGCGCGCCTCGGACCTGGGCGGCGACATTTGGGGCACGGTGCCGCTGGACGGTGGCCGAACGGGGATTTATTTGCTCGACATGGCCGGACGCGGGGTCTCCGCGGCCCTCAACGTCTGCCGGCTTCACACCCTGGTTCAAGAATTGGTGGGTTTCGGCAGCTCACCACCCCGATTTCTTGAAGAACTCAATCGTCGCGCCGATGACCTGCTGGTCGGAGGCGAACATGCCGCGATGATCTACGGCGTCGCTTGCCCTGCCACCGACTCTTTCAGCTATGCCTGCGCCGCCGCCGGCCCACCGCTCTTGCTGCTACCCAACGACGATGCTAACGTCTGCCAGCCTACCGGCCTGCCGCTCGGTCTCACCCCTGACGCCAGGTATCAGCTCCATAGTCTGCCATTTCCGCCCGGCGCTGCCTTGATGCTTCACAGCAACGCCATCCTCGACGCCCTTGAGGGCCAGGCAACCTCCAGTGCTCACCTGAGTCTGGTCGAGCTGGTGGCCGGACCCTGGTCCGAACGCCATCGCACCGCCGTCTTTCCGGCCATCGTCGAAAAGCTCGATCAGGTGGTCGGCAATCCACCCAACGATGATCACACCCTGGTCTGGCTCGCCCGTCCCGGTGCGCCACCCCCGGTCGGGGCGGGGTCACTGCCCCCCCGGTAAGACCACAAAGACAAGGCGACGGATGTGATGGACCGTGACCGGCTGGACGCCAGAGATCAATTCGCAGACTTGCGGGAGGCGCGAGTCATGGTGGTGGACGACAACCGCGTCAACCGTCACCTCCTGGTTGCGCTCCTGGAACGAGGAGGCATTACTCGGGTCGAACTTGCCGAAGATGGTGAGCAGGCGCTGGCTCGGGCCAGTTCCTTCAGACCGGACCTAATCCTCCTGGACCTGATGATGCCGCATCTAGATGGCTTTGAGGTCTGCCGTCGATTACGGGCTGACCCAGCATACGCTGATCTGCCAGTGCTCGTCCAGAGCAGTCTCAATCGTTCTGAGGATCGCGCCCGGGCTTTTGCCGCAGGCGCCACGGATTACGTCAGCAAGCCGATCAATGCCATTGAGTTGCTTTCCAGAGTGCGCATTCACCTGCAAAATCGGATGCTTCTTAACAGTCTGCAACTATATCGCCAGCGGACCGCCGCTGAATTGACCCTGGCTTGCAAAATGCAGGAACGGCTGATGCCCCAGCGGCCGCACCTGGAGAAGATTCGTCACAGGCTCGGGCTCAGCCTGGCCGCCCACTTCGCCCCTTCGTCTGAACTCGGCGGAGATTTTTGGGGGATGTGCTGTGACGACCGCGACCGCCTGGTGGTTTGGTTGGTGGATTTCTCCGGTCATGGCATCGGCGCCGCCCTGAATACCTTCCGCCTTCACGCCATCCTGAACCAGTTTGACTTTTCCGCTTTCGATCCATCGACGTTTCTGAGCATCGTGAACCGTCGCCTGTGTCCGCTGCTGCCCAGCGGCCAATACGCCACCATGCTCGCGGGCGTCATCGACCGGGACCAGGACCGTTTTCTTTACGCCTCGGCCGGCGCCACCCGGCCCATGACGTGGGCGGCCGGCGCCACGGAACCTACCTTGGGGGAAAATTCCGGGCTGCCGCTTGGTCTTACTCTTGCGGCCGACTACGAGAATCGCACTTTGCCCCTGGCTGCCGACGGGCGCCTGTTCCTCTACAGCGACGCCGCCGTGGAGCTTCCGGTGGCGGGCGGCATCCTTGATGAGATCGGTCTCGAACGTCTGGTGATCCAGCATATGACCGAACCCGACGGCCAGACCCTGTTGCTCCGCTTGCTGACGGCCCTAACCGCCCTGGGCGACTTCGATGACGACCTGACCGCTTTGGTGGTTACCCGGGAGCGCTGAAGACCCCGTCGGCCAGCCGGCATCCGGTTCCCTGCACGACGACCACACCCATGATTTGCCCTGGCTGGGCCCGACGGGCGCTCTGGCGCCGCCGGCGGAACGCCGGTACGGTTCAGCAGCAGACCGGGACGCTGTCCGCCAGAGAGAAACCATGACGCCTTTTCAAGAAATCCCCCGCCAACTCCGCCCGAGTCCCGTCCTGGCGACCCTCGCGCTCGCCACCGGGATCGCGGCATGCAGCGTCGGCGAAGACTACCAGCGGCCGGAAACGCCGATTCCCACCACCTGGACCGTCAGCCCGGACCGCACCACACCGGCTTGGCCTGTGTCCGATTGGTGGCGCCAATTCGGCTCACCCTCCCTTAACGTCTTGATGGACCTGGCCGGACACAACAATTTCGATCTGGCCGCCGCCGTCGCCCGGGTCCGCCAGGCCGACGCCCAGGCCCGGATCGCCGGGGCGCCGCTGTTACCCAGCCTTGATGCCGGCGGCGGCGTATCGCAGCAACATGGAACCGGCACCGGGTCGTCGGGTTCCGGCAAAACCAGTTCGACCACAACCCCCTACACCGTCACCCTGACCGCCAGTTACGAATTGGACTTCTGGGGCAAAAACGCCGCAGCCCTCGAGTCTGCCCAAGCCGCCGCGCGTGCCAGCCGATTCGACCGCCAGACCGTGGCGCTGACCCTGCAAGCCAGCATCGCCAACAGCTATTTCGATTTTCTGGGGACTCAAGATCGACTTCGGGTTGCGCAGAATAACGCCAAAAATGCCCAGGACGTGCTGGCCGCGATTCGCGACCGGGTGCATTTCGGAACCGCCACGGAATTGGACTTGGCCCAACAGGAAAGTGTCGCCGCCGGACTCCAGGCCGCCTTGCCGCCCTTAGAACAACAAGTCCGCCAGGACGTCAACACGCTGGCGCTGCTGGTTGGCCAACTGCCTGAAAAGACCGAGCTTCAGGCTGGTACCCTAGCCTCCGTCACTCTGCCCGCGATCGCCCCGGGCCTCCCTTCGGCGTTGCTGGTCCGACGCCCGGACGTCCAGACGGCCGAAACCCAGTTGATCGCCGCCAACGCCGACATGACCGCGGCCAAGGCGGCACTCTTTCCGGACGTCAAGCTGACCGCCGAGGTGGGATTTGAGAGTCTGGCGCTCACCACCCTGCTGCATGGCAGCAACCTGCTCTACGCCATGGCCACCAGCGTCACCCAACCGATCTTCCACAGCGCGGCCTTGCGGGGAGAAATCGAAGCTAAACAAGGGCGTTATGAGGAACTGGTCCAGAACTACCGCAAGGCCGTCCTGTCAGCCTTTACCGATGTCGAAAACGCCCTGATCGCCGCCCGTAAAACTGCGGAGGAAGAAGAGGCCCAAAAACGGGTGGTCGCCACCGCACAACGGGCCTTCGATATTTCCAAGGCACAGTTCAATGCCGGCCTGGTCGATCTCACCACCTTGCTGAATACCCAAAAGACGCTGTTTGCCGCTGAAGATACCTTGGTCCAAGCCAAACTGGGACATATCCAAGCGGTGGTTGGCCTGTTTAAGTCGTTGGGCGGCGGTTGGTCTGCCGAACCGGCCTGACCGAAGCCAATATCCGCCCCCAACTTCTGACGCATGCCCCCTTACGCCACCCGAACCTTCACAACGAAGCCCTCGACAGCCCGCCCCAAACTTTCCGACTCCCTGAGCAGCCCCTCGGACGCGCCGAGAACCTTAGCCGCCAGAGTGCCGGTTTCGCCGGCCGCTTGGGTCACTCCGGCAATATTGCTCGTCACCTGTTGGGTTCCGCGCGACGCCTGCTGGACGTTGCGGGCAATTTCTCGAGTCGCCGCGGCCTGCTCCTCAACCGCCGCGGCGATGCCGGTGACGATCTCATTGATGCGCAGAATGGTCCCGCCAATGCCCTTGATGGCGTCGGCGGCCCCGCCCGCCGCACCCTGCATTTGGGCGATCTGGGTTGAAATTTCTTCCGTGGCCTTGGCGGTCTGGTTGGCCAAACTCTTGACCTCCGAAGCCACCACCGCAAAGCCCTTGCCCGCTTCACCGGCTCTGGCCGCCTCGATGGTCGCATTGAGCGCCAACAGGTTGGTCTGGCTCGCGATGTTGTTGATCAACTGCACGACCTCACCAATCTTCTGGGCGGCATCGACCAGCCCCGTCACCGCACTATTGGTGCGCTGGGCTTCCTCCACCGCCCCACCGGCAATCTTGGAGGACTGCACGACCTGACGACCGATCTCGCCGATGGAGCAAGACAGTTCCTCGGCGGCCGAGGCGACGGTCTGAACATTGCTTGACGCCTGTTCCGCCGCGGCGGCCGCCGCCAACGATTGGCGATTGGTGCGTTCGGACAGTTCCGACAGGCTCTGGGCGTTGATCCGCATTTCGCCGGATGCCGACGAAACATTGGTCACCACCACACGGACGCTGGTCTCGAAGCTATCGGCGAGTTGCATCATCGACCGCCGCTTTTCCTCCCCCATCCGCCGTTCGTGAACCTCACGCTCCTGTTTCAGCCGCTCGACCTCCAAGGCATTGTCCTTGAACACCTGAACCGCCTGGGCCATAGCCCCAACCTCGTCGCCATGATCCCGAGCGGGAATGTCCACCCCAAGATCTCCCCGGGAAAGGCGCGCCATGGCGTCGGTCATGGCCCGGATCGGTCGCGCGATCACCGAGGTAACCACCAATGCCGACAACAGCCCCAACACCATCGCCGCCAAAAGAACGGCCAGGGAGTTGGTCAGCGCCCCGTCGATCACCGCAATGGCCCGCGGCCCCAAGTCCTGTTGCCGTTTTTTCAATTCGGCCCTCAACGCGCCGGCTTGGGACTCGATCGACGGTCCGATTCTCTTGAGATCCTCATCGACCAAGGCCTGACGCGCATTCATCTTGGCTGCTAATTGGGTCACCATCACGCCGTACTGCTTAAGGTCGTCAAGCAACATCCGAGCCTGAGCTTTTCGCTGCTCGTCGGCAGTCGCGTTCGTCATGGTTTCAGCGGTGGCCGTAGCCGTCTTGATGGCCCCCGCGGCGCGATCGATTTCAGCCGGGTCGTGGTGAAGAAGGTATTTGACCACCGCGACCCGCCCAATCGCCATATCGCGCAACGTCATTCCCGCGAGCCAGGCGGCCTCAGTGTCGCCATCCCGGTGAGCGGCTTCCATCACCGCTTCCAAGGCCTTCTGCATGGGGCCGCCCAGTTCACCCATGGTCTGCGCAATCTTCAATCCATTGGTCTGAAGGTCCACCACTTTAGAAAAGACCTCCCGATAGTCTCGAACGCCTTGAACAATGCCATCGATCGCTGCGAGATCCGCTGGTTGTTCGAACAGCGCGCGGGTCTCATCAACACCGGTCAGCACGGAGTCCAAGCGGGTACGAACCTCAGCAATGCTAGTTTCCATGTTCTTAAGAATATAATCTTTAGAATGTATGCGAGTTGCAGTTATAGTCAATTGCATTTCAAATAAGGATGCATTCTGCATCGTGAGCTGACGATAAGTCGCCAAATTATCTTTAATCTCGGTCAGTCCGACCAATGCTATCGCCCCGATGGCGATCGATAGCGTAATCAGCAAAGCATTGCTGATAGCAATCTTGGTTCCGACTTTCACATTATTAATGAGTCTCATAAACACCCCCCGTGCGTCTTGTAACTACACAAGCACACCAGCCCCAAGCACCCACGAGAGTGCTATGATTGACGTAGGCATTTCGGCCCAATTTGTGACCACATTGAGCCCGCCCTGCCTTTTACTTGGCGCCCCAATTCTACCATATTTTTTTAAAATAGCACCCGCATTTAACGATATTTTTTAAGATGACTAAACTCAACACGAGACCACGAACCGGTAGCTGTCTGAGAAATGACTATATTTTTCATCGAAACATACCCGCTATAATTGTCGCCGTATAAACAACACGACAAGTCGATACAATTTCATTTATATCTAAGTAACATATCCTACACTATTTTGATGCAATGTACATGCCCAACAACTCGATCGGCCAGCGCAAGGCTCATATTCCGGAGCCTCCTTTGTTTTCGATTAATTACATATAATTTATCAACTTTTAATCTAAATAATTGTAATCATAGTGATATTTAGCTGCAACTAATGATTTATAATTATCACCATACGATTAATCGCCGGTGATTATATTTATTTCTTACTATCTTACAATATCAAAGATTATATCAAGCTACTAACGACAATTATTAATGATGTTATAGTGCTTCCAGAACTTCAAATTACCTGCAATAACTTATTAGTTTACTAATCACTTTGACGTTACCAAACGACGCCTCACCGTGATGCTCTGTTTGTGGTATGGTCGTGGTGTGACTGGGTCGCACCGATAACCATGACTTTTATCTCTCAGTAGTATTGGGAAAATCATACGGGAACCTCAAGATGGCGAATGGCACGATCGGACCAAAATCCCTCGGCGAATTTGTCGGAAGGCTCGCAGAACGTATGGGGCCATTGGGCGTGCTGTCGATTGAGATCGCCGGCGATGTCGGCTTGGTCGCCAATCGACTCGGCGCTCAGGCCCAACATCTGGGCTCAGTCCAGAACGCCACCTCGGATATGCTCGCCTCCAACGAAGCCATCGCGCGCGCTGCCCGGGGAACCGACGACAAAATCGGCAAGGTCGCAACCGACATCGCGCACTCCCGCGATGCCATTAACCAGGCCATGACGACGATTCTCGGCCTCGCCGATGGCGTGAAACACATTGAAGAGCGCCTGCCCGGTCTTAAAGAGTCCCTGGACCGCGCCGGCAGGGTCTCACAGGATATCGAGCGCATCGCCAAACAGACCAATCTGCTGGCACTCAACGCGACCATTGAGGCCGCACGCGCCGGAGAGGCCGGACGTGGGTTTGCCGTGGTGGCAACCGAGGTCAAGACCCTGTCCCGGCAAACCGCCGAGGCGGTTACCCATATTCAGCGAACCATCGCCGAACTCACCCGCCAGATCGCCGAACTCATCGCCGAAAGCGCCGCCAGTTCCAACAAAGCCACCGCCGCCCGGGCGGGAACCGGGGTGATCGGGGACGCCATCGGTGATATCGAGCGCATCAGCCGCGACGTCTCTTCGGTCGCCACCGACGTCGGGAACATCGCCCGGGCAGCCGAGCAGAACGCCCAACATTGCCAACGACTGAATCATGAAACGACAACCGTCGCCTCGGATGTCCAGGCGTCGGCCAAAAACCTGGATCAGGCGCGCACCCGTGCAGCTTCCTTGGTTGCATTGAGCGAAGAGGTTCTGAATCTTACCGTTGATAGCGGTGTTGATACGGCCGACACCCAATGTGTTCGCGTTCTCCAGGAAGGGGTTGCAACAGCCCTTCAATCCATCGAGCAGTCGCTGAGTTCGGGTGAAATATCGATGGGAACGCTCTTCGACGATCACTATCAGCAAGTTCCCGGCGTGGAGCCTCCAAAGGTCACCACGCCTGCCGCCGCGTTCCTGGAGAGGATTTTTCGGCCGATCCTGGAACCGCTTGGAACGTTCCGCGAGAACACGCTGTTCGCCGCCGCGGTCGATCGAAACGGCTGGGTGGCGGTCAACGTCCTTAAATATTCACAGCCTCCAAGAGCCGATGCCGAGTGGAATGCCAAATATTCACGGAATCATATCAAGTATCCTGACGATCATAATATCACGACCGCGGGCCGGACATCCCGACCGTTCTTGCTGCAAACCTTTCGGCGGGATATGGGCGGTGGAACTTATCAAAATCTTAAAGATATTGTGGTCCCCCTCAGCATCCGCGGACGCCGCTGGGGGGCCATCCACATGTGTCTGCTGTCATAGTCATAGCACCGGCACCGAAAGCCCGCCGCGAGAGCAGCCACAAGCGGCCACGGCGATCGCGGAACGACTTCGCAGCACCATCCCTCGCTCGGCTCCGGGGGATGTCCTGAAAAAAGCCAAGGTTGACAGGTGGCGCCTGCGGTGGGGAACGATACCATGCCCGCGTTTTAAGCAGAGGGGCGGGATAGGGCATGGTTCAATCGAGTTACGACGCAACGGTGGCGCAACTGGCCGCCAGCCGCATCAAATTTGGCATCGTGATCAAAGAACTCGCCCGAGGGAAATCGGTCCTCCGCGCCACTTTTAACGCTCATATTGACCGTCTTCCGGTCTCGGGCGCGGTACTTGATCTTGGCGCAAGAAGCCGATCATCCAGCTATTACCGATTTCTCGATAGTTCAAAAGCGAATATCACATTTTGTGACTGCCAGCCCCAAGATGACGGAATGATCCAGGTAGATCTCGAACAGCCGCTGCCGTTTCCCGATCGCTCGTTCGACGTCGTGATGTTGCTGTTCGTGATGAATCACATCTGGAATGTTGCGAACTTGCTGAAGGAAATCCGCCGCGTCTGCCGGGGGCATGTCTTGCTGGGGACCAGCTTTGTTCACCAATATACCCCCGAGCCGTGCGATTTCAGCCGCTTTACCGAAGAAGGCTTGGCCCGACTCTATCGCGAAGCCGGCTTCGCAGACTTTCGCATTTTCCCCATCGGACACGGTCCCTGCACGCTGGCGCTGGCGGCCCTGCAACAAACCGCTCACTGTGCGGCCAGCGCCACCCTACTCTATCCGGTGATCTGGGCCGGCGACACCGCGCTCACCCGCTTGCTGCCCCGTCGTGCGGCCAAGCGGTCCATCATGACCCATCTTTCGGTCCTGCAAGCCGACACCTGACCAGAGCGTCTTGCCCCGAGTCCCGGCGGCCCTTATGGTGGCCCCCACGGGTAAGGCGCAATCTGGTTCAGCAGGAACGGCCGATGATCTCCAAAGTCCGCCGGGGTGTGGTCGCCGCAATGGCGGTTGCGTTTGTTAACGGGGCCACTGGTTCAACGCAACCGGCCTGGGCCGGGACCGATCAACCGGTGGCTTGGCATCTGGTCCGGGCTCCCTCGCCCGGGCCGGCGCAAGCGATTGGCGGCTACGCCCACGGGTGCCTGGCCGGCGGTGTCGCTCTGCCCTTGGACGGCACCGGCTATCAGGTGGTCCGGCCCGGCCGTCACCGTTATTTCGGGCATCCGGCTCTGGTCGATTATGTTCAGGGCCTTGGGCGGCGAGTCCATGGGGCCGGGTTGGGCCTGATCAATATCGGCGACATGGCCCAACCCCGGGGCGGCCCACTGAACTTCGGCCACGCCAGCCATCAAGTCGGACTCGACGTCGATATCTGGTTGCGACTTGATCTGCCGCCGCTGCCCCGTAACGACCGGGACGACCTGAAAGAAGTTTCGGTGCTGGACGTCAACACCCTGGAGCTGATCCGATCGCGATGGACGTCGGCCCAGTTCACGGTGCTGCGCCTGGCGACCGAAGATCCCCGAGTCGCCCGCATTTTCGTCAACCCGGTGATCAAGCTTGAACTCTGCCGACACGCCGGTGCCGACCGGGAGTGGTTGCGGTTGATTCGGCCCTGGTACGGCCACGACGACCATTTCCATGTTCGCCTGGCCTGCCCCGCCGACAGCCCGCTGTGTGAAGCCCAACGGCCGCTGCCATCGGGTGACGGCTGCGACACCGAGTTGACGTCGTGGTTACCGGAGGCCCGGCCACTCGCGCCGAAGAAGGCCGGTTCGCCGCCCCCCAACCCCGTACTTCCGGCCGCCTGTGCCCACCTCAATCTGGCCGCAGCGCCCTGGTCGGGCCTCAGCCGTTGGTGACGCCGAGCACGGATACCGATTGAAACCGAGACAGGGTGGTTTCGCCGGCAACACGGGTTTGCTACACTGGGGCCATCGGTTAAGCTGAGGCAGGCAGCGGTTACGCGCCGACCTTGGTCTTGTTCGTTTTCTGACCCCCGTTCCGATTACCCGGCGTGCGCCACGGATGACCACGGACAACAGCAAGACCCCCGACACCGACGACGAACCCCCGGCCGTGCCTCTGAAAACCAGGCTGAAGGACTGGTGGGAGGGGTATGAGACGCCCAGCCGCAAACGGCGGCGTCTGGCCGAGGCCGAAGCCGCCAAGGAGGCCGGGGCACCTGCCTTCCCCGCCGACGGCCCGCCCAGACCCGGGATGAACCGCTTCGGCAAGCCGCTGTGGACCGCCACCAGACTCGAGGTGGCGGAAAAGATATGGGGTGACGGCTACATCACCCCGGGCGGTGACGAGATGGTCATCACCTTGGCCAAGCCACTGGGCCTTAACCCGGCCATGACGGCGCTGGAAATCGGCTGCGGCCTGGGCGGCGCCAGCCGGTGCCTGGCCAAGCAATTCGGTTGCTGGTTCACCGGCCTCGACGGCTCGCCGTTTCTGGTCCAGCACGGCATGGAGCGATCAAACAAGGGCAAGCTGTCCAAACAGGCGCCGATCCAATTGTTTGATCCCGAAAATTTCAAATTCGGCCGACGGGTCGATGCGGTCTTCTCCAAGGATGCCCTTTTTACCATTCGCAACAAAGCCTCGTTGTTTGACCGGATCGAGTCGATTTTAAAGCCGCGCGGCCAGTTCGTTTGCACCGATTACGTCGTCCAGCCCGAAGCCCGAAACGCCCACGCCATCAAGGCTTGGAGCGACCGGGAACCCCTGGAACCGCAACTGTGGACGCTCCAGGGCGCGCTTGACGCGTTCGCCCAGTGCAATTTCGATCTCCGCGTGCAAGAGGATATCACAGAGATTCATCTCAGCCAGATTTTGCTCTCCATCAAGGCGTTGACCGAGCATTTGGAACAGCATCACCTGGACAAGGAAACCAAAGTCAACGTCATCGACGAAGTGGAAACCTGGGCGCAACGCGTAACCGCCCTTCATTCGGGACTGCGCTGCTATCGTTTCTATGCCATCAAGCCGCCGGAATGAGCGTTTTTGTGCATGGCGGCGCCATCGGCGTTCATCACGCCAGTTCCTAATCCTGTGTTTTCGCGGGAGTTCCGAACCACGCTGATCCCGAGCCGGAGTTTTTGAGGCGCCTTCACCGACGTCAGTTGTAGAAACAGCCAGGTATCGCCTAAACTGAACCAGCGGGCGCGATTTTTCCTTGGGGATCGCGGTAGCCACGGGAGGCTAGGCACTGTTCAGGTTCAAGAAGATCCGGTTGCGCATCGGTATCGCGTTGACGTTTCTGATCACCATGTTGCCGCTTACTGCGGCGATGGTCGGCTTGATCTACAATCAAAACTCCAAGATGGCACTGGATATGGCCGAGACCGCCATGGCCGGGGCCAGTCAGGAGGTTGTTGTCCGTGTGCGCAGCCTGCTCGATCCCATGCAGCGACTGGTTAACCTCTCGGTAGGGTTCGGCAAGGCCAATCGCACCGGGCTCCGCAGCCCCGACACGCTCCATGCGCTGGTTGACCAGTTGGACCAGTTTACAAACGTTTCCGCACTTTACTTCGGCTTTGCCGGCGACGGCGCTTTTTGGGAAGGGATACGCATCTCTCCCGAGCACCCGACGGCGGTGACCGGACACCTGCCCCCGCCCGGAACTCGTTATGCTCTGCGTATCATCGATTGGGTCGACGGCCGGTTGACCGATAATCTGGTCTATATTGCCCGATGGGGCAAAGTGTTGGGCCTCGAGCGGTTGCCCAAGGTCACCTATGACCCACGGGAACGCCCCTGGTACAAGGCCGGACTCGCGACTCGGGACGTTGCCACCTCCAACATCTACGTCTTTGCCAGCACCGGGCGTCCCGGGATGACTCTGTCGCAGCAGTTGACCACCGAAGACGGTGATATCTTTGCCGTGTTTGGGGCTGACCTGTCCACCGACACCTTGTCCCGGTTCTTGGCCGAGCGCGCCATCGGTCGCAAGGGGGTGGTGTTCATTCTCGACAAGGAGAACCGGTTGGTCGGCTTTCCCCGACCCGAGTTGACCTTCCGACGCAACGGCGACCGGTTGGAAGTCACCAAGGCCGAGGATGTCGCCGACCCGGTGGTTGCCGATGCCGTCCGTCTGCGGCGCACGGGCGCCGGTGACCGGTTCCGATCGCCGCTGGGGCAGAAGGGCGAGTCTTATCTGGTGGAATTTACCCCGCTGCCTGAAGCGTCGGGCGGCAACTGGACCATCGGCGTGATCGCCGACGAGGATTCCTTTGTGGGTCCGTTGAAGCACGCGAGCCTGATGATTCTCCTGGCTGGTTTCGTCTTCATCGTCATCGCCACACTGCTGATGCTGTTGCTGTCGCGACGCCTGACCCAGCCTATCGCCAGCCTGACCCGACAAACCGAAGCCATCCGGGACCTCAAACTCGACGGCGCGGTGGAGGTGCATTCCAGCATTCTGGAAATCGATACGCTGGCCCGGGCGCTCGCCACCATGCGAACCGCGCTGGGCAGTTTCATCACCTATGTTCCCAAGAATCTGGTTCGGAACATCATCGAGTCCGGCACCGGGACCCAGGTGGGCGGCAAGCGCCAACCGCTCACCATTCTGTTCACGGACATTCAGGACTTTACCCGAACCACCGAGTCCATGGATCCGGAAGAGGTGCTGGGACAGTTATCCATCTATCTTGAGGAGATGTCAGCGGCGATTTACCATCATTCGGGGGTTGTCGATAAGTTTATCGGCGATGCGGTCATGGCCATCTGGAACGCCCCCGAGCGCGACGACGACCACGTCACCAACGCCTGCCGGGCCGTACTGGCCTGCCGGGCGGCCAGTGAGCGACTGAATGGTGACCTGGCCGCCAACAACTGGCCGATCATGCCGACCCGTTTTGGCTTGCACACGGGACCGGCGGTGGTGGGAAACGTCGGCAGTTTGGAACGAATGCAATACACCGCGCTGGGCGCCAACGTCAATCTCGCCTCCCGGCTAGAGGCGCTCAACAAACGGTACGGCACCCAGATTCTGGTGACCGAGGCGATTGAGGGCCGGGTCCGAGATCGCTTCCTGTTCAGACCGTTGGAAACGGTGGTCCCCGCCGGCACCTCGATTCCCACCGCCTTGTTCGAATTGGTCGGGGCCACCGAGCCCGGTTCGCCCCATCACGTCAGTGCCGGCGATCTCGAGCGGTGTCGCCGCTGGCTTCCGGCCTTTGCCGCCTTCCACGCCCGCGCGTGGAGCGACGCTGCGACCCTGCTCGCCGATTTCGCGGCCATTTACCCCGAGGATGGTCCCTGCCGGCTTTTGCTCGACCACTGCCGGCAATGCCTCGCGGATCCCACCGCAACCCATCATGATGCCGTGACGCGCATCGAGACCAAGTGAAGGATGCCATGCGGTTTCTGCGCACCCTCGGCCAGGCTTCGCTCGCGGCCCTGCTGGTCCTGGCCACCCGTGGATCGATGCCGGCCCAAGCCGACACGGTCCTTTATCTGGCCCATACCCAACAGCAGGACGATTCCTTTGCCCTGATGCCGGTCATGGCGACGACCTTTCAACACGAGGTGACGCAGGCTTCGGGCGGCGCATTGCGCATCGAAATCTTCCCTGACGGCTGGTTGGGCGGCAACCGCGACACCGCCAGCCTGGTTAACGACAACGTCATCCAGGTCGGCATCGTCACCGCCGGCGGCATTTCCGGCATCTATCCCGAAATCGCCGTGCCGGAAATCCCCTTCGCCTTCGATTCCACCGATATTGCCGAAGCGGTGCTCGATGGACCGTTCGGGCATCGGATCGCCGAGGACATCGCCCGACGCAGCAATCTGGTGACCGTGGGATTCGGCGACAGTGGCGGTTTCTTTATCCTGACCAATTCAGTCCGGGAAATCCGGCTGCCCCAGGATGTCCAGCACCTCAAGCTCCGCACCATTCCCGGCTTCGGCGCCATGGACGCGATGATCATGGCCCTGGGCGCCACTCCGGTTAAAATCTCGTCCCGGGAAGAAAGCAGCGCCCTGGCGTCCGGCCAGGCCGACGGCCAGATGAACACCATCTCCGCCACCTTATCGGCCCGTTTCGACGACGTACAGCCCTATGCCACCCTGGGGTCCTTCCTGTACGCCCCCATGGTTTGGATCGTCAACAAGCAAGCCCTGGCCGCCCTGACGCCCGAGCAGCGCGACATCGTCACACAGGCGGCCAAGGCGGGGATCAAAGCCGGCCGACAAGCGGCCAGGAACCTGGACCGATCCGAGCGCGGCCTACCCACCTTGCGCAAACGGTTGACTCTGCACGTGGCCACGGCCGAGGAACGGGCGGCGTTCAAGGCGGCCTTGCAACCGGCGGCCAAGGCCTACATCACCAAGACGTTCGGCGCCACCGGCACCGATCTGGTCGACGCCTTGTTCCAGGCGATTGCCGAGGCCGAGCACCGTTAGGGCGTGGGGGACCGTCGGATTGCGTGGATTCAGCGGCCTCCAGTCATCATCGAACGTTTCTTCAAGCGTGCTGCGCGATCGGCCGATTCCGGTGACGGGATTTGGGCTGCAAGTCCTCCCGAAATTGGCTCAACAGCTTTTGAGCCAATTCCTTTCCGCCTGCCGGATCGTCCCCGACCGCATAGTCCCCGGCGACGGCGTCCGCATCCCCTTGCCGATCCAACACGTTCAATCTAATCATTTTTTTCATCGAACTCACCCTCAGCTCGTTGAGTTAGGATATCGCAATCGACATTCGAATTCAAGTATTTCCGGAAGAAAAACTGATTAAGGCGTGGATCAAAGTAATGTTTTCTTTTCATCCATATCAGTCCATCATTCCGCGAAATCACTGCAACATCAATGGGGCCACCGACCGTCTCAGCATTAAGCGAAACCTTCCTTTTTAGAGCCGTCAAATTAACCAGATTCTCAGCAAAGACCGCAAGTTCATCTTTACCAAGAAAAGCGACTGCCTCAATTAAGGGTGTGATAAAATGTTTTCGTTTATACCTGTCCAAATCCTTACTAAAAGATTCTAACATTTTTTTTATTGCGGATGAACATTTCCTCTCAATGGCGCTCCTTAACTTGTCATCTTCTTCGAAACTTACCTGATCCAATATAACTGACGGAGCCTTCTCGACAAGCACTCTAACACAGTCCCGGATTCTCCGCTCATAATCGTTATTCACACCACTAATAAATGTGTCAACAACATCACGTTGAGCGAATGGGACAATACTTGCCGAATTGTCTTCAGAAATAAATATGGACTTATGGTTTATAATTTTACATCTATTTAGGAAAAAACCATCTGTTTGTACTGACTTCAATGAGGGGAAGTAGTCCATTTTACCATATCCGGCAATAACCAATCCTGATCTATAATTAGATAATTGCTCACTAAGCACCTGATTAGCAAATACAGAGATAGCTTCATCGACCAGTTTAGCAGGCAATTTATCATCACCAGTCACACCCTTAATAACCGATGTTATAATTTCTCTGTATTCAGAAAGAATGTTTTTCTCTGATACATCAATTAATGAATCACATTTTTTACATTTTGCTATCCTTACTTTTCTAGCACTAATAATTAATCTGAAAACTTTATATCGTTCTGCATTGGTCGGTGGACGTTTTTTTTCCAAAATTCCTCTTACGTAGGACTCATTGAGTTCTTGTCTAATTTCGAGAAAAAAAATTCTAGCAAGAGCCTCTATATTTTTTCTCTGTTCCTTTTCACCAATCGGGACTTCATTTTCCAAAAATCTCAGCATATCTTTGAGGTAATCTTCGACCGACCCAAAAGCACGCCGACCTAAATTCTCGCGATATTGTTTGATAATTATTTCCCATGGAACTGTGTTTATTTCGCTCGAGCCCCAAATCATGGCTCCGACTGGATGGAATTTCGATACGGAAAAAAGTTTATTCGCAGAATTGTATGTTTTTGGGCCATTGCGTGTTGTAATTGTGGCGGCGCTGTCAGCCGCAAGCGCAACGCCAAGCTTATTAAGAATCGCAACTTCCGCTGTCATAGAACTTCAACCAATCAATGGCGGCTTGACGATCAAGCGCACTCCCTTATTGGCAGACTAAACCGTACCTCCCGATATTTCATCTTTTTTTATAGTCGCCCCACGAAACATATACTTTTATGCGAAAAGCGGCCTCAGCGCATTCCTTAACCTCATCACCAACACCCCCAAGTAAACCAGGGGCCAAGCCCCTGGTCACCGGAAGCGTCAGACTTCACATCTGGCCGTGGCAGTGCTTGTACTTTTTGCCGGAACCGCATGGGCAGGGGGCATTGCGCTGAACCTTGCCCCAGGTTTCCGGATTGGTGGGATCGATACCGCCGGGAGCCGGAGCGTGGGTGACCGGCAGGCGGCGGCGAGGGTGTTCGGCGTCCTCGTCGGAACCGGGTTGACCCTCGGCGGACGCCGGCGGCGCAGCGGGGACCGGAGCCAGGGCCGGATCCTGGCGGGTTTCCCGCATTTCCACGGGCTTGCGGCCAAAGACGCTGTCCAGGTCCTCGGCCGGGGCCAGCTTGATTTCCACATGGAGCAAGACACTGGTCACCGACTGGCGCAACTGCACCAGCATCTGCTCGAACATCTCGAAGGCTTCACGCTTGTACTCGTTGAGCGGATCGCGCTGGCCATAGGCGCGCAGATTGATGCCCTGGCGCAGGTGATCGAGATTCAGCAGATGGTCTTTCCACGCCTGGTCCAGGAGTTGGAGCAACAGGCTCTTTTCCGCCCCGCGCATCAGGTCGTAACCATAGTTGGCCACTTTCTCGGCCATTTTGCGGTCGGCGGCATCCCGGACGCGCTGCTCGATATCCTCCTCGCCGATGCCTTCTTCCTTGCCCCAGGCCTCGATCGGCAGCGGCAAGTTGAAAATATGCCGAACTTCCTCCTGCAACAGCTTGAGGTCCCACTGTTCGGAATAGCTGTTGGCCGGAATATGCTTATGCACCAAATCGCCGATCACCTCGGCGCGCATTTCCGCCAGGGTTTGGGAAACGTCGCCGGCATCCATAATTTCCCGGCGCTGTTCGTAAACCACCTTGCGCTGGTCGTTCATGACATTGTCGAATTTGAGCAGATTCTTACGAATTTCGAAGTTGTGCGCTTCGACTTTCTGCTGCGCCTTCTCCAACGCCTTGTTGATCCAGGAATGGATGATCGCCTCGCCTTCCTTCAGGCCCAAGCGTTCCAGCATCGAATCCATGCGCTGGGAACCAAAAATGCGCATCAGGTCGTCGCCCAGCGACAGGAAGAATTTGGACGCGCCGGGATCACCCTGGCGACCGGACCGGCCGCGCAACTGGTTGTCGATGCGCCGGGCTTCATGCCGTTCGGTGCCGATGACGTACAGGCCACCCGCCTGACGGACCAACTCCCGGGCTTCGGCGATTTCGGCGCGAATCCGGTCGGTCCGGCGGACTCGCTCCTCGGGGTCGGTCACCGTGGACAGTTCCAGCGCCACCCGCATATCCAGATTGCCGCCAAGCTGAATGTCGGTACCGCGGCCGGCCATGTTGGTGGCGATGGTCACCGCCCCCGGCTTGCCGGCCTGGGCGATGATAAAGGCTTCCTGCTCGTGATAGCGGGCATTCAGCACGCTATGGGGAATCTTGCGTTTCTTGAGTTCGCTCGCCAGCGTCTCCGACTTCTCGATGGAGACCGTGCCGACCAATACCGGTTGTTTGCGCTCCACACACTCTTCAATCAGGCCGATGATCGCGGTGATTTTCTCATACTCACGACGATAGACTTCGTCGTCGTAATCGATCCGCTGCACCACCACATTGGTCGGAATTTCAACAACTTCAAGATTGTAGATTTCCGCGAATTCCGCGGCCTCGGTCATGGCGGTGCCGGTCATGCCGGCCAGCTTGGGATACAGCCGGAAATAATTCTGGAAGGTGATTGAGGCCAGCGTCTGGTTTTCCCGTTGGATCGAAACCTCTTCCTTGGCCTCCAAGGCCTGATGCAGACCGTCGGAATAGCGCCGGCCCTCCATCATGCGGCCGGTGAATTCATCAATAATAACGACCTTATCGTCCTTGACGATATAGTCCTTATCGCGCTGGAACAGCTTGTGAGCGCGCAACGCCTGATTGGCATGGTGAACCAGCGAGATATTGTGGATATCGTACATCGCGCCGGTTTTCAGCAGACCAATCTCGCGGAACCATGTTTCGATTTTTTCCGTTCCGGCCTCGGTGAGATTAACCGAACGGGCCTTTTCGTCCTTCTCAAAGTCCTCGTCCGCCAGACGCGGAATCAGGCGGTTGGCCGCGACATAGAGTTCCGAGGAATCGGTCGAAGGGCCGGAAATGATCAGCGGCGTCCGCGCCTCGTCGATCAGGATCGAGTCCACCTCGTCCACGATGGCAAAGTTGAAGGGCCGCTGGGCCATGTCCTCCAACCGGAATTTCATATTGTCGCGCAGATAGTCGAATCCGAACTCGTTATTGGTGCCGTAGGTAATGTCGGCGCCGTAGGCTGCCCGGCGCTGATCATCGTCGAGTCCGTGTACGATGCAACCGACCGAGAGCCCCAAAAATTTATAAATCTGTCCCATCCAGCCACTGTCGCGCTGGGCCAGGTAGTCATTGACTGTGACCACATGAACCCCTTTGCCCTCCAGCGCGTTGAGGTAGACTGCCAGGGTCGCCACCAGCGTCTTGCCTTCGCCGGTCTTCATCTCGGCAATGCGGCCCTGGTGCAGGGTGATGCCGCCCATCATCTGAACGTCGAAGTGGCGCTGCCCCAAGGTGCGCTTGGCGGCCTCACGCACCGTAGCGAAAGCGTCGGGCAGGATGTCATCCAGGGTCTCGCCGTCCACCAGGCGCTGACGCAACCAGTCGGTGCGGCCGCGCAACTCGGCATCCGAGAGAGCCACAACCCCTGGCTCCAGGGCGGCAATGGCCTGGACCGGCCGCTGAAGGGTCTTGAGATAGCGTGAATTCGCGGTACCGAAGAGCTTACGGGCGATGGCGCCGAACATGAATACCTCGAACCGGGAGAGAAAAAAAACGACAGGGACCGCCGCAACCGCGGCCGCCGCCGGCAGAAGAAAGCGCACCCAGGCACAGCCGGCCCGGGATTCCCCCGATCACGGCCGACCGCACCGAACGCGCGTGCCCCCTGCCCTAGGCTGGCGGCAAGATAGACCAGCGCCCCGACAAAGCCAACCGGCCTTTGCGCAGCAACGCCATCGGCGCTGCGAACACCGCCCCTGGGCTGCTAAAATGGCGCGACAGGGTGACTTTCGGCCCCTGTCGGCCCATCCTCCCTGGCACATCCACTTCGATAACTTCCATAACCACCGAAGGACAGCACGATGTTGGAGCGACGCACCGTGGTCAAGGGGCTGGGGGCCCTACCGTTGGCGACGGTCCTGGCCGATCCCGGGCAAAGCCGGGCCGCGGCGGAAACCTTGACGCCCGTGACACTGGACACGCCCGGCGGCCGGACGGTCGCGGCGGCGCTCGCCCGCCCCGCGGAAACCCCCGCCCCCGCGGTGGTGCTGATCCATGAATGGTGGGGGCTGAACGACCAGATCAAGACCATGGCCGCAGAGCTGGCCGCGGCCGGCTACGTCGCCCTGGCCATCGACCTGATGAACGGTCACGTCGCCACCACGCCCGAGGACGCCCAGGGGCTGGTTAGCCGAGTCGACGATCAAGCCGCCCGGGACACCCTGGTCGGCTGGATCGACTGGCTCCGCCATCAGCCGTTCTGCTCCGGCCGGGTGGCCACCCTGGGCTGGTGCTTTGGCGGTGGCTGGTCGCTTCAGGCCTCGCTGGCAACGCCGGTGGACGCCACGGTGATCTATTACGGCCGGGTGGTTGCCCCCGCCGAGACCCTGGCCGCGCTCAAGGGGCCGGTGCTCGGACACTTCGCGAATCGGGACGTCTTCATCACGCCGACGATGGTCAATGGTTTCCAGACCGAAATGGCTCGTGCCGGCAAGCCGCTGGACCTTTACCGTTACGACGCCGACCACGCCTTCGCCAATCCCACCGGCCACAATTACCACCGGGACGACGCTCAACTGGCCTGGCAACGGACTCTGGCCTTCCTGGCCGCCAACCTCAAGTAAGCCCAATCTCCGGCAGGCCCGATTTCTAAGAAGACGATGAGGTGCGGAGCGCCGCGGCAATCAGTCCATCAATTTCCGCGGCCTTGTCCGCCTGCCCCAAGTCCTGAAACAATTCGCGCGCCCGCGCCCAATGGCGGCAGGCGTCGGGGAGTTTGCCCCGGCGGTGAGCCAAAGCGCCGGCCTCCTGCTCCAGCGCCGCGATGCTATCCCGCCGGCCCAACTGGGTTTCCAGCGCCAACGCCCGGGACAGAATGTCGGCAGCCCCGGCCAGGTCGCCGCGCCGTTGGTGCAACCGGCACAGGTTGCGGTAGTGACGTGTCATGCTTCCGGGCCGGGCCAACCCGGCCTGATAGGTCAGAGCGATCCGGAAATAGTCTTCGGCCCGGTCAAGGGCATCCTCGGCGAGATGAATCTCGCCGAGGATGCCGAGCGCCCCGGCCAGCAAGCCCTTGTCAGCGACACCGCCGCCCAGGGTCAGCACTTTGTCGCAGGCGACCCGGGCCTCGGCCAGGTCCCCGGCCTCGGCCGCGGCGACGGCCAGCAAACTCCAGACCTCGGGCCTTTCCGGGGCAAGTTCCGATGCCCGCCGGGCTGCGGCCACCGCCGCCCCGGGGTCATCCACCAGGGCCAACGCCGCCAGATCGCGAAAAGCGGTCGCCGCCGCGGCATTTCTGGCACCGGCCCTGGCTTTGCCGGCCAGGGCCGCCAGGGCCGGACCGGTATCGCCCTGCCCCAGCGCCGCCAGGACCGGCTCGGCGGACGACCCTAACCCGATCAGCGTCGACACCATCCGGGTCAGATGCCCGCCCTGCTCTTCCATCCGCACCAACCGGGCCGACGGCGCCGGTCGCGCCAGCAGCGCCGCCACCATCGCCGCGGTCCGCGCGGCGCGGTCATCGCGCACCACCTCCAGGGCCGGCACCGTGGCGGCGACCGGAGGCGCCGGGGACGCCGATGTTCGGCCCCGTCGACGCACCAGCAGCGCCACCACCAAGCACAGCAACAACCCGGCTGCGACCAGCCCATCGGTCCCCACGGTGCCGGCGGCCGTCACCAACCCGTGGGCCCAATCCGTTCCCCCCCACTCCATCACCCGTTGCCGGGCCTGCTCCAGCCATCCGTTCACGCCGCCCGCCTGACTCTGGCTATTTCCCTCGGTGTCCAACCATAGCCCAGTTGGCCAATCCGCAACAGCCCAAGGCGATTTTTGAGCTTCGACGTTTTCGGTCAACCCTCACCGACGCACCAGGACAGCCGGCGTTCTCCGTGATAAGGGCGGGCCAGCCCGTCACCGATCATGATTTCGGCAACATCGGTGCCGCTCCCCAGAATCACCCGGGCATCGACCCGGCCGCCATACTTGTCGTTGCGGATGTTCTGAAGCACCACCTGACCGTCGGCCAGCAATTCCCCAAGCCGGAGCTTGGCCCGTTGGGCCATGGCGATTTCCTGGTCGCAATGACCGTGGAGTTCCGGGGCGTCCAGACCTTCCAGCCGGACATGGGTCTCAATGAAGATGCCGAGCCAGGGGTGGACCCGAACCACGATGGTGTCGCCGTCGATGATTCGAATCACCTCTGCCGAAACCGGTCCGGCCAGCGCATTGTGCGACAACTCGGCCGCAGCGCCGGATCGGCCGGCCGCCAGCACCAGCAACGCCACAAGCACCGAAACACCGGCGCGCGCCAGCCCCCGACGACGCCCCATAGCAGCCTCCCCCCTCTGCGACCCCGGGTGGTCCCGGTTCGATGCCTAAGGTAGCAAGCAAAAGGGAACGGATCAAGAATTATTAGGCTGTCATTCCTACATGCAGGGGCATGCAGCGTATGCTAACGAACTATAGGACCTACCACCCATTGATCGCCGAGCCGTCACGAATGAATTCTGGGCGCCACTGGGGAACAGGCCGCATCATTGCCGTTATCGTTCTTGTGCATACGGGTTCAACACCGCATGAGGTCCCGGGACTGGCCAACCCCAGCGCCTGAAGCAAGGACCCCCGACTCAAAAATCCGAGCACCGCCCCTTCCGTTCCCAGTCGCCGAAGCGGGTCGGTTCAGGACCGCTCGGTCCGCCGATTTCACCTGGAGGTTGGGACAGACGCAGCGGCAGTCCCGGCTCGTGAAGGGTATCCGGAATTTGTTCCACGATCGGGGCGACAGGGTCGGTGGGCGGCAGGGTCTCAGCGGTCATGGGGATGGGCTCCGAAGGCGGCAAGCGACGGATGGCAATATGAGCCGCCCGGTCACCCCCGCCAAGAGCCGTCGACGGCCTTCGGCCCCGGCCCCGCCGACCGTCCCCATTGCCGAAAGTCCGCTTTCCGGAAAAAGTATCGCCGGACGAAGGTCATTGGCAGTATCCTGCCTGGGAACGGCGGACAGGGCGGGGGCGGCGACGCCCGGCCCGGTCGCCGACGGGTCTTTGGAGGTTCGTTCTATTATGGGGTCTTTCAGCATCTTCCACTGGTTGCTGGTTCTGGTCGTGATCCTGATCCTGTTCGGTGCCGGACGGCTGCCGTCGGTGATGGGGGACCTGGCCAAGGGCATCAAGGCGTTTCGCTCCGGCTTGAAGGACGACAGCGACAAGCCCGCCGACACCACCACCCCGACCGCGACCGCAACGCCCGCCGCCCCGCAAGTGACGGCGTCGCATCAGGCACCGGTCACGCCGGCCCCCACCGCCCAGCCTGCGGCCAACCAACCCGTCGAGTCCCGACCGATTGCCCACCCGACGCCGCCAACCGCCTGACCGGTGGGCCCTGCCGGAGACCGTTGGTTTCGGTGATCGGGATGATTCTCCCGGCCCGTTCATTTTACGGGTGATCGACGGCTGGCGTATCCATTACAATCCGTTAAGTTAAGGGGGGGAGTTTCAGTAGGGGACGAGATCGACCCAACCCCGTCCGCTCGCCCCAGCCGCTCGCCCCGATTCCCTGTCCCCCAATCGGCGTGTCCCGCCCGTCCCCGTGACCAGCAGCGACCAGAACAAGACCCGCCCCACCGCTCCCGCCTCGGGCCATCAGGACGTCGAGGATACCCTTCCCGAAAGTTTTGACCCCAAGCTGTTTGCGCCACGCGCTGTGACTCCGGACCCCAATGGCCCCCACCCGTCCGAAGACCAGGAGATGGCGGAGTTGATGCGGGCGTTGCGCGAATCGATTCCGTACCAGGAAGAAGAGAACGACGTCAAAACCTGGCAGCCGGATCCGATGCGCCCCAGGGGGCCCGCGGGCGCCAAGCCGGGAGCCGCCGCCGCCGCCGGGCAAGCCCCGGCACCCGCTGCCGAGGGCAATCCCGCCGACGATGATTTCGCCCGCCTGTTGCGGTCGCTCCGCGAATCGATTCCCGATGATCCCGAGCCCACCACCACCACCTACGGGCCCGAAGCCGTCACCCGCAGGCCGGTGACCGAAGCCACCCTCCACCATCCCGGACCTGAGCGCGAGAGCGCCGCGCCGAACCTTGCGAACGACGACCAGTCCTATACCTTTCCGCCGCCCACCCGAAAATATCGTCCGGTCGCCGAGACGCTTCCCGTTGCACCCGAGCCCCAGCACGCCGACCACGAGGACCAGTCCGTCACCTTTCCGCCGCCGACCCGAAGGTATCGTCCCGCCGAAATCGAGCCCGATCCCGTCGAGGCCCATCAGGCCGACCACGAGGAGCAATCCTTCACCTTTCCGCCGCCGACCCGAAAATATCGTCCCGCCGAGACCGAGCCCGATCCCGTCGAACCCCGGCATGCCGACCACGAGGACCAGCACCTTGAGGCCCCGGCCATTGACACCAGCATGTTCGCGGACCTGCTCAGCTCCCTGCACGATTCGGTCCCGCGACGCCCGGACGCCGACGGGGCTTCGGACCCCATCAAAGAAGCCACCGCAAACCGGGACCGGTTTCGGGAGTTACGCTTCCAGTCCCCTCGCGCCAAAACGCCGGTCGCCGACCCCATGGAGGATGACGAGGAGCCCGAATCCGAACCCCGGCGGGCGTCTCAGGTCTGGAAGATCGCGCTGATTCTGGGTGGCGCCTCCGCATTGGGTCTGGCGGTAGCCCTGATCAATCCCTTTGGCGACTCGCCACCGTATCCGCCCAGCCCGGTGGTCGTGCCATCGGAGATGCAAAACACCGCCAAGCCTCAGGATCAGGTGGCGCAAAATTCGCCCGTGGTGGTCCCGACCACACCGACACCCGACCTTGCACCGCCGTCACACCCCATCGCCCTCCTCCCCAGCAAGCCAACCCCGGTGCCGAAGCCGGTCGACTTGGCCCCCGCCGCGGTCGAGGCCCCGCCGCCGGTCGCCGTGCCGCCGCCCAAGCCCGCTCCACCACCAGTCGCCGTACCGCCCCCCGCCCCGGAACCGGCGCCCGTTGCGGTTCTGCCACCTGCTCCCGAGCCGCCACCGCCTGCGGCACCGCCGCCCGTCGCGGCACTGCCGCCGGTAGCGACCCCACCGCCGGTGGCGACACTGCCGGCCCCGAAGCCGGCCCCGCCTCCGGCCGAGGTCGCGGCGGCCGAACCGCCGCCCGCCATCCAAGAGCCGTTACCCAGACGCTCTACGTCGCCAGGTCCCCGCGCCTCCGCGCCTCCACCGATTGCCGAAAAACCGGCGCCCGCGCCCGTAGAAGTGGCTTCATTGCCCCCGCCCAACGAAGCGCCGGCCAATCCGGAACCGGCTTCTCAGGCTTCTGCGCCTCCGCCAGCGACAGCGGACCATGCCAACGGCCCCCGCGTGCTCACCGTCCAGATCGGCAGCTTCCAGATTCCGGAAAACGCCGATCTCCTGATCAAAGATTTAAAGAAGCAAGGCTTCGACGCCTACAGCAAAGACTGGACCGATGGTTCCGGCCGGGTCTGGCATGTGGTGCGGGTCGGCCGCCTGACCAACCGTTCCGCCGCCAACGCCCTGGCCAGAAAGCTGGCTAACGGAACCGACCTGGAACCCTATATTCTGAGCGTTCACTGAATCCGGCCTGGTGTTGTAACCGAGGCGTTTCATCCCCAATGATCGTCATTCGGTCACAACACAGCACCAATGACACGCTCGTGTCCCGACCCCACGGGCGAGAGGCCGTCAGTCGGAGTCGGAAGACGAGCACAGTGGCTATTGAGCCGTGACCAGTGGCATCAATCTGACAGGATCGGCCGGGGGGCTATTGGCTGGAGTGTCATTGCTATTGTCGGCTGAAGTTGCTACATTTAGTTTGAATGACCGAGGCGAAGAACTAACTTCTGGATGTTTGACTGCCGATGGGGTCCCGGCGAGCGGCAAAAGAGGAATGCCGCTAGCCATAACAGCCGGGGGACAAAAAAGCGGGCGGAGGAAACCCCACGATGAAGCCGACGATACTGGTTGCGGACGATGAACCAAGCATACTGCTATCTCTACAGGTCCTGTTACAAAAGGCGGGGTTCCTCGTGCGAATCGCACGCGACGGGGAAGAGGCCATGGCCGCACTTGAGGAATCGATGCCCAACCTGATTCTGCTTGACGCCATGATGCCGAAGCGCGACGGGTTCGATGTCTGCCAGACCATCCGGGCCAATCCGGCTTACAAAGACTTGCCGATTATCATGCTGACCGCCAAGAGCCGTGACGTCGAACGCGAGAAGGGAATGGCACTGGGCGCAACCGACTATATCACTAAGCCGTTTTCAACCCGCGATCTAGTCAGCACCGTGCGAAAGTACCTGGAACACGGGCAGACGTAAGGCGGTCCGTCGGGAACAGTCTTTGACCGATAATACGGCCGGCTTGGGAAGCGGCATGGTCACCAATGTGAGTAACAGCAAACACGGGCACTTGGGGGAAGAGCCTCACACTCCGGCCTCGTCAGCGCCGTCCTCCGAACGCACCGGCAAACGGGTGGTCGCCTTACTGTTCATCGCGACCGGCGTCACGGCGGCGGCCGCGGCGGCGGTGATGCCGGTGCTGATCGCGGGCGACAACGGACAACCGCTGGCACAGCAGGAAGGCGCGGTGCTGGCCGGGTTGGTTGCGGGAACGGCGGCGCTGCTCTGGTTCGCCGTCCTGTTGTGTCTGCTCCGCCCTGGCGAGCGACTGGCCGCCGATGTTCACCTTCTGGCGAATTCCAAAGCCGGCAACGGTCGGGTCGATCCCGAGGACTATCCGGACCTCGCGCCCCTGCCCGATGCGATCAACGCCCTCGCCGAACGCCTGGCCACCAGCCGACGGGACCTTGACCGGGCGATCGTCGACACCGCCAGATGTCAGGCCGAACACAGCAGCCGTCTGGCCGCGGTTTTGCGCGACCTCGACGAAGGCGTGATGGTGTGTAACCTGGACCATCAAGTGCTGCTCCTCAATCCCGCGGCCTTACGGTTGCTTCATGCCGGCGAAGCCGGAGAAACCGGCAGCGGCGCTCCCTTGCCCGGGCGCGCGCTGTTCTCGCTGATGCTCGCCGACCCGGTTTGCCACACCCTGGACCGTTTAAGCCGCCGCGGTAGCGGCGAACCGACCCAGCCGGGGCCATCCGCCCGATTCATTGGGGGAACCCCCGACGGCCACGTCCTGTTGGACGGCCGGATGAGCCTGATCCTGGACGATGGGCCTCCGGTGGCGGCCGAAGCCACCGTCACCGGCTATGTGCTGACCTTCACCGACGCCACCCGGGAACTGGCGGCCCTGGGCCGGCGCGACGCCCTGTTGCACGCCACCACCGAGGCTTTACGGACACCGCTCGCCAACCTGCGGGCGGTCATGGAGACTCTTGAGGATTGTCCTGATCTTGAAGGGGAAGCCCGTACCCACCTCGAGGCCGCCATGCTCGGCGAGTGCCAGGCCCTGACCGCCCGGTTGGAGCGCATCACCGAGCAGTATCGGGCCACCATCGTCGGCACCTGGCCCATGAGCGACCTGCGGTCCCACACCCTGATCGATCTGGTCCGCCACCGGATCGCGGGACGCCGGAACATTGTCGTCACGCCCGCCGGCATGCCGTGCCTGCTCCACGGCGACAGTTTCAGCCTGGTGGTCCTGCTCGATCATCTGGTCGAGCAGGTCAGCCTGGTTACCGGCGCGACCGCCTTCGACCTCGCCGCCGACGCCGCGGCGCGCTGGACCTACCTGGACCTGAGCTGGGCCGGCGAGCGGGTGCCCGGAACCACCATCGACCGCTGGAAAACCGAGTCCCTGGCCGCAACACTGGGCGGACTGACTGTCGGCGATGTCCTGCGCCATCACCGCAGCGATCTGTGGAGCGAGGCGCAGCCCGACGGCCGTGCCCGCCTGCGGCTGCCGCTGCCGCCGGCCGAAGAACCCGCCGAAGCCGCACCACGCCCCGTCCCCGACCTGATCGACCCCAGTTCGTTCCCGGCGCACCAGCAACCGCCGCCGGCCACCGACCTGGCCAGCCGGCCCTTGCAAGACCTGGAATTCGTGGTCTTCGATATCGAAGCCACCGGCGCCAACCCGATTGATGGCGACGAAATTGTGGCGATTGCCGCCGTGCGCGTCGTCAATCGCCGCATCCTCACCGGCGAAACCTTTCAGGCGCTGGTCAATCCCGGCCGGCCGATCTCACCCGAAGCGGTGCGTCGCCACGGCATCACCGCGCAACAGGTCCACAACCACCCCAACATCACCACCATTCTTCCGCAATTCAAAGCCTTTGCCGGCAATGCGGTGATGGTTGGTCACCATGCCGGTCTGGAACTGGCGTTTTTACGGCTCCGGGAACATGCTTGCGGGGTCCGTTTCGACAACCCGGTTCTGGATACAAGGTTGTTGTCGCTCTGGCTGCAAGGCCAGAACGCCGACCATTCCCTCGACGGCGTTGCCCGGCGTCTGGGCATTGCCACCATCGACCGTCACACTGCGCTCGGCGATTGCCTGACCACCGCCGCCGTGCTGGTGGCCATGCTGGAACTGCTCCCGGACCGCGGCCTCGCCACCCTGGGCGACGTGCTGCGCGAAGCCGACAAACTGCTGGCGTTCGACGCCAAGGAGTCTTTGCTGTGATCCCGCACCCTATCACCCTGCCGCCTCAGCCGCGGAACGACCGGCTGATCGCCCTATTTTTGCTCGGTGTGGCCCTGTTTGCACCGCCATTGATACGAGTCTTCGGCGCTCCCGTAACAATATTCGGCTGTCCATTACTCTTCATCTACATCTTTCTGGCCTGGACTGTCGTGGTGGCGCTGATCGCCTTTGATGTCGAACGACGGAACGAACCCAAGCGGTCCTCAACCACCGCCTCGAGTTCGCTCCCGCCGTGATCTCAATCGAACCTTATGCGGCGGCAGTCTCGCGATGGAGGCTTCCGGCACGACTGGCCCGGTTAATGGCACTCGCCGTCGCCGCCAGTGACGCCGACACGATATTGGAATGCACACCGACACCGAACACCGGAGGCCGGCCCGGCGCCAGGATCGAAATGTAGGCCGCGGCCAAGGCATCCGAGCCCCGATGGACCGCGTGCTCGTGGTAATCGTCGACAATGACCCTGATGCCACAATCCTTCACCAGGGCGTTAACAAAGGCGTCGATGGGTCCGTTGCCGACGCCCGTGATGGTTTGGGTCGCGCCGTCGATACGAACCCGAGCCGCAATCTCGACGTTACCGGCCGGGGTGCGACACGGCACCGTGGTGTGATCGATCACCGTCAGCGGTTCGGTTGACAGCAGATATTCGGCTTCGAAACACCCCCACAGCGCCGCCGGATCCACCTCCTTACCGGTCTGGTCCGCCACCGTCTGGACCACGCCGCTGAATTCGATCTGCAAGCCGCGGGGCAGTTGCAAACCATGGTCACGTTCCAGGATGTAGGAAATCCCCCCTTTGCCCGACTGGCTGTTGATCCGGATCACCGCCTGGTAGTTGCGCCCCAAATCGGCCGGGTCCACCGGCAGGTACGGAACCTGCCACAGATCACTGTTGGCCCGTTTCAAGGCCGCCATCCCCTTCTTGATGGCATCCTGGTGCGAACCGGAAAAGGCGGTAAACACCAACTCGCCGGCATAGGGATGCCGGGGATGAACCGGCAACCGGGTGCAGTCTTCAGAAACCCGCACCACGGCGTCAATGTCCGACAGATCCAGACCCGGATCGACGCCCTGACTCATCAGGTTCAGGGCCAGGGTCACCAGATCGACGTTGCCGGTGCGCTCGCCATTGCCGAACAAGGTCCCTTCGACCCGCTCGGCACCCGCCAACAGCGCCAATTCCGCCGCCGCCACCGCCGAACCGCGGTCATTATGGGGGTGTACGCTGATAATCGCCGACTCGCGACCGGGCAAATGCCGGCAAAACCATTCGATGCCGTCGGCATACGCGTTGGGCGTCGACATTTCCACCGTCGCCGGCAAATTCAGGATCACCTTACGGGTCGGCGTCGGCTGCCACACCGCCATCACCGCATCGCAGATTTCCACGGCATACTCCAGTTCGGTGCCGGTGTAACTCTCGGGCGAGTACTCGAACACGAACTGGCTGTCGGGTGTCTCGTCGGCAATGGCCTTGATCAACCGGGCGCCCTCGACGGCAATGCCGGTGATCCCGGCCCGGTCCATGCCGAAAACCACCCGGCGCTGCAACACCGACGTCGAATTGTACAGATGGACCACCGCCCGCCTGACCCCGCGCAGCGCCTCGAAGGTCCGACGCACCAGCGGTTCCCGGGACTGGGTCAGCACCTGGATGGTGACGTCGTCGGGGATCATCCGCTGGTCGATCAGCATCCGCACGAAATCGAAATCGGTCTGGGAGGCCGCCGGAAAACCCACCTCGATTTCCTTGAAGCCAATCCGCACCAGCGCCTCGAACAACCGGCTTTTGGTGGCGCTGTCCATGGGTTCGATCAAGGCCTGGTTGCCGTCGCGCAAATCGACGCTGCACCAGTTCGGGGCGGTATCCAGGGTCCGGTCGGGCCAACGCCGATCGTGCAAGCGGATCGCCGGATAAGGTTGGTAACGATGAAACGGCATGGTCGCCATGATGGGCCTCCTGCCGCCCCCAACTCTAGGGCGGCCGTCCTTCAGGGTTGTATCGAGTCCGAGAGTCCGGGGCATCACACCCGGTCAGGCATCCAGGAGGCCGAACCCCCTGGGGTGCCAAGCCGGGACATGTGCCGGGTGCGCGCAATTCTGCTGCGCCAGCGGACTCCGATTTCACCGGGAAAACACACGGAACTGGCCTCACCCCTGAGAAAGGTCTTCGCTCGGGGGGCGCACGGCGCCCTTCGGTCCGGTCTCTTTAAGAGACCGGCACCATAAGTCGCAACAGGGCGCCAAGTTTCCGGGACATGGTCATCATGGGCAGAACATAGCGCGCCGCCAGCCTGCCGTCAATCCGGACGGCGACATCCGGACGTCGACATCCGGATTGACGGGTCAACGCTGGTCCAGCTTCAGCTCAATACGCCGATTCCGACTGTACGCCTCCTCGGTGGTGCCGGCATCCAGGGGCTGGAACTCGCCGAACCCGGTGGCGGCCAGTCGCTCGGCCGGGAGTCCCTGTTCGACCAGAAAGCGGACCACTGAAATGGCCCGAGCCGTCGACAGCTCCCAGTTGGACCGGAACTGGCTGGTGGCGATGCGGCGGGGATCGGTATGACCGTCAACCCGGAGAATCCAGTTGATGTCCGGGGGAATGGTTCGGGCGATGTCGAGCAGGGTATGGGCGAGTTGCGCCAGTTGCCCTTTACCCGCGTCCTGGAGCGTTGCCGAACCGGTGGGGAACAACACCTCGGATTGGAACACGAAACGATCGCCGACCACCCGAATGTCGGGGCGGTTGCCGATGGCGTCGCGCAGCCGGCCGAAGAACTCCGAGCGGTAGCGGGCCAACTCCTGGACTTTGTTGGCCAGCGCGACATTGAGGCGGCCGGTCAGCTCGTCAATACGCGCCTGCTGGTTGGTGTTTTGGGATTGCGAGGCATCGAGGCTGGCGGCCAGCTTGGCCAATTGGGCCCTCAACGCCTCGATTTCGGCGGTCAGCGCGGCGACCTGCTGGCGGTTCCGGCTGGTCAGATTTTGCTCACCGGCCAGCGCGGCCTGGGTCGAATCGATGGTGGCCAATAACGCCTTCAACCGGATGTCGCGTTGGTCGATCTCCTTTTGGGCAAGCTGGGTCCGCTCGGTCTGATCGGCGAGCTTCGCTTCCAGCTCCTTGCTGCGATCGCGCAACGCCGCGAGTTGATCGGTCAACACCTTGCGTTGCTCCTCGCTGAGACGAAGCGCATCGTCGCGGCGGGTGCCCTCGGCGCCAGCGGCCTGGAGCTGGGCGGTCAGGTCACCGGCTTGGTGTTGAAACTGTTGCGCCACCAGGGCCAGGGCGGCCATTTGCGCTTCCAGCCGGTCGCGGGCCTCGTGTAGCGCCTTGAGGTCGGCCTGGAGGCTGGCAATTTCGCGTAAACGGAGTTCTATGGTCTCCCGGTCGGCCTTGACCACCTTGTTGAGATCGTCGAGCGCGACACCGGTCCGGTGAGCTTCGGCGGTGGCATCGGCGAGGTTGCGGGTCAGCAGATCGCGCTCGGCGGCGAATTTCTGGCGTTCGGTGGCCAGCGCCGCCCCCAATTCAGAAATTTTCTGATTGAGTTGGACCAGTTCCTGATCGCGGCCGGATAGCGCATGGGCCAGGTAGAACTGGGCAACCATAAAGATCATCAGGACAAAGATGATCACCATGATCAGAGACGACAGCGCGTCAACCCACCCCGGCCAGACATTCATTTCCTGCTGTGCCGACCGTCGGCGGCCGATGGACATGGATATCCCCATTTGTCAAGGAAAGGGGGCCGGGGCCGCCGGCCCCCGCAGCGTCCCGGGACAGCGTCCCCGGGGCCAGGTTATCGCTGTTCGGTTTCTTCAGCCAGCGCGGCAATCGTGCGGGCGATCAGCTTGATGTCGCCGCGAACCTCCTGGACCGCCTTGTCGCGCCCGGCCGTCGCCTCATCGACCAGCCGGCCCAAATGGACGTCGATGTTGCGGATGTGGTGCCGCACGGTGTCGTCGATGCCGAGGCCGCCGGTCGAGGCGCTTTCGGTCAGCCGGGACAACAGGGGCTTGAACCCCATCAGGGTTTCGGCCAGGGCGACCAGCAGCGTTTGCTCGGCGCGCATCTGATCGGTCAGGGTACTGAGCTTTTCGGTCAGGGCTTGGAGGTTGGTGTTGGCGATGCGCCGGCCGTCTTCGGCCTGGGCCATGGTCCGCTGAAGGGTATCGATGTTCTCGGCGGTTTGCTCCAGCAGGGCCTCCAGATAGGCCGGCACCGACTGGTCGCCGTCGCTGAACCCGCCGCCGGTCAGCCGGGTGGCGCCCGACAGCCAGTCCTCGACCTCTTGAAAGAAGCGGTTCTGGGCTTGATTGGCCTGCAATTCGAGAAATCCCAGCACCAGCGACCCGGCCAGGCCGAACAGCGAGGCGCTGAAGGCCGACCCCATGCCCGCCAGCGGCGCCTCCAATCCCTTCTGAAGGGCGCCGAACATGGCCGCCATGTCATTGCCCTGGACCTGCAAGGTTCCGATGACGGTGCTGACCGAATGGATGGTCCCCAGCAAACCCCAGAACGTGCCGAGCAGGCCCAAAAAGATCAGGAGATTGATGAAATACCGCGACAGCTCCCGGGATTCGTCAAGACGGGACGCCAACCCGTCCAGAACCGAGCGCATGGCCTGGGCCGACAGCCGGATGCGCTCGCCTTTCTTGTCCCCCAGCATATTGGCCATGGGGGCGAGCAGGGTCGGCACCACCATCCGCCCGGTCTTGGCGGCGCGGAACTGATTGAGCCAGCGCACCTCCCGGAACAGGCGGGCGACCTGCCGGAAGATGTAGAGGATGCCGGTCACCAGCACCCCCAGGATCAGCCCGTTGAGCGGGGCATTAACCTTGAACGCCACCTCGAGCGCCGGGTACAGCAGCACCGCCACCACGCTGACGGCGATCAGGAACAGAAACATCCGGTTGAGGTAGCGTTGCGGGCGCGACATGAATGACGGTTTCCCGGGGCGATAGGCCGTTGACGTGTGGGTCGGGATGGTTCCGGGTCAGTTGGCCGGGACAATATCGATGCGGTCGGCGGGCGGTTCGGGCGCGGTCAGACCAAGCGCCAGCACATCGACCCGCAGGCTGGAAATCCCCAGGCCGACCAAGGCTTCGCGCAGCTTGATGGCGCGTTGAAGCGAAAGTCTGCGCGCCGCCACCGGATTATCGGTGGAGCCGCTGGCAAAGGAGTTCAGCTTCAGCCGCAAGTGCGGGTCTTCGGTCATGGCCGCCGCCAGTTGCTGAAGCACGGCGGGCGACGTGTCGGGCAGATCCAGGGACTGACCGGAGAATATCAACCGGTAGGAGGTCGGAATCGCCCCGACACTTCCGGCTTTGGTCGGCGCGGCCGGGCCGTTGCCAGCGGGCAGCGACACCGTGGACCGACGCGGTTCGGGCGCAACGGCGGGGGAGATGCTGGAGACCGGCGGCGCCTCCAGGGCGCTGACGGAGTCGTGGGGCGGCCCCGGCGGCGGCGGGATCGGTTTGCCCCGCTGGGGTGGGCTGGCCGGCACCGCCAGCGGCGGCAGCGTCGCAAGGACCATGGGTTCCGGGACGGTCAACTGTTCCAACTGGGTCGGCGGCGGCGGCGGCAGCACCGGCACCGGCTCCAGCACCGGCGGCGCCGGGTTGGCCAGGGGGGTCGCCACCTTGAGGTTGAATTCGCTGGAGGGCGGAGTTGCCGCCGGTGCGATCATCGGCCGGTCGTCGGTGGTCGAACCGGTGACGGGCGGTCCGTCACCAAACCCCAGGCACCCGCCAAGGCTGAGGCACAGGGTCGCCGCCATCGTCACGGCCGTACCGCGAGTCCATGGAAACGGAAAACCAGGGAACGGGAAACGGTCCATCGGCGTCCTCGTAAGGCAGTGGCGGCCCCGATTGGGGTTCGGAGACCCTAGGCCCCCGGGGGATGGTCATAGCGCACCCCGGGGTTTCCGACAATCGGCACGACGGCGGGTCTTTGTCGCATGGAACGCCGGCCATGGCCCCCCCTATTCGGCGGTAAGGCGCGCGGATGCCTTCCCCCAGGCGACAGCCGGCGCAAACTGACCGATACCCGCCCGATCCGTTCGAGCGCCGCCCGCCGGACTCGGGATTTCGCACCCGCCAAGCTGGACTCATCGGGGTTAGAAGTTATTAAACCATCTGAATGTTGACTCCTTGAGGACTTCATAATCAACGCCCGTAAAAAAATAATAAATATCATTAATCAATCTTGCGATAATTACAAATAATAAACACCCAGCAATAATTAATGCCAAACGGTAACTAAGCTGCTTGATATCACGCATTCGTATTTTGATTCTGACATAATCGGAACGCCTTAGGGCATAACGTCGTCGAATACGTTCGCGGGCAACCTCCAAACGACGCTCCAGTATTTCATCGTATGAGTCTTCCGGTTGGTATTTTAACTTATTATCCATTCGCTTACCTTGCACGTCCGACGGCTCGATGGTGCTGGCACAGACACCGGTGGGCCACCGCAAAACACGCTGCCACCAGCGCCCGCCGTCACCACCCCCTGGTCCGTGGTGATGCCGGGCGCGTAAAGCCTTTCATGCAGAAACCTAAGCGTGTCAATTGAAACATCAACGCCGGCCCCCGGAACGTCTGCACAAACCGGTGCCCAACCCATGGAACCAACCGCAAGCCGAGCGGACCGCCACACATCCACCGCCCTGACAGTTTCTGTTCCGCATCAGGGCCTCCTCGTGCTCAACGGTTCAGCGGTGTGGCAGCCTACCCAGTGGAGTATTTTAGAAACCACCGGCCGCCCAAGGCCGCACGCAGAATGGCCCTGACGGCGCGGCATTGGGGTCAGCCCGCGGCGGCTTCCTCCACCACCGACCGGTCCGCCGCCCGACGCCCCCCGTCGGCCTTGGTCCCGGCCGACGACGAGGTCCGGCTGCGACGACGTCGGGGAGGGTGAGGACCGGGTTCTGACTCGGCCGGGGGCGCCGGGTCGAAGGGCGTGCCGGCCAGAGGCCGACCGCTGCCATGACCAGCCTTCAGGTGGCCTTCGTCGGTGGCCGCATCCCGAAAATAGGACAGCAGGTAAATCCGGATCGCCGCGGTCAGGGTGTAGCCGTCCCGCCGGCCGCGCTCCTGGATCAGGGTACACAACTCGTTGACCGAAACATGTTCCCGATCGGCGGCGTCGTACAGCGCCCGGAGCGAAAGGGCATCCAGCCGAACGCTGGTCCGCTTGCCGTAAACCACGATATTGCGTGACGGCAAACTGCGGTTGGCAGCCTTGACCCCGGCGTCGTGATCCGGTGCGGGCGTTTGCGCCACAGTCCCGGCGGGTGCCGGATTCTCCGTCGACTCGAGACCGCCCGGGTCCAGGTGATGGCCTGCCACCACGGTGGTTGACTCTGGCGACGGCAGCCGCAGCACTTCCAGGCCGCCCACCGGCGGACTTTCATGGTGATTGGTCCGGTCTTTCGACATGCGACGCGCTTCCCTGGCACCCTAGGGGTTGACGGGCGGCCAACCGGCTCACCGGTCACGGCCATGGTTGCCATGAAGTCTAACGATCGGGCGAAGAATTTCAATCCTTCGCGACCGATCGAGACCAAACAAAGCGAAAGAATACAGACGCATGTCATTGACCCGGCGAACGCTCACCCCGGGCCGAAGCGATTCAAACATCTTCTGCCGGGGTCAGGGCGCGTAAACCCAAGGCATGGACGTGATCCTCCAACTCATTGGCGAGCAGGTCATAGATCATCCGATGGCGCGCCACCCGCGAAACGCCTTCGAATGCCGCAGACACCACGGTCAGGTGAAAATGGCTTTCGCCATTGGCCCGGTGCCCACCATGACCGTGATGCTGCGCCGAGTCGTCGTTGATCTCCAGTCGACTCGGGGTCAGCGCCTCGGTCAACTTCCGCCGGATTCGGGTGGACATAGTCATTGGCTTGCCTTCGATGATCGAGAAAAGACTCTGCGGTCTGCGCACGAAGTGGGTGCAATCGAGGCCCGCCGTCAAGCCACCCGGCGCTTGTCAGCGCCGGGCTGCCGGGCGATACTCAGTCCATGCGGAAGCCGGATGTCCATATCCTGTCTCACTCCACCGCCGGCGGGTCGCCGTCGTTACGCGTCTGCGACTGCCCCGGTTGTCTTGCCGCCGGTGACTATCCGGCGCCCAAGGCGCGCGACCGGTTGAGGGAGTATTTCTGGTTTTGCCTCGACCATGTGCGCGAGTACAACCGAGCCTGGGACTTTTACGCCGGCATGTCCGCCGCCGAAATCGAAGTGGAAATGCGGTCAGATACCACCTGGCAGCGACCAACATGGCCATTGGGTACGTGGCGACTCTATGAGCAACGCCTGCGCAGTCGGGTTCAGGGCGAAGAGGGCGCACCATTTGGTCGGGGACGTGGCGACGAACCGGGCGCCGGCGACGGTCGTCACCGCCACCCGCCGCCCAGCCCCGAGGACGAGGCCCGGCGGGTGCTGGACCTGGAACCCAACGCCAGCTTTGCCGAGATCAAGGCGCGCTATCGCGCGCTGGTCAAAAAGCATCACCCCGACGCCAACGGCGGCGACAAGGTCGCGGAAGAGCAGTTGAAACGGATAAACTTGGCCTATACCACCCTGAAGACCAGCAACGGTACCTATCACGGCCGATGATCGGCTTCCCGATACCACACCCCTGAAAAGCGACGAAAGAGCGGCGTTCCCGATGGCGACCCAAGGTAGCACAGCCAAATTCGATCATGTGCCGGACATCAAGGTTTCGGTGCGTCAGCACTTCGGTATCGACAGTGACATGGACGTGCCGGCGTTCAGCCAGGCCACGGAGCATGTACCCGTGCTCGATCAAGCCTATCGCTTCGATCGCGATACCACCATGGCCATCCTGGCCGGCTTCGCCTACAATCGACGGGTGATGATCCAGGGCTACCACGGCACCGGCAAGTCCACGCACATTGAACAGGTCTCGGCGCGACTCAACTGGCCGTGTATCCGGATCAATCTCGACAGCCACATCAGCCGCATCGACCTGATCGGCAAGGATGCCATCGTTTTACGCGACGGCAAGCAGATCACGGAGTACCGGGAGGGCCTGTTGCCTTGGGCGCTCCAGCATCCCTGTGCCCTGGTTTTCGACGAATACGATGCCGGCCGTCCCGACGTCATGTTCGTGATTCAGCGGGTTCTGGAGGTCGAAGGCAAGCTGACGCTGCTCGACCAGAACCGGGTGATCCGCCCGCACCCGGCGTTCCGGCTGTTTTCCACCTCGAACACCGTCGGCTTGGGCGACACCACCGGCCTGTACCACGGCACCCAGCAGATCAATCAGGGCCAGATGGACCGCTGGAACATCGTCGCCACCCTGAACTACCTGCCGCACAAGGAAGAGGTCGGCATCGTGCTGGCCAAGGTGCCCAGCTACGATCAGCCCAAGGGCCGCGAACAGGTCAACGCCATGGTCCGCTTGGCCGACCTGACCCGCGCCGGCTTCATCAACGGCGACATTTCCACCGTGATGTCGCCCCGGACGGTCATCACCTGGGCCGAAAACACCTCGATTTTCAGCGATATCGCCTTTGCGTTCCGGGTCACCTTCCTCAACAAGTGCGACGAGGTGGAACGGCCGACCATCGCCGAATACTATCAACGCTGCTTCGGAACCGATCTGCCTGAAACCGGGATCAAGGCGACGCTGGTCTGAGGGACGCTCTGGAGCTGGGGTGTCCACAACCTGGGAATAATCGGTCCGAAACGATCCCATTGAATAGAGCTTGGTCGAACGATACCTGCTCGCCGGTATTTACCCTCCACTGCGGCGCCGTGACCTGGCGCCGCAGTTCCGGTATGGTATAAATATCTTATCTGCTGGGAGAGGCCGCACTATAGGCCGCTGTCGCCGTGGCCGCCGGCGTGGTGCTGGGCACTGCCGGAACTGCACTGGCAACGGTGGCCGCCGACGCCGTCACCGTCGAGGCTGACGCGGTACCAATGTGGTGCGCCGTCTTGGTCACAACTTTTTTGGGTGCATCATGGTCGGGGTCGCCCATGGCGGCGTCCTTGTCGATTCCGGTCTTAAGGTATTGTGCCTTGGCCGCTTTCTGTGCGGCAAGAAGCGTATTCTGTCCGGCTGACGGACCGACGCTGGAGACTGACATGGTGCAACCTTTCTGATTGATGACCGTTTGAGCGGCCTTGAAACGTGACGATTTGCCTTCTGGTCTGGTCAATCGACGCACAATCCGATCACCCTACCGAGCCCCAGACGGGGAGCGAGCCCCAGATAGACCGGCCGGAACCGTCGTAAAACGGCTGGTCGTCGAAGAAGGCCAGTATAAGCGATCGCCGCGATCGCCGCGATGGCCCAAACATTACAAATCCGTAACATCAAATATCACACAAATATGGTCTTTTGGGGCCTGAGGCTGGTCATCAAGAGCAGTCTGTGGACTGATGGCCCATGGCATTCTTTGCGCCCCCACGCATAGTAAGCCACAGCTTGGGCGCAACACACAGTGATGAATATGTGGCACAGATCAAGCCCAGAAAAATCGCCAGAGAAAACATCTGCAACGGCTCTGCGCCGAACAAAAACAGGCAGGTGGAACCGGTGAGCACGGTCAAGACGGTGTAAATCGAGCGCCGCTGAACCTGACGGAGGCTGGCGTTGACGACATTTTGCCGGTCACAAAGATTTTCCCGAATGCGATCAAACACCACGATCGCCTCGTTCAGCGCGTAACCGATCACGATCAGAATGGCGGCGATGAACGTGATATCGATCTCCAACCCGAACACCGCAAACACGGTGATGATGAACGCCACCGAATTGGCCACGACAGCCATCGATGCCACCGCGACCCGCCAGTCGAAACGAACCAGAATGAACAGGAACGTCCCTGCCAGGGCCAACAGAACCACCAGGATCGATTGCCCGGCCAGGTGGCGGGCGGCGGCCGGGTCGGCGGTGTTCTCGGCAAAGCTCACCGACGGCCCGTAAACGGCCTTGAATCGCTTGACGACGGCATCGACCGCCGCGGTATCGAGGACATCATCAAAGCGCGCGGCGATCTGGTTCTGACGCTGGCCCCCAATGGCCACCGTGGCCGGCGGAATACCGGCGGCAGCAATCACCGAAATGGCCTGCTCTTGGGTCATCGGCCCGGCAAGCTGTAGGTCGAGCGCCGTTCCCGCTTTGAATTCGATGTCGTAGTTCAACGGCACCGCTGAAACCATAATGCCGCCCAGCAGACACATTCCGACCGACGCGCTGATAAAGAGTTTGCCGCGACCGAGGTAGTCGAATCCCGCATGGCCGCCATACGACTTACCGGATCGCGCCGTCACCTGGGTCCGCTCGAACACATTGCGGATATCGGATCGGCCGCCATAGCACAGCGTCAGAAGCATCCAGGTCAACAGCACGTTGGCGACCAAGCTGAAGACAATGCTTAGGATAGTCGTCAGAGCGAAGCCCGTGACCGGCCCGATGCCGACCAGCAACAACACCAGGGCGCAGATCAGCACCGTTGCATTGGCATCGAGAATCGTATGCAAGGATCGCCGGAACCCGTTGCGCCAAGCCTGGGCGATCGGTTGGCCCGCCAGAAAGGCTTCCCGCGTCCGTTCAAACAGCAGAATATTCGCCCCCGAAGCGATCCCAATGCCGAGCACCCCGGCAACAATGGCCGCCAGGGACAGTGTGGCGTCCAGCACGCTGAACGCCGCCAGCAGTAGCCAAAGAAATGTCATGATGCAAAAAACCGCAACCAAGCCCGGACCACGATAGGTCAGAGCCATAAACAGACAGATTAAACAGATCGCGATGCCGCCCGCGATCAGCGTCGCCTTCAGATCATTCTGACCGAGAACACCACCGACGATCTCAGAATAACTTTCGATCAGGCGCACCGGCAATTCCCGAGAATCCTTAAGGGATGCCATAAGATTGTCATCGGGCGAAAGGCCGGCTAGCTGGATGCGAATCTGGTTAGCCCCCAGAATGTTGACTTGCGGCTCGGAAACCCCCAGTCGATTAGCCCGTTCACCCAGGATCATTGCCGTTTCCAGGAGTTGGTCGCGACTGACCGCCATCGGCGAAAACGAAGGCGTTGACGTTGACGGCGTCAGCGGTTCGGCCACGAACAGCATCTCGGTGCCGCCCCGGAACTCGAGTCCGATCCGGATATGGTCGAGTATCCCAGGCAAGGTGACAATCATCGTTGCCAGCAGGGCAACGACCAAGACAAGAACTATCTTAAGACGATGGCACACCATCGGGGCCTCCCTGACCTGGGCGATGAATGGAATACCCAAATATATCGGGTCCCCATTGTCGCCCGACTGGCCGCCGGATTACCGATTTGTGAGAGTTAGCTCGTGGCATGGCCATCGGCCGTATGTTATGCACTGTTCGTTGCGAGAAAGCAGGATGCCATGAAGATTTTGTTGATTGAGGATGATGCTGAAACCATTAATTATATTGCGAACGGCTTAAGCCAGCATGGTCACCGAGTCGAGCGCGCGACCGATGGTCACGATGGCCTGTTTCTCGCTGCCGGCGAAGCCTACGACGTGCTGATCATCGATCGCATGCTGCCGGGCCTCGACGGTTTGTCCATCGTCAGGACCATCCGCGGCGCCGGCCGCATGACTCCCGTGCTGTTCCTCAGCACCATGAGCGGCATTGACGACCGGGTCATCGGACTGAACGCGGGCGCCGACGATTATCTGGTCAAGCCGTTTGCCTTCTCTGAATTGCTGGCCCGGATCAACGCCTTGGGACGCCGCCCGGCGCTGGTTCAGGTCGAAACCGTCCTGCGTGTCGCTGACCTGGAAATGGACCTCCTGAGCCGCACCGTCCGCCGCGCTGGGAATGTCATCGATCTTCAGCCCCGGGAATGGCAATTACTGGAATATCTGGTGCGAAATGCGGGCAAGGTGGTGACGCGAACCATGCTGCTGGAACGCATCTGGGATTTTCATTTTGATCCTCGGACCAATGTGGTCGAAACGCACATCAGCCGGCTGAGACAAAAAGTTGATAAAGGATTTTGCTTTGAACTTATTCACACCGTCCGCGGCATTGGCTATTGTCTCCGTGCCCCCGAACAGGTTGTTTAGGACCCTGGGCTTTCGGTTAACCTTTCTATATGCGGCATGGTTCAGCGTCTCAGCCCTAATTCTGTTCGGATTCATCTATTGGGTGATGACGGATTTTACGGCCCGCCAGTTGGATGCCTCGATTGCCGCTCAAGTGACGTCCCTGCGCCAGGACGCAAGCCCTCTTGGTCATGCTTCTCTGGCCGACTTGATCCGCCAGCGATCCGAGGCCTTGGGCAGCAGCGAATTTACCTATCTGCTTCAAGATCCTTCAGGAATCCGCATTGCTGGTACTCTGCCACAAGTTGCACCGTCTAACGGCTGGCTATACCTGCCATTCTCCCTGATTACAGGTATCGATGGGGACTCTGAACACGACTTCCGGGCGCTGGGGACATTATTGGATGACGGCTCTTTTCTTCTGGTTGCACGAGATACCTTTCAACTGGATGAAGCCTTCGATCTGATGGAGCGCATTTTCGGCTGGGGTTTCGCCGTCACTCTGGTGCTGGCGTTCGTCGGTGGCGCCGTTGTCAGTGCTGGCTTCCGGCACCGGTTGGAAAACATCAACCGCACCTGCGGCGAAATCATCAACGGTAACCTCTCCCGACGCATTCCGACATCCGGCACCGATGACGACTTCGACGTGCTGTCCACCAATCTCAACCGTATGCTGGAGCAGATTGAAACGCTGATGGAAAACCTGCGCCAGGTTTCCAACGACATCGCCCACGATCTGCGGACGCCGTTGTCCCGGCTACGCCAACGCCTGGAAGGCGTGCGATCAACGGCGCGCGCCCTAACCGACTACGAAGCGGCCAACGACCTAGCCATTGATGAAGTTGACGCCCTGCTTGCAACCTTCAATGCGCTGCTACGGATCGCTCAAATCGAGTCCGGTTCGCGACGATCCGAGTTCACCACCGTTGATCTGGCTGCGGTGGCCCGAGCCATCGTCGAAACCTATGCCCCGGTCGCCGAGGATCGGGGAGATCTCATCAAGGAGTCCTTCGTGCCCACGCTCCCGGTCCCGGTCCCGGGGGATCGGGAACTGCTCATCCAGTTGCTGGCCAATCTGGTGGAAAATGCCCTGTGTCACACCCCAAGCGGTACGACCATCACCGTCCTGCTGCGGGCCGCGGACGACACCAACGGCCCGCGGTTGATCGTCTCCGACAACGGCCCCGGAATACCAGCCAACGAGCGCAGCAAAGTCCTGCGGCGCTTCCATCGTCTGGACCCCAGTCGCGCCCTGCCGGGATACGGCTTGGGGCTCAGTCTGGTCGCCGCGGTCGCCGATTTGCATCAGGCGACCGTGACCCTCGAAGACAATATGCCCGGACTGCGGGTCACGATCGGCTTCTGATACGGGCGCGTCGAGGCCCCGATACCGGCGGGGGCTGTTATTCCGCGTTGTTTCGTGCTATGGCCGTGTGGCTTGGAACGGGGAGCGAAACAGATGATCGAAGACAGTCTGCTGGGTCTCAGCGCCGCCGGGTTTCATCGCATCGCCTATACCGATTGGGGTGATGCCGCCTCCGATCGGGTGGTGGTGTGCGCCCACGGCCTCACCCGCAACGGCCGGGACTTTGACTGGCTGGCCGAGGACCTGGCCGATGCCGGTTTCCGGGTGGTCTGCCCCGACGTGGTGGGACGCGGCCGAAGCGATTGGATCTCCAATCCCGCTCTGTACGGCTATCCCCAGTACCTGACGGACATGACCGCGCTGATCGCCCGGCTAGGCGTGGCTGAAATCGATTGGGTTGGAACTTCCATGGGCGGCCTGATCGGCCTGTTGCTGGCGGCCCAGCCCCGATCACCCATCCGCCGGCTGGTGATCAATGATATCGGCCCGTTCGTCGCCAAAGCGGCGTTAGAACGGATTGGCGATTACGTCGGCAATGATCCGCTGTTTGAAGACGTGGCCGCCCTCGAAGCGTATATTCGCCTGATTTATGCCGGATATGGCGATTTGCCTGACGAATGCTGGCGCCAGATGGCCGAATACACCACCCGGGTGCGTGCCGATGGCCGCCTGGGGCTGGCCTTCGACCCCGGTATCGCCCATTCTTACAAGAACGCACCGGTCGGCGATGTCGACCTGTGGTCGGTGTGGGATTCGGTGCGCTGCCCGGTGCTGGTGCTGCGGGGCGCAAACTCGGACCTGCTGTTACCCGAAACCGCCCAGGCCATGTCTGTACGCGGCCCCAGGGCCGAATTGGTGGTGATCCCCGACACCGGTCACGCCCCTAGCCTGATGCTCGGCCATCAGATTGCCGAGGTCCGTAAATTCCTGCTGGACTGAACCCGCGCCCCCGATGTCACCCCTGACGGCTCCAGTGACGCCATAAACTCCGGTACACGGTTTCCACGATCCGGGCGAACCCCACGCCGTCACAGAGCGGCGAGGCGGCGAGGTGAGATCGCAGCCCGCTGCGAAACGCGTCCCGCCGCCCGGCATCGGTGGCCAGCGACACCGCCAGGTCCAGGTATCGCGACCGGTTGTCGGCAATCAGCACCTGGAGGCCCGCCCGAGCCAGCAAACTGGCACCGACCCGACCAGCCGGCCGGTCACCCAAGAGCGCAACCACCGGTTTTCCCATCCACAACGCCTCGCACAGCGCCGCCGGGGCCGAGCAGGGCACGGGATCCAAAAACACATCAACCCGCCCGATCAGTCCCCACCGGGTCGCCGGATCGGGGATCGGGCCCAGCAACTCCAGGCGCCCGGGAGCGATGCCATGACGTCCGAAACGATCCCGCACCGCCGCCGTAACCAGAGGATCGCCAAGGGCTCGGCAGCCCAATAACAGTCTGGCGGAGGGCAGGCGCCGCAACAGTTCGGCCCAAACGGCGATCACGCCGGGTGACAGCCCGGCCAACGGCCCGAGCGACCCGAACGTCACCCTTCCCGAGACGGCCGCCGGCGTTGATCTTGGCATCGGCCCATCGGCGGGCGGCTGCCAGCAGCGGCTGCCATGAGGAAGGCGGACCAACCGCTCGGTGGACAGCCGGTCGGCCACCCCCTCAGGCTCAACCATCGCGTCGGTCAACCGCCAGCCGATCGCCGGAAGACTGGTGGTGTCGGCATCACCCGGCCAACTGATCTGCACCGGGGCCGGTCGCCGGGCAAACACCGGCAGCCGGTTGCCGGGCCGATGGCCCGCCAGATCAACCAGAATATCGATCCCATCGGCCTGAATCTGTCCGGCCAACGCGGCATCATCAACACCCACGGTGTCGCTCCAGCGATCGACCATGGCCTTGAACCGGCTGGTGATCAGGTCCGGCCGGACAACCCCGGCGTAACAGACCGTTTCGACCTGACGCCGGTCGTGGTTGGCCAGCAGCGGTTCCAGAAAGCTCGCGATGCCGCACCGCCGAAAATCCGGTGAAACATAGCCAATACGCAACCGGCGCTCGGGGTCCCGGAGGTTCCGATAAACCGCGGCCGGCGGGTCCGCGGCGCTCTCCGGCTCCAGACCGTCGCCAAACCGTCGGGCCTCGGCGGCCCGTTCGGCAGCATCAACGGTATCGTCCCGTTGCAAGGCCTCCAACAATCCCGAGTGCGCCGCGGTCAACTCCGGCCGCAGATCCAACGCCCGCCGGAACGATTTGACCGCCGCCGCGGCCAGCCCCTGATCCCGCAAACTGGCGCCAAGGGCCGCATGCGCCTCGGCCCAGGCGGGGCGGACGACGAGCGCCTGCCGGAAATGCTCGGCAGCGGCCCCGGCCCGGCCCCGGCCAGCCAGCAGCCGGCCCAGGCCGTCATGGGCCGCCGCCAGTTTCGGACGTAAACCCAACGCCCGGCCGTACCAGTCCGTCGCCTCGTCAAGATCACCGAGCTGGACATAGAGGTCGCCCAGGCGACATGCCGCCTCGGTATTGCCGGGATCCAGGGTAAACGCCCGCTGAATATGCTCGACCGCCTCGCCCGGCAACCCCAGGGCCGACAGCGCGCCGCCCAGCCCGACTTCGGCCGGGGCGTAGCCCGGACGCAACGCCAGCGCCTGACGGAACAGGGCGACCGAGCCCTCGGCATCGCCTTCGGCCAGCAGCACTTGGCCGAGATGGGCGTAACCCGCCACCAGTCCGGGCGCCAAAGCCAGCGCCTGCCAGTAGCAGTCGGCCGCCTCTGCCCACCGGCCCTCGGCACGCAGCCCGTTGCCCCGATTCAGCAACGCTTCCGCGGGCTTGCCCTCCAACTCGAAGGCCCGGCTCAAGGTGTAGTGAAAGGCCGGAACTTCGCCATCCAGTGCAATGGCGCGGTCGATCAGTTCGACGGCTTCGGCAGCGCGCCCGGTCTCGGCGGCGATCACCCCGGTTAGGTGCAAGACCTCAACCCGGTCGGGATCGAGGGCCAGAATGCGCCGGCATAACCGCTCGGCCTGTTGCAGGTCGCCCTCGGCGTGAAACCGAAAGGCCTCGGTCTGCAACGCCCCGACGTCAATTCGGTGCCGCCGCCCGGCGTCGGTCATCGCCGGCCTCCCCGCGCCGGCGGCTCAGGCCCTGGGACGCACCGGCAAAACCTCCAAGTCGGGTCGCAGCACGTGGCGGGCATAGTCGGACGAAGCGGTGGCAATATCGGCGTCAGTAACGGTTCGGGCACGATGGAACACGTAGGGCCGCAGATAGCTGACCCCAATCAGATTGGCGATCTGGCGGTAGGGCACCAGCAACTCGTCGATGGTAAAATTATGGTAACCGCCCAACACATAAGAATCAGCCGGTCCCCCGGTCGAGATGGCGATGAGAAGCTGTTTGCCATGCAGGGCGGTCCCGCCCGGACCATAGGCCCAACGAAACATCAGCACGTCATCAAGCCATTTTTTCATCAAGGGTGGGCAGCCATAGAGATAAAATGGAAACTGAAGAATCACCCGATCATGATCTGCGAGCAGCGCCTGCTCGGTCAGGACATCAATCTTCCAATAGGGATAACACGTGTACAGTTTTCGTACCGTCACCTGGCTGGTGTCATCCAAGGCATTCGCCCAGGCACGGTGAAGTCGCGATTCCGAAATGCGAGGGTGGGCAACCAGCGCCAATGTCTTCATTCAGTCTCTCCTGCCTGTCTCTTTTGGACAGCGCCCGCGACCCTGCCGTCCGCCGGTGCGATCGCTTGGTCGCCATCCCGATTCGAGCGGGTGCCGCGCCCTTGAACCGGTCCAGAACCGCCGTCGCCGCTCATAGAGCCTCTTCCCCGGGCTCCGATCAAGCCCGGCGGCCTGCCCGGGCCGGTTTTTTGGCCGTTGGTCACACTTTTTTTCTCCGCGAACACTCCCGGCGTGCCAGGAACGTGATAAGATGTTATTCCTGGGGTTCGGCGATGGGCGCCGGCGGGAGCGGGTCGTCATGTCCCGACCCTGGGTCGCGACCGCACCGAACCGACGGTCTGGAATCGAGGCCGGGGCGCGGCAGTGCGGGACATTATGGCGATGGGGTGCAAACAGTGGATTCGGTGGCGACGGGCGGAAACGAGCAGGCATGATACGCAAGGATAAGGGCTTCCGCGGCCCGAGACGACGCGGGTTTGATGACGATTGGGGCTTTGTTCCGGACAGCGGCAGCAGCAACAGCAGCAGCAGCAGTCGTCCGGCGCCCCGTCCTACGAGCGGGTTCTCGCGGGATCCGGCACCAGCCGATGGCCCGACGGTTGACGCCACGGTCAAGTGGTTCAAAGCCGACAAGGGCTTCGGCTTCGTCGAGTTGGCGGATGGCACGGGTGATGCCTTCCTCCATGTCGGTGCCTTGCAATCCGCAGGTCACGACTCGGTGGCGGCCGGAGCCAAGCTCAAGGTCGTGGTCGGTCAGGGTGCCAAGGGCCGTCAGGTCACGCGCGTCCTGGAAGTCGACGACAGTGGGGCCGGCGCCAGCGCCGCACCCGACCGCGGCGGAAGCAGAGGTGTCGCCCGGCCACCGCGTCGCCCAACCGATACCGGAAGCGGTGCCGAGATGGCCGGCACCGTGAAATGGTTCAATGAAAGCAAGGGATTCGGCTTCATTGCGGGTGAAGACGGCGGCAAGGACGTGTTTATCCACGCCTCGGTTCTGGGCACGGCTGGATTGACCCGTCTGGCCGAAGGCCAACGGGTCTCGATGCGCGTAGTCGATACCCCCAAAGGCCGCGAAGCCGTCTCGATCGCCGTTGACGGGTAAGACTTGATGATTAAACACGCTTGATCATCAAGGGCATAAGCAGACACCACCGTCGTGGTTCCGGACACACCGGACTCACGGCGGTGTTGGTGTTCCCGCTTCGTGTCTTTACGGACCGGTCTGGTCCTCGTCCAGCGCCCGGCGCAACGGTTCAAGCCAGGCTTCGTAGCGGTGCCAGCGGTGCAGCGACGTCCGGAACAGCGGCTGACGGACCTGAACCGCACTGGCCGTGCGAACCGGTCGTTGGTTTTTGTAGAAGTCGAGGCAGCGTTCATCCCAAGATAGGCCGCAATACGCGATCAGGCGGCGGGCCTGGGCTTCGAGGTCGCCCACCACCGCTTCGTAGGACACCTCCAGCATGGCGTCGGCCGGCAATACCGAGCGCCAATGAGCCATCAGCGCGTTATACCCACGATAGTAGCGACCCAATTCGCCAAGGTCGTAACTGTAGGCCTGTCCGGTGGGAAACAATTTCGAAAAGCACGAGACGCACGTCTCAACCGGATCGCGCCGGGTGTGAATGATCCGGGCTCCGGGCAGAATGAGGCGAATCAGCCCGACATAAAGGAAGTTGTAGGGCATCTTGTCGGTAAGCCGGGTTTTTCCGGCGGCAAGCGGCGGCAGCCGGGCCAGGTAAGCCGCGCCAAGATCCGTCAACGCCGCGTCGTCAAGCCGGGCGGCCGTTTCGGGCTCGCCGCCGCCGACCACCCCCGCCAGCGTCGGCAATTCGCCGCCACCCTGAATCTCGGGGTGGCTCGCCAGAATCTGCTCGACCAGAGAACTGCCTGACCGTGGCATGCCCAGAACAAAAATCGGAATTGTCGACGGTGCGCCGGTATTCCGGCGGTGTTCGAACATCCCGGCGTCAAAAGCCGCCGCCACCCGCCGGAACAGGTCCTGGCTGGCGGTTTCGTCGTAAACCACCTGGCGCCGCTTGGCGGCGTTGCCCATCAGCAGATGTTGAAAGGCCCGAACGGACTCGCCGGTCTCGTCCAGTGCCTTGGCCAGGGCAAAATGGATAAATGGCGCCCCATCGGCGCTCAGCGACCGACGATCGGCAGCCAGGGCTTCCAGACGGGCCACATCGGGATCGCCCGGTTGGCAGGTCTTAAGCTCCGCCCGATTGAACAGCACCTCGGCAAAATCCGGTTTGAGCGCCAGCGCCTGGTCGTACCGCGTCAGCGCCTCCTGAAACCGCCCCTGATCCTTCAACGTATTGCCCAGGTTGTTATACGCTTCGACGAAGTCAGGCCTCTTGGCCACCGCCAGCCGGTAACAGGCTGCCGCCGCGTCAAGCAAACCCCGGTCCTGATGAACCACCCCAAGATTGTAGTGGGCCTCGGCATAGTCGGGATTGAGCGCCAGCGCCCGCCGGTACTGCACCACCGCCTGATCGATCAGGCCCTGGTCCTGGAACACCGTGCCCAAATTGTTGTGGGCCTCGGCAAAGCTCGGCCGCAGGACGATCGCCCGCTGATAGTGCGCCACGGCGCCCGCGCCATGCCCCTGCTCTTTCAGCACATTGCCCAAATTGTTGTGGGCCTCGGCATAGTCAGGTTTAAGCACCAAGGCCTGCCGGAAGCACCCCAGCGCCGCCTCGGACCGGCCCAAAGTCTTGAATAGACTGCCCAAATTATTGTGCGCCTCGGCAAAGTCCGGCTTCAGCGCCAGGGCCTGTTGATAACCGGCGACGGCCTCCTCGAGTCGGCCCTGGGACGCCACCACGCCGGCGAGGTTATAGTGCGCCTCGGCCCACTCCGGGATGAATGTCAGCGCCGTCCGATAGTGGGCCGCCGCCTGTTCAAGGTCGCCCTGGTCCCGAAGACCATTGCCCAGATTGCTGTGGGCCTGGGCAAAATCAGGCCTCAACAGAATCGCCTGGCGATAGGCCGCCATGGCCTCCTCCCGCCGGCCTTGCTGCTGAAGTACAATCCCAAGGTTATTGTGAAGATCAGCCAACGTCGGCTCCAGAACCAGGGCCTGCCGGTACTGTTCCAGGGCCTCGGCAAGGAAGCCCTGGTCGTTCAACAGCGCACCAAGATTGTTATACGCCGCCGTAAAATCGGGTTTGAGCGCGATGGCGCGGCGATAGCAAGCCCCGGCCTCGTCGAAACGGCCCGCAAGTTTGAAGGCATTCCCCCGGTTATTATGATAAAAGGGAACATCGGCCTTGATCTCAATCGCCTGTCGGAAAAAATCGTCGGCCGTCGGGTAATCGCCGACCTGAAAGGCCAGAACACCCAGCAAATGCAGGCTGTCGGCATGCCGCGGGTCGACCGCCAGCACTTGCCGATAGAGGAACTCGGCATCCTGCTGCCGCCCGGCCTGATGGAGACCAAGGGCCTCGGCAAACAAGCGGTCGACGGACGACCGGGAGCCGCGTTTGGAAGAGGCGCGCTTGGGATGCCGGGTCATCGGCTGATCTCTCAATCGGCTGATCTCACAACGTCCGATCGGCGCCCCCTAATACGAGTGCTTCTTTGCCAGCACCCGATTGACCAGATCAGCGTCATAGCGTTCCCCCAGGAAGTCAAAGAGCTGCTCCATCCGGCGTTCCCTGGCCACAATCTGTTCATAGGCGATGGTAAACCGATTCTGTTCCGGCAACTGTTCCAGGTCTTGATACAGATCGATGATTTCCTGACCGACTCCGGGCTCCATCTGCAAGGCCGCCGGCCACCAGCCGGAACGCAGAATGCTATCAATCTCCCGGGTGACGACGATCACCCCCAGCTTGGGCATGACCTGATGCAGAAACTCGAAATACCCGGCCAGGCTTTCGTCGTGAAGATCGCGCCCCAGCCAGCGTATTTCTTTAAAACCAACGCAACTGAAAAAAGCCGCCGGTTTGCCGCCCAACACCATCGATCGAATCACCAGCCGGCAATGCTCGATGAAATCGGCGGCACCATATCGGCCGCGATACCACGGACTGGTTGGGGTGTTATTGAAGGACTCGGCATTCTTTTCAGTTTCGATCAATGCCCGATAGGCCTTGTATAAATATAGCGGAAAATTGTAGTTCTCGCCCCGAATCAAATAGCCGTCGATGGCGTTCAGCAGACCGGACACCAGCGTTGTTCCACTTCGGCCAGCGCCGCAAATGATGATGTGCTCGTAATGCGCCACGCGGGGTCCTCCCTGGTCCGGAAACCGGGTCTCGCCGCCGAGACGGCCACCGGCCCGCCATCCTGTCATGATTCAGCGGGCGACACCATCGGCTTGTCGCCCTGCTTCCTGTTGATTTTTCGCGCAGAAAGCTCCTAAACGATGCGACCTCAGCCGCATTCAACCAGGGGCGCCCCGATGTCCGATGCCACCGTCAAATACCTGCTGCCCGAAACCGATCTGCCCACCGACTGGTACAACATCGTGGCCGATCTGCCGACACCGCCACCACCGGTGCTGCACCCTGGAACCCTGAAGCCGGTTGGACCGGCCGACCTCGCGCCGCTGTTCCCCGAGACCCTGATCCTCCAGGAAGTCGCCACCGAACGGCGCATCGAAATTCCGCAGCCGGTACGCGATATTTACCGGTTGTGGCGGCCGACGCCGCTGTATCGCGCCCGCCGGCTGGAGCGGGCACTCGACACCCCGGCACGCATTTTTTACAAGTACGAAGGCGTCAGCCCGGCGGGCAGCCACAAACCGAATACGGCGATTCCCCAGGCTTTCTACAACAAGGAGGCCGGCACCCGGCGCATCGCCACCGAAACCGGCGCCGGACAATGGGGCTCGTCACTCGCACTGGCGGGTTCCCTGTTCGGGATCGAAATCGATATCTACATGGTCAAGGTCAGCTACCACCAAAAGCCCTATCGCCGGGCGCTGATGGAAAGCTACGGCGCCCGTTGCGTCCCCAGCCCGTCGCTGGAAACCGCCGCCGGCCGCGCCATCCTCGCCGCCAACCCCGACAGCCGCGGCTCCCTGGGCATCGCCATTTCCGAGGCGGTGGAAATGGCCGCCAGCCGGGACGACACCAAATACGCCCTGGGCAGCGTGCTGAACCATGTGCTGTTGCATCAAACCGTGATCGGCGAAGAGGCCATCGACCAGATGGCCATGGCCGACGCCTACCCCGACGTGATCGTTGCCTGCACTGGCGGCGGCTCCAACTTTGCCGGTCTGGCCTTCCCGTTCCTGGGGGCCAAGCTCCGGGGTGGTCCGGACGTCCGGATCGTGGCGGTCGAACCCGCCGCCTGCCCCAGCCTGACCCGCGGCCGGTACGCCTATGATTTCGGCGACACCGCCGGCCTGACGCCGCTGACCAAGATGCACACCTTGGGCTCAACCTTCATGCCCCCGGGATTCCACGCCGGGGGTCTGCGCTATCACGGCATGGCGCCGCTGGTGAGCCACATCAAGGAACTGGGATTGGTCGAGGCGGTGGCCTACCGGCAGACCGAAGTGTTCGCGGCCGGGGTTCAGTTCGCCCGGGCCGAAGGCATCGTGCCCGCCCCGGAGGCCAACCATGCGGTCAAAGGCGCGATCGACGAAGCCCTGAGGTGCAAGGCCGATGGTCAGGCCAGGACCATCCTGTTCAATCTGTCGGGCCATGGCCACTTCGACATGCAGTCCTACACCGACTATTTCGCCGGCAAGCTTGAAGACATTGACTATGACGAGGGCGACCTGGCCCAAGCCCTGGCCGGATTGCCCAAAGTCGCCGATTAGGACCATCATGACCCGCATCGGCATCGATCTCGGCGGCACCAAGACCGAAGGCATCGTCCTGGACGATGACGGCCGGGAATTGGCCCGCCGCCGGGTCCCGACTCCCCGGGGCGACTACCACGCCACCATCGCCACCATCGGTGACTTGGTGGCGATGCTGGAGCAGGAAACCGGCGGCCGGGCCACCGTCGGAATCGGCATCCCCGGGGCCCTCTCTCCCGCCACCGGCCTGGTTAAGAATGCCAATTCGACCTGGCTGATCGGTCGGCCCTTCGACCGCGATCTGGCGGTTGCCCTGGGCCGGCCGGTGCGTCTGGCCAACGACGCCAACTGCCTGGCGGTATCCGAGGCCACCGACGGCGCCGGCGCCGGGGCCGCCGTGGTCTTTGCGGCCATCCTGGGCACCGGTTGCGGCGGCGGCATCGCCCTTCAGGGCCGGGTGCTGACCGGCGCCAACGCCATCGCCGGCGAATGGGGCCACAGTCCCCTGCCCTGGCCCCGCGACGACGAACGTCCCGGGCCGGCCTGCTATTGCGGCCGTCAGGGCTGCCTGGAAACCTGGGTCTCGGGCCCCGGTCTGGCCGCCGACCATGCCCGCGTGACCGGTCAGACGCTGGACGCCGTCGCCATCGCCGCCCGCGCCGAGGCTGGCGACCGGGACGCCATGGCCACCCTGACCCGCCATCGACACCGGTTGGCCCGCGGACTGGCCACCGTGGTCAATCTGTTGGATCCCGATGTCATCGTGATCGGCGGCGGCCTGTCCAAGCTCGACGCGCTTTATCGGGAGGTGCCGGGCGTGCTGGCGGGCTGGTGCTTTTCCGACACCCTGGTAACCCCGATCCGTCCAGCCCGCCACGGCGATTCCAGCGGCGTTCGGGGCGCCGCCTGGCTGTGGCCTTTGGGAAGCCCGTCATGACCGGATCGTCCTTCACCGTGCTGGACCAACGCCTGGAATACCGCTGGATCCAGGGCCTGGATCCGGCCGCGCCGCCGCTGGTGTTCCTGCACGAGGGCCTGGGCTCGGTCAGCCTGTGGCGCGACTTTCCCGATCGGGTGGCCGCGGCCACCGGCTGCCCGGCCCTGATCTATTCCCGCCGCGGCTTCGGCGGCTCGGAGCCCCTGACCCCGCCCTACCGCCGGCCCCGGGATTACCTGCACCACGAGGCCCTGGCGGTGCTGCCGCGGGTGCTGGACCATTTCGGCCTTCACCGGCCGATCCTGTTCGGCCACAGCGACGGCGCCAGCATCGCGCTGATCCATGCCGGCGGTGCCGGCCGGCCGGTGGCCGCCGCCATCGTCGAGGCCCCCCATGTGGTGGTCGAACCGGAGACCCTGACCGGCATCCGGGCCGCCCAAGCGGCCTGGCACACCACCGACCTGCCACAGAAGCTCGCCCGCCACCACCACCACGCCGAAGCCACCTTCCGGGGGTGGGCCGACACCTGGCTGCACCCGGATTTCCACGACCTGGACATCCGGGCCATGCTGCCCGGCATCCGCTGTCCGGTGCTGGTGGTTCAAGGCGAGAACGACGAATACGGAACCGTGGCGCAAGTGGACGCCGTCGTCCGCCGGGTCTCGGGACCGGCGGACTCTCTGATCATCCCCCAGTGCGGCCATTCACCCCATCGTGAACGGCCGGCCGTGGTGCTGGACGCAACCCTGACGTTTCTGGATCGCCAGCTGGCCGGGCTGGATGGGTAATTTCAAAGACTCATGGCCGCCACCGAACCAACTCCGCCTGGAATGCCCGCTTAGTGATCGACTTACCTTTGATGATCCGCCATCTATATTATCTCCCGGATCATCAAGTCTCGATGTATCGATATCAAGACTCGATGATTCGATTAAGATATTAAGCGATATTCTATAATTAACGTCCGACGTCGCTAAATATTACGTCGACGCTCAATAAATAGACCAATTAACAAATCTCATATCATCCCCTTATGACCTGTGACCCTCAAGATATTTTTGCATACGTTTGCATTGGCGGCGCTGAAAGCTATGGGGCAAGCATGGTTGGGTTACTCATGAGGCCATAGCGCACCTGATTGACCGCTATTTTTCAATATGCTAGGTTGAGCGTGCTTGGCATCGGTGG
>CAIYNU010000083.1 GCA_903927615.1 uncultured Rhodospirillales bacterium | reverse complement strand
CGCCGGCACCGGCGGCGAGGCCGGCGGCGGCCGACGCTCCCGCTCCCGCTGCGGCCCCGACCGGCGTCGTCGCGTCCCAGCCGCTCGGTGCGTCACCGCCGGCTGCGGCGCCCCTGCCTGCTCTGCCCATTCAGTCGTCCGTCCTGTCATCGCCGCCGCCGTCAGCAGGGGCGGCTTCGGCGATGCTGGTGTTCGATCCCGGCCAGCCGGCGTCTGCGGCGATCTATGTCCGTTCGGATCAGCTTTATCTGGTGTTCGACCGGCCGCTGGCCATCGGTGCCGGTTCGGTGATGGGCGCCACGGCGGGGTTGATCGGTGCGGTTCAACCGGTGCTGGCGACCGGCGGCAGCGCCTTTCGGGTGACGATCCGGCCATGGTTGCGCCCGGTGGTGGAGCGTCAGGGAACGGTATGGCGGGTGCTGTTTGTGCCCAAGGTCCAGCCGCCGCGGCAGGAACTGTCGGTTGAGGCGCAACCCGACTTTCCGCTGGGCGGCCGGGTCCTGGTCCATGCCCCGGACGCGCCGTCGGTGGTGGAACTGAACGATCCCGAGGTGGGCGACCGGTTGCTGGTGGTGCCGCTGCCCATGGCGGTTCAGGCGGTCTCCGAGGTCAACCGCTTTCCCGAACTGGAATTCGTGCCGGCGCTCCAGGGCATCGTCATTCGGCCCCATGGCGACGGCGTCGCCGCCCGGCTGGTGCGCGAAGGGGTCGAAGTGACGGCAGCCGGCGGTTTGCACCTGTCGCCGTCCGCCGATCTGGCGATGGTCCGGCCGGCGGTGCCGGGGGCCTCCGACACCATCCTCAAGGCGCTGAGCGGCGACGGCGGGCCGCCACCGGCCGCGACCGGCGTCGATCACCGGCTGTTTGACCTGTCGGCCTGGCAGCATGGCAGCATTCGCGATTTCACCAAGAATCGTCAGGATTTGCTGGAGGCGGTGGCCGATTCGGTGCCCAAGGAGCGGAACCGGGCGCGGCTGGAACTGGCGCGCTTCTATTTTTCCCATGGTTACAACCAGGAAGCCATCGGCGTGCTCGATGTGCTGGCCGCCAACCAGCCCGATGTCCAGGGCTGGCCCGAATACCGGGCCTTGCGCGGCGCCGCGCGGGTGGGGGCCGGGGCGGCGCGCGACGGGATGACCGATCTGGTTGGTCCCGGCCTTGACGACAATCGGGAGGCGACGTTGTGGCACTCGGTCGGTTCGGCCATGCTCGGCGAGAACTGGCAACGGGTGGCTCACGACTTCTATCTGGCCGACGATATCATCGCCAGCTATCCGGACCCTTATTTCCGGCGTTTGTCGCTGCTGGCCACCGAGGCCCGGATTCAGACCAACGATCCCCGCGAGGCTGATCGGGTGTTGAAGCGGGTGGTGCGGCGGGAAGGCCCGGAGATGGAGGATAAGCCGGCGGTGGAATTCTATCGCGGCGAGATTATGCGTGAGAGTGACAATATTCCTGCGGCGCTTAAACACCTGCAAGCGGCCGAAGCCGGTAATGACCGTTATTATCGCGCCCGTGCCGGTCTGGCGCGGGTCAATCTGGAATATTCCGAGAAGCGTATTTCCGCCGCCACTGCCGCCGACCGGTTGTCCCGGCTGCGCTTTGCCTGGCGCGGCGACGCTTTGGAACTGAGCATCATTCAGCGTCATGGCGAGTTGCAATGGGCCGCCGGGGACTATTCGAACGGCCTTGATACGTTGCGCGAGGCCGCCAGCTACTTCCCCGACAGTCCGCAAGCGATTGCCATTACCCAGTCCATGTCCCAGATGTTCGGGTCATTGTACCAGGATGGCGCATCCAAGCTGTCGCCCTTGAAGGCGATCGAACTCTATGACCAGTTTCGCGAGCTGACGCCGGTCGGGACCGCCGGTGATGAGGTGATCCGGCAACTGGCCGAACGGCTGGTCGAAGTGGATTTGCTCGGCCGTGCCGCCGAACTGCTCCAGCATCAGGTTGAATATCGCCTGACCGACCTGGAACGAACCAAAGTCGGAACCCGACTGGCCTCCATCCGTCTGCTGGACAGCAAGCCGGATCTGGCGCTCAAGGCCCTGGAGGCCAGCGAATTCGATCCGTTGCCGCCGGACCTGTTCGAGGACCGCCGGTTGCTCCGCGCCCGGGCCCTGTCCGGATTGCGGCGCAGTGCCGAGGCCCTGAAACTGTTGGAGGGCGACGCCAGCCGTCCGGCCGACATGCTTCGGGTCGATTTGGCCTGGCATGACCAGCGTTGGGACGATGCCGCGGCGGCTTTGGAAATGGTGATCGGCGATCCGCCCGCGCCAGGGACCGTCGCGGACAAGACCACCAGCCAATTGGTGCTGAATCGGGCGATCGCGCTGGCGCTGGCCGGTGACGGCAAGCGCCTCGAGGGCTTGCGGGCCGCTTTCGGGCCGGCCATGGTCAAATCCGTGGATGCCGACGCCTTCGCGGTGTTGACCCGTCCCGAACAGGGCGGTGGTCTGATCGATCTTGCCTCCATCAAATCGCGGGTTGCAGAGGTCGATACTTTCCAGAATTTCCTTAAAACCTACCACCAACGCAACTCACCGCGCTCGTAACGGCCACGTCTGACCGGCATCCTGGCCTTTTGGCTGTGGCGGTGGCGCTAGTTTTTGCGTCGTTGCAGTATAGATCAGTACCAAATCAGTTAACTGACCGGGCACAGGCGATGGCGGGGGATACACGAGGGCCGGCCGGCCGTGACCGGGCGGATGGGTCGGGATCGGGGACGGCCCCGAGCCGGCTTGGGCGGGCGGTTATCCTGGGCGGCTGGTTTTTAACGCTGGTCCTGCTGCTGGTTTCGGTGGTCGATCTGGTCTCCGACTATCGGACGGTCATCAAAGAGAGCGAGCAAAATGCCCGCAACCTGGCGCGGGTGCTGGCGGCCCAAACCCAGGCGGCGATCGGCACCATCGATCAGGCGCTTTTGCATGTTGTCCAGGTTGTCGGCGCCGAATCGTCGGGCCAGGTTCCCGGTGACCCCAGGGTGCATCGCCTGTTGCTTGGGATGACCGAACAGGTGCCGTTCCTGCGTGAGGTTGACATTTTCGACGCCCAGGGCAATTCGGTCCAAATGTCCCGGACCCAACCGGTCACGCCTTTAACGTCGCCGACCGGGAGTATTTCCAGTTTCATCGCGATCATCCCGAGGCCGGCTTGTTCGTCGGCCCGCCGATCTGGGGCAAGGTGACCGGTCGCCGGCTGTTTACCCTGACGCGCCGGATCGATACGGCACAAGGGGCGTTTGCCGGGGTGGCGTTGGGTGTGCTGGACACCGACTATCTGCAAAAACTCTATCAGTCGATTGATGTCGGCCACTACGGCGTGGTCTCGCTGATCTTGTATGATGGCCGGATGCTGGTCCGCAGTCCCGCCGACGAACAACAGCTTGGTCAGTCGTTGGCCCAGGTGCCGATGTTCGAGGCGATGCGGGGCGGTGGACTGCGCTCGGGCGTCGAAATCGGACGGTATCGGGATGGCCGTGTTCGCGTCCTGGCGCATGAGGTGTTCGATCCGGGGCCGCTGGTGATTTCGGTGGCGTTCGACAAAGTTGAACTGCTGGCGGGCTGGTACGAGAGCGCGCTGCTGTACAGTGTGGCCGTGCTGGCCTTCGTGGGGTTGATGGCGGTGATGATCCGCGTGCTTCGGGTTCAACTCCGGCGGCGCGAACACGCGGAGGCGGCGAATCGGGAGAGCCAGAGGCTGGCGGTTTCGACCATCGATGCCTTGACGGCCCAACTGTGCGTTCTGGACGAAACCGGGACCCTGATGGTCGCCAATCGCGCCTGGAGCGATGCGGCCGAGAGCCATGGTGCCGCGCCGGCCAAGAGCGGGGTCGGGGTCAATTACCTTGCGGTGTGCGATGCTGCCGGCGATGCCGTCGGCGCCGCTGCCTTCGCCGCCGGTATCCGGGCGGTGATGGCGGGCGCCCGTTCGGAGTATATCCAGGAATACCCCTGCACCACCGCGCATGGCACGGAATGGTACGTGGGGCGGGTAACGCGGTTTGCCAGCAGCGGTCCGGTCCGGGTGGTGGTCTTTCATCAGAACATCACCGAACGCCGGCAGGCGGCGTTGGCGTTGCTTCGGGAGAAGGAGCGGGCCGAAACGTATCTGGCGATTTCTGAAAGCATTATCGTCGAGCTGGACTTGAACGGCCGGGTGCGCTTGGTCAATCAACGCGGCTGTATGGTGCTGGGGTATCGTGAAGAGGAGTTGCTGGGTCGCGACTGGTTCCAAATGGTGGTGCCGGCTTCGATTCGGGACGTCGTCCGCGCCGCCCACAGCCAGGTGGTGCATGGCGCCGTGGAAATGGTCGAGTATTTCGAGAACGAAGTCGAAACCAGCCGCGGCGAGCTTCGGGTGATCGCGTGGCACAATGCCCTGGTCATGGCGCCGGATGGCCGGGTCGCCGGCACCCTCGGTTCCGGACAGGACGTGACCGAGCGGCGGCGGGCCGAGGACCGGTTACGGGAGAGCGAACGGCGTTTGGCCCAGGCCCAGGTCATCGCCCATCTTGGCAATTGGGAAGAAAATTTGTTGACCGGCCAGGTTTGGTGGTCGGCGGAGGTATTCCGTATTTTTGGGCGGGAACCCGAGGCCTTTGCAACGGGATTTCCGGACTATCTCCGCTTCGTCCATCCCGACGACCGCGCCCTGGTTCAAGAACAGGAACGGATTCTCGCAACCCACGGCACCCCGATCAACCTGGATCACCGGATTGTGCTGCGAGATGGGACGATTCGCATTGTTAACCTTCAGTGCGAGCCGGACCGGAATGATGATGGTGTGTTATTGCGCGCTCATGGGGTGGTTCACGACATTACCGATCGCAAACAGGCTGAAGACGAGGTGCGCCGGGCGCTTCAGCAGGCGGCCATGGCCGACCGCACCAAGGCCGAGTTTCTGGCCAACATGTCCCATGAGTTGAACACGCCCCTCAATGCCGTGATCGGATTTTCGGAGATGATGGCAGAAGAAATGTTCGGTCCATTGGGTAATCCTAAATATCTGGAATTCGCACGGATCATCCATCACTCCGGACGACATCTTCAAATGATCATTTCCGATATTCTAGACATCGCCAAGGTCGATGGCGGGCAGATGCCGTTGGACGAAGAGACATTAGATTTGGTCGAGTTGATTACCGAGCGGTTGCACCATTTTGAATCCGCCGCCACTGCCGGGGGGCTCGCGCTGGTCGGGCCTCGCCCGGAAACCCGACTGGCGGTGATGGCCGATCGCCGGATGGTCAAGCAGATTCTCCGCAATCTGATCTCGAATGCGGTCAAGTTCACGCCGCCTCGGGGGATTGTGACGGTGTCGGTGGCGCTGATCGCCGACGGGCGCTTGTGTCTTGCGGTCCAGGACACCGGAATCGGCATGACCCCCGAGGACATTCCGCGGGCGCTTGACCGCTTCTCCCAACTCGACAGCACACTGGCGCGTCCCTACGAAGGAACCGGCCTTGGCCTGCCGCTGGCCAAATCGCTGGTCGAGAAACATGGCGGGACCTTGGAAATCGACAGCGCCATCGGTGCCGGGACCACCGTTCGGGTCTGCTTCCCGGCCGAGCGGGTTTTCGAGTGTGAGCCGCCATACCGGCCCCAGCCGTCGGCGCTCCAGACTTCGGAATACGTGTCGTGAAGACGTTAATACCGTTCTGGCCGATCCGATGCGCCGGTGTCGCGCCAGGACCGGCTGCCACGATCACCGCCGGTTATCGTCGCGCGCCGGCAAGGTTCTGATTGCGGCGGCGCAAGGGGCACGCTACTTTAAGGCTGGCTTTGGAAGCGAAGACAGGACCATGCAAAAACTGGTACTGGCATCTCAGAAGGGGGGCGTCGGAAAGACGACGCTGGCGCTTCATTTGGCGGTTGCCGCGCACGAGGCGGGCGCCGGGCCGGTGGTGATGGTGGATGTCGACCCCCAGGGGTCTTTGGCATTGACCTGGAATCAACGCCAGGCCGAACATCCGGCCATGGCGCGAACCACCATCGCCGAGTTGGAGCATACGTTGCACGACCTTGAGGCGGACGGCTTCCGGTTGGTGGTCATCGATACGCCACCCGCGATCACCGCAACCATCTCCTCGGTGCTGGCGCTGGCGGATCTGGTGGTGGTGCCGACCCGGCCGTCGCCCATTGACCTGGCCTCGGTGGGGGGGACGTTGGATCTGCTCGAACGGTCGGGCAACCGGCCGTTTTTTTTCGTGATCAATGCGGCCAAGCCCTCGACACGGTTGAGCCAACAAGCGGCAACGGCTCTGGCGGTGCATGGCCAGGTCGCGACCACGATCTTTGATCGCGTCGATTTTCCGACCGCGATGATTGATGGGCGCACTGCCGGCGAGATGGACCCCAACGGCAAGGCTGCGGCCGAGATCGCCGAATTGTGGAAGATTATTGCTGAGCATCTGCACAAGCAGGGAGGGAGTTGATGAGTAAACGGCCTTCCATCGGCCTGAATGCGGTGGTGCGCAAGTCGCGTCTGGCCGCTAAGGGCGAAGCAGCGCCCGCCCGCGACCATCATCACGGATCGATGGATCAGCCGGAACAGCCCGTTGTGGTTACGCCGGCGGCTGAACTGCCGGTTTCCGTGATTGCCGAGGTGGTTGTGCCCGTGGCTACGCCCGTGGCGACGGTTGCCGAGGCGCCGCCGTCACCGGCGGTTGAAAACCTGTTGGCGGCACTGGCCGGGCGCGACGAGCAGTTGGCGTTGGTGCGGGCGGACCTGGCGCGGGTGGTTCAGGAGCGGGATCTGGAGCGGGCCGGGGCGGCTGAGGCGCTGGCGCAGCAGGCGGCGACACTGGCGGCGACCACCGCCGCCCTTGACGGTCTGCGCGAGCGGCTGGGAGACAGCAGTCCCGAGCAGTTGCGGGCGGACCTGGCGCGGGTGGTTCAGGAGCGGGATTTGGAGCGGGCCGGGGCGGCTGAGGCGCTGGCGCAGCAGACGGCGACACTGGCGGCGACCACCGCGGCCCTTGACGGTCTGCGGGAGCGGCTGGGAGACAGCAGTCCCGAGCAATTGCGGGCGGACCTGGCGCGGGTGGTTCAGGAGCGGGATCAGGAGCGGGCCGGGTCGGCTGAGGCGCTGGCGCAGCAGGCGGCGACACTGGCGGCGACCACCGCGGCCCTTGACGGTCTGCGCGAGCGGCTGGGAGACAGCAGTCCCGAGCAGTTGCGGGCGGACCTGGCGCGGGTGGTTCAGGAGCGGGATCAGGAGCGGGCCGCGGCCGAGCGCGCTCATGACCAGTTGGTTGGCAATCTGTCGGCGGCTGATGCCACCATTGATGAACTCCGCAACCGGGTCGGTGACTTGCGCAGCCAGCTTGAACTGGCGCGCACCGAGGTTTCACGGCTGATTGAACAGCATGCCGCGGAACGCCAGCGTTTGCTCGAGCATCATAGAGGCGAGAGCGAGCGCCTGTTGCAGGCGACAGCGACCGGCAAATTCGCCGTTCCGGCCCCATCGGCGCCCGGCCCCCATGGGGGGGCGCCGGCTCAAACCGGGGTCGGTGAAGACGGGGTGCTGCGGAAGGCCTGGCGCTGGCTGTTTGGTGATGGTGTCGAGGCGAAGCCGAAGGATCAGGGCAGTCAGAAGCCTCCGGTCAAGTCGGCGCCGGTTTCACCCAGGCCCGCGGTCGGTACGCCACCCCCCCGGCCAACCGTCGCCAAGCCGGTGGGGCCGCCGACGGCGCCCAAGGTTCTCAACCGGCGGCCGATTAGCTGACCGGCGACCACGGAAGCGGGTGATCGGTGAAGGGGGGCGGTGTTCCGGTCCCCGTCGGTGGGGTTTGCGATTCCATCGAAGCTGTTGCGCCGTCCCGTCGCAGCGGCTATAAGGCGCCACCGTTTAGTAGGGATCGTCAGACATGAAGAGCGAAATTCATCCGGATTATCATGAGATCAACGTCGTGATGACCGACGGCTCGGCGTTCAAGACGCGCAGCACCTGGGGCAAAGCCGGGGATACGTTGCGGTTGGACATCGACCCCAAGTCTCATCCGGCGTGGACCGGCGTGCAGAAGTTGTTGGATACCGGCGGCCAGATTGCCAAATTTAACAAGCGTTTTGCCAGCTTCGGTTTGAAGCGGTAGATCGCTGATGGGGCCGCGGGCGCCTGGACGGGGGAGCTTTAGTCTATGACACGATTGCTTTTGGTCGCATTGTCGACGCTGTTTGTTTTTTGTGGTTGCCAGTCGGCCCCGACCTTTGGTCAGTCCGCCACCGCCGCGCCCCAATCACAGAATAGCGGGCTGTTGGATAGTGTGGTCCAGGGGGTCTCGTCGTTGTGGGGCGGAGCTGCCGCTCCGGTTCCGGTTCCCGAGTCGGGACCGCCACCGGTGACCTTGGCCGAAGTGGCCGGCGGCCTGACCGCGCTGGATACCCAGCTTAAAAGCATGGAGACCCGGCTTGACGCGGTTCAGTCCCGGACCAGCAAAATTGACCGGCGCAGTGGCCAGGAGCGTCTTCTGGTGTTGGGACTGCTGGCGGTGAACGGCACCGTGGTGTTGGTCATGCTGCTGGTGGCGCTGGGCGTGATCGGGCGGCCGCCGTTTCTGTCCGATGCCGAGAAGGCCAAGCTGTTGGAATTACGGGCGGTCCGCAAGCGGCAGGCCGAATTGGTGGTGGCCATTGGCGAACTTCAGTCCTTTGCGACTCAGGTCAGCGGCGACCGCGAGCAGTTCTCGGCCTTGCTGGCGGCGGCGGCCGAGGAAATGAAGAAACTTGACGGGGCGACGGCGGCCGTGGCCGAGTCGGGGCGTCAGGGCTGAGGGTGGGTTCGGCGGCGGGATGCCCGTCGGGTCGGAACGGACCGTCGGTCTGGACACGGCGGTGATCGGGGACAGTGTCCCTGGTCAGGTTTACATGACGGCCTGTTCGACGCTGCGGCGGCGGATCTGCTGGTCGAGCCGCGAGACCCGCACATAGAGGCGGTGGCTGCGGTCGAGCAGGCTGCGGAGGCCGTTGGGCAGGTCCTCGTTGTCCGGACCCGAGGGGTCGGTGCAGACCGTTCCGCCGGAGAGCGCGTATTCCTCGCCGGCCACCTGTTCCAGAGTCAGCTCCCCCGCATGAACCGCCTTTTGGGCCAGGAGCCAAGCCATGACTTGCGTCAGGCGGCTGGTCACGCGCAGGGATTCATAGCTGACCTGAAGCCGGGTGTGGGGGGTGAGCGTCCGTTGATCGATCACCTCGTGATAAGTGACGTAGTTGCGGGCCTCAATGAGCAGCGCCATAGTTTCGTCGTAAGTGCGGTGAAAGTACGCCGTTGGCCCGATCACGAATCCGTCCCCTTCTTTTTCCGACTGTACCGCTGTCCCAGCCTAACGTGTTTTCGGTCGGCCTGACTAGGCTTGTGCCTGTCGGCTGCCCTAATTGGGCATTTTGCGCGGCCGTTCGGATGCGTCTATCATGCCCGGGTTTGAGCCCTGACGATAGGCTTCGTTCGACGAGGGGCATCGGTCGGCAGCGATCACCGGCAGTGACCTTGGGCGGTGTTCGCCCACTATGGGGATATGGGAGCGATGCGCGAATCCGACAAACCTGGCGCCTTCACCGATCTTGGTTGTGATGATTGGATCGACCGCCGGGCACCGGCCGCGGTTCGTCCGTATCTGCGCCTGGCCCGCCTGGATCGCCCGATCGGAACTTGGTTGCTGTTGTTTCCGTGCTGGTGGAGTCTGGCGCTTGCCCAACCGGGGTGGCCTGACCAACACTGGCTGGTGTTGTTCGGACTGTTTGCCGTGGGCGCGGTGGTGATGCGGGGCGCCGGGTGCGCGGTCAACGACATTCTGGACCGTGACCTGGATGCGCAGGTGGAGCGAACCCGGATGCGGCCGATCCCCAGTGGCAGGGTGACGGCGCGGCAGGCCGCGGTGTTTGTCGGTGCGTTGCTGCTGGCGGGGTTGGCGATCCTGCTGCAACTGCCACCGTTGGCGGTGGGACTCGGCGTCGCGTCGCTGGTTCTGGTGTTCACCTACCCGTTGATGAAGCGTATCACATGGTGGCCCCAGGCGTTCCTGGGCCTGACCTTCAATTGGGGGGCGCTGCTGGGTTGGGCTGCGGTCACCGACAGTCTGGCGATGCCGGCGGTCTGGCTTTATTTGGCCGGCATCGCGTGGACGCTGGGCTACGACACCATCTATGCGCATCAGGATAAAGAGGATGACGCCCGGATTGGCGTCAAATCGACGGCATTGCGCTTGGGTCGGAACAGCCGACCCTGGATTGCCGGCTTCTACGGGGTGACGGTGATCGGCTTGGGTCTGGCCCAGGCCGCAGCCGGGTTGAATCCCTTGTTTCTGGTTGGGCTGCTGGCTGCGGCCGGGCAGTTGGCGTGGCAACTCCGGTCGTGGACTCCCGATGATCCGGGGGATTGCCTGTTACGATTCAAGTCGAACCGGTGGTTCGGCTGGCTGGTGCTAGCCGGCATCGTGGCCGGCAACCTGCCGGTCTGTCCCGTCGTTCCCGGCTGAACCGGGACGGACGGGATCACGGGACCGGGTGCGACGGGACGGGGGGTTGTCGGGGGCAAGACGGCGTGCTACGGAAAACGTCGATCATAGGCCCGGTTACGGGGTCGGGCGGAGCGGCGGCCGGGAAAGTCGAGGCAGGCTCCGGCACCGCCAGGCTGAGCATGGGAGATGGGGAATGCCCTACGTCGTTACAGAAGCTTGCATCAAATGCAAATACACGGACTGTGTTGAAGTGTGCCCCGTAGACTGCTTCTACGAAGGCGAAAATATGCTGGTCATTAATCCGGACGAGTGTATTGATTGCGGCGTGTGCGAGCCCGAGTGCCCGGCCGAGGCCATTGTTCCGGATACCGATGCGACATCCGAGGCTTGGCTCGAGTTGAATCGCAAATACGGGACTGAATGGCCAAATATTACCAAGAAGAAAGAGCCGCCTGCGGACGCCGATAGCTTCAAGGGCGTCGACGGTAAGTTTGGAAAGTTCTTTTCCGAAAAGCCCGGTTCTTGATTTTTAGCCACGGCGTGTGGGTTATCGGTGGGGGGGTCGGCTGATGATGTGCTGTTATGCAATTTATGCACGGCAGCCATCGCCCCTTCGCGCATGCGGTGTGGCGCCGTGAAGGCTCAAGAGTGTGTAACTTTCGCGACATATCCGCTATACATGGGAGCGGAAGCGGTTGCCCTGGCGAAGGGGCGCCCCAGCGTTCCGGATCGCCGGTCGTAGGGAGGGTGCATGACATGGCTGCAAAGGGCCGCAGCCCGTCGATGGCAGCCCGGCAACCGCCGGAACAGCCGACAGGCCGGATCCCCGGGTATGGGGACGTGGAAAACCGCGTTACCCAACGCACACAGTGCCAACGCACACAGTGAGAGCCAACCAGAATGTCGCAAAAGCTAGAGTTCCTGGCCGGAGATTTCGTGGTCTATCCGGCCCACGGTGTCGGGCGCGTCGAGGGTGTGGAAACACACCACATCGCCGGGCAGGAGGTGACGCTCTATGCGATCACGTTCGAAAAAGAACGCATGACGCTTAAAGTACCGGTGGCCAAGGCCAAGAATTCGGGTTTGCGCCGCCTGAGTTCAAAGGATCGGATTAAGGTGGCTCTGGAAACCCTTCAGGGCCGTTCGCGGGTGCGTCGGACCATGTGGAGCCGGCGGGCGCAGGAATACGAGGCCAAGATCAATTCCGGAGATCCGGTGTCCATCGCCGAGGTGGTTCGCGATCTTTACCGGGGTGGTGATCAGTGTGACCAGTCTTATAGTGAGCGGCAGATCTATCAGGCGGCGCTGGAACGTCTGGCCCGCGAATTGGCGGCGGTCGAGAAAATTGACGAATTAAAGGCCACCGAACGGCTTGAACAGGTCCTGACCAAGGCCGCGTGATCTGTCCAAAAGGTTGTGCTCTGTGTATTTTATGCCGATAAAAAAGCACCATGACCAACGGACCCCGCCGAAGCCGTCGCGAGGCGGGAGACGGGTCGGATAGCTCATGGTGGATAGTCAACGTTTTGTCGATCTTTGCCGTCCGCGCCGGATTTGGGCGGTGGCGGCGGTCCATGCCGAGGTTGATCGTCTGGGCATCCTGCATGATGACCTCGGCAGTCGTTTTCAGCCCGGCGACCGCTTGGTTTATCTCGGCAATTTGATCGGCCGGGGGCGGGCGGTGGCGGAGACCATCGAAGAGTTGCTGCTGTTTCGCCGGGCCTTACTGGCGATCTCGGGTGTTTTGGCCACCGATGTGGTTTATTTGCGGGGCGGCCAGGAGGAGATGTGGCACAAACTGCTGCAACTGCAATTGGCCCCCAATCCGCGCGAGATCATGGCGTGGATGCTCAGCCAGGGTGTGGGTGCGACGCTGGAAGCCTATGGGGCCACCGCCGATAAGGCGATGGCCGCGGCCTGTGACGGGGTTCGGACCATCACACGCTTCAATAACGCCTTGCGGGTGGCGATACGCACCGCCCCCGGTCACGAGGCTTTGTTCAGTGGCTTGCGGCGGGCGGCTTATACCGGGACTCCCGAAGCCCCGTCGGTCAAAGGGGGAACCACCGGCGGTGTGTTGCTGGTGAACAGCGGACTGGACCCCAACCGCGGTTTCGAGGCCCAGGGCGACGCCTTTTGGTGGGGCGCCGAATCCTTCGCCCGAGTCGATCGGCCTTATGGCGGTTTTGCGCGGATTGTCCGGGGCCATGACCCCTTGCGCGGCGGCATGGAGATCTCGAAATATACCACCACGCTTGACGCCGGTTGCGGCTTTGGCGGCCCGCTGGTGTGCGGATGCCTGTCGTTCAGCGGCGATCTTCTGGATACCATCGAGGTATGACACCGATCAGCGGCGCGCGGCGACCGGACGCCCGATTTCCGGATATCACCGGAACCGCCGGTCCCGGCCCCCGCACTCTGCCGGTGTGGGCGGGGCTGTGGGTGTTGCTGTTGCTGTTGCTGTTGCTGTTGCTGACGGTTCCCGCCGCCGCGCGCGACCAACTGACCATCGGCATTTCCCAGTACCCATCGACCCTGCACCCGGCGATCGACGACATGGCGGCCAAAAGCTACGTGCTGGCCCTGACCCGCCGTCCGTTGACGGCGTACGACGCCGACTGGAAGCTGGTGTGTCTGCTGTGTACCGCATTGCCGTCCTTCGATCAGGGCACCGCCGTGGAAGAACCGGTCGCCGGCGGCGGCACCGGCCTGGCCGTGACCTACACCATTCGCCCCGGGGCCACCTGGGGCGACGGGGTGCCGGTGTCCACCGACGATGTGCTGTTTACCTACCAGGCCGGTCGCGACCCCCGCAGCGGCTTTGATGGCCATGACCTGTTCCAGCGCGACATTGCCGGGATCACGGTCAAGGATGACCGAACCTTTACCGTTCACCTGGCCCGGCGGACCTGCGAGTACCAGAGTCTTGGAGGGTTTGATCTGCTGCCCGCCCATTTGGAGCGTCGGGTGTTCGAGGCGGATCCGGCGGCCTACGCCAATCGGACGCTGTACCAGACCGATCCCACCAATCCGGGACTGTGGTTTGGCCCCTACCGGATCGTTTCGGTAGAGGTCGGCAGCCATTTGGTGTTGGAGCCCAACCCGAGCTGGTGGGGCCCGCCGCCCGCCTTTCGGCGCATTGTGATTCGGGCCATCGAAAACAGCGCGGCCCTGGAAGCGGCCCTGCTGGCCGGTGACATCGACCTGATTCCCGGTGAAATCGGGCTGCCGCTGGATCAGGCCCTGGCTTTGGAGCAGCGCCAGGGCGGGCGCTTCGATATTCTCTACAAAGCCGGCTTGTTCTTCGAACATGTGGATGTGAACCTGGATCAACCGGCCCTGGCCGATGTCCGGGTGCGCCGGGCCTTGTTGGCGGCCCTCGATCGGGAGACGCTCAGCCGCCAAGTGTTCGGCGGTCGCCAACCGGTGGCCGACAGTCTGGTCAGTCCCCTGGATCGGATGTTCGATCCCGACGGCCCCCGGGTCCACTTTGATCCGCCCGAAGCCAACCGCCTGCTGGACCAGGCCGGGTGGACCGGGCGAAGCGGCGGTATCCGCACCAACGCTGCCGGTGACAAGCTGTCCCTGACCGTGGCCACCACCGCCGGCAACCGCTCCAGGGAGCTGGTCGAGCAGGTGCTGCAAGCCCAATGGCGGCAGGTGGGCATCGAGGCGCGGATCGAAAACCAACCGGCCCGGGTGCTGTTCGGGCAAACCCTGCGCGAGCGCCGGTTTGCCGGCCTGGCCATGTTCGCCTGGATCAGCGCCCCCGAGAACATTCCGCGCAGCCTTCTGCACTCGTCGATGATTCCCAGTGCGGCCAACGGCTATTCGGGTCAGAACTATCCCGGTCTCGCCAATCCCGAACTCGATCGGGTGCTTGACGACCTGGAAGTGGTGTGCGAGCCCAAGGCCAACCGCGCCCTGTGGGCGCGCCTTCAGCAGCTCTATGGAACGTTGCTGCCGTCCCTGCCACTTTACTACCGCGCCGATGCGACGGTGAAGCCCAAGTGGCTGTCGGGACTGGTGCCGACCGGGCACCAGGAACCCAGCAGCTTGTGGGTCGAGCGGTGGACGGCGGCGCCGTAGCGACGACCGGGCTTGGTCTTCTATTCATTTCCTTTCATGGGAATGAATTTGCCGGGATGGCCGAGTAAAACCGGCAAGACATATCGTGATATGTCTTGAACGCCAACGGACGCTATGGTATCCGGCGGCGCGGATGGTGAAGTGGTGATCCGGGGGATGATGTTGCCGTTCCTGGAACTGAAGGCCCGAAGGTGTTCAACCCGACTCATTATTGCTAACGAGATCATGAGCGGGTTTGTTCGTTTGGAAATATTTTAAATGAACCAAATCGTCGGTTAAAACCCTCAGGACTCACCCGCCATTACCGATCGTAGCGTTAATCTGGTCATAGGTGAAAAATGGGAACAGGTCACAGATCCTCTAAAATTATACGGGCCGATATTTCTCCGAAACTGGTTGAGGAGAAAGTTCATAATCACTCGGAATGGTATAATTATCGATCCGGTAAAAATATCAAGGCGACGTTTATGGATGTTAACATTACAAACTGTTCGTTTGATAACTTAAATTTGACCGGCGCGCAATTTATTCGATGCTCCTTGAACGGCCTTAACCTATCGAACGTGACGTTGAATATGGCGGATTTGACCGGATCGGACCTTTATGACGTCAATTTAACCAATGCGTCATTGGATGGGACCAATTTTTCGCGGGCTAATCTGGCCAGATCTAATTTGTCTGGGGCTCGCATGTTACAAGTAAACTTCAGCGGCGGTCATTACATGCCGACCAAATTTGATCATGCCAATTTGTCGGGCGCGAACTTGACCAGCGCCACTCTGTCAAAGGCCTCATTAGATCATACCGACATGAGGGGATGCTCGGTCGCCGGGGCTCATTTTTTTGGCGTAGACGTGTCGACGGTGATCAGATTGCCCGATGATCAACCACTGACGATGGCGCGCGATGCGCGCACAACCTTGCGCTATACGGTCCCGGTATTTATCGTCGATGCAACATTTGATACATTTACGACCGCCGATTGGTCTTTAACCGGTATCTGCATCTATTACCGGGGCGATCAGCGTTTTGCTTTGAATCAACACCTCAAGGTGCGACTGGCCGTCGACGGGCTCATGGAACCCCTGGAGGTCAATCTGGTGGTCACCAAGCGCGATCGCCGGCGCGGTACCGTATTCTTACGATTTGTCGATATGGATAAATCGTTTTTTGAGATGCTGAAAAGCTTTATCCCATCGGATATCGGAGCGGTTGTACCGTAGAGTGTTGGGCAACGGTCAGGCTGGGATCGGATCGGTCGGGAAACCGGGGCGCTCGCTCCCACCGCAGGCCGGTTGCGTGGCGACGCCGACCGCCCGGTGGCTGTGCGCGGCCGTCTGGCGGTGATGGCGGTTAAATAATTGAGTAAAAATATCGCGGCCTCGCAAGGCGGTTTATATTTCAATGAGCTGTCACTCTTTTTGGAAAAGCTCATCGCGTCATCTAAATTCATGGTATAAGATGAAGACTTCATAGAAGTTATTGATTTCGTCAAGGCAATACCGGCGTGCCCGGTCTTCATGGCGCGGCGAGTGGTGATCAGGAGGGCCATTCCGCTGGAGTTATGACCCGGGCGCGCCGGCCTGAACCGGGACGGAAGCATGTTGCCCTGCCATCCTCACCCCAGTAGAATAGCGGTGCCAACACGAGACGGTGAGGCGGCGCACCGCGTCGAAAAATCGGGGAAGCCCGAAAAGTTTTTTATTTTCAATGAGGTATAAAACAAATGGCAAAGATGACCTTCATCGAAAACGACGGAACCCGCCGGGAGGTGGATGCCCCGCTGGGGCTGTCCGTGATGGAGATCGCTCACCGTCATGGCGTCGAGTTGGAAGGCGCGTGCGAGGGCTCGCTGGCGTGTTCGACCTGTCACGTCATTGTCGCTCCCGACTGGTATGAGTTGCTGCCGGACGCCACCGAAGATGAGGAGGATATGCTCGACCTGGCCTTTGGTTTGGCCAAGACCTCGCGCCTCGGGTGCCAGATTCGGATGACCGAGGAACTGGACGGATTGGTGGTGACCTTGCCCACGGGGACCCGCAACCTGCTCGACGGCTAAGGACATCCAAAATGAGAATTGGCATCCTGACCGGCGGCGGCGACGTACCGGGACTTAATCCTTGCATCAAGACCGTGGTGTCGCGGGCGGCCGAGAGCGGGTGGGAGGTGATCGGCATCCGGCGCGGCTGGGCCGGGCTGCTGAATTATAATCTTGACGCCTCGGTGGACGAGAATCAGGCCTGTGTCCTGCCCCTGAGTCTGGATCGGGTGCGGACCATCGACCGGGCCGGCGGGACCTTTCTGCACACCTCGCGCACCAATCCCGGACGGGTGCGGCCCCAGGATCTCCCCGCTTTCCTGAAGGGGGCGCTGCCGATCGACCCCACCGTCGCCACCATCGACTGCACCCGGCATGTGCTCAAGGTCCTGGAACGGTTGGGCATCGACGCCATGATCCCCATCGGCGGCGACGATACGCTGTCCTACGGCGTCCGCCTGCATCAAGAGGGCGTGCGCGTGGTCTCGATTCCCAAGACCATGGACAATGACGTCTTCGGGACCGACTACTGCATCGGTTTCAGTACCGCAGTGACGCGCAGCGTCGAATTTATTCACGCGCTGCGCACGCCCACCGGCAGCCACGAGCGGATTGCCGTGATCGAGCTGTTTGGCCGCAACAGCGGCGAGACCGCGCTGGTTTCGGCCTATCTGTCCGACGCCGACCGCGCCGTGATCAGCGAAATTCCGTTCGATGTGGAACATCTGGCCCGGCTGCTGGTGGATGACCGCAAGCGCAATCCCAGCAATTATGCGGTGGTGGTGATTTCCGAAGGGGCCGCCATGATCGGGGGCCAGGTGATCGAGTACGGCCAGGAGGATGCCTATGGCCATAAGAAGCTGGGCGGCATCGGCCAGATCACCGGCGAGGCGCTGAAGACCCTGACCGGCATCGACATCATCAATCAGCAACTGGCTTACCTGATGCGGGCCGGCGCCCCGGACTCCCTGGACCGGATGGCCGCCAACTCGTTCGGCAACGTCGCGGTCCGCCAGTTGGAACTCGGTCATTCGGGGGTGATGGCGGCCCTGCAAAACGGCGCCTACACCACGGTGCCGGTGGACACCTGCATCAAGGGCCAGAAGCGGGTCGATGTCGGGTCGCTGTACGATCCCGACAACTATCGGCCGCGCATCCGGGACCCGTTGGGCAAGCCGATGTTCATGTATTAAACAGGGATCACGGGGCGGGGGAAACCATGACTGACGCCAATACCGTCAAGGCCGAGATCAAAAAGCTGAATGCCCAGGCCACCCAGGCCAAGATGGATCTGCACGACCTGTCGGAAGACCTGCCCATCGGCTGGGAACGCATCCCCGAGGTCGCGCAACGCGCCCATGACCTGTACGCCCGGCTGACCGAGGCGCGCGGCCGGCTGAAGGCGCTGGACGGTTAGGCGGGCGGAAGATTAGGTGGGTCGGCCCGGCTGTGGTATGCCTGACCGGCACCCTTGGGCGGGATGCGGGTTGGTCCTGGCGATCACCTGAGGGATGGCCATGCTGGTGGTGACCACCGAAATGCTGCCGGGCTACCGCGTGATTGCGGTGCGGGGCCATGTCTTCGGCGTGGCGGTGCGCAGCCGGGGCGTGGGCGGCAACCTGATCGCGTCGCTGCGATCGGTGTTCGGCGGCGAGATTCGCGAATATACCGAAATGCTGGAAGAAGGGCGGCGCCTGGCCGTCGACCGCATGATCCTGAACGCCAAAGCCATCGGCGCCAACGCCATCGTCATGATGCGCTTCGATTCGTCGGAAATCGGCGGCTCCATGAACGAATTCCTGGCCTATGGCACGGCCATGCTGGTGGAGCGGGTGCTGCGGTGACCTAGGGGACGCCAACCGCCGTGCAGAAGGCACGCAACCGCTGGTCCAAGTGACGATGCCGGCTCTCGGCGTTACGTTTCCCGCGCCGCCCCGGTCCAAACCTCATCACGTTCGACCAGGGGGTGTCCGGTGGCGGCGGCTTCGGGGGGCGGCAGGATGTCCAGGCTGGGCCATAATCCGGTTTCCAGGGCGTCGGCGTAGCCCCGGGGCAGGCCGGCGGCGCGCATTTTGCGGGCGGTGGTGGCGAAATCATAGTCGAGGGCCCGGAGGCGAATCCGGATGCCGTCCCCCTGGCGGCTCAACAGGCTATACCAGACCCGGGGGGTGCCGTCGTTGGCGGGCAGGCCGATGGCGCCGGCGTTGTGCCAGAGCAAGCCGTCGGCGGTTTGGGTAAAGGGCAGCCCGCTATGGCCGGCGATGATGCCGGCGCTGCCGATGGCGCGGATTGCTGCCGCCTTGTCCGCCCATGGGTCGGAGGCGAAGACGAACCGGTTGATGTGCCGGGGCGCGCCATGGACGACGGTGACGCGGCGATGGCCGGCCACCCGGATGTCGAGCTGTCGGGGCAGGGCGCGCATCCAGGCACGGTCCTCCGCGGCCAGGCGTCCGTCGGCATAGGCGTACCAGGCGCTGGATAACCGGTCGCAGGCGGTGCCATCGGCGAATCCGCAGCCGCAGTTGGGCTGAGACCAGCCAAACGCTTCCTCGCAGTTGCCCAGGATCACCGTCATGCCGGCTTGCCGGATCAGCGCCACCGTTTCGGCCGGATCGGGACCATAAGCCACCACATCGCCGGTGCAGATCATGCGCCCGGGCGGCAGGTTCAGCCGCCCGGCGAGGGCCAGCAGGGCCCGGGTGGCTTCCAGGTTGCTATAGGGACCGCCGAATACCAGCAACGGCGGGTCGTCAGGGTCGTTCAAGGCGGGGGGCGGATCTGCTATCACGGCACCGGACCGTATCGATGGGAAGGTGTTTGTGGTCATGACCTGGCAATTCCTGGCGCCGTGGGCGGTGCTCGCGGTTTACTGCATCGTGACCACGCTGGCGATTCCGCGGCGGGTGGGCGTGCGGCAATTCTTTGACGGGCATTCGAACCAAGGCGCGCCGCCCAGTGTCTGGCTGGTGGCGGCCAGCGCCGCCATCACCTGGATTTTCGCCAAATCCATCGTCAACGTGTCCGATCTGTCGCTGGCGTTCGGCCCGACCGGGGCCATCGGCTATACCATCTATTATCTCAGTTTCGTGGTCGCCGGCGTCACCATCTATCTGTTGCGGGTGCGCGGCGGCTATCGGTCGCTGATGCATTATCTGGTGGATAAATACGGCGGCCTTGCGGCCCGGTTGTTCCTGCTGGTGGTGGGCTTCCGCCTGCTCAACGAGGTGTGGTCGAACACCAAGGTCATGGCCCTGTATTTCGGCCCGGAAGGCAGTACACCCTATTGGCTCGCCGCCGCCGCGGTCACGCTGTACACCCTGGCTTACGCCTGGTCCGGCGGTATGCGCGCCAGCCTGATGACCGACCGGTTGCAGACCTTGCTGATTTTTATCTTGCTGGGCATCGTGCTGGCGGTCCTGCTGCCCGGGCTTCAGAGTCACGGCCTGCCGCCGGTGCCGGCCGATACCACGGCCGCCGGCGTCACCTTTTGCCTGTTGGCGCTGGTGCAAATCTGGAGCTATCCGTTCCATGATCCGGTGCTGACCGACCGGGGTTTTCTCAATCCGCCGCGCCAAATGCTGCAAAGCTTCCTGCTGGCCGCCCTGCTGAGCGGCGGTTTTATCCTGCTGTTTGGTTTGATCGGGCTCTATGGCCGGGCGTTCGGCCTGACCGGGCCGGCCACGGTCAGCGTGCCGGCGTCGTTCGGACTGCTGATGCTGATGGTGTTCAACGGCATGATGCTGTTGTCGGGGGGCTCGACCATCGATTCGACCTTCACCAGCGTGGCCAAGCTGGCGGCGCGCGACTGGCGGAACGCCACCGACGACCCGACCCGCGCCCATTTGCTGACCGGGCGACTGGCGGTGCTGGCGGTCGCGGTGGTCGGCAATCTGCCGTTGCTGACTATTTATCTGGGCGATCGGATCGGCCCGGCGGTGATCGCGGCGACCACCATCAGCGGCACCATGGTGATCGGGCTGGCGCCGATCTTTCTGCTGGGCTGGCTGCGCGCGGCCGGTCCGCTGAGTTTCCATCTGGCCTTCTGGCCCGGCCTGGGGATCGGCATCGTGCGGGCGGTGGAGACCTTCGCCAAGGTTTCGATCTTCCCCCCCGAACTGGCGGTCGGGAGCGGCCGATATGCGCTGGACCTTGGGGTCAACCTGTATGGCCTGCTGATCTGCACCATCGGCTTTCTGGTGGGCGTTGTGATCACCGGGGCGCTGGTGCGGGGGCGACCGGCCGAACCGGTGGGGGACGCGTCGATGCCGTGACGGGTGGCGGCGATCGTGGCATGAAGGCGAAATAGCCCGACGGAATCCCGCCTGCACCAGAGGACCCGAAGTGTCGGCGCCTGCTCATCTCCGATGGCGCCTTCCTCGTAACGATGACGGTGACGTTACCCGTGATTTCGCCTTCAGGCCGCCGCTGCGGGCCAGAACTTGGCTGCGGCACCGGGCCGTTCCGTTCCACTCCAGCATCCAACTGGGCTTACGTTCTGATTCGCCGCATCTTCGCTGGTATCATACCAACGAGCATAAAGTCTGACTCGCCAGGGGGTTCCCTAAACGTCCGATCCGTGATTCCCTACTGAAGCCACGAAGGAGGGCCACCATGGGGACTGCGTTACCGATCCGCCAGGATTTGAGTGCGGACGAGTTGCGGGCGCTGGCCCGTGGGGAAGTGCCGGGTTCGCACCGACAACGCCCCCGCCAATTTCACCACCATCAAGCACATCGCCCTTAACCTGCTCCGATGAGCCTCAACCAAAGTTTCCCTGCGCGCCCGCCGCAAGGTCGCTGCCTGGAACGACGACTTTCTCGCAAGGCTCATCGCCCGCTGGTTCTTTCACCCGATTCCCCTGGCATCCGGCCGCAAACCGTCCCATATGTTGACACTGGATACCTCGTCGGGAGAGAGGACCCCGAGATCGTCAGCACCACCGAATTTCCGCTACGTCCGGGGGGCGAACGCGCCATGAAAGTGATGTGGGCTGCATTCAGGACAGATTCCTCGAAACGCCTCTACGTTGTCGGCACGATTCTCGGAATCCTGATTGGTGCTGCTTGCTACCTCTTTATCCAAATGGAAAGGGCGTCGAATGTCGTCGCCTTTCGGACCGCAACAACCAATCTCGCTAACGGCATGGCTCATCAAACGGCCAAATGGTTCGAAGTGATCGATTCGGCACTGAAGGAAATCCAAGGCGAGGTGCTCTCGGGACAAGACGATACTCCCGAACAGATCAAGGCAGTAATGCACAGCGGGGCGATATCGTCCGTGCTGGCCGATCGGAAGAAACGCCTGACAGATGTGGATTTTTTTGGGATTGTTGATTCAGGCGGTAAAATCATAAATGCATCAAGGCAAATTGCACCAGCCGACCTTGATGTCGCTGATACCGATTTTTATCAGCATTTTATATCCGTGAACGATAATGACCTTTTTGTAAGCGCCCCTTCAAGAAGCCGGGCCAGCGGCAGTTGGTATGCTGTTCTGGCAAGGAGCATCACGGATCGCAGTGGTGGGCTGGTCGGTATTGTTATCGGCAAGATACCGCTGATTAACCTGGAAGAGTTTTACCATGTGGCCGTCCCGTTTGAACGCAGTATACTGGTTCTCAGGAAAGATGGCGTTGTTCTGGTCTCATATCCACATCAGGACAGCGTAATCGGAACGATGGTTCCTCACCGGGCACCGTGGCACTCCCTGGTTGCCCAAGGTGGTGGATCATATGATTCAGTGAGCTATTTTGATGCCGCATCCGTCATTTCCGTAGTACGGCCACTTAACAACCTTCCGATTGTGGTCGAGGCCGCCGTCAGGGAGACAATTGCACTATCAGGATGGAACCGCGAGAAAATCAACATTATATTTGGCGGAGT
>CAIYNU010000082.1 GCA_903927615.1 uncultured Rhodospirillales bacterium | reverse complement strand
TCGCCGAAGGCATTTTGTAGGGGCTTTGTCCCTACGACCCCACCAAAGGCCGACGGCCTTTGGAAACCATGACTTTTACCGTGCAATTTAGCTGACGTGGCCCACTAGCCGGGCTTTGCCCCATGGGCGCTCAGGTCGGGCGATGGGGCTGATGGGACAGGGCTCCGGGTTCACCGCTCGGCCCACAGGGCGGCGCAGGCGGCTTCGAAATTCCGGACAAAGCGGGCGCCATCGCACAGCGGGGAGGCCAACAGCCGTTGCCGCAGACCCGCCCGCCAGTCGGCCAGACGCCCCCAGTCGTTCCCCAGCGCCACCGCCCGCCCGACATAGTCGTCCAGATCACCGGCCACGGTTTCGGTCAGGCCGACCGTGGCCAAGAAGCCCAGAGAGTGCCGGCTGGCGAAACTCTCTCCCGGGCAGGTCAGCACCGGCACCCCCATCAACAGGCATTCCAGGGTGGTGGTGCTTCCCGAAAACGGAAAGGGGTCGAGCGCAAGGTCGACCTCGCGAATCGTCGCGAGGTGTTCGGCCTGGGACGTCCGACCCAAAAAGCTCAGCCGCCCCGCCCCGATACCCTGATCCTGGAACGCCGTTTCCAGCCGGTGCCGACAGTCGGGACTGTCGAACGCCCGCGCCTTCAGCAACAGCCGGGCCTCGGGCACACGCTGCAAGATGCGGCTCCAGACCGCGACCACCCCGGGATTGATCTTGGCGAGGACATTGAACGACCCGAACGTGAGATAGCCACGTTCAGCGGCCGGCAGCGGCGTCACTGTCGGCGGATCGACCGGCGGCTCGTAGCAAATGAAACTGTCCGGCAACCGGACGATCCGTTCGCTATAGTACCGTTCGCTGCCCGCGGGCACCTGATGGCCATCGACCAGGAGAATATCCATGGCCTCCAGGCCGGTGGTCGCCATGTAGCCGGCCCAGCTCACCTGGATCGGGGCGGGCCGGCGCGCGAAGGTCAACAGCCGGTGACCCTCCATGTGCCCGGCCAGATCGAACAGAATCCCGATGCCGTCCGCCGCGATCGCCGCCGCCAGCTCATCGTCGGACCAGCCCGCCACCGACCGCCACGCCGTGGCCGCCGCCCGAAAGCGGGCGGTCAGCGGGTCGCCGGTCCCTTCGGGCTGGTTGGCATAGCAGATCACCTCATGCCCGGCCCGGCGCAGGCCTTCGAGGGTGCGGATGGTAAAGAAGCCCACCGGATGGCTGCGGAAGTCCGGCGACACGAAGCCGAGCCGGGGTCGCCCCGGTCCGGCAGGCGGACGCACCCGCCCGGTGGCGAAACCGGCGGCGTGACGGTCATTCCAGGACCGGTGCGCGGCCAAAATCCCGGCCAGACCGACCCCGGGCATGAACATCTGGAGATAAACCAGATTGCCGAGGGCGGCCGGGTGATCCGGCCGCAGTGCAAGGGCCTGCCGGAAGCAGGCTTCCGCCTCCGCCAGCCGGCCCTGTTCGACCAGAACATTGCCCAATCCGAAATGTTCATCGGCGTGCCCCGGCCGCAACGCCAGCGCCCGCCGGGCGCAGGCCTCGGCGCCGGTCAGGTCACCCTGGGCCAGCAGCGCCAGGCCAAGATTGCCCAAAGCCGCCTCGTGATCGGGTTGACGGTCCAACACCCCCCGGTAACAGGCCACGGCATCCGCCACCCGGCCCTGGGCGAACAGCGCCACCCCCAGGTTGCCCAACGCCTCGTCATAATCGGGGCAAACCGCCAGCGCCTGCCGGTACGCGGCCTCGGCCTCGGCCAGCCGGCCTTGGTCCAGCAGGGCATTGCCCAGATTGTTCAGCATCCGCGCCTCGGCCGGATTCAGGGCCAGCGCCTGCCGATAACAGGCCTCGGCCTCGGCCAACCGCCCCTGGTGGAACAGGGCGGCTCCGAGATCGCCATGGGACTCGGCCCGGGCCGGCTCCCGTTCCAGCACCCGCCGGAACGCCGCCTCGGCCTGGGTCGCTTCGCCCAGCCCCAACCAGGCAATCCCCAGATTGGTCCGGGCCAGGAGGTGATCCGGGGCCAGTGTTAAGGCCCGCAGGAACACCTCCGCCGCGGCGCGGGTCCGGCCCGACACCAGCAGAGCATGGCCCAGGCTCACCAGGGGCTCGACCGCCTCCGGCCGTAGCGTCACGGCCCGTTCCAACAGCGTCACCGCCTCGTCCAGGCGACCAAGCTGCTGAGTCAGCACGCCCAGGACATGCAGAACCTCGCCATGTCCGGGCTCTTCGGCCAAAATGCCCCGGTAGAGCGCCTCGGCCACCCCCAGCCGCCCGGCCCGGTGATGCCCTTGCGCCCACGCCAGTCGTTCGGTCACACCGACCTGTCGAGTCATGCCCCCTCCGGGAGTGAAAGTCCTGACCCCCCAAAAACCCTGGGCGCCCGCCGGTGGCCAGCCCGCCGCCGATGCTGTACCCTTGGCGGAGAGCGGCGCTTCACTGGAAAATGCAGAAAGAACGTCATGGACAGGCGGGTCGTCCCCTTGGCCGCAGCGGTGGTCGCGGTGGTCCTGTTGTTTGCCGGTCTGGCCGGGAGACCGGGCGTCAGCGGCACCTTTTCATTGGTCGACGACTCCGGCCATGCCGTTTCCGATACCGACTTCCGCGGCCGTTTTCTGCTGGTCTTTTTCGGCTACACCACCTGTCCCGACATTTGCCCGACCCAGCTTCAGACCATGGCCGAAGCCATCCGGCACTTGGGACCGGCCGGCGACCGGGTGCAACCGCTCTTCATCACCGTTGACCCCGAGCGCGACACCCCCCGCCTGCTCCACGACTACGTCTCGCTGTTCCCGCCACGGCTGATCGGATTGACCGGAACCCCCGAGCGTATCGCGGCGGCGGCCCGAGCCTATCGTGTGTTCTACCGGCGGGTCCCCGGCGCCGATGGCGGCTATTCCATGGACCACTCGGGTCTCATCACGCTGATCGGTCCCGACGGGCGCTTCGTCACCGCCTTCGCGCCCGGCAGCAGACCCGAAGCGATCGCCGACGCCCTGCGTCGGCGGTTGGGATCGTAAGGAACAGAAAGAAACGGCAAGAAAGGGCGAGCGGCACGGATATCCCGCCTCGCCGCACCCGCCCGCCGGACGTCACGGCCGCGACGCCCGCCACACCTTGCGCGGGCTGCCCCGCCCCCTCCCCTGAACAAACCACCAGTCGCCGACCAGCGCCCCGGACACACCGCCGGCCGCGGTCCAGGCGGCGCCCCCCAGCAAGGCGTAAAGGCCGATCGCCCCTCCCAACATGCCGGCCCCCATGATCAGGGCCTGGTCTGGGGACACTCCGAACTGCCCCAACGCTTCATGGGCCGGGGACACCGGCTGGCTCGGTTGGGCCAACCCGACCAAAGGTAACGCCACCACCAGGGCAGCAAAGAAGAGTTTCCGCATTCGCCTTGCTCCGCGCCGTTCTTTTCCGTGTCTGGCCGCCCCCGCCGCACCCCATCAAGGCCGCCATTCCCCCCGAATTGCCGCATGATTCCAATCACTCGACCAAGAGTCAAATATCTTGGAAAAAAGACCCGCCATCTTGATGTCGAGATCAGAGCGGACTACCGTTGACCCAGTCGCCGAACACGACACTGCGCCCGCTTGGCGCCCGGGAGCCACATCATGACCAATGAACATTTAACAGCGTTGGTGCTGTTTTCGGGCGGCCAGGATTCGGCAACCTGCCTGGCTTGGGCGCTTGAGCGATTCGAGCGCGTGGAAACTGTCGGATTCGACTACGGACAGCGCCATGCGGTCGAACTGACCTGCCGGGATCGGGTCCGCGAGGCCATGGCCGGCGTGCGGCCACACTGGCGCCAACGGCTGGGACCCGACCATCGGGTCGATCTCGCGTCCCTGGGCGCGGTGGCCGACTCGGCATTGACCCGCGATACCGCGATCAGCGTTCCCGAACAGGGGCTTCCCACGACCTTCGTCCCCGGCCGCAATCTGGTGTTCCTGACCTTCGCCGCCATCGTCGCCTACCAGCGCGGCTTACGCCGGTTGGTCGGCGGCATGTGCGAAACCGATTATTCGGGCTATCCGGACTGCCGCGACGACACCGTCAAGGCCATGCAGCTTGCGCTCACTCTGGGGTTGGAGCGGCGCTTCGTGATCGACACCCCCCTGATGTGGCTGGACAAGGCCGGCTCGTGGACGCTGGCCGAACAGCTTGGCGGCACCGCCCTGGTTGAGCTGATCCGGGTCGAAACCCACAGTTGCTATCAGGGTGACCGCAGCCTCCTCCATCCTTGGGGCTATGGCTGCGCCGCCTGCCCCGCGTGCCGGCTGCGCGCCGCGGGATGGGCCGCCTACCGGGCGCCGGCGGGGCTTTGAACCCCCGACGTTTTTTTTGGCTAAGGGCCGGCATACGAAACGGATGAATCAGGCCAAAACTCTGCGTCCATGATCTGGTCGAACGTCCAGGGGCATGCGGTCGGGAAAGACGTTTTAGGTAAGCCGGTTTCCGCCGCCGCGCCGATCCGCGCCTTCTGATAGGCGTGCGCGATCGTCTCACCGAGTAAGGCTTTAAGGCTCGGATTGTCTCGCAGATGAACGTCCAGATCGATCCGTTGGATTTCAATCGTCGATTCCCAACTGGCGCCACGCCGCTCGGGTTGGGACTGCCATTTGAGCAAATGCAAAAGCAGGACTGCAAGACGGCTTGCCAGTTCGCGCTTCTCGGTTTTACCCATACTCTCGATTTCCTCGGCGATATGCTCTATGTCAGCCATGGCAAGATTCCCCGAGCGCAGCAAAGCCGCTTGCTCGTTGGCCCAAGCATAAAAGTCGTGCTCATAGAGGTTCGCGCTCATTTCACACACTCCCGGTGGTCGTTTTGATGTGGATGAATCTTTCGTTCCATCCCCTCGATCATCGCCTGATCGGTATCGCGACACCTCTCCTTTCCTTCAGATCGCAGGACCATGTTCGTCTCACCGGAGTAACGGACGAGCCGATGGACGCGAAACAAGCCAATTTTTTGAACCCGTGACGGCTACAGCAAGCGCGGCGGCTTGCCCTTGATCAACTGTGCCGCCGCAGCCCGGGCCTCGCGGGTGATGTGAGCGCCGGACAGCATCCGGGCGATTTCCTCGCGCCGGTCCTCTCCCTCCAGTTCGACCACATCCGTCACCACCGCGTCGCCCTTCTGGTCCTTACGCACCTGGAAATGACCGGTGCCACGGGCAGCGACCTGGGGACTGTGGGTGACCACCAGCACCTGAACCTCCCGGCCCAAACGCTCCAGGCGCTCGCCGACCGCCGCAGCCACCGCGCCCCCGATGCCGGCATCGACCTCGTCGAACACCAGCGTCGGCACGGAGCCGGTACGGGCCAGCACCACCTTCAAGGCCAACATAAAGCGGGCCAGTTCACCGCCCGAGGCGATTCGATTGAGCGGGCCGGGTGGGGCCCCGGGATTGGTCGAGATACGAAAGGTCACGCGATCGATGCCCGACGCGCCCCAATCGTCCTCGGCGACGGTTTCGGCCGCGGTCATGAATCGGGCGCGTTCCAGCTTGAGCGGCGGCAATTCCTCGGCAACCGCCGCGTCAAGGCCGGCCGCCGCGGCGCGACGGCGCTCGCTGAGCGCCTGGGCCGCCTCCAGATAGCGGGTCCGGCAGTGGGCCGCCTCCCGGGCCAGTCGGGTCAGCTCATCACCCTGGTCTTCGATCAAAGCCAGCCGCTGAACCAGCGCCTCGCGCAATCCGGCCAGACCATCCACGGCCACCGCGTGCTTGCGGGCGGCGGCCCGCAAGGCGAACAGCCGTTCTTCGACCTGTTCCAAGCTGCCGCCGTCGCCGTCCAGATCGGTCGAAACCCGCCCCAACTGCTCCGAAGCCTCGGCCAGTTCGCTGGCCGCACGGTCGAGCGCCGCCAACGCCTCGTCGAGTCGACCGCCGGCCTTTTCGGCGGCCCGGCCAATCTGGCGCAGGGCGCTGGCCACCGCCCGCTCGGCGCCGCGCTCACCCCCCAATTCGGCGGCGGCGCCGTTGATCGCCTCCATCAACCGCTCCCGATGCATCAGCACCGCGCGGGTTTCGGCCAAGGTCTGTTCTTCGCCGGGCTGCGGCGCCAGTTCATCCAGTTCAGCCGCGGCGTGGCGCAGGTAATCTTCTTCGGCCCGCGCCCGCGCAATATCCGACTCGGCACGGGTTCGCGCCTGCTCGACCTGCCGCCAGGCCCGCCATGCCGCCTCGACGCGAACCGCTTCGGCCTCCAGCCCGGCATAAGCGTCCAGCACGACGCCGTGAGTCCGCGGGTCCAACAGACCATGACTGTCGAACTGACCGTGAACCTCGACCAACTCGGCGCCCAATCGCCGCAGCAGGGCAACCCCAATCGGCTGATCGTTCACGAAGGCCCGCGAGCGGCCGTCCACCGTCACCACCCGACGCAAGGTCAGGCCTTCGGCGCCGTCCAGCCCCTGCTCACGCAAAATTTCGAACACCGGGTGACTGGCCGGAAGCTGAAATTCCGCCGTCACCACGGCCTGATCGGCTCCCCGGCGCACCAAGCCGCTATCGCCCCGGGCGCCCAAGGCCAGCCCCAGGGCGTCAAGCAGAATCGACTTGCCAGCCCCGGTCTCGCCGGTCAACACGCACAGACCCGGCCGAAACGGCAGAGCCAAGCGTTCGATCAACACCACATCGCGGATGGCCAGAGACACCAGCATCGGTGATCCCCGCCCTCACCCGGTATCAGAACAGGGAATCCCAGAGCGAGCCGCCAGCCTTGCTCTCCCCAGCCTTGGCATCCCCCGCCTGGGCCTTACCGCCCGGTGGGGTAGCACCGGCCGAGACCAGCAACGCATAGCTATCCTCGTACCAGTCACTCCCGGGGAAGTTATGCCCCAGAATGGCCGCCGCCCGTTGCGCCTCGGTCACCAGACCCAGCGACAGGTAGCATTCCACCAGCCGGTGCAGGGCTTCGGCGGTATGGCTGGTGGTCTGGTAGCTATCGACCACGGTCCGGAAACGACCGATCGCCGCCGCATAGTTCTGCTGGGTCACGTAAAAACGGCCGATGGCCATTTCCTTACCCGCCAGATGATCGGTGGTCAGATCAATCTTGAGCTTGGCGTCCCGCGCATATTCCGTGGTGGGGAAGCGACGCGTCACCTCGTTCAGCGCGTCAAGCGCCTGTTTGGTGATTTTCTGGTCGCGTCCGACATCGGCGATTTGCTCGTAGTAGCAAAGGGCTTTGAGGTAATAGGCGTAAGAGACCTGATCGCTGCCGGGATGAAGCTGGATATAGCGGTCCAGCGCAACAATCGCATCATCGTACTTGAGATTTTGATAATGGGCGAAGGCCGCCATCAACTGCGCCTTGGTCGCCCACTGGGAATAGGGGTGCTGCCGTTCAACCTCGTCGAACAGCTTGGCCGCCTGCTTGTAACTCTTGTCCTCCATGGCCTTGGCGGCTTCGTCATAGATTTTCTCGGGCGGCCGCTCCACATAGGGCAACTCGTCCTTGTCCGAAGAACAGGCCGAGAGCCCGAAGGCCAGCAGAGGCGCCACCAGCAGGGCCGCTGCGACGGACAGGCGAAAGGCGGGGAGCATCGAAGGACGAATCAGGCGACGGAGCATGGCAAACCGTACGGACAGGGGGGCCAAAGCAAGGCGGCGTTTCACACCGCGTCTCTTATAGCACGGCATTGCCGGTTCGAGACAAGCCGGCAATTCTCTTTTTGATCCATTCCCGAGCCCCGGAGCCCCAAGGCCCCGGATCTCGGCCGTCACGGTGTCCGGCCCCGATGACCTCCAGGGGTGTTGCCCCTGGAGTGTCAAGGCCTTTGACCGTCATTCCTTGCCGGGCACCGCCGGACTCGGCGCCTTCCCGGCATCGGCGGCAGCCAGCGGCAACGGCACGAAGCGCAGGTCGCCTTGACGGTCGACCAACGCCAGCACCGACTTCTTGCCGTCCTCGTGGGCCTTCTTGATGGCGGCGGCCACGTCGGCCGGCGCCGTCACCTCCTGCTGGTTCATCTCGACGATGACATCGCCCGAACGGACATTCTTGTCGGCGGCGGCGCCGGTGCCCTGCACCTCCTGGATCACGACCCCCTTCACGTCGGCGCCAATTTCAAACTGCTGGCGCAGATCGGGGGTGATGGTGGCCAGCTTGAGCCCCAACTCGTCGAAGTCCTTGCTCTCGGCCCCGACCTTGGGTGCGGCCTCGTCGGCATTCGACGCAAGCAAGCCCGATTCCTCGGCGGCTTCCAGTTCGCCGACCTTGGCCTGAACCGTCACCTGCTTGCCCTTACGCCACACCACCACCGGCACCACCTTGTTGATGGGGGTGTCGGCGACGATCCGCGGCAGGCGCCGCATCTCGCCGACTTCCTTGCCATCGAACGAAATCACCACATCGCCGGCCTGAATGCCGGCCGCCGCCGCCGGGCCGTTCGGCGTCACCGAAGCCACCAGGGCCCCATGAGCCTTGGCCATGTTCAAACTCTCGGCAATTTCCGGGGTCACGCCCTGGATGCGGACGCCGAGCCAGCCGCGCTTGGTGTGCCCGAAATCCTCGATCTGGGCGACCACCGGCTTTGCCAGATTGGACGGAATGGCGAAGCCAATCCCAACCGAACCGCCCGACGGCGAGAAGATCGCGGTGTTGATGCCGATCACCTCGCCATTGAGGTTGAACATCGGACCGCCCGAATTGCCGCGATTGATCGAAGCGTCGGTTTGCAGGAAGTCGTCATAAGGACCGGCGTTGATATCCCGGGCCCGGGCCGACAGGATGCCCGCGGTCACGGTGCCCCCCAGGCCGAACGGATTGCCGATGGCCAGCACCCAATCGCCGACCCGGATTTTGTCGCTGTCACCGAAGGGAACCGCCACCAACGGGTGGTCGGTGGTCACCTTGAGCAGCGCGATATCGGTCTTGGTATCCCGCCCCACCACCTCGGCCTTGAGGTTGGTATCGTCATGGAGAATGACCGTGATCTCGTCGGCATCCTGGATGACGTGATTGTTGGTGACCACCCAGCCCTTTTTGGCATCGACGATGAAGCCGGACCCCAGCGACGTGGCGTGCCGCGGCGGCGCATTCTGGTCTTTGCCCTGATGGTCAAAGAAGTCCTTGAAGAAGTCCTCGAACGGTGACCCTGGCGGGAATTGCGGCATCTCCGGGGTATTGCCGTGACCGCCCTTGCGTTGCGCAATGGTTTGGGTGGTCGAAATGTTGACCACGGCCGGCAACAGACGATCTGCCAGGTCGGCAAAGCCCTGGGCCGGCGCGCCGGGACGAGGCGCCGACGCTTCGGTCTGGGCGGCGGCAACGGCAACGGTGCCAACCGCCACCCCAAACACTAACAGGGCAGCGGAGACGACGGCGCGGTAACGAGCACGGTGATTCACGGAAGCGGTCTCCTGACCTTGTTGACGTCCGGACTGAAGTTCTGGGTCCTGTAGAGCTGTATGCGGTCATCAATATCGCGCCAACCACGGTCGGTACAAGCGCGGACCGCACGTCGCCACCGACGGCCGGATGCCCGCGACAGCGCCCGCGACCCCAAGGGCGCGGGCCTGTGCGCGAAAGTTCGGTCGCGGCAGCAGAGCGGCGATGGGGCATGGTCACGGCTTGCCGGCATCCGTCACGGTGGCTTTCGAAAGGGTTGCGCCCTCCGATTCGGGAGGATTGCATCGGACCAGCGCCAACGCCTCGCGGTAAGCCTCGTCAAAGACATCCTTTAACGGGCGACTCGACGTCGCTCCCTTGGCCAGCTGATGTTTCAGCACCGCGATATACGCCTTGCCGACCACATAGGTATGAACCCGATCCGACGGCGGCTCCAGCTCGGGTTGCCCGCAACGGGCCATCTGCGCCGCTTCCTGGTAGGCGTCGTCAAAAACGTCCTTCAAACGCCGGTCGGATGCCGCCCCCTGGACAAGCTGATGTTTCAATACCGCGATGTATGCCTTGCCCAAAAGATAGGTATCCATTTGCTCCTTCAGCCCGCCGATCCCGTCCTGGGACAATGGGCCGTCCATGGTCGATGGGCCATCCTTCACTGGGTCGTCGGTCGTGATCATCACCCCTTCTCCCGTTTGCGCCCAAAGCCTGGTGCCGGAGCCGGACCGCCGGCCCCGGGGGGCCGGCGGACTGTACGGTGCTCGTGTTGTGAACGAGACGCTTCGTTCCCGACGATGGTGTCGCGGGCACAACACATTGAACAAGCGAGTGTTCCGGCCCAACGGGGGAGGAACGGTCCGTTGGGGTCGGAACACGAGTCGCCGCCGCTACGGACCGGCCGGGACCGGTGGCGCCCCATTGATGCTGCCAAAGTACCGGAAGAAGTCACCGGTGGGCGACAACACCAGAGTGGTGTCATCACCGTGCATGGCGTTGCGGTAGGCCTCCAGCGAGCGATAGAACGCATAGAATTGCGGATCGCGGCCGGTGGCCTCCGAGATGATGTGCAGGGCCTGGTTATCCCCCTCGCCACGTGCCTTCTGGGCGTCGCGCTGGGCATCGGCCAGGATGACCGTCCGTTCCCGATCGGCCCGCGAGCGAATCTGCTGGGACTGCTCCTGACCCTGGGCGCGAGCCTCCGCCGCCTCGCGCTCACGTTCCGAACGCATCCGGGCGAAGATCGACTGGCTGGTTTCCTCGGGCAGATCGGCCCGAAGGATGCGGACATCGACGATCTCGATCCCAAAGCCCTTGGCCTCTTCATTGACCTGGGCCTTGATATCGGCCATCACCTTGGTCCGCTCTTGGGACAGCACCGCCAACAGCGTGACGTTGCCCAGCACCCGCCGCAATGACGAGTTGACCACCGAGGCCAGTCGCTGTTCGGCGACCATCTCGTTGCCGACCCGCTGATAGAATAAGTAAGGATCAGAGACCCGGTAACGGGCAAAGGCGTTAACGTCAAGCCGCTTCTGATCCGCCAGAATGACCTGTTCGGTCTGCGGATCGGCATCAAGAACGCGGCGGTCGATCATCACCACATTCTGGATGAACGGCACCTTGATCTTAAGGCCCGGAGTCTGGATGACATTGACCTTGGCTCCGAATTGAAGAACCACGGCCTGTTCCATCTCATTGACGGTAAACAGCGCGTTGGACAGCATAAAGCCGCCGAGCACCAGCACAAGGCCGGCGATGATCAGTGTACGGTTCATGATGGACCTTCCCCTCACCGGCGCTGCTGCTGGGACTGAACCGCCGAAGTCGCGGCCGCGGCGGGCGAGTGGGTCAGTTGCGGCAACGGCAGATAAGGTATAACGCCCTGAGCACCAGCCGGAGTGTCAACGATCACCTTATTTACGCCGCGTAGCACCTGCTCCATGGTCTCCAGATACATCCGACGGGAGACAACCTCCTTGGCCTGACTATACGCCTGGTAAATCGCCGTAAAGCGCGAAGCGTCACCGTTGGCCAGGCTGACCACCTGCTCGCGATAGGCCTGGGATTCCTGGTTCAACCGCTCGGCATCGCCCCGGGCCCGGGGGATGATGTCGTTGCGATAGGCCTCGGCCTCGTTGCGCAGACGCTCGCGATCCGAACGCGCCCGTTGGACGTCGTTAAAGGCATCGATCACCGGAGCCGGCGGATCGGCCTTTTGCAACTGCACTTGAGTCACCTGGACGCCGGTCTGGTAGGCGTCCAGCATGGTCTGAAGCAAGGACAGCGTACTGGTTTCGATCTGCTGGCGCGCTTCGGTCAGGGCCGGCTGCAATTCCGTGCGGCCGATCACCTCACGCATGGCGCTTTCCGCCGCCTTCTTGACCGTCGATTCGGGGTCGCGAATCCGGAACAGGTACTCAACCGGATCCTTGATCACCCAGAACACGGTAAAATCGATGTCAATGATGTTTTCGTCGCCGGTCAGCATCAGGCTTTCGTCGGGCAACTCGCGATCAGCGGTAGCGCCACGCCGATTATCGCCAGAAGCCGAGCGATAACCAATCTCTATGCGATTAACCCGTGTAACTTTTGGCGTAAACACCGTTTCAATCGGCGCCGGCAAGTGGTAGCGCAACCCCGGATTGGCCTTATAGACGAATTCGCCAAAACGCAGCACCACCCCCATCTCGTCGGGCAACACGCGGTAAATACCCGATGCCAGCCACAGTCCAACCAGGACCACGCCGACCAGGATCACCCCTTTGCCGCTGCCGAAGCCGCCGGGCATCATCTTGCGCAACCGGTCCTGGCTCTTGCGCAGCAACTCCTCAATATCGGGAGCCTGCGGACCGCCGCCGCCACTCCCCGGCGGCCGACCCCACGGACTCGGCCCACCGCCACCGCCCGGCGGGGAACCCCAGGGGCCGCCACCGCCTCCCCCACCTTGATTGCTCCACGGCATTCGCTCGTATCCCTCTCGTCTGGTGGTCACAGCCTAGTTTAGGTCACAGTCCAGCGCCCTTTTCAACCCGCCGGCCGCGTCCTATAGTCCAATGTCCGAGTCCACCCGCCCCCCAACGGCTGCCCCTCCGCCAAAATCCGGAGAGGCGGCGGAGTTTTTCGACCATGGCGCAGGTTACCGAAGATCAGGTCCTGGCTGCACTGCGAACCGTCATCGACCCGGAACGCGGCGCGGACATCGTTTCCCTCGGCATGATCGCGGGACTCACCATACAAGATGGCGCGGTCACCGTCGCCATTGAGGTTGACCCAAATCGCGCCGCCCAGGCGGAACCCATACGCCATGCCGTCGAGATCGCGGTCAAGCGTCTCGGCGGTGCCGGTGCGGTGACCGCCGTGCTGACCGCCCACCGGGCGGGTCCCGCCCGCGGCGCCCCGCAAGACCACGGACATGCGCATGGACATGGACATGGACATGGCGGCCACCCCCAGCGGCCGGGCGGACCGGGAGCCCAAAAACCGACCCTGACCAACGTCCATGCGGTGATCGCGGTGGCATCGGGCAAGGGCGGCGTCGGCAAGTCGACCACGGCGGTCAATCTGGCCCTGGCCCTGGTCGGCCTTGGGTTGCGGGTCGGTCTGCTCGACGCTGACGTTTACGGCCCCTCGCTGCCGCGCCTGCTGGCCATCACCGAAAAGCCCCATGCCGATGGCGAGCGCCTGGCCCCCATCGTCCGTCACGGTCTGGCCACCATGTCCATCGGCTTCCTGGTGGCCGAAGACACCCCGATGATCTGGCGCGGACCGATGGTGCAAAGTGCGCTGCAACAGATGCTGTTCGACGTGTCGTGGGGACCGCTGGATGTGCTGATGGTCGATATGCCGCCCGGCACCGGCGACGCCCAACTGACCATGGCCCAGCAGGTGCCGCTGGCCGGTGCGGTGATCGTGTCGACACCTCAAGACCTGGCCCTGCTGGACGCCCGCAAGGGGCTCAACATGTTCCGCCGGGTCGACGTCCCGGTGCTCGGCATCATCGAAAACATGAGCCATTTTATCTGCCCCCAGTGCGGCGGGCGTAGCGACATTTTCGGTCACGGCGGAGCCCGCCGGGAAGCGGAACGGCTCGGCATCGAATTCCTCGGTGAGATCCCCCTTCACATGGTGATTCGCGAGACCTCGGACCAGGGCCGGCCGATCATCATCGCCGATCCCGAGGGCGATCACGCCCAGGCCTTTCGCGCCATCGCCGCCCGGTTGTGGCAGCAAGTCGCCACCAAAACCCGGTCGGCGCCCCGCATCGTCGTGGAATAACCGCCGGTCCATCGCCCCCCCCGCCCCGCACCGGTCACTGTGACGGCAACCCGGCGGTGCCGGAAGCCGCAAACCCTGACAGGGTCCCGGGAACGGGAACGGGAACGGGGGCGGGCGCCGCCATGCCCCACCAGAACGGAAGACACCACGGTCATGCTCGAGTCGCTGCTCCTGAACGTCTCCTGGCCGGTGTTCTTCGGCCTGACCGTGGTCCTGTTCGGGGGCTGCGCCTTCATGACCGGCCAAGCCGTCGCCCTGGCTTGGCGGCCGGCCGGATGGGTGCCGGTCTATGGCCTGCTGTTGGGGGCCGGCGACCGTTTCCTGGTCTATGCCCTGTTCCAGGGACCGCTATGGTCCCTGCCCGGCTATCTTGGCCACACCGCCCTGCTCACCGCCATCGCCCTGGCCGCCTACCGCCTGACCCTGGCCCGCCGCATGGTCTCCCAATATCCCTGGCTTTATTACCGCGACGGCCTGTGGGGCTGGCGGGAGCGGGGCCGCGCCAAGGCCCACCATCCTTAACGGCAGATGATCCAGGCGGAACCCTGGCGCCGAAGCGTGATCGGATAATAGTCGGCGGTCCCGCCGGCCTTTTGGACGAAGACGATCAACGGCCGCCCATCCCACCGCACCAGCCGCGCAAGCCGGCCGCCACCGTAGACCTGCATCACCGCGTCCGGCAATTCCAAAGGAAAAAGCGTGCTCGAGGAATCGCGCACTGCCTCATGCAGGCCATTTTCGGTCTCAAGAGTCCTGACCGGTTCGAATAAGGCTTGGGCCATTTCGGCGTGGCGCTCTTGCATCCCCTGATAAACCCAATCAGACTGACCCTGGCTCAATCTGGTCCAGATCGCCGTATAAATTTTCTCCAGGTCGCGTCTGGTCGTCGCGTCGGCGGCAATGACGTCGCTCTTCAGCCATCTCCAGGCGTAGGCCGGCAGCGTGAAGGACACGCGCCGGGACGCAAGAAGCCCCGCCGGCGGCATCACCACGGCCCCCGCCGGACCGACCTGCCCCCAACCCGCACCGAGCGGCGGTAAGCTGTCCTCGGTGGCCTGCTCCGGCCCGGCAGCCCCCCCCTGAACAATCAAATTGGTCAGCACCACATCCTTCCCTTTCCGGGCGGTGTGCGGGCGAACCATCAAGGTCAGCTCAGCGCGGCTATGGGCGCCCAGTTCCTTTTCTCCGGGCGCCGGGCTCAGGTGGATGCTTAGGTCATTGTCGTCCGGGACGATAAATTCATTAACCGACATATTGGCGGTGGTCGGATAGCCACGTTCCAAATCCTGGAAGATCGGCACGTCATTGATCCGGACATCATAACGGCAGCCTCCGACCGACCATCGTAAGGAGACAATATGCTGCTTGGTGGGCATTCCAGGAGTCCTATCAGCTCAAGAAACCGCTCAGATTACTTTTAGCCCAAATCCTGCCCGTCGACAGACTCTGGGTTTTCTCGGGATCGCTGGGATGATGGAAGCCGCTGAATAACACAACCTCGCTTCCTTTGTCGGCGATACGATCTTTCTCTTCGGTTTCGACGGTAAAATGTTCGCTTCCTTGTTCGCCACCTTCGCCTGATTTTTTTGATTCCGGGGCCGAACCGGACTCGCTACCCTTAATTTTTCGAATATAGCTGGAATAGAATATTTTAACGCCATCCCAACCATAATAGTATTTAAAAAACGGGTCCGTTTTCTTTTCCGATTCGCCTTCCTTTTTTTCTTCGAACTCATGCTCCATCTTAAAATACACGCTGGATTGCGCACCGAGGTGCGCGCCCGCGGCCAGATTCCAAAAATCCGTTTTGACTTCGACCAGACCTTCCAATGTTCCGGTTATTTTGCCGCCGCCGCTGCATTTATCCGCCTTCCAGTTTGGAATATACTTGTCCTTCGCGGGTGGTTGAATTTTCCAGGATATTTCGCCTTCAATGCCCCCTTCCAGTTTCCACACCAGCGCAATATCCGCCACTCCGGACTCGCGAGCCCGCTGCTTGGCCAGCAAGGCGACTTTTAGAATCGCGGCTGTGACCGGATTCGGCACATTGGAAAATTTCTCTATGAAGAAATCAAGGAGATCACCTTCCATCGCCGCGCCGATAAAAGGCTTGGCCGCCAGGCTGACCTGACCTTCCCAGCCGACCGACCACTGCCCTGGATCCTCAACATTTTCCAGCTTACCACTGACCGCAAAGGCCGGATAGTTAATCTTCCAACTTCCTCTCGTGTTGGTTTTTTCATTGGGTTTGCCGCCGGCATCAACTAATTCTTTAATTTTACTAACAATCTCTCCGACTTTTTTTAGCGCATCTTCTTTGGAGGGGATCGGCGGTCTGACCGTAATATTTTTGTCACCAAATTTTGCCGCAAGATTCACCGCAAATTCCAGGCCGGCTTTTCCGTTCCAGCCGACGCTAAAGGAGCCATTCCAAGATTGTTTTGGGAAAACTTCGATAATCGCAGAAAGCTCGACATTACTGCACGAATATACGCCCACCGTATAGGATTGCGGCTCGCTCCATGAAAAGAATTTTATGAGAAATTCAAATAACCCGATTTCCAGACTTAAGGCCGGCCCGGTCATCGGGTTATCCAGCAACGGGTTGTCGGGGTCTTGATACGGTTCGAAGGTGACCTCCGGGCCGTATACGCTGACGGAATAGGGGGATGGTGACGTTACCGCCACGTCGGCCCCGGTAACCGAAACCACCGGGCGAAAGTCAGTGGTAAGACTATAGGAATCGGGAATCAACGTCATGACTCCCGGACCTTGACGGGATGGATGGCCCTGACGACAGGGACCACCAATCAAATGGATGCGCGCCAGATCGCGCAGTTGAAGACAGGTCGCCGACCGCATCTCGGACGTCAACGCCTCGGACGATCCCGTCACCGTGGGCGTATCGTCGGCCAGCATCTGGATGACGTAATCCTTGTCCCGGGTTGGCTTGCCCGGGATATTCAGCAGGAATCCCCGTTTGGAGTGTCCGCAGGCGACCATCAATTTGATGACGCAGCATGGAGGAACGCGACGTCCGCAGGGCAGGATGACTTCGCCGGGTTGCTCCCCGGTATCCGAGGCGTCGGTCATGGCAGCTCGCGTTTAGGTGTTTCGATGGGCGACGGCAACGCAAAAGCCGCGATCGCCGCCCGTTCTTCGACATCGGGATCCTCGCCCCGCAGGATCGCCGCCAACCGAGAAAGCTTTAACCAGGGCGGACTTTCGCTGTGGAGCGTCTCGGCCAGTTGCGGCCGAGCCGAGCCGACCTCAAAGTCCAGCCCGAATTGAGCAACAAAATCGATAAACCGAAGTAATTCCTGCTCGCTCGCCAGGCCGTTCGCCCGCGCCTTGGCCAGGCTCGCATCAAGCAATGCCGTTAATGACTGGTCGGTGATGGTGTCCTGACGTCCCGCCTGCAAGCGTAGTTTGGCTTTAACATAAAAGCGATTCAGAGACTCTTGCTTAAGGCGGTTTATCTGATCTTCGTTAATGACGAACATTTTTTTATTTACTTTCAAGCCCAGACTGTTAAAAGTAGCATACCCCTTTGTGATATCTATGCGGTCATTTGCCGCATCGACCATCGTCGATGACTGGACGGCAGGCAGCGCCGGGGTATAATCGTTTTTCAATGGCTTTTTTACCCCGCTTTTTTTTCCGCACGTCCCCGCCCGCACATCCCCGATTGCTCCCCCGGCAACGACTGGCTAGGGTTGCCCGGGGGCCGCCGGCGCCCACCGACCGGCGCCCACCGGGGTGTTCGATTCAGTAAGGGACAGTCTCTGATGAAGCCAGCGATACGGCCGACCAACATCAATTTTTCCTCGGGCCCCTGCGCCAAGCGCCCTGGTTGGTCGCTGGCGGCCCTGGAGCACGCCCTCCTTGGCCGTTCCCACCGGTCCAAGCCCGGCAAAGCCAAGCTCCAGGAGGTCATCGAGCGATCCCGGGCGGTGCTGGGGATGCCGGCGGACTACCGGCTCGGGATCGTCGCCGGGTCCGATACCGGCGCCGTCGAGATGGCGCTGTGGTCGTTGCTGGGCTCCCGGCCGGTGGATGTGCTGGCCTGGGAAAGCTTCGGCAAGGAATGGGTGACCGATATTCTGAAGCAGCTCAAGCTCAAAGATGCCCGCGGGTTCCAGGCCGATTATGGCGCTTTGCCGAACCTCGGCCAGGTGGATTTCAGCCACGACGTGGTGTTCACCTGGAACGGCACCGCGGCGGGCGTCCGGGTCCCCAACGGCGACTGGATCGCCGCCGATCGCCAGGGCCTGACCATTTGCGACGCCACCTCGGCCGTGTTCGCCATGGACATTCCGTGGTCCAAGATCGACGTGGCCACCTGGTCCTGGCAAAAGGTCCTGGGCGGCGAGGCGGCACACGGCATGCTGGCCCTCAGCCCGCGCGCCGTCGAGCGGCTGGAAGGCACCACGCCGGCCTGGCCCATGCCCAAGCTGTTCCGCCTGACCAAGGACGGCAAACTCAACGAGGGCCTCTTCACCGGCGAAACCATCAACACGCCGTCCCTCCTGGCGGTTGAAGACGCCCTCGACGGCCTCAAATGGACCGAGGCGGTGGGCGGCCTGCCGGCGTTGATCGCCCGCTCCGAAGCCAATCTTTCGGCCATCACCGCCTGGCAGGCGGACGCGGGCTGGGCCGGTTTCCTGGCCACAGAGCCGGCGACCCGATCCTGCACCTCGATCTGCCTCACCCTTACGGATGCCGAGGTGGTCGCGCGCGGACCCGAGGCTGTGGCGGAGGTGGCGAAGAAAATCGCCGCCCTGCTGGAAAAGGAAGGCGTCGCCAACGACATCGGCGCCTACCGCGACGCCCCCCCGGGGTTGCGCATCTGGGGCGGGGCCACCGTCGAAACCAGCGACATCCGGGCCTTGTTGCCCTGGCTGGACTGGGCCTTCCAAACCGTGCGCGGCTGACGCCGCCCCCCCGGGAGGCGGCGCCCCGCCCCTCCCGGACCGGCCCCCCGCGAGCCCTACGCCGTTTCGACGATCTCCGCCTGCCGGTAGCCCTGGGCATAGAGCAAACCGGTCAGGTCCGCGTGGTCGACCCGAGTCCGGGCGACGGCGGCCACGCTGGGTTTGGCGTGAAAGGCCACCCCCATGCCGGCAATCTCCAGCATCGGCAGGTCGTTGGCCCCGTCGCCGACCGCCAGCACCGCGTGCAGCGGGATATGGCGGACACTGGCGGTCTGCATCAGGGCCGTAACCTTGCTGTCGCGGTCGAGTACCGGTTCCAGTGTCCGGCCCGTCACCCGGCCGTCGGCCACGTCCAGTTCGTTGCCGTAATCCTCTTGGAACCCCACCAGAGCCGCGACCCGGCGGGTAAAGGTCCGGAAGCCGCCCGACACCAGGATGCACCAGGCCCCCGAGGCGCGCATGGTTTGCACCAGCGCCCGAGCCCCGGGCATCAGGTCCACCCGCTGGTACACCTCATCCAGGGCCGACTCCGGCAGGCCGGCCAACAGCGCCACCCGTTCTTGCAGCGCCCCCTTAAAATCCACCTCGCCATTCATGGCCCGCCGGGTGATCCCGGCGATGCGCTCGCCCAGACCCACCATCGCCCCCAGTTCGTCGAGCATTTCCTGACGAATGATGGTGGATTCCATGTCCGCAACCAGCAAACGCTTCCGGCGATGAGCCATCACCTGGGCCACCACGTCCACCCGGGCCGCCCCCAGCGCCAGTCGCGCCGCCGCGTCGGCCTGGTCGGGCACAACGCCCCGCAACGGCACGTCGCAGGCCCGGGCCGGCGCCAGCCAATCCGCCGCGCCGCAGTCGGCCCCCAGCGACGACAGCGCGTCGCGCACCCGATCCACCGTGGTAGACTCGAGTTCGGCATCGGGCGCGGCGATCAGGGTCAGAACGGCATCCATGGGACGGTATCCGAACACACAGGAGTCGACGGAAGCGGCACGCCGTTATGGGGGGACCGGCGTCGATTTGTCCATGATTTCCGGCACCGGCACGGTCGTGGTGGTTGCCGGCCCCACCGCCTCGGGCAAGTCGGGCCTGGCCTTGGACCTGGCCCGCCGGTTGAACGGCGAAATCATCAACGCCGACAGCATGCAGATCTACCGCGACCTGACCATTCTGACCGCCCGTCCCGGCCCTTCGGCCCTGGCGGCCGCGCCGCACCGGTTGTATGGCGTGATGCCGGCGACCGAACGCTGTTCCGTGGCCCGCTGGCGCGGTCTGGCGCTGACCGAAATCGCCGCCGTCCAGGCCGCCGGCCGGGTTCCCATCGTGGTCGGGGGCACCGGCCTGTATCTGCGGGCGCTGATGTCCGGACTGGCCGAGATTCCCGAGATTCCACCGGACGTGCGGTTGGCGGCCCGGGCACGACTCGACGAGTGGGGCAGCATCCGACTCCACGCGGAACTCGCCCGGCGCGACCCGATCGGCGCCGGGCGCCTGGGTGTCACCGACCGCCAGCGCCTGGTGCGCGCCTGGGAGGTGCTGGAGGCCACCGGCCGGTCCCTGACCGACTGGCACGGCCAGACGCCCGCCGGCCCCGCCTCAGGCCTGAACTTTGCCGTGATCGTGCTCGACCCGCCGCGACCGGCCCTCTATGACGCCTGCAACGGCCGCTTCCTCTCCATGCTCGCGGCGGGCGCCCTCGACGAGGTCCGACACCTCGACGCCCTGACCCTCGCACCGGACCTGCCCGCCCTCAAGGCCCTGGGTGTGCCCGAATTACGCCGTCATCTGGCGGGCGAGCTTGACCTTCCCCAAGCCGTGGCCCTGGCCCAGCAGGCCACCCGCCGCTATGCCAAGCGGCAGGTGACGTGGTTCCGTCACCAAGTGATCGACTCGCTGATCGACTCGAGGGTATGGCCGGTCACCGTGCTCCAGGCAGCCCCGGGGCCGTGACCGTCCACCCGACCGTCTGGTCGAAGTCCTGATGGGTCAGGACCACCGCGCCGTAGGCCGCGCCGGGACTCACAGGCCGGCGAAACGGCGCCGCAGTTGCCGGGCAAACCGGACCGGCGACGGCGCCAGATCGAGCATTTGCCCCAATTCGCTGGCCTTGGCCATCGACCGGCCAACGCCGGTGGTGGCCTTGAGCGACCGTTCGAGAAAATCCCAGGAGGCTGTGTGATCTTCCGAGTCGTCGCCCAGCCAATGCAACACCGTGGTGCTTAACACCCCGGCCAGGGTCGCCCTTTTGGTGTAATAGCTGAGATCCGTCGAGCGGTCTCCCACGGTATGCCAGATTTCATCCACTGTCCGGTAGAGCAAACGCACCGCCAGCACCGCATGGTTGGGCAGAGCCAACCATGCCAGCCAACTGCGAAGCGCCTCCCGGTGCCCCTCCAGCGCCCCCAGACGCAGGCGCACCGCCAGCGCGACCCGCGCGCTGGTCCCCAGGGCCACCGTGTCTTCGGCCTCATAGGCCGCCACCATGGCGCGATCGGTCCAGTCCGAAAAATGGGCCGCCACGTCGACAACGCCCTCGGGAAAGGCGTGCAGCGCCATCTCCGGCCCGACGCCGACGGCGGTCGCGGCGCTGCGCAGGGCATGTTCGGTCCAACCGTCGAACAGGACGTTGGACAGTGTCGCCTCCAGCAGTTTATCCCTGAGTTCGGTAATGTCCATGACTTGCCCCGCCTGTTTCAATCGTCTTCTTGCGACTCGATATAATCCGCAAACCGGAAGCTGTCGACCTCATCCTCATGCACCAGCAACCTCAAGTCATGCATGCGGTCGATATAGAGGATGCCGTCGAGATGGTCGGCTTCGTGCTGGATCACCCGGGCCAGAAAACCGGTGGCCTCACCCTCGATCCGGCTGCCGTCGGGCCCCAGGCCGCGATAGCCGATATGGGTGTAGCGCGGCACCAGTCCGCGAAAAGTCGGCACCGACAGGCAGCCCTCCCACCCCAGCACCATGTGATCGGAAAGAGGGGTGATATCGGGGTTGATCAGCACGGTGTCCGGAACCACGGTGTCGTCGTCGCCGATTCGGTCCGCGGGGGCGCGGTACACGATCACCCGCAGACCGACCAGCACCTGGGGCGCCGCCAGTCCAACGCCCGGCGCGTCGTGCATGGTGTCGCTCATATCGCCGATCAGGCGCCGGAGATCCGGCACCGCGGCTTCGGAAACCGGCTGAGCGCCTTGACGCAACACCGGATGGCCCATGCGGGCGATCTTGAGAATGGCCATGGTGGTCCCTTAGATGATCGAAATCCGTCGCCCTGGCAACCCTTGTTCGGGCCGAATTTCGTGACTTTGACTCTTTTCATCGGACCCCGGACTGTGTTAGACAGTCTTTCCGCCTAGGGGTCGCCATGGTGGCGGTTGCCTGTGCCGACACACAGCCAGAGGGGTAACGACAAACCGTGCAAGTTCTGGTTAGAGACAACAACGTCGATCAAGCCCTGCGCGCCCTGAAGAAGAAGATGCAGCGCGAGGGCATTTTCCGGGAAATGAAACTTCGCCGGAATTACGAGAAACCATCCGAAAAGCGCGCCCGCGAAAAGGCCGAAGCTGTTCGGCGCACGCGTAAGTTGCTGCGCAAGCGGATGGAGCGGGAGGGATTCTAGTCCCCGGGACGGGACCTGGAGAAGGTTTGGGCTCGGCGTCGCCGGCTTGACGCCGAGGAGTGGCTTGGGCGCCCTGGGCGAGGAGACTCTCCCCGGGGTTTTTAGGCTGCCGAGCGCGTCCCCGCCCCCGTCTTCGGCCGCTCTGGCAAAATCTTGGCAACCCGACGCCCGTGACCGACATCATCCTGCCCGCCGGCCGTTCCGCGATTGACCTGGCCTTGTTCGTCTTGCTGCCGGTGATGGTGGTCATGCTGTCGCTGATGCGCCTGCTGGAGGCCTGGGGCGTGCTGGACCGGGTGATGGCGTGGCTGATGCCGGTGCTCCGGCCGTTCGGCCTGACCGGCCTTGGCGTGTTCGCGGCGCTGCAAATCAATTTCGTCGGCTTCGCCGCGCCGGTCGCGACCCTGGCCATGATGGAACAACGCGGCACTTCGGACCGACACCTGGCGGCAACCCTGGCCATGGTGTTCGCCATGGCCCAAGCCAACGCCAGCCTGCCGTTGGCGGCGCTGGGGCTGGCTTTCGGGCCGGTCCTGCTGTTGTCTCTGGTCGGGGGGTTCGCGGCGGCGGCGGCCACCTATTACGGGTTCGGCCGCCACCTTTCAGGGCAAGAGGCCCTGACCCACGACCACCCCGATCATCCGGCGGCCCCCGGCCCCAAAGGGGTGCTGGACGTGATCAACCACGCCGGAGCCGAGGCCTTCAGGATCACCATCGGGGCCATCCCGCTGCTGGTGCTGGCGCTGGTGGCGGTCATGACCCTGCGCGCTTCCGGCGCCGTCGACGCCTTGACTCAAGGGCTCGGACCGCTGCTGGCGTGGCTGGGGATCAGTCCGGCGCTGATCCTGCCCACCGTCACCAAGTATGTGGGCGGCGGCACCGCCATGTTGGGGGTGGTGGCGGAGATGCTGCACCAGGGGCAACTCACCGTCCAGACGCTGAACCAAAGTGCCGGGTTCCTGATCAACCCGTTCGATCTTCCCGGCGTGGCCGTCCTGCTCTCGGCCGGACGCCGGGTCGCCGGGGTTTGGAAGCCCGCCGCACTGGGGGCCGGCATCGGCATCCTGCTCCGGACCCTCGGCCACGGGCTGTTGACCTGAGGCCGTTCCCTCCGTTACAGGCCCGTTGACTCAGTTACACTGCCCGACCGACGCCGGCGCGCACACCCGGGTGCCGTCGACCCACGTCGCCCCGCCCAAGATGGCGTTGCGTAAGTCCGACCGGTCCAAGCGGGCGCCGGTCAGGTTGGACCGGCTCAGGTTGGTGTTGTCGAACTTGGCGCCGCGCAGGTCGGCGCCTTTCAGGGACGCCCCGGTCAGGTCGGCGCGGGTGAAGTCGGCATCCAGCAACCGGGCGCCGTCCAGCACCGCCCCGACCATCCTGGCGCTGAAGAATTTGGCCCGATAGGCGTCGGCCCGGGCCAGATTGGCGCCGCTGAGGTCCGAACGCAGGAAGGTGGCTTCCCGTAATTCGGCGTCCGCCAGCGTGACCCGGCTCAGGTCGCGATCATCCTGAAGGCAGCGGTGCCAGTTGACCTTGGCCGCCGCGGGTTCGGTGCAGTCGGCATAGGCCCGCGGCACCCCGACCCCCAGGCCCAACATCACGGCCAGCATCAGCACGGCAGCCGTCGGCAGGGGCGCACCGGGCAGGAGAGCACCGGCCGCCCGCCCCCCCCGCACCACCGCCGCCGCCGCCGTCCGTACTGTCAAGTCCGCACCAACGGCTTGTAGTGGATGCGATGGGGCTGGTCGGCGTCGGCGCCCAACCGACGATGCCGATCCGCCTCGTAATCCTGGTAATTGCCCTCGAACCAAACCACCTGGCTATCGCCCTCGAAGGCCAGAATATGGGTGGCGATACGGTCCAGGAACCAGCGATCATGGCTGATCACCACCGCACAGCCCGGGAACACCGTCAGCGCGTCTTCCAAGGCCCGCAGGGTATCCACGTCCAGATCGTTGGTCGGTTCGTCGAGCAGCAGCACATTGGCCCCCGACTTGAGCATCTTGGCCAGATGGACCCGGTTGCGCTCGCCGCCCGACAGCTGGCCGACCTTTTTCTGCTGGTCCGAACCGCGGAAATTGAAGGCCGAAACATAGGCCCGGGACGGCATCGACTTCTTGCCGAGTTCGATCACATCGAGCCCGTCGGAGATTTCCTCCCACACCGTCCGGTTGGGCGCCAGCGAGTCCCGGGACTGGTCCACATAGCCGAGGCTGACGGTGTCACCCACCCGGAAGCTGCCGCCGTCCGGCTGCTCCTGGCCGGTAATCATGCGGAACAGGGTGGTCTTGCCGGCGCCGTTGGGGCCGATCACGCCGACGATACCACCCGGCGGCAGACGGAAGCCGACATCTTCAATCAACAGACGATCGCCAAAGCCCTTGCGCAGATGCTCGGCCTCGATCACCAGACTGCCCAGCCGCGGCGGGGTCGGGATCACGATCTGGGCATCGCCGCCGGTCTGATCCTTGCTCTGGGCCAGCAACGTCTCGTAGGCGGCAATCCGCGCCTTGCTCTTGGTCTGGCGCGCCCGGGGCGACTGGCGAATCCATTCCAGTTCCGAGGCCAGGGTCTTCTGGCGGGCCTGTTCCTGTTTGCCTTCCTGGGCCAGCCGCTTCTGCTTCTGGTCAAGCCACGAGGTATAGTTGCCCTCGTAGGGAATCCCCTGCCCGCGGTCCAACTCCAGAATCCAGCCGGTGACATTGTCCAGGAAGTAGCGGTCATGGGTGACCAGCACCACCGTCCCGGCATACTTCTCCAGGTGCAGCTCCAACCACGCCACCGACTCGGCATCCAGGTGGTTGGTCGGTTCGTCCAACAACAGCAGGTCAGGCTTTTGCAGTAACAGCTTGCACAGCGCCACGCGCCGCTTCTCGCCACCCGAGAGAGTCGTCACCTGGGCGTCGCCCGGCGGACAGCGCAGGGCGTCCATGGCGATTTCCACCGTGCGGTCCAGGTCCCAGGCGTCGGCGGCCTCGATCTTTTCCTGAAGCGTCGCCTGCTCGTCGATCAGCGCGGTCATCTCGTCCGGGTCCTCGACCTCGCCGAGTCGGGTGTTTACCGCCTCGAAGCGGTCGAGCAGCGCCTTGGTGTCGGCCAGCGCCTCCAGCACATTCTCCTGCACCGTCTTGGTCGGGTCCAGTTGCGGTTCCTGGGACAGGTAGCCCACGGTCGCGCCTTCGGCCACCCAAGCCTCGCCGCCATAGTCCTTGTCGAGACCGGCCATGATCCGCATCAGGGTCGATTTACCGGCGCCGTTGGCGCCCAGCACGCCAATCTTGACCCCAGGCAGGAACGACAGCCAGATGTTCTCCAGCACCTTCTTGCCGCCGGGGTAAATCTTGTTCAACCCCTTCATGACGTAAACATACTGATAGGCCGCCATGGCGCCCGCCCCCCTTGAAACCAATCACGGCCGGTTTGTAGCCTATCCGGCTCCCCGAGGCGAACGCAAACCGAGGTGAACGGCAACCGCAACGCCCCGGCCGCCCGTTCAGGCGTGCCCGGCTTCCCCCGACAGCATCGACAACCGGACCCCCAGCTTGGCGATGGACCGTTCCCACTTGGTTTCGAGGTCGCGATCGAACATCAGCGACTCATCGGATTCGGCGGTGAGCCAGCCGTTGGCCTGCATCTCGGCGTCGAGTTGCCCGGGACCCCAACCGGCATAGCCAAGCGCCAGCAGACTGTGACGCGGGCCGCGACCGTCAGCGATGGCCCGCAAAATGTCGACTGTGGCGGTCAGGGCCACGTCGTCATCCACCATCATGGTCCCTTCGCGGATAAAATCCGTGGAGTGCAACACCAGGCCCCGGCCGGACTCCACCGGGCCGCCGTAATGCACCCGCAGGTCCGTCACCGACCGGGTCGGCCGGATATTCAGTTGCTCCAGCAGATCGCCAAAGGTGATGGCCCCGAACAGGCGATTGATCACCAGCCCCATGGCGCCTTCGGCATTGTGGGCGCACATGTAAATGACGGTGCGCTGAAACCGCGGATCGGGCATGCCGGGCATGGCCATCAGCAATTGGCCGGTTAAATACTGCGGCGTTTTCGTTGCGTGAGGCATGCGCGGCAACCTGTTGCTTGAGGCGGCGACCTCGGGTGCAAACCATCGCCCGACTGCATCCCGCCTAAGTTTCAGCCCCGAACGGAACTTCAGGCCCGAACGAACACTTAGCCGATGACAATCGAAGCAACCGGTCACGAGTTTGGCACCGGCGGCAGGAATTTTCCACCCCTATCGTTGTCGCCGGTCAGCCAGACCGCCTGCTGGCTTCGATCACGGCTGACCGGCAGGCGGAGACCATGGTACCGCAACGGAAATCGGCGTAGTGGTCGGGACGGACAGGGAGCAACAAGGGATGAGCCGCTTGCGCATCGTCGGGATTGCCGTCAGGGCGATCAGTCTGGCCGTGTTTCTGGTCGGGGCCCCGGCCCCGGGATGGTCCGCCGCCAGTGACTGGGGCCGGACCGACGCCGTTTCGGCCCGCCTGGTGGCCGCCGTGGACGCGGTCGGCACCGCCGACACGGTGCCGCTCGGCCTGGACATCCGCCTCAAGCCCGGCTGGAAAACCTATTGGCGCTCTCCCGGCGACGCCGGCCTGGCGCCGCAACTCGACTGGTCGGGCTCCACCAACCTGGCCGAAACCACCATCGCCTGGCCGGCGCCGCGCCGGTTCAGCCAGTTCGGACTGGAAACCTTTGGGTACGAGACGGCGGTGCTGTTGCCGATCACCGCCCGGCGCGCCGATCCGACGCACCCCTTACTGGCCCGCGCCGCGGTCGACCTGCTGGTCTGCCATGACATCTGCGTGCCCGCCCATTTCGACCTGACGCTGGCTTTGCCGCTGGGACCGGCGGCCCCGGCCCCCGAGGCAACGGCCATCGCCCAGGCGATTCAACGCGTCCCGGGCGACGGCGGTCCTGCGGGGCTGGCGCTGGTGGCGGTCCGCAGCGCCGCCGACGGCACCGCGCTGGACGTTGAAGCCACCGCCCGCGACCCCTTCGGTACGCCCGACCTGATCGTTGAAAGCACGCCTCCCCAGGTGTTTGCCGGGCCCCGGCTCAGCCTGGACCGGGATGGCCGCCATCTGCTCGCCCGCCTGGCCCCGGCGGCGGCGATCGGGACCGCCGCGCCGCCACCGGTTCTGGCCATCGGCAGCACCGTCACCATCACGCTGGTGGATGGCGATCGGTCGCTGGAAGCCACCACCACCGTGACGCCCCCGGCCGCATCCCCCGGCGCCGCACCGCCGGCCCCCCGCCCCGGCCCGACCCTGCCCATGGCGCTGGCCCTGGCTTTGCTCGGGGGCCTGATCCTCAACCTGATGCCGTGTGTCCTGCCGGTGCTGTCCATGAAGCTGCTGGCGGTGGTCGGCCATGGCGGCGGCAATCCCCGGATGGTGCGTGCGGGCTTTCTGGCCACCGCCGCCGGCATCCTCACCTCGTTCCTGATGCTGGCCGGCTTGATGATCACGCTCAAGTCCGCGGGAACCGCGGTGGGTTGGGGCCTTCAGTTCCAGCAACCGGCCTTTCTGGCCGGCATGGCGGTGGTGGTATCGCTGTTTGCCTGCAATCTCTGGGATGTTTTCGAGGTCCCCCTGCCCCGGGTCATCGCCGACGCGGCAGCCCGGCCCGACGGTCACGGCCCCCTGGCGGGACCGTTCGTCACCGGCGCCTTTGCGACGCTGCTGGCCACCCCGTGCTCGGCGCCGTTTCTGGGCACCGCCATCGGCTTCGCCCTGGCGCGCGGTCCCGGTGACATCCTGGCGGTCTTCATGATGCTGGGCATCGGACTGGCGCTTCCTTACCTGACGGTCGCCGCGTTCCCGCGGATGGCCACCGCCCTGCCCCGGCCCGGGCGCTGGATGATCCGGTTGCGGCGGTTGCTGGGGGTGACTCTGGCCGCCACCGCGCTCTGGCTGCTGTGGTTGCTCGCCGGTGGGGGGGCTGACCACGGCGCTGACCGTCGCCGCGCTCATCGCCGGTCTTGCCGGACTGCTGGCCGTCCGGCCGCGTTTGCCGGCCCGGGCCCGCCCGGCGGCGGCGGCGGCGGCCGGGGTGTTGGCGCTGGCCGCGATCGCGACGCCGTGGAGCCTGGACACGCCCGCGGCGGCGCCCCCACGCGGCCAGACCGCCGCCGCCGAACCGGGCCGGTGGCACCCCTTCGACCTCGCATCGGCGCACCGGGAGGTCGCGGCCGGCCATGTGGTGTTCGTGGACGTAACCGCCGACTGGTGCCTGACCTGTCAGGCCAACCAACGACTGGTCCTGGATCGTCCCCCGGTGGCCCACCGACTGTTCGACCCCACCGGCGCCGTGGTGGCGATGCGCGCCGACTGGACCCGCCCCAACCCGGACATCGCCGGCTATCTGGCGGGATTCGGCCGCTATGGCATTCCCTTCAACGTCATCTACGGCCCCGCGGCCCCCCGGGGACTGGTTTTGCCCGAGTTACTCAGCGAATCGGCGGTCCTGGACGGACTGGACCAGGCGGCCAAAAGCCCGCCGTCAAAAGCTGGTCGCTAACCCACCGGATCCTATATGGTTCTACCGGCGACCGGGTCGCCGCACCGCGGCAACCGGCTTACGACGCGCAGAGCGCGTTCGTCTTCAACCAGGGGAAGAGGTAGGGTCATGACGATCAAGGTAGGTGATGTCATTCCGTCGGTCACGCTCAAATACCTGACCGATAGCGGCATGCAGGAAATTTCCACCGATACTCTGTTCAAGGGCCGGAAAGTGGTGCTGTTCGCCGTTCCCGGGGCGTTCACCCCGGTGTGCTCGGCCAAACATCTGCCCGGATTCGTTCAGCACGCCGACGCCTTTGCGGCCAAGGGCGTAGCCCAGATCGTGTGCCTGGCGGTCAACGACCCCTTCGTGATGAAGGCGTGGGGCGAAACCCAGAACGCCGGCGACAAGGTTTTCCTACTGCCCGACGGCAACGGCGCGCTCACCCGCGCGTTGGACCTGGAACTGGACGCCAGCGGCCACGGCCTGGGCACCCGCAGCCAGCGTTTTGCCCTGGTGGCCGAAGATGGAGTGGTCACGTCCCTGGCGGTGGACAAACCCGGCACCTTCGAGTTCACCAGCGCCGAAGCGATCCTCAAGGCCGTCTGATACCAAGGCCGTCTCGTCCGACGCGGCCCCCATAAGCGGGCAGAAGGCCCGCGCTCCCCGGAACGCAAACAGGCCCGGCCCTGAAAAGGGGTCGGGCCTGTTCTCGAGTCGGCTTCGTCAACCGACCCCCGTCCATAAACCTGACCGACAAGCCCGTCACCGCCGGGCAACCACGCGTGCCTGTGTCCAGGGACCAGACATGAACACCCCCGGCGGTTGGGACCTCATACTGCCTTATTGAAGTCCTGACGGCACAAAACTTCGGCACCATGGAGCATGCCGGTATCGATCACTCGGTGGTGGCGCTGGTGGTATCGGTGCTCTTGTTGTAGTGGATATGGATCTTGGCAATCGAGCAAATGTCGAAACCCGTCCAAACGGCCGAGCTGCCATCATCGGCATACACGACCTTGAGGTCCCACTTGCAGCCTGGGGTATTGCGATGGAAGGTGATATCGACGCTTTCACCGTCATCGAGCACGTCCTTCCCCAGGACATCTTCTTCCCAGTCGTTACTGGCGGTCGGGGATACGAAGACCTTATCGATCCGATAGCCCGTCTGGTTGATCAGAGTAAAGTCTTGCTTGCCCTCGGCCAAAGCCGATGCGCCAGGGACAACCAAGCCGATCAGCAGCGCGAAAAACACGGCAGTAAAAATATTCCTCATAGCTCTTTCTCTCCCAAGACTCTTACATCGAACAGATTCCCGACCAAATCCAACGCGGCCATTGCAGCGAACCGGTCGCCGACGGACCACAAACCATAAGATTGGCGAACTGGTCGAGTAACCTTCGGTTACAGTACGTTACTGCCCCGCTTCTGGAAAGCAAACAACGTAGCGAGTAGTGCTGGGCAATGCCCCTATCCCCATTCAAAGATAAGGGGGGCCACAGCCCCCCTTTGGTCCGATCAGAGCATCGCTTCCAGCACCCGATCCGGCGGCGCGTGGCCATCGGAAAAGGTCTTGATGTTGATGATCACTTTCTCGCCCATGTCGATCCGGCCTTCGATGGTGGCCGAACCCATGTGGGGCAACAACACCACATTATCAAGCCCCAACAGCCTGGGGTTGACCGCCGGCTCGTGTTCGAACACGTCGAGGCCGGCCCCGGCCAGTTCGCCCCGTTCCAGCATCCGAGTCAGCGCATTTTCGTCGATGATTTCGCCACGCGAGGTATTGACGATAATGCAGTGCGGCCGCAGCAATTGCAGCCGCCGGGCCGACAGCAGGTGGAACGTCGCCGGGGTGTGCGGACAGTTGACCGAGATCATGTCCATCCGCATCAGCATCTGATCCAGGCTTTCCCAATAGGTCGCCTCCAGTTCGCCTTCGATGTCCAGATGGATGCGCCGGCGATTGTGGTAATGGATCGACAGGCCGAATCCCCGGGCCCGGCGGGCCAACGCCTGACCGATTCGGCCCAGGCCGATCACGCCCAGCCGCTTGCCCCAAAGCCGATGGCCAAGCATGGTGGTCGGCCCCCACCCCTTCCACTGACCGGCCCGAACCAGCCGCTCGCCTTCCCCAAGGCGGCGCGCCACGGCCAGAATCAGGGTCATGGCGATGTCGGCGGTGTCGTCGGTCAGCACGCCCGGGGTGTTGGTTACGGTGATGCCGCGTTGCCGGGCGGTCTTCAGATCGATGTGGTCGACACCGGTCCCGAACGAGGCAATCAGGCGCAACTGCGGCCCGGCTTGGGACAGAACCCGGGCATCGATACGGTCAGTGACGGTTGGAACCAGCACCTCGGCCACCCTGACCGCCTCGATCAGCTCGAGCTGGCTCATGGGGGTGTCGTCCGGATTGAGCCGCGTGTCGAACAGCTCCATCATCCGGGTCTCGATGACATCCGGGAGTTTTCGAGTGACCACGACCAGTGTTTTCTTCTTGTCAGGCATCCGGTAGCCCTCTGTATTGGTGTGCTCATGCCATACCAAGCCGAGCCGCGCCTTGTCCACAGGCGCGTATCTCCGGCTCCGGCTTTGGTGCCAACGACCTTGACCGGCGCCCGCTATGGTCCTTTATATGCCCCGGGCATCCCCCATTGCCATGATCGGACAGAAGCAGATGTTGGTCCGTATCCGCCACACGTTCGCCCGGACCATCGGCGCCTGGGTTTTCGGCCTGCTGCTGTTGCTGGCTGTGCCGCCGGCGGCCCGCGCCGAGGACGGCGCCGAGCCCCCCGACGAAGCCCCGGCCGCCAACGGCACCGCGCCGGGCCAGAGCGCCATCAAGACCAGCGGCCTGCCGGTCCCCCGCTTCGTTTCGATCCGCTCCAACGCGGTCAACGCCCATTCGGGACCGTCGACCAAATACCCCATCGAATGGGTCTTCTCCCGCCGCGGCATGCCGGTGGAGGTGGTGGCCGAATTCGATACCTGGCGCCGGATTCGCGACCCGGACGGCACCGAGGGTTGGGTGCTGCAAGGCATGCTGTCGGCCAAGCGGTCGGTGATTGTGACCGGCGGCATCCAGACCTTGCGCCACGACCCCAGCGCCACCGCCCGCCCGGTGGCCAACGCCGAGCCCGGTGTGGTCGGCGCGTTGCTCCATTGCCGGGACGACTGGTGCGAAGTGGACCTGGGCGGCTACCATGGCTGGCTTCGGCGGGCGGAGCTGTGGGGAGTCTATCCCAACGAGCGACTCGAGTGAGCCGCACCGGGACGTTCGGTCGCCGCCACCGTCAGGCATCGGCAAAACCATCGGCGCTCAATGGCTGGGCGCAATCCGGCGGCAGCCTCGCCGGGCCCGGAACGGCCGTTCGGATTGCTGAAAGACCCGATCTCTGGTAAAAACCACCCGCCATATTCGATCAGACACACCAACGCCACTTTATGGATTCAATACGGCGCCCCCATTCACCTTTAAGCGAAGAAAATGGGGAGATCCGTAGATATGATTGAGACTCGCTACGGACACATTAGCTTACGGAAAAACGTTGGTTAATTGGCGTAAAATAAGTCCACTCCCGATGAATAATGAAAGAGCGTCCTTCAAATCGTATACCAATAGCCGCAAAACGTGGCTCAGTGTCTCTGTTCTATGCTAAAGATTTCGGCTAAGGACTTGCCATCGACGAGGCGCTCATTGGCGGCAATGTCCACAAGTTTTCAGGCAAATAATGGATAAGATAGTTGTGATAGTGGTGCTGATGGCTTGCTTATCAGATGGGCATTGCCAATGATTTTGGGTGATAATCGTAATAATTGCGGTGGATAGAGTTGGACATAGTGGTGAACGGTGCATAATGATCAATGCCGTTGTTCGGTGCTGAAGACATCTTCAAGGGTCTGGGCATCAAGGATACGGTCCAGCCATTCATCGAGGAGGACACTATCTGCCGCCCGAACACGGTCTTCAATACCGTTGGGCAGCGTCTTGAACCGTCGATGAAGCTGGCGGAGAAGCGTGTCAGCCTTCGCCTTCAATTCACCCTTGGCCTCGCCTTCGGCACGGCCCTTGGCGGCACCTTCGGCCATCCATTCCTTCGCGGCGATCGACAGCATCTCGTCCTCCCAGTCCGGTCTGACCCTGCGAATGGCCCGGCGCAGCAATACCGGGTGCACACTCGCATAAACCGTGGTCGCGTAGACCAC
>CAIYNU010000081.1 GCA_903927615.1 uncultured Rhodospirillales bacterium | reverse complement strand
GCAAAGGGGCGGGCGAGACGCCCGCGCTCCCAACGGCGACCCAAGCTGATCGGAAACCGCGCTACCCGGCGTCATGGCAAGCCCCGGGACGCGGGCGTCCACCGTCCGGCCCCGTGACGATCCGCTCTAGGGGTGAATTTCTTCGCGCCCGTGGGCACCGGCACGACTGGTGTTCTTGTCGTAGACGTGAGGATGACCGATTTCCTCGAAGCTCAACCGCTCGAAGACCCGATTCCCGTTATAGTCCAGCACCCGCAGATCGCCGCTGGCCCGCAAATCCTGCGCCACGATCCCGAAATGCTTGCCGTACCACTGCTTAGCCAGATCAACCGGAACGCTGTAGGCCAGAAATTTGTCAATCCCCTTGGCCGAAAGCTTGTCGAGAAACTCGGGTTCCTCCAGCGAGGCATAAGACGTCATGATCAGCAAGGATCCGCTCCCCGTCATCAGGTAAAAAATCTTCATCTCCACCTCCTGTCCCCTTCGTTAGCCGGATTCTTCTTCAATTGCTTAGAATTGACTCGAATTAACTCGAATTGTCTCGATGCGCCGAATCCTGACGATCGTATACTAATGCTCGGAAAGCGGGCGAACAGCAACCTGTGAACCTTGGCAGGATGTCAGCGCCGAATCGACACCCCAAGGGCGTTTCCGACGGCCGTCGCAGCCCACTGGGTGCCCTCCTGAGACCCCCACAGACGGACGCGACGGGCCGGTCACCCACACCATCGGCCAGATGAGCGGATCACGCAAGGACTGTCGAGTGTTTTAACGGATTCACGATGACCGACCCGGGGATACTTGAATACTACGCTGCGATCTTGCGCCGCCGCATCACCGGATCAGTCCGAAAAATTCCCGAATGCGTGCCAAGAGCGGCGGGCCGCTTGGGCCGGCGTCGCCCTGACCGAAATCGGCGAGCGTCCGGTTCCGGTTCGCCCGTTGACGGTGTTCGATGATCGCGCCCAGCGCCTCGGCCAATTCTGGCCGGCGATGCAGGATCGGGCGGAGTTGGTGGTCAAAAATCTCGAACACCATGACCTCGGTGGTGGTGACCACCGAGGCACTCCGCGGCGCCCCGGTCAGCAGCGACATCTCGCCGAAGACCTCACCGGGACCCAAAACCGCCAGCAAACCCGCCTCGCCCCGAACCTCCAGCAAGCCTTCAACCACCACGAACAGCGAGTTTCCCGCCGCGCCGGCATGGACCACGACGGTCCCGGCAGGACTCCGGCGGACCATCAGCGCCTCGGCCAGGTCGTTCAGATCATCGTCGGTCAGGGCGTGAAACAGGTCCACCTGATGGAGCACGGTGATGCGCTGCCCGTCAGCACGCGGCATCGAAGGCGCCTGGGTATAGGTGACGTCCTGGCGGCCGTGGCGCATCGCAACACCCCCCAGGCGCAGGTGGCGATGAATATTGGTCAGCACCTGATCCCGGGCCCGAACCATAATCTGATAGTCCGATACCCAGAACCGCACGAGATAGCACAGGCCGTGACTGGTAAAGCTGTCCAACACCACATCGGGCGGTGGCCTCGACCCCGCCAGAGGGGCTTCCCGTACCGCCGCCAGCATCAGACGCCGCGCGATCTCGACAGACACGTCATGATCCAGAACAATCGGCAATAACACACGGAAAGAACGCTTTGGCGTACTGTAATTCTTGAATTTATTGCGCGCGATAACACCGTTGGGAATAACGACGGTGATGTCGCAGAGCGTCACCAGCCGTGTTGCGCGCCAGTTGATCTCAACCACCTTCCCAATCAGTCCCGGCTCGCTCACCTCCAACCAGTCCCCCTGGCGATAGGGCCGTTCCAGGCTGATGCAGATGCCGGCAAACAGATCGGCGATCAATTCCCGCACGGAAAAGCCGACCACCGCCACCACCACACTTGACGTGGTGATCAAGGCCCCGACCGGGAGATGGAAAACGCCCCCCAGGACCAGAAACCCGGCAACGGCAAACAGGATGATGGCGATGATGTCGGCCAGCAACCGGGGCGCCGGCCGGTCGCCGCCGCGCACCACCGCATGAAACAGCCGGGACCCGAACCAGGCCAGCGACAGCCAGGCCACGGCAGCGGTGCCCTGATGAACGATTTCGCGACCGCCCACCCCCAGGCCCTCGCTCTCCCAACCGGTCGGCAAACCGGCGCACATCGCGGCCAACGCCAGCGCAGCCAGCAGCGCCGGCCAGATCACCCGGCGATAATGCGATAGACGGATCATGGGGATAAAACTTTCCGGTGGCGATCGGTATTAACCGGCCGCCGCCTTGATGATAAAGGCCGCCAGCGCCGCCACACAGTCACCATCCCGGTAAACCCGGCGCCGGCCGGCCGCCATCTTGCGCCGCATCTCCGAACGCCAGCCGCTATCGGTGCCCAAACGCACCGCCACCGCCACGTAGTCATCCACGGTCTCGGCAATGGTCTCGGTCACGCCCATCATCTGGAGCACCGCCATACTATGCCGTCCCCGCAGCATGGCCCCGGGCAGCGTCACCACCGGCAGGTCGGTGAGCGCAGACTCCAGGGTGGTGTTGATCCCGGACCAGCCGATACTGTCCAGATAGACGTCGCAAAGACCGCCCACCGCGATAAAGCGGTCCGAATCAAGCCGGGGCAACACCACGCAGTGGTCCTCGGCCCGCGCCCCGACGGCGGCGAACGCCGCGTTCAGCCGCTCTTGAAAGACCGTGTCCACAGAGCTGCCGCCCTGGTAACCCAGAAAGGCAAACTGGCAACGACCGACCGAAGCGGCAATGCGGGGAAAGACCTGATCATATTGGGGCAGATATTTAAACAGCGACTGGCAGCACCAATACACCACAGCGTCGGCCCGCAAACCGTACTCGGCACGGGTCACGGCGACATCGGGGAGGGACGGCGGTTCATAATAGACCGACAGATTGGGCAACCGAACCAACCTCTCGGTGTAATGCCGGTCGGCCTCGGCTGGCTCCATCAACGCGCTGCTCAAATAGTAATCGATGGTCGGCAAGCCGCAGGTCTCGGGATGGCCCCACGAGGTGCATTGGACCCGGGCCAGCCGTTGCGCCGCCAATTGAACCGTGACCGGGTCCATGCCGATTTCGGGATAGATCAGCACGTCCGGCGCATCGCCCAGAATCATCTCGCGCCACTGGTCAAGCGGCAACGGCCCCTGGACGAAACGGTCGGCAACCCGCTCGGCCAGTTCGGTTTCAGCGTCCCGGATCGGCCTGGTATGGTAGCAGAACACCTCAAACTGCGCGCGGTCGAGCTGGGTCAGCCAGCCCTTGACCGGCATCTTCCAAACCGAGTGGTTGAAAAAGTAACCGCTGACAATGCCGACCCTGAGCGGGCGACCGCCCACCGGTCGCGCCGGAAGCGATACCGGCGGATAGCGCCCGGCCATGGCCTGCACCACCAGCTCGCCATAGAGGGCCTGAAGCTCGCGATCGTTGCGCCCCTGGTAGGCCAGAAAGAACGGCTGATGGGTGCCCACCGCCGCCGCAAACGCCGCCGGACCTGCCGGTTCGGCCGCCACGGCGGCGCGCAGTTCGGAAAGATGTCGCCGGTAGGCGGCGCGCCGGTCTTCGATTTCAGCCTCGGTCCGGTACAGCACCGGCAGTTGAGCCATGCACAGGCCCAACCGGGCAACGGCGAAGTCCGGGCGAAATGCCACGGCCTGCTGGAAATGGGCGACCGCCTGATCCGACAGGCCCTGCTCCATCAGCGTCCCGGCCAGATTGGCGTGAGCGTCGGCAAAGGCCGGTTGCAGCGCCAGGGCCGCGCGATAGCGGGCCTCCGCCTGATCAAGCTGACGCCGTTCCTTGTAGACGTTACCGAGATTGTTCAGCGCCTCGGGAAAGTCCGGGACCAGATCCAACGCCCGCTGGTAATGCCCGACCGCCTCCTCCTGCCGGCCCTGCGCCTGAAGCAGCAGGCCATAATTGTTGTGAGCATCGGCATAATCGGGTTCGAGCGCCAAGGCCTGCTGGAAGTGCTCGGCCGCCTCGGCGTACTGCCCCTGCACCCGGTAGGCCTCGGCCAGATTGTTGTGATAGTCCGGCCGCTCCGGCTTCAGCGCCAAAGCGCCCTCCATGTACCCCACCGCCAGATCGTCACGCCCCACCTGATGCGCCAGCACCCCCATCAGATGCTGGGCGTCGGCATCGTCGGGATCCTCGGTCATCACCTCCCAATAGAGGTTTTCGGCCTCGGCCAAACGACCAGCCCGATGATAATGCAGCCCCAGCGCCAGCTTTTCCCGGGTCGTGGTGCTCATGGCCAGGCGTCTCCCGTGGCATTACCGCACCCCATCGGGCCGGCCCCTGATCTTCCGGTATTTTCGGGTGCCTGACAACCGTGAAGCCGGCGTTGAGGGATACCGGCGTCCGACCCCTGGCCGGCATTCAAGCGGAAGCCGCCTTCATCGCCCGTTTGGTCCGGTTGGTCGGCATCGCCGCCAGCGGGTCGTCGGGCCAGGGGTGTTTGGGGTAACGCCCCTTGAGGTCGGCTTTGACCTGATGATAACCCACCGCCCAGAAGCCGGCCAAATCGCACGTCACCTGCACCGGCCGCTGGGCCGGAGACAATAACTGGAGCCGCACCGGCACCGCGCCGCCACACACCGCCGGGGTCTCCCGGGCGCCGAACATCTCCTGAAGACGGACCGCCAGAGTCGGGGTATCGCCGGTATAATCCAGCGGCACGGACGAGCCGCTGGGAACGGTCAGGTGGCTCGGGGCCCGCTCATCCAGCAACCGCCGCTGCCGCCAGTCGAGCCGGGCCTCGAGAATCGCCCGAAGATCCAGCCGCTTGAGATGGGCGGCGCGGGTACAACCCGCCAGATGGGGCACCAGCCAGTCCTCCAGCGTCGCCAGCAACGCGGCGTCGGACAGATCGGGCCACCCCCCCTCCCCGCGCCCGGCGGCGTCGGCCCGCCCGAGAAAGGCCAGCCGGGCGCGCCAGGACTCGACGGCCCCGGTCCACGGCAACAGGCCAAGCCCATGCTGGCGAAGACCATCGACCATGGCCGCGGCCAGCCGGTCCGGTGCCGCCGCCGGCAGAACCTCCGAGGCCAGCACCAACGCCCCCAGCCGCCGGCAGCGGCGCGCCACCACGGCCTGTTCCCGGGGCTCCCACATCACCTCGTCCACCGTCTCGATCTGCGCCCCGAACTCGGCCTCCAGCTCGGCTTGGGTCACCGGCGCCGCCAGGAACACCCGGGCTTCGCGCCGGTCGCCGTCCAGCTCGGCCACCGCCAGCCAGGGCTCGGCGGCCAACGGCTCCCCCGGCGGCAGCACGGCACCGCGGCCCTGGGCCAGTCGATATTGGCCGCCGCCGCCCGGCCGGCGTTGGGCGATGCGGTCGGGGTAGGCCAGGGCCACCAGAGCACCGGTGGCGGCGGGCTCGAGTCCGGCGTCCTGAGCGACCCGAAGGTGCCGACGCCACTGGGCCGCCGCTTGCCGCACCTGCTGAAGGGCGCCGCGGTCCGCCCCGACGCCCCCGCCCGCCGCCACCAGTTCGACCCGCCGCCGCAAATCCACGTCGCGCGGCCCGGTGCCCAGCCCACCCCGGATGATATCGCGTTCGGCCAGCACCGCCGCCAACGTGCATGCCAAGGCCCCCTGGCCAAGCGCCCGGCCCCGGACCATCAGATGACCCAACCGGGGATGAACACCCAGGCCCGCCAATTCGCGGCCATGGCGTGTGATGGCGCCGTTCCCATCCAACGCGCCGAGCTGTTTCAACAAATCCCGGGCCTGGGCCAGCGCCGCCGCGGGCGGCGCATCCAGCCACGCCAGCCCGGCCGCGTCGGCCACCCCCCATTCCGCCAGCTCCAGCGCCAGCGGCGCCAGGTCGGCGGACAGGATTTCCGGCGGTGTGAAGGGCAGCAACGCCCGTTGCTCCGCCTCGGGCCACAGCCGATAGCAGACGCCGGGCTCGGTCCGACCGGCCCGGCCCCGCCGTTGATCGGCCGAGGCCCGCGAGACCCGAACCGTGTCGAGTCGACTCATGCCGCCCACCGGATCGAAGCGCGGCACCCGCATCAAGCCGCCATCGATAACCACCCGCACCCCCTCGATGGTCAGACTGGTCTCGGCCAGCGCGGTGGCCAGCACCACCTTGCGCCGGCCGGGCAAGGACGGCCGGATCGCCTGATCCTGCTGGTCCAGACCCAGGTCGCCATAGAGCGGCGCCAGCAGCAACGAGTCCGAGGCGAGGTCGGCCAGCCGGGCTTGGGTCCGGCGAATCTCGGCACCCCCGGGCAGGAACGCCAGAACATCACCCGCTTGTTCGGCCAGGGCTTGACGCACCGCCGCCGCCACGGCGTCTTCCACCCGAGTCCCGGCGGCCGGCGGCAGGTAGCGGGTCGTGACCGGAAAGGCCCGGCCTTCGCTGGTGATCAGTGGTGCGCCGCCCAACAGGGCCGACACCGGCTCGCCGTCCAGGGTGGCCGACATCACCACCAGGCGCAGATCCTCGCGCACCGCCGCCCGGGCCTCCACCGCCAGCGCCAGCGCCAGATCCGCATCCAGGCGGCGCTCGTGGAATTCATCAAACAACACCACGCCCACCTCGTCCAGTGTCGGGTCGTCCTGGAGTCGGCGCAAGAACAAGCCGTCCGTCACCACCTCGATTCGAGTCTGCGGCCCGATCCGGCTGTCGAAGCGGACCCGATAACCGACGGTGCCGCCCACGTCTTCGCCCAGCATCGCGGCCATGCGCCGGGCCGCCGCCCGGGCCGCCAGCCGACGCGGCTCCAGTACCACCACCCGCCGGCCGCCCAGCCACGGCTGACCCAACAACGCCAACGGCACCCCGGTGGTCTTGCCGGCCCCGGGCGGCGCCTGCAAGACCGCCACCCCTGCCCCGGTCAACGCTGCGCGGACCGCCGGCAGGACCGGTTCGATGGGCAATGCCGTCATGATCGGCGCCCCCTATTCCGATTCAATTCCAGCCCTCAACCTTCGTGTCAGAAATGCAACAACGACAACAATCCGTTACAGACCTTCGTTGCCCTCCGCCGTTATCTCTCACGACTTCGCGGATCGCCATGTTACACGGTTTTCCAGACTGTTTTTGATGATTTGTGGGAGGATGCCGTGGTACGGTCAACTTTGTCAGTGATTTCTACTGCCGCCTGTGCCCTGGCGCTGGTTCTGGGGAGCGTTGCCCCCCCCGCTTCGGCCGCCGGACTCGGTGGTATCGTCTCGGAAGTCCGGGTCGGCGTACTGGACCATGACGCCGGGCGTGATAACCCGACCAAGACCAAGGAAGAAAACACCATCGACATCAACGGTGAAATTCTATTCGCGCCGATGACCGTCGCGACATCGAGCATTCCGTTCTTCCAGTCCATGCTGTCGCCGCGCGCCATGCTGGGCTTCAGCGCCAACACCGCGGGTTGGACCAACAACGGCTACGGCGGTCTGTCGTGGGAATGGCTGCTCGGCGCCGGCTTCTTCTTCGACTTTGCGTTCGGTATGGACATTCATGACGGCCAGTTGCAGGCCGGCAAGACCTCGACCGGCGCTTTCCTGATCGACGGCCGCCCCAATCTCGGTTCACGGGTGTTGTTCCGCGAGGCGGTGGACATCGGCTACCGGATCGATCCGGTCAACTCCGTGTCGGCCTATGCCGCCCACATCTCCAACGCCGGTTGGATCGCACCGCAGAACGACGGCATGAACTTCCTGGGCCTGCGCTACGGGTTCCACTTCAACTGACGTTAACCGGGGAACGGGGGGCAACCGCCCGGACCACGTCACATCGCCCCCTCGTCACGCTCCGGCGTGGCGGGGGGCTTATTTGCGCCCGGCCATCAGGCCACGTAAATGTTCCGGACAGACACTCAAGAGTCTTGGGTCAAAGCCATATCTATTGGGGGGAAGCAACCCGTACTTTAAGACTCTTTATGATCGACAGTTGATTATAGCCGCCAGAGCGTTGATAACTAAGCTTATCACTGAAGCCGCGCAATAACGGTATCCCGCGACCACTAAGAGATGCTTCTGATATCGTCTGCGCTACTTTTCTCTCGGGCGTCATTAGCGGGTTAAAATCGTATCCATCGTCTTGAATTTTGATCTCTATGGCATCATCATGTAGAATTAGGGAAATTTCTATAACCCGTGCAATCGGCTCCGGGGCTTTGGAATACCCATCCGGCACCTGATACGCATACATAATGATGTTCGCTGTTGCCTCGTAAATGCATAGCGCAACTTCAAAGAGACTTTCGTTGGGAAGTTCGTACTCGTTCCAACCCCTCTCCAACCACGGGTTAATTTGGGCCAGTGCCTCGAGGCGATTTTCAAGGATCAACCGGTGTGGGTATTTTTGAAGTGCCATCTCAGTATCCTTTCCGATCACAGTTTCACATAGCGGTTTAGCTGCCTCTCCTACAGCCGGCCATTCCCGGCCATGGCGTCAACGCTCTCGTAAATGCTCAGGATTTTATCAACTCCCATAATTGCCAGTACCTTTCGGATCGGTGGTTTAGGCCCGATCAGGACCAATTTTTTGTTACTTGCATTGGCGATCTTAGCCGTCATCATGAGAATCCTTATACCTTGCGAAGTGATAAAAACCACATCACTTAAATCCACTGCTATATTGACGCCAGAACGCGCCACCTTGCGCATTTCCAAGTCGACAATATCCGCACCAGTCGCATCAAATGAACCAGTGAGACTCACCATAGTGATATCTGCGCTGATTACCGACGTTTTTATTTCCATATACCTCTCTCCTGTCCTAAGTTGTCGTCTATGACATCAAGATAATCGAGAGATTGTCATCCTCACAAGCTGTCAAGTTTACCATTCGTATCGACTGCACCAATAGACTCGAACTCGATAACCATAACAACATTCATGGTCATTCCCCTTCATTCATGAATACCCAATGTGAGTTTCCCGATATGTCGAATAACCCCGTGTTAATCTCTAATAAACTATTTTTTACACTCCTTCATAGCGCAAACCGACGCATGTTATATCGTCTGCTTGTGGAGCCCCGTTTTCAAATGCTTTGACCGCCGCTAACACAGATTCTGTTAATTCAGTTGTCGGTAATTTTCGACATTCACAGAGAACTTTTGAAAGTCTACGATCACTGAAGTCCTCCTTGTTAATATTAAATGCTTCGACAACGCCATCGGTGTACAGAAATAAAAAGTCTCCAACGTCAAGCTGCACTCTCTGTTCCTGATATTTAACTCCTTTCATTATGCCGACAATAATTCCACCGGTTTCTGGCAACCAGAAAAATTCACCGTTGGCCTTTACAAGTGCTGGGGCATTATGTCCGCCATTAGCGTAACAGAATTCGCCCGTCCTTATATCAATAATTCCATAAAAAACAGTCACAAACATGTCTTGTTCATTTTCAACGGCGAGCTGCTCATTAAGGCGCGAAAGGCAATCCGAAGGCGATAATTTAAGCAGAGCTATTGTACGGAGCAATGTGCGCACAATAGCCATGAAAAAAGCCGCCGGCACCCCTTTGCCGGTAACATCAGCAATGGCAATACCAATATGAAACTCATCTATAACAATAAAGTCAAAAAAGTCACCGCCAACATCACGCGCTGGAACCATAATCCCATGACCTGAAACTGAATGTGATGTCGGGAACGACTTTGGCAGAATTGACTCCTGCAATCCCTTCGCAATTCTAATCTCATTTTCAATTAATTCCGTCTTGAATCTCATGCGAGCCTCATTTGCTCGGCTGACATTCAGGTGTTGAGCCGCCTTGATGTTTTTCTCAATGAGCACCGCGGTAAAAATCGCGGCCAGCACCGTCATTAACCGATCAAATAACGCCTCATTGAGGTTGCTGCTAATATTTGGAAAGAAAAAACCCATTGTTGTCAATAACAACACAATACATAGCAACAAGTAAATGGACGGCGGTCGCGGCATCGTCAACCGCAAAAACAGCAATGGGACATACAATACGCCAAATGCCGATCCAAAATCGACAGTTATATCAAGTGCGAATGCAATAGCGCATCCGGTAATTATAATCGTCGTAAACGGCCGCATTTTTATTGGATTAAACCATTTTTTTTGGAACATTTTCTAATTTCCATCTGATGTTTTGTCGTAATCCTTAGGATTGTCTGAACTCTTAATAAGGCAATGAGTGATGGTGAAAATATTATGTGATGCCCGCCGTTCGTAATCGAGTCTATCACTTAGACGGCGAATGATGGCAATGCCATGCCCGCCAATGGTCGCGTCGCAGATTGATGAAGGGGGAGATGTCTCCGGATGATCAAGAGGATTAAAGGGGCGGCCATCGTCCTCGACGGTGATTTCGACCAAGTTGTCGCGAACTTTCAAGGCGACCAGGATTCGTTGCCCCATCGGCCGCTCATAAGCATACATAATAATGTTCGCCACCGCCTCATAGAGGCATACGGAAAGGTCAAAACGGCGACAGTCGGGTAGCTTATATTGATCCCAAGCCTTCTTCAACCATGGGGAGATTTCCTTTAGCGACTCAAGCTTACTGACCAGCGTCAACTCGCAGGTACAAAAGTATCCAGCCATATGCGCACCCATCGATGGGCGTAAGTTTAAAGCAAACAATACCACCTATTGACGTTGAGGAAATCCAACTTCCTCAACAGTATCGTAGATCGGCATAATCTTATCGATGCCCATAATGCCCAAAACCTTCCGAACCTGAGGCTTCGGCCCAGTTAAGTATAGCATCCGATTTTTTTCGGCTGCGGCTTTGCACATAATTATCAAAACACGAGCCCCTTGTGACGATATAAATGTAACACCACTTAGGTCTACGGCAATATCTGTTCTAATGTTCGCGACTCTTCGGATCTCTGCTTCGATTTCAATAGCCCCAGAGACATCGAGTGATCCGGTGAGTGTGACCACTGTCAGTTCATTATTTCTTACGGATTGGATATTTATATTCATAGGTATTTACCTCCATAGCTTCAGCTCTAAGGCCATTCTTGAAAACGATTCAGGCGCACCCAGAACAGTTAGGATCACATTTAATAATGTGTTCCGGCCGCTGAATTTCACCAACCGTCGTCACTTGATTAGGGGCGATGATTGAGGCATTGTTATGGCGCTCCTTTATTTTGTGGTCGCGACCAGCCGCCGGCGAGCGGCGATACGGTCGCCCCCAGGTCCCCAAGCCTCTGAAAACCTTGACGCGCGATAATCTGGATGGTCAACGGATTGGCCGCAGGCGCGTCGGCCCCGATGACCTTCGACATCGCCCGCCATAATGGTGAAAATGGATACAACACTGCCCTCACGACCGAGCCTTTCTGCCCCGGTGCCAATGCCAAAACCGCTGCGGGGTGGGAACAGTCGGAATTTCTGCCCGACTCGACTTTCACCAAAGTCCCTACCAACTCATGGTGAGATATGGCGAGATCGGCAGCAATGGCCGCTTGTTGACTGATCGGGGCTCGTGTTCCGACTCCAACGGACCATTTCTACCCCGTTGGGCCGGAACACGAGCTTGTTATCGGTGTTGTGTTGTGACCGGGACACGATCATTGGGTATGAAGCGTCTCGGTCACAACGCTAGGTTTGGCTAAATCGGGCACCCCGGGCACAATCGCTGTTGCCGTTGGTGATCGGGGACGACTGGGTCATAAGCCAGACTAAGGGGAAAGTCGCCAACGACAAGCTGGGAGTTTAGAAGTTGATGTACAAAAAAATGGGCACAGCAATTACGATCAAAATTTGTGACGTGAATAAGTATCCAGTCATAAAATATTTCACTTACCATTTTTATTTTAGCCTGAACCGTATCAAGATCAATATCAATACCTTCCAGACGGCCAATGATGTCGTCATGCTGGATTTTATGAACTGCATCAAAATTATGCTCAGCATTAACCATATAGTTTTCTTCTTCTTTGAAAGAATATTTCATCATCGTAACCATGTTATGATAGGCGGTACGTATGCTATTGATACTCATATTTTGATTAACTAATTGCATGAGATCATCGAAACATGAAAAAATAATCATATTTCTAGTATCCATTTCTTTCAGTCCAACACAGAATGCATCATCCCAACCGCTGTTTTCGCCTCTTTTATAGGTGTTCAGATTGGTGTTCATGTGGGCCTCTCATCGGATCGATGTTGGTCTCTGGACTTTCCAGACAGACGAAAGTTGCGAATGCATCTCCAGCAAATTGTTTATTAATGATGGATAAAATGCGATATAATTTCGTATCGATTTATGATATGTGGATATTTCTTATTGGGTCAAGACAGTATCATTGCGGTCATCATAGATATTCCCATTATGGTTAATACCTCATTCGACGGCTAAGGAAGTCGGGACTATAGAGTGAATATTCAATTGATTATGATTCACAGGGGCCAAAAGCCCTACTAGACATCGGGATTTCCTCACCAGGCTTGGGCTCCCACAAGAAAAGGTAAGCGACCGATGAAGGTGATCACCCTAGACGACGGTGCGCAACTCCATGTCTCGGTTCGCGGGCATGGCTCGCCGGTAATCCTCCTGCATTCCTGGGCAGCCGACCACGCCGCTTGGGGTCCGATTGGAACCGAACTGGCCCACCGATTCACGGTTTATGCCTGGGACGCCAGGGGCCACGGCCGCAGTACCGCCACCGGTCCGAGCGTCCCAACGGTGGCGCGCATGGCCTTGGATCTACGGGAACTGATTCGCCATTTCCGCCTGGAGCGACCGACGGTGGTCGCGCACTCCATGGGCGCGCTCACCCTGTGGCAGTTGATGGCCGACAGCGGCTGTTCGGGTCTCGGCAAGGCCTGCATCATCGACCAGTCGCCGCGCCTGATCACCGACGATCACTGGCGGTTGGGCATTTACGGCAACTGGCCGGCCGAGCGCAACCGCGCCTTCATGACCGCTTTGCGATCGAATTTCCCTGAAGCCGTGCTGCGCCTGTTGGCGGATGGCCACAACGAACAGACCCGCCAGCACGTCGCGGCCAATACCCGCGGCATCCAGCGCCTGCGCGAAACCCTGGCCCGCCTTGCCCCCGAACCGCTGATCGCCTGCTGGGACAGCCTGGGCCAGGCCGATTACCGGTCGGTGCTTCCGTTGATCACCGTTCCGACCGTGTTGGTGTACGGGACCGCCAGTCAGTACTATGGCACCGGCACCGCCCGGTATGTCGCCGACCGAATTCCCGGCGCGGTCTTGCATCTGTTCGAAGGCGCCGATCATTCCCCGCACCTGGCCGAACGGGAGCGGTTCTTAACCTTGCTGTCGGCCTTCATCACCGCCGGGGCCGATGAAGACCTTGCCTGAGGCCGAAGGGTCGTCCTATAGTCCTCGGATATTGTTGGGGAGTGAACGCGCATGCCGTCTCTATTGCACCGTTTCGCCGTGATTCTTGGACTGGCGCTCTGCTGCGCCCCCGACCTGACCAACCGGGCGGTGGCCGAACCGCTCGGGACCCAACAGGCTCTGGCCGACCGCACCCTGGGCGATGCCAATGCCCCGGTTACGATGTATGATTTCTCGTCTCTCACCTGCCCGCATTGCGCCGATTTTCACACCAAGACGCTGCCGGCCCTCATCACCAAGTACGTCGATACCGGAAAGCTGAAACTGGTCTTCCATGATTTCCCGCTGGACCGGTACGCCCTCCACGCCGCGATGATGGCGCGTTGCGCCAACGCCGAACGCTATTTCGGGTTCATCGATGTGCTGTTCAAAAGTCAGAGCCAATGGGCGCGAGCCGCCGACCCGCAAAAGGCACTGGCCCAGATCGGCGCGCTTGGTGGCCTGTCCGCCGCCGACTTTGACGCCTGCATGAACAATAAGGAATTGTCGGATACGCTGATTGCCCGGACGCAGGAAGCCCAAAAGAAGTATGACGTGAAATCGACGCCGACCTTCGTCTTCAATGAAGGTGCCGCAAAGATCGAGGGGGCGCTTCCGATCGAAAAGTTTTCGGAGGTGATCGACCACCTGTTATCGCACTGAGCCTAGCCCGAGGCCGTTCTCTTGGACTTTGTTAAACTGCGCCTGGCCGGATTCAAGTCTTTCGTCGAGAGCACCGAGTTGGCCATCGAGCCGGGCATGACCGGTGTCGTCGGTCCCAATGGCTGCGGCAAATCCAATCTGGTCGAGGCGCTTCGCTGGGTGATGGGCGAAACCTCGGCCCGTCGGATGCGCGGCGACGAAATGGACGATGTGATCTTTGGCGGAACGTCGCGTCGACCGGCACGGAACCTGGCCGAAGTGTCCTTGTCGGTGGACAATTCCAGCCGTACCGCCCCCGCGGGCTTCAACGACGCCAACGATCTGGAAGTGACCAGGCGCATCGAACGCGGCGCCGGTTCCGAGTACCGAATCAACGGCAAGACCGTGCGCGCCCGCGACGTTCAACTTCTGTTTGCCGATAACGCCAGCGGCGCCAACTCGCCGGCGCTGGTCAGTCAAGGCCAGGTCGGCGCCCTGATCCGGGCCAAACCCCAGGATCGCCGGCAATTGCTGGAGGAAGCGGCAGGCATCACCGGCCTGCATTCCCGGCGCCATGAAGCCGAGTTGCGGCTGCGGGCCGCCGAAACCAACCTGACCCGGCTCGACGATGTTATCGGCGCCATGGATGGCCAGCTTCAAGGGCTGCGCAAACAGGCCCGTCAGGCCTCCCGCTATCGAAACCTGTCCGACCTGATCCGGCGGGGCGAAGCGGTGCTGTGGCATCTGCGCTGGCAGGCCTCGGAAGCCGCCACCGCCAGCGCCCGAACGGCCTTCGACACCGCCGAGTCCCAGGTTCGGGACCTGATGGGCGCGGTTGTGGCCCTGACCACCCTGCGGACCAACGCCGCCGCCGGCCTGCCCGAGTTGCGTCAGGCCGAGGCGGCGGCAGCGGCGGCGTTGCATCGTCTGATCCTGGCGCGCGAACACCTGGACGCCGAAGAACGTCGGGTCGCCGACGCCCAGGCCACCAACCGCCAGCGGTTGGATCAGGTGCGGCGCGATCTCGAACGGGAACGCGCCCTCGCCGCCGATGGCGACGGCGCCGTGGCCCGACTGGCGGACGAACGCCTGCGCCTAGGCGCCGCTCAGGAGGACGAAGCGGTGCTGGCCGAGGAGGCCATGCAGGCCCTGGCCGACATCCGCGAGGAGGTTGACGCCGGCGACCGCAGCCTGACCCTGCTGACCGAGCGGGTGGCCACCGACGAGGCCCGACGCACGGCCCTGACCCGTCACTGTCAGGACCTGGCCCAGCGACTGACCGTGGCCGACCAGCGGCTGAGCAGCCAACGGACTCAGCGCGAGGCCCTGGAGCGCGACCTGGCCGCCCGCCCCGATCTGGCCGAGGCCGAAGCCATGACCGCCGCCGCCGAGGAGCGGCTGGACCAGGCCCGCGATGCCGCAGACGCCGCGGAACACGCGAAACTGACCACCGAGACCCGGCTTGCCCGCCTGCGGGAGGACCTTCAGGCGGCAGAGGCGGTGCGGTCCAAGCTGAAGGCCGAAGCCATGGCGCTGTCGGAACTGCTGCACGGCCGCGGCAGTTCGGGCGAGCTGTTCCCGCCCTTAATCGATGCGGTGACGGTGGCCGCCGGCTACGAGGGTGCCCTGGCCGCCGCCCTGGGCGACGACCTGACCGCGCCGGTCAACGACGCGGCCGCGGTCTACTGGCGAACCTTGCCCCCCTACCCCGAGCTGCCGCCGCTCCCCGAGGGTGTGGTCCCGCTGGCCGCCAAAGTGAAGGGACCCGCAGCCCTGACCCGCCGCCTGGCGATGCTGGGCATCGTGGCCGACGCCGAAACCGGGGCTCGACTGACCCCCGGACTCTTGCCCGGACAGGCCCTGGTCAGCCGGGAGGGCGCCGCTTGGCGTTGGGACGGCCTGACCATCAGCGCGGGTGCGCCCACCGCCGCGGCCATCCGGCTCCGGCAACGGAACCGCCTGGAAGCGTTGCGCCTGGACCTGACCGGTGCGGAACAACGGGTGGATGACGCCCGTGCCGGGATGGAAGACGCCCGCCGCGCCAACGCCGACGCGACAGCCGAAGAAAAGCGCAGCCGCGATACCATCCGGGAGGCCTTCACCGCGGTCAATCAGGCCCGTGACCGGCATAGCCGGCTGGAGCGCGACAGTGCCGGTGCGGTATCGCGCCTGGCCGCGGTGATCGAACAGTTGGAGCGCCTGGAGGCCGACCGTGCCGAGGCCGAAGCCGGGCTGGCCCAAGCCCGGGCTGCGCTGGACGCGGTCCCGGACGCCGGTCCGGCCCGCGCCCAGGTCGCTGAGGCGCGTGCCGAGCTGGCCGAACGGCGGGCGGCGTTGACCGAGCGTCAGAGCCAACTGGACCGCCTGACCCGCGAAACCCAAGGCCGCCGCCAGCGTCTGGTGGCCATCGAAGCTGAAGAACGCTCGTGGCGCACGCGCCAGCAGGGCGTCGACGGCCGCCTGGCCGAACTGGCCGAACGCGCCGCCGCCGCCGAAGCCGAATTGGCCGCACTGGCCGGCCGCCCCGCCGACATCGAGGCCAGCCGCCAGACTCTGCTGACCCGCATCGCCGACGCCGAGCGCGCCCGCAAGCGCGCCGCCGACACCCTGGTCACCACCGAAACCCGGCTGACCGAGACCGAAACGCACTTGAAGCGCGCCGAGGTGGGGTTGGCCGACGCCCGGGAGGCCCGCGCCCGGGCCGAAGCCGCGGTGGCCAATGCGCTCCAGGCCAGTGCGGCCCTGGCCGAGCGCATCCATGAGCGGCTTGAATGCGCGCCGGAAGAAACATTGGCGCTGGCCGGACTGCAACCCGGCGACGATTTGCCCGAAGTCGCGGCCATCGAAACCCGGCTGGAGCGCCTGAACCGGGAGCGGGAACACATGGGGCCGGTCAACCTGCGGGCCGAGATGGAGGCCAGCGAACTGGAGACCCAGATCAACAGCCTGACCAGCGAACGGGCCGATCTGGTGGCGGCCATCGGACGGTTGCGCCAGGGCATCTCCAGCCTCAATCGCGAGGCCCGGGAGCGGCTGCTGGCGTCCTTCCAGCTCGTCAACACCCACTTCCAAACCCTGTTCGTCAAAATGTTCGGTGGTGGCCGCGCCCACCTGGAACTAACCGAAGCCGAAGATCCGCTGGAAGCCGGACTGGAAATCTTCGCGAGCCCGCCGGGCAAACGGCTCCAGATTCTGACCCTGCTGTCGGGCGGCGAGCAAGCTTTGACCGCGCTGTCCTTGCTGTTTGCCGTGTTTTTGACCAATCCGGCGCCAATCTGTGTGCTCGACGAGGTGGACGCGCCGCTGGACGAGGCCAATGTCGGCCGCTTCTGCGATCTGGTCCAGGAAATGGCGGCCTCCCGCCGCACCCGTTTCCTGGTCATCACCCACCACCGCCTGACCATGGCCCGCACCGATCGCCTGTTCGGTGTCACCATGTCGGAACAAGGCGTGTCTCAACTGGTCTCGGTGGACCTCCGCGCCGCCGAAGCTCTGCGCGCCGTGGGGTAATGCCGACGCGCCGATGGGGACGAAAATCCTGGCCAAGAGTCATGATTTCCACACATCGGTGTAAGTCTCCGGTCTGGTAACGGGCTCCCTTGCCGGGCCAAACGCCAACGGCTAAGCTGCCGCGCAGCATCACTTGGTCGGGTGCGACAGGAAAAGGAAAAGAGACATGGCGGACCAGCTTCCCCCGTTTCTGTTACTGGATGAGGCAGCCATTGCTGCCGCTGAACTGAATCGAAAGCCTTATGATTACGCTTATGTCGAGCAGGCAATCCCGTTAATCCACAAGGACACCGTGCTTCCGGACGTTCCGGTTATTCCCGACCGGGGCAGCTACGCGGTGCCTCACCTCAAGTACGGCCCCAAATTCCAGTCGGTGCTTGACGATCTGGCCAGCCCCCGGTTCCGCCGGTTGGTCGAGGCTAAGTTTGAAATCGACCTCAGCACCCGTCCCCAAGTATTGCTGATGATGGGAAATACCTCGGGCGCCTACAATGAGGGGTATGCACATCCGGATTCCAAGCACAAGATCATTACCGTGTTGCTTGGTTTCAGCAAGGAATGGCCGTACGAGCGCGGTCGCCTCCGCATCCTCAACAGCTCCGACCGCAACGACTATGCGTTCGAATACGCCCCGGAATTCGGGCGCATGCTGATGTTCAGGGTATCAGACCAGTCCTGGCACGGCTTTTTGCCCCAAAAGGGCCAACGCATGAGCCTACAACTGTGTTGGGTCGATACCGAATGGTATGTCCGTTACGAATACCTACGCCATAACGTCAGCGCCATCCTCAAATCGGTTCCGTTTGTCGGAAACGCAATCAAGATGCTACCCCGTCGCTCAAAATACACCAGCCCGCCACCGCCGCCGTGATTTCCGCGACCATCGGGTGTTGCCCCTAAGACCCGGCAAGGGTCAGGGGCGACACCCGATGGGTGCTTGGGTAGAACCCAACCGATGCTATCCCCTCTGGGGTAACGCCCCCGGATGCCGGAAAATGGTTTCGCGCCGGCGCCAAGGTCAAAACCTTTGCCGGCACCTTTGTTGATACACCCTCTGACTTACAACTTCTGAATCGCCTTTATGATTCAGTTGAATTAACTTTATTAATTACAACAAAGTTCTTTTGTCAAATAATCCGGTTATCGTGGCGCTACTTCCTTTGATCCCGCATATTCATGATCAGCATTCTGGTCTGCTCTGTCATATGGAAAACCTTTTGGTCGAGCAAATAACGCCACTATACGCCGTTGTCCAAATGGAAAATGATATCAGGGACCAAAGCATTCTGCGATGCATTCTTTGCCTTCGATGGGATTTTAGGGATACTCTGTGACGGTTGGAGGTTGCCGCGCGGTTGTCGGTGCCTCGGTCCGCTGAACCCACACATCACCTGTGTGGCGGTTTGCCGACGCTTCGTTACCGTCAATACGGATTGCTTGCCTTGACATTGATGGAAAACCACCCTTCACGGACGTTTCCCGTAACCTATCCGATCGCCTAGTGTTGTGAACGAGACGCTTCGTTCCTGACGATGGTGTCGAGGGCACAACACAACCCATTGAACAGGCAAGTGTTCCGGCCCAACGGGGTCGGAATGATCCGTTGGAGTCGGAACACGAGTTGCCCCAAGCGTTCAACCATTCGGTCAATAAGCAATATTGGTTAAAGGTTAAGTTTGTCAAAGCTTGAAATCGGCATCCATCGATGCTAGTTTCAGCAAATACTAGGGAGGCAAGGATGACGAGAATGGATCGCGAGACGAAGAAAAATAAGCCGAGCTTTTCGGGCCGGTTTAAGGTTAGTATGCGCATTTATACTGGCTTCTCTGTCGTCCTATTGCTCCTGGCCGCGATTTCGTGGCTCGGCATTGATGGTTTGAAGACGTCAGAACAAATCATGACCACTTATTCGAGTGTCGCCACCAACAGTGTCCGCACGGAGTCGATCGCGGCGATGGTCGCGAACATGCGAAGGAATGTCATCCTGTTCGCCGGAAAAGGAAACCTCGACGCGGTTGACGCCACGCGCAAGATACAGGCCCAGCTTGGCCCGGAAATGAAAAAAGCACTGGAGGTCACCATCGACCCGACCCGGCGCGCAAATCTTGACCGCATGATCCGGCTCTTAGAAGAATATTCCGCGAACTTTGAGAAATTAGTCCAACTTCGAGAGCACAGGGAAAAATCGGTTAACGACGGGATGAACCCCATCGGGGCGCGCATCCGAGCCACCCTGACCGATATTATGGAAACGGCCTACCGCGAGGGCAAGTTCGAAAATGCCGCTCGCGCCGGGCGGGCGCAGGAATCGCTGATGTTGGCTCGTGTCAACGCCCTCCACTTCTTATTGGCGCCGGACGCAAAAAGTGAAGCGGCGGTTCGCGAACAAGCTCAGATATTTAATACCCGACTCAACGAACTTCTGACCGGACTGACAATTCCTCAAAATATCGAAGCCTGTAAGCAGGCCATCGAAGACGGTCGGAAATACGTCGAGGTTTTTGAACAGGCATCAAAAGATATTACCGGGGTCGAAGAGCTAGCCTACAATATTATGACCAAAGAGGCTGGTGAATTTAACGATCTTATCACTTACAACTCGAATTCACAGGCTAACTTCCTTAACAAATCTCAAAGTGAAGCTGAAGAACAGGCGTATGCTTCGATAATTATGGCGTTTTCGCTGTCGATTGCCGCCTTCGTTTTGGGCATCTTCTTCGCTTGGATGGTCGCCCGGAGCATCACCCGCCCGGTTGGTGATATGACCGCCGCCATGACCGACCTTGCCAAAGGTGATCTTATGGTCGTCATCCCGGCTCTGGCCGATCGGGACGAAATCGGGGAGATGGCCAAGGCGGTTCAAGTCTTCAAGGACAACGCCGTTGAAAAGAAACGTATGGAGCAGGCGGAAGCACAACGCCTGGAGTCGGAACGCCAGGCCGCCGACGCCCAGCGCCGCCGCGACCTGTTGGTCGGTAAAGAAATCGCCGACCTGATTTCCGCCGTTGCGCGCGGTGACCTCAACTCCCGGCTTGATCTGGGGGACAAGGAAGGTTTTTACCGGACCATGAGCGACGGCATCAACAGCCTGACCGACACCGTCCAAACCGCGATCTCAGACATTGCGCGGGTTATCAAAGCCCTGGCCGAAGGCGATCTGAGCGAGCGCATCACCAAAGATTACCAGGGGGCATTCGAGGGCCTGAAGAACGACATCAACGCCACGTCGGTGAAACTGTCGGAAATCGTCGCTCGGATCGACACCGCCACCCAAGCGATTTCCCGGGCCTCTGCGGAGGTCTCCTCGGGCAGTACAGACCTGTCGGAACGCACCGAACAGCAGGCTTCCAGCCTGGAAGAAACCGCGGCCTCCATGGAAGAACTCGGGGCGACGGTGCGCACCAGTTCTGAAAATGCCCAGCGTGCCAATAAAATGGCCGGCGAGGCCCGCGCCGCCGCCGAGCAGGGTGGTGTGGTTGCCGGATCGGCCATCGATGCCATGAAGCGCATTGCCGAAGCGTCCCGCAAAATCACCGAAATCATCGGTGTCATCGACGAGATCGCTTTCCAGACCAATCTTCTGGCCTTGAACGCCGCGGTGGAGGCGGCCCGTGCGGGGGATGCCGGCAAGGGTTTTGCCGTGGTCGCGCAGGAGGTCCGGGTGCTGGCGCAACGGTCCGCACAAGCCTCCAAAGAGATCAAGACCCTGATCACCAACAGTGACAATCAGGTCCAAAACGGCGTCGAACTGGTCAAAAAGGCCGGCGACTCCTTGGGCGGGATCGCGAAGGGGGTTCATGAGGTGGCGTTGCTGATCAGCGAGATCGCGACAGCCAGCAAAGAGCAAACCACCGCCCTTGACGAGATCAATTCCGCCGTCGCGTCAATGGACGAGATGACCCAAAAGAACGCGGCGCTGGTGGAAGAGACCGCAGCGGCGGCGCAGTCCATGACCGAACAGGCCTCTGACCTCGAACAGCACATGGCGTTCTTCACAGTGGCCGCCGGGGCGGCCGGACCAACCGCATCGGCACCAACGCGCCGCATCGCCACCCAGGCGCCGGCCGACCGGCCGGTTGCTCAGAAAGCCAAGACGACACCGCCCGCCGCACCCAAGCCCGTTCCGGTCCCGAAACCGGCGAGTGCGCGTCCTCCCCGCCATGTAGACAGCGGGCGCCACGACAGGGACTGGAAGGAATTCTGATCCGAGCGTATTAAAGAGACTGCATGCGGGCGAGACGCCCGCGAGTCAGGCAACCCTCTTCCGTTGGATGGCATTCCGGGTCCATCCTGAAGCCGATCGAACTCAAAGTCACGGGCTCAAGGGGGAAACCAGCCCCTGGAGCCCATGACCGTCTCCCTGGTTACCACAAGACGATCAGTTCACCGATTTCCGCAGCGGACGGTGGCGTGGTCATGGACGCCAAGTTTTCGGAAAGGCTGGTGCCGGGCTCCGGGTAAACTGCGACTCGGGGCTTTACGTCGCCGCAATGGACCACGATGTCGACGGGATGCAACGGCGAACCCGCACCGTCGTGGCGGAACACCCGGGCGGTACGATAGGTGGGGCCGCAGGTTTGCGAAATCAGGGCCTTTATTTCTTCGGGCGTGTTGAACCAGTCGCTGGAGCGCACGGTGAACACCACCGGCGGCGTCGACGGTTTGGCACCGGTGGCCGCCTGATCCACCCGGGTGTCCGGCCATAAAAAGGCTGACTGATCCAGAGGATTATCCAACTGAAGGCCCTGGTACGCTGGCCCGGAGCAAGCGGCCAGCGCGAGCACGGCGATGACGGAACCCGCCATGACGACAGGAGACCGGGTGGAAAACCGAGCGGAAAACCGGGAAAGGGCGGAACAGCATCCTGACATCGTCGTCTTCACTCCCCTTTGGAGGTCTCGGCTGCGACCGCCGGCCGTAAAGCCGAAGATAAATGTGGTTGATTGTTAGCCGATGGCGCCCACACCGTCCACGACATTCCCCCCGCCACCACACCGCCCGGTCTCCGGTGTCACCAGCGCAACACCGATTTCAGGGCCACACCAAGTTTGGCCACGGCGGTCCCGTGGCGTCCACGCCCGGCCCCGCCGGGCTAGTGGGACTTGAGGTAGGCGATCAGCGCCTGGCGCCGGACGGCATCCCTGATGCCGTTGAACGTCATCTTGGTGTCGGGAACGACGGTCTTCGGGCTGATCAGAAAGGCATCAAGTTTGTCTTCGGTCCAAATCAGGCCTGAGTTCCGGATCGCCGCTGAGTACAGGTAATTGGACACCGCCCCCGCCGCCCTCCCGACCACGCCGGCCAGCGGCGGTCCGACCCGATTCTGGCTGAGAGAATGACAGGCGCCGCAAGAACTCTTGAACACCGCCTCGCCCCCATCGTCAGCCCAGGCCGGGCCCGCCCAAACCGCCAAAGCCAACGCTGCCACGCCGAACCTCTTCATCCCACTGCTCCCTCGGATTGTGACCGGGTATTGTGACCGAAACGCTTCCTGCCCCCGAATATTGCCTCGGCACAACACTACAGAGATACCGCCGGGCCGCAAAGCGGCCGGACAGGACGCCCGACACAAATAAAAAGCAGCCACGGACGGCTTCCCGCGGCTGCTCTCGCCTTATTCAACACTCGCGCTGCCACCCCCTTGAAGAGGTCACAAGATCGACTCGGAACGGTCAAACCCGGATGTTCACAATCCCGCCCCGACCCCCGATCCCTCCGGCCGCAACCCGGTTGTTCCGCGCATTCAACGTACTGGCTTGAGTATCCGTGGCGCCTCCCCCCTGATTCCGGCTCTGGCCGGACCGCGAAGACTCCGAATTGCCCACTGCCTGCGCCGCCAAGGTGGTCTGAGTGCGGGTCTGGAGCGTGACGTTCTGTGCCACCAAAGTCGCCGCGTTGGTCGCCACCGGCGCCGGGGGCGGCGGTGGAGGCGTTACGGCCTCTCTGACGACAGGCGTCATGATGTAGCTACCGATATTCATGGCCTAAGTATCGCCCCTTTTCGGGCCAGAATTCAAGACTAAACGTGCCCTCCAACCATCATGCCCGCCACCAACCGCCGTCAGATGACCGGATCATAGGGAATCGGCGCCGGAGCCGGTTGCTGCTGGGTGATGCAGTGAATCCCCCCGCCCCCGGCGACGATATCCAGGGCGGGAATCTGGATGACCTCACGATCGGGAAACAGGCGGCGAACCGTTCGGTAGGCCTCCTGGTCTGCCGAGTCCTCGAAGCCCGGCATGACCACCAAGCCGTTGCCAATATAAAAATTGGTGTAGGACAGGGTCATCCGCACACCGTTCCGCTCCCGTCGCGCCGGCTGACGAATCGTGACCACCTCGAGAGTGCGCCCGGCGGCATCCCGAGCCTTTTTCAAACGATCCAGATTGTCTTGCAGCGCCGCAAAGTTCCCGTCGCGATGATCGGGGGTGGTCAGGGCCATAACCACCCCCGGCCGTATGAAGCACGCCACTTCGTCCACATGGCCGTCGGTATCGTCGTCCTGGTAGCCCTGTCCGAGCCAGATTACGGTGTTGGCGCCGGTATAAGCCTTTAACAGCTCTTCAACCTCGCGACGATGAAGATGAGGATTGCGGTTGGGGTGGAGCAGACAGTGCTCGGTGGCCATCACGGTACCGGCCCCATCCACCGCAATGGAGCCCCCTTCCAGCACCAGCGGCGCCTCGAAACACGGCAGTGCCAGATGAGACAGAATACGCCGCCCCACCGTGGCGTCGGTCTGCCAGTCGGGATACCGGCCACCCCAGGCGTTAAATTGCCAATGAACACCAGCCACCCCGCCATAGTCGTCAATCAGGAAAGACGGCCCGGTGTCGCGCAGCCAGCTATCGCCGATTTCCAACGGAAGCACTTGAACTCCCGCTCCACAGGATAGCGAAGTATCGACCGCGTCTTCAGGATTGCATATCATGGTCACGGGTTCGCCGACGGCAATCGAACGGGCGACCTCGGCATAGGCCGCCCGCGCCGCATCCAGGCTGCCATTCCAGGTCCCGGCACGGCACGGCCACGCCATCCAGCAGCGGCTGTGACGTTCCCATTCCGCCGGCATGCGCCAGCCCGAGAGTGCGGGAGTCGTCATTGCACTAGAATCCCCCAAGGCTGCCCCGGAAAATCGGTTCTGGTGCCGGGCGTCACGTTCCTCTACGCTAGCCGGGTATGGGGCGGCTTGGCAACCACCGTCCCGCACTGCGGCGCCCGTCGGCAACAGGAGCCTCACTTGTCAAAAAAGCCTGTCCGTCTGCTTGTGATCGATCCCCAGCGCGATTTCTGCGACGGTCCGTGCGCCGGCGCCCTGGCGGTGCCGGGCGCGCACGCCGACATGATCCGCCTGGCGGCGCTGGTCGATCGGTTGGGCCGCCGCATCGAGGCCATACAAGTGACGCTCGACAGCCATCACCTGTATCATGTGGCCAATCCGCTGTGGTGGACCGATGCCGACGGCAGCCCGCCGCCGCCGTTCACCGTCATCTCGGTGGCCGATGTCGACGCCGGGCGCTGGCGTCCCCGGGACGCCGCAGCCCGGGATCATGCCCGGTACTATGTCGGCGAACTGGCCCGCAAAGGCAACTATCCACTCACGATCTGGCCACCCCACTGCCTGATCGGAACCCCCGGCCACGCCGTGCATCCCGACTTGATGGCGGCGCTGTTACGCTGGTCCGAACGCGCGGTATCGCCGCTGTCGTTCATCACCAAGGGCAGCAACCCCGGCACCGAGCACTACAGCGCCTTCCGGGCCGAGGTTGAGGATTCCCGTGACCCGGCCACCCAAGCCAATCCCCAGATGCTGAAATTTATTGAGGACGCTGATCAGGTGGCCATCGCCGGCGAAGCGACGTCCCACTGCGTGCGCGCCACCGTTACTGATCTTGCCAACGCGTTGCCGGCCGAGCACATCCGTAAACTGGTCTTCCTCGAAGACTGTTCCAGTCCGGTTCCGGCCTTTCCCGGCGGTCCCGACTTCCCGGCCCTTGGCGCCCAATTCATCCGCGACCTGGCGGCCCGCGGCATGCAGGTCAGCGACAGCGCACGTTTTAGCCTCTGATGGACACCCCCAGATGCACGGCCCTATCCAGATGGTGACACGCCCCCGATCAATACCCATCGGTGGTCATCATGTTCAAACCGGAGAAAGATGAGATGGATTCGACTGAACTATTACAACTTCTTGGAAAGCACGCCGGTTCCTACATTCTTGATGATTTTAGCAGTCATGAAGTCATACTAAAGGACACAAGCGGCGCCGACATGAAACTTTACGACCATGAAGGCAAACAAATTATTCCTCGCTTTCCTTATTCATTAATTGAAGGGCTGATTGGGAAAAAACTGATTGCGCCGGACCAAGGCAACGGCCGCATGTACCGGTTAACTAAGTTGGGCCGGCGGGCGCTACCGCCACAATAAAGCCCTCTCGCTTCATGTTGCGGGCGGGCCCTGTTTGCGGGGCACTGCCCTGCCCCGCAAACAGGGCCCGGTACCGGTTTGGGTAGATCCCACAAAAGCCCATTAAATCATTGCCGTTGCAACTTCCACCGGGACCACCGGCCCCGGCGTCCCTAACCGCCGGGCTACCCTGCCGCCAATTTTGCGCGCAAAATCTCGTTGACCAGAGCCGGGTTGGCCTTACCGCCGGTTTGTTTCATCACCTGGCCCACGAAGAACCCGAACAGCTTGTCTTTGCCGCTCCGATACTCGGCCACCTTGTCGGCATTTTTCGCCATCACCGCCGCGATGGCGGTTTCAATCGCCCCGGTGTCGGTGACTTGGCGCAAGCCCTTGGCCTCGACGATCCCGGCGGCAGGCTGGCCGGTGGCGAACATCTCCTCGAACACCTCTTTGGCGATTCGGCCCGAGATGGTGTTATCGGAAATCAGATCGATCAGGCCGCCCAGCGCCTCGGCACTGACCGGACTGTCCTGGATGTCCTTGCCCGCCTTGTTGAGCGCTCCGAAAAAGTCGCCATTCACCCAATTGGAGGCCAGTTTGGCATCGCGCCCCTTCGCCACGGCTTCGAAGAAGTCGGCGCGCGCCTGTTCGGCCACCAAGACTCCGGCGTCGTAAAGCGACAGTTTATAGTCGGTGATGAAGCGTTGTTTTTTGTCGTCGGGCAACTCGGGCAGCGTCGTCCGAATCGATTCGATCCAATCCGGGTCCAGCACCAACGGCAGCAGATCGGGGTCGGGGAAGTAACGGTAGTCGTGGGCCTCTTCCTTGGACCGCATCGACCGCGTCACGCCTTTGGCGGTATCCCACAGCCTGGTTTCCTGGCGGATGGTTCCGCCCTCTTCGATCACCTCGATCTGACGGCGGGCCTCGTACTCAATCGCCTGTTGAACGAACCTGACCGAGTTGACATTCTTGATCTCGCAGCGGGTCCCGAACGGTTGGCCGGGGCGGCGGACCGAAACGTTGCAATCGCAGCGCAGGGAGCCCTCCTCCATGTTGCCGTCGCAGGTGCCAAGATAGCGCAGGATGGTGCGGAGCTTGCGCACATAGGCCCCGGCTTCCTCGGCGGTCCGCATGTCGGGTTCGGAGACGATTTCCATCAATGCCACCCCGGACCGGTTGAGGTCGACATAGGTCTTGCTGGGGTGCTGATCGTGCATACTCTTGCCCGCATCCATTTCCAGATGCAGGCGGGTAATCCCCACCGTCCGGGAACTGCCGTCGGGCAGATCAAGAACGATCTCGCCCTTGCCGACGATGGGTTGCAGGTACTGGCTGATCTGATAGCCGGCCGGCAGATCGGCGTAGAAATAATTCTTGCGATCGAACACCGAGACCGGGTTGATCTGCGCCTTCAGCCCCAGCCCGGTCCGCACCGCCTGCTCGACGCAGACGCCGTTGATCACCGGCAACATGCCCGGAAAGGCCGCGTCGACAAAGCTCACGTGACTGTTGGGTTCCGCCCCGAACGCCGTGGCCGCACCGCTGAACAGCTTGGCCTTCGAGGTCACCTGGGCATGAACCTCAAGCCCGATCACCATCTCCCAGTCGCCGGTTTCACCCTGAATGTACGTCATGATGCGCGCTCTCGTCCCGTTTTCACTCGGTTCGTCCACCGCCCCCACACACCGGGGGTTCAGGCGACGAACGGCGGCAAGGTGGTGATGGCCGCAGCCGATTCGATCACGCCGGCCACCCGCAACAGCGTCTCTTCGTCGAAGGGCCGGCCGATCAGTTGCAAACCCAGCGGCAGACCGTCGGCGCCCAGGCCCGCCGGCACCGACAGGCCAGGCAGACCGGCCAGCGACGCCGGCACCGTGAACACGTCGTTAAGATACATCTGGATCGGGTCATCCATCCTTTCGCCGATGGCGAAGGCGGTGGACGGCGCGGTCGGCGTCAGGATCACGTCGCAGGCGGTAAAGGCGGCGCGGAAATCCTCGGCAATGCGCGTGCGCACCTTCTGAGCCTTCAGATAATACGCATCATAATAGCCGTGGGACAGCACGTAAGTCCCGATCAGGATGCGCCGCCGAACCTCGGCCCCGAAACCCGCCCCCCGGGTGTTCTCGTACATCTCGATCAGGCTGTCGCCATCCACCCGCAGGCCAAACCGGACGCCATCGTAGCGCGCCAGATTGCTGGACGCCTCGGCCGGCGCCACGATGTAATAGGTCGCCAGCGCATATTGGGTATGAGGCAACCGAACCGCCACCGGTTCGGCTCCGGCATCGCGCAGCCACGCCACCCCCTGATCCCACAGCCGCTCGATTTCAGCGGGCATGCCATCTACCCGATACTCGGCAGGGATGCCGACCCGCAGGCCCCTTATATCGCCGGTCAGAGCTGCCCGATAGTCCGGCACCGACCGGTTGACGCTGGTGGAGTCTTTGGGATCATACCCGGCCATGGCCTGTAACATCAGCGCGGTATCGGCCACGGTGCGGGTCATCGGCCCGGCCTGATCCAACGACGAGGCGAACGCCACGATGCCCCAGCGGGAACACCGGCCGTAGGTCGGCTTGATGCCGACGATGCCGCAGAAGCCCGCGGGCTGGCGAATCGAGCCGCCGGTGTCGGTCCCGGTGGCCCCCAGCGCACACCGCGCCGCCACCGCCGCCGCCGACCCGCCCGAGGAACCGCCGGGCACCAATCGCCGCGGCCACGCGCCGGGCGCGCCGGGACTCCAGGGATTGACCACCGGGCCATAGGCGCTGGTGACGTTGGCCGAGCCCATGGCGAACTCATCCAGGTTCACCTTGCCCAACATCACCGCACCGGCCTGCCACAGATTGGCGGTGACGGTGGATTCGTAGGGCGGCACGAAGCCCTGGAGAATCTTGCTGGCCGCGGTGGTGGCGACATCCTTGGTACAGAACAGGTCCTTGATGGCGATGGGCAGGCCGTCCATCAACCCGGCCTCGCCACGGGCGCGGCGGGCATCGGAGGCTATGGCCATCTCCCGCGCCCGCTCGGGCGTCTCCACCAGAAACGCATTGAGCGGCCGGGCGGTGGCCACCGCGGCGATATGCGCTTCGGTCAATTCGACGGCGGTAAAGTCGCGTCGGTCGAGGCCGGTCAGGGCCTCGGTCATGGTCAGGCGGTTAAGCGCAGTCATGGCGAAAAAGCCCCTTATTCGATCACCTTGGGCACGCCGAAGAAGCCTTCGGCGCGGTCCGGAGCGTTAACCAGGATGGCTTCCCGGGTGCCGCCATCATCCACCTGATCCGGCCGCCAGCGGAGTGTGGTGGCCACGGCGCTGGACATGGGCGCCACGCCCTCGGTGTCGACCTCGGACAACTGCTCGACGAACGCCAGAATTTTGCTGAGTTCGCCGGCCAGATGGTCCTGTTCGGCTTCGGGAACCTTGATGCGCGCCAGGTGAGCGATCTTCGCCACGGTGGCCCTGTCGATCGACATGCGGTAACACTCTCCCACTGCACCCGAAAACGGCGCACGGCGCCGCCGCGACCCGCCTGGGGCCAACCCGGAAATAGGTAACACCCGACATGGCCATCCGCAACCCCGGCGACCTGCCGGCGCTGCTCCGTCCCGGTCAGCGCCTGATCGGGCTGGACCTGGGGACCAAAACCATCGGCCTTGCGCTGTCGGACCCCGGCCTGCGGGTCGCCTCCCCCATCGGCACCATCCGCCGGACCAAATTCAGCGCCGATATCCGGGAACTGGCCGCGGCCATGCGCGACCGCGGGGTCGGCGCCCTGGTGCTGGGCCTGCCGCTCAACATGGACGGCAGCACCGGCCCGGCGGTCCAACGGGTCCGCCAGTTCGCGACGCTGCTGCTCCAGCAGACCGAACTCATCGACCTGCTGGGTGGCGAGCCCGAAATCACCTTCTGGGACGAACGCCTGTCCACCAGCGCGGTCACCCGTCTGATGATCGACGCCGACATGACCCGCAAACGCCGGGCCGAAGTGGTCGACCGGATGGCCGCCGCCTACATCCTTCAGGGCGCGCTGGATGCGCTCGGCTATCGCGGTTAGGATGGCCAATCGGGGAAACCACGGTGGGGAGGATCGTTGATGTTGGACCACAGGGACAAGCCAAGCGGCGCCCGCTTTGGCCAGCGTCTGTTGATCTTGCTGGCGGTGGTGGCCGTCGGGCTGGGGGCGCTGTTTTACGCCGTGCCGCCCGCCTTTTTGCCCACCCAAGAGGGGCCGAAACTGGCCGGTCTGGTTCTGATGGGGCTGTCATTACTGGCCTCGGTGGCCGCATCGCGCCAGCGCCTGTCCGAAATCGGTGCTCAACTCGGCATCTGGATGTTGCTCGGACTGATCCTGGTTGCGGGCTATGGCTACCGACCCGAGTTGCAGGCCGTAGCCCAGCGCGTGATGGGCGTGTTGCTGCCGGCACAGGGCCAGATTTTAGAGGGCGGCGCGGTCGCCTTCCATCGATCCGCCGACCGGCACTTCTGGATCGATGCCCTGATCAATGACGTGCCGGTCCGGTTCATGGTCGATACCGGCGCCAGTTCCATCATGCTGACCGAAGCCGACGCGGCACGGCTCGGGTTCACCCGGGACCGCTTACGCTTCAGTCAGATGTTTTCCACCGCCAACGGCGTGACCCGGGGCGCCCCGGTTCATCTCGATCACATCCGCATCGGTCCCCTGACCTTCAACAATGTTCAAGCGTCGGTCAACGAAGGCGCACTGGACCAGTCCTTGTTGGGCATGCGTCTGCTCGAACAACTCAGCAGCCTGGAAATCAGCAACGACACGTTAATCCTTCGGCGCTGATGCCGCCGACCCGACTCCCCCCTGCTTGTGCCCCTTGCGTGTGCCGGCGGCTCCGCCGCGATAGGACGTGGCCTGACGACAGCAGACTGGCGTATGCTGCCGGCAAACAGTATGCTCAACAACAGATGGAGGCATTGAGACCAAACATTCTCGGCGGACTGGGGCGAAATCCACGCGCGCACCGGCGTTCGTAAGCAATGTAATCAATCTGCTCCAGGCGCCACAGGAGATGCGTCAGATGAGAAACCTGCCGATAGCCATAAAGTTTCTGATCGCGCTGGGCATGATGGCGATTATGACGATCGGGGTCAGCCTCTACGCCGTAACCAATCTTTCGGAAGTTGACGCCGCCTACTCCGATCTGCTCCAACGAGAAGGTAAGGGAGCATCGGCGATGGAGCGAATTTTCCGCGTCATCTCTCACATCACCGGATTGACCTATCGTCTGATCGCCGAGACCGATGCCGTCCATTTGCGACAGATTGAGGCAGATATTGACGCCAACATCAAATTATTCGGCGAGCAAACCGCGATCGTGACCAAAACTTTGCCGAAAGAAATGGATCGGATCAATAAAATCATTTTTGATTTTCGCGCGCTACAGCCGGATATCGCCAAGGTGCAGAGCCTTGCCCGCATCAACAAGGATGCCGAAGCCACCGAAGCGATGCGTTCCGTTAATGCGGAAATGCTCCGTCTGAGCCAGGATGTGGCGGAACTGTCCGACGAAGCAACGGCGGCGGCGGACGCCAGAGCCGCCGCCATCTCGGTCAGATCAAAAACCACCCACGACCTGACGCTTGTTGTGGCGTTCGCCATGTCTCTGCTGCTGTTGTTCCTGTCCTACCTGATTGCGAATTTTGGCGTATCGAAGCCGATCGTCGAACTGGTGTCGTTGATGGAGCGGTTGGTCAAGGGTGACACCAATATTCTGGTCGTGGGCCAGGACCGCAGAGACGAAATCGGCGCGTCCGCTCGGGCGCTCCAGGTCTTCAAAGAGAATGCCCTGGAGGTCGAACGCCTCAAGACTGAACAGATGGCGCTGGAACGCCGTGCCGCCGACGAAAAGAAACGCTCGATGACCCAACTTGCCGACGGATTTGAGAGCAACGTCAGGCATGTGGTGTCGGCAGTGTCATCGGCCGCACAACAATTGCGAAACACCGCTCAAGTGATGTCCACCAATGCCGACCAGACCAATCACCGGTGTACGGTGGTTGCGGCCGCCGCCGAACAGGCATCGGCCAACGTCCAGACCGTGGCGGCGGCGACCGAACAACTATCAGGATCGATTATTGAGATTTCCCGACAGGTTTCCGAGTCAACCCGGATTGGCACGAGCGCGGTCGAAGAGGCCAACCGGGCAAACGCCACCGTCAACGGACTGGCCGATGCCGCGCAAAAGATCGGGGCGGTGGTCCAACTGATTAACCAGATCGCCAGCCAGACCAACCTCCTGGCCCTGAATGCCACCATCGAAGCCGCACGCGCCGGTGAAGCGGGTAAGGGATTTGCAGTCGTCGCCAGCGAGGTGAAGAACCTTGCCAACCAGACCGCCAAGGCCCCCGACGAAATCCAGACTCAGGTCGGCCAGATGCAGAGCGTCACCGGAACCACCGTGGATGCCATCAAGAACATCACCGGGACGATCCGGCGCATGAGCGAGATTTCGACGACCATCGCGTCCGCCGTTGAACAACAAGGGGCGGCGACCCGCGAGATTGCCCGCAATGTGGGCGAAGCATCGAAGGGCACCCAGGAGGTTTCGTCGAACATCGCCGGGGTTTCCCAAGCCGCCAACGAAACCGGGCGGGGAGCAAGCGAAACACTTTCGGCCGCAACCAACCTCGGCACGCAATCGGAAAAACTTGCGCGGGAGGTTGACCAGTTCATTTCAACCATTCGCCGGACCTGACGCTCGTCAGGGCCCCGTCGCCAAGGAAGCACCCGGCCGGGTTATCCCGACCGGTCCACCGTGTAAGTTGCAATGATGGACAGCAGAGTATTCATGTCAACCGGTTTCGCCACCAGATCGTTAATACCGCAGGCAAGATAATGGTGTCGGCGCTCCAACAGCGCATCCGCCGTCAACGCAATGATCGGGATGCGGTTTTTTGGCGGCGCCATCGCCCTGATCACCCTTGTGGCCTCCTCACCATCCATCTCCGGCATCTGCATGTCCATCAACACCAAATCGAACTGCCCGCGCGCCACGGCGTCAACCGCGACCCGACCGTTATTGGCGACTTCAATGGTGTGGCCTCCTCTCAGAAGCATGGATCGCACCAACATTTGGTTGATGGGATTGTCTTCAGCGACCAGAACCCGGAGAGATCGCATCACCACCGCAAGCTTGTGATCGGGATTATCGGGAACCGGCATCGCCGTTTTGGCGCCCATACGGAACGGCAGGCGAAGCTGAAACGTCGTCCCCTTGCCCAACTCGCTTTCAACGCCGATGGTCCCGCCAACCATTTCAACCAGTCTTTTGGTGATGACCAAGCCGAGGCCGGTCCCTTCGAACCGTCGCGCGTTGCCTTGCACAAGTTGTGTGAATGGCAGGAACAGGAGCGGTAATTGCTCCGGTGAAATGCCGATACCTGTATCTTTAATATTAATGATCACCGTCACGACCTCGGCGTCGCGCTGTTTCACCACCATTTGCAGGTGAACACCGCCACGCTCGGTGAATTTGACGGCATTGGACAACAGGTTAAAAAGAATTTGCCGAATTGCCCGTTCATCAGCCCAGACCAAAAAATCATTCGCTTCAATCTCGACCGTCAACGTCAAGCCTTGCTTGACGGCCCGCAATCGAAAAACTCGCGAACAATCAATGATCAGCGCATCTAACGGAATCACCGTAGCGGTGATCTGCATCTTCCCGGCTTCAATTTTTGACAAATCAAGAACATCGTTAAGAAGATTAAGCAAATGTTGACCAGCCGCATGAATGTAATTGACGTATTCAATATATTGTTGGTCACCCACCGGCCCAAAGGCCTGATCACGGATCAGTTCGGCAAAACCAAGAACAGAATTTAGTGGTGTCCGCAACTCGTGGCTCATCATCGCGAGGAATGCCGACTTGGCGTGATTTGCCGCTTCGGCCATATCGCGCGCCACAATTAACTCTTCATTTAGCTCCTTCAGACGCAACTCAGCCTGTTTAAATGGTGTTTTATCGGTGGCGAGAGTAATAAAGCCTTTGACTCGACCACATTCGTCCTTGTCCGGTATATATCTGATGAGAATGTCGATCACATCACCAGCGGCGTTGATAAAAGATCGCTCGAAGGCTTGCTCTTCGCCAGCCAGGGCATGGCGTATGAACGGTTCACTCAGGGCAAAGGCCTCTTCGCCCAAAAGTTCCTGAACCCGAATTCCCCGCATTTGCTCGGGTGTCCGCCCGAACCAATCCAAGTAATGCTTGTTCGAAAACCGGGAGCGCAAGTCGTTATCCCAGTATCCTAGAACCCCTGGCACATGATCGGCGATTTTCTTGGAAAAACGCTCGCTTTCGATTAAAGAGCGGTTCTTGCGGGTCGCGAATAGAGCCAGTGCCAACACGGCAATAGACAACAATGCAGAGGTCAGTCCCTGGTTGACCACCTGTGCCCACCACGGCACAAGGGCCTGGCTCACGGGCATCAAGGCAAGCAACACATAGGCACCATCCGCAACCGTCCTGACGGCGCTGATCTGATCCCTGTGATCGGTCACAGAACTGACTCGGTGAAAAGTCAACCGCTGTCCGGTCGCCATGTGCAGGGCGAACGCGCCATCCTGGCCGACATCGACACCCACCAGGCGTTCAGGGATTGGCGCGGCGCTGATAACCCGTCCGTCGATTCCAGCCAGTTGAACGGTACTGTGATCATGGTCAGGACGGAGCGACGCCAGCAGTTCGTGAAACAATTTGATGTCGATGGAGGCGTAGACCAAGCCACCCCATTGTCCCTCGGGCCCCGGCAGCGCCCGGATTGCCATGACGCCATCAATATCAGTCGGACGTAAATGGATCAAAGGGCTGAAGACTGTTCGGTCCCGGTCAACCCCATCGCGGACGGAAGCAAAATAGGGGCGCTGGTGGATATCCCGACCCAACAGCACCGGTCGGGTCGTGGCCGTGATGATCCCATCGACATTGGCGATGGAGACCGTTCTCGCCTCCGGAAAGGCCCGTGCGCGGATGGCCATGTATTCAGACAGGGTGCCGACCGCCGCTGGCCCCCGCTGTTCAAGCTCTGCGGCCACATCTCGCAACAGCAGGTCGATGGCTCGCAAACGGCCGCTAATGTTTTCGTCGGCTATGCGGACAGCGTCGGCGAGTCGAGCATACTCAACATCCAAGGTGCGGTGATATTCCTGCTCCAGGTTCCAAGCCAATAACGCCGCCTGAGTCAGCACGAGCCCCAACGCCAGGAGCCACGTCAGGCGATCGAATCCCATCCCCGCCCCGACCTTCATCAACGATCTTGCCATGTTCGTATGCACCGGCATCCGTGGAAGCGGGATCTTTCGTCAGGCCATCCTTAAGTCCGGCGCAGGCCGGAACCCCGTTGTCGGTAACCGGTGATTACCCCCCTGGAGTCCCCGACCAACGATCTCCGAAACAGGCAGATCAGCCGCCCACCGAGACATCGAAGGCTAAAGGCTAAGAAACATAGTGGTTGATCGAATATCCTGGATGGCGAGCGTCGCATCATCACGTCGCGCTTGCTGTAATCAATATTACCAACTCCTGGCGCTAACTGAATGCGGTTCCATTGTAGATCGAACGCCGATACCGTCACAAGGCCTGTCCACTTCAACAAAACTGCCGGTCTTGGATGTTGGTGCAACATGGCTTCTGTAAATATATTGCGCCGGAATGGCCCGGGCGAACGGTTGGTCGTGCGAAGGCCGGAACCCCATACGCGACCGCGTGCGAGCGTCAGGTGACGCCGGGTTCGCCGGGTCTTCGTACCGCGGACCCTCAAGCGATGGCATCCATCCCTTAGCGGCTCTTGCGAGGACTGTCCGACGGTGCTCTCATCCCGACCGGACCATGGCATCACCTCAGCACGGCCTCTATCACACCGGGTCCTGGCTCCCCGGCCGACGCGCCGGTTGGTCAGTACGGACGGCCATTGGCCCGTTGCCACTCGGCCACGGCGGCGGGAACGGCGCACTCCAGATAGGGCATGTATTTCCGGTCTTCGCCCAGGATATGCCTGACCAGCCAGTCGCCCAACCCAGTGAACAGCCGTTCGGCGGCGGGGACCCGACCATGGCCGAGTTCAACCTTCAGTTCAAACACCATATCGTACATCGCGTCATGCTGAAGTTTGTGCTGACGCCAGTCCGGATAGCCGATGGCGCGCATCACCCGCTCTTCTTCGCTAAAATGCACCAGGACAAAGTCCTCCAGTGTCTCCAACACACTCCGAATCTCGTCATCCTGGCCGGTCGTCCCGAGAAGAGGGTGAAGTCGGTTCAGACAGTCGAGAATCATCCGATGGTGATGGTCGAGAGTCGCCCGGCCCACCGACATGTCGTTCGTCCATTCGATGAAGGTCATGCGTTCCTCCGATTGAAAGCCGGTGGCGGCGTTGTTCCTATCCGCCCATCAGCACGCGAAGATGGGCCGCGACACAAGCCGCAAGCGCCCGGGTGTCGTATCCGCCTTCCAGCACCGACACCAACCGATTCCCGGCGTATTCTCCGGCGACCGCGACCAGGCGACGGGACAGCCATTCGAAGTCGTTGACGTGAAGCCGGAGATGCGCCACCGGATCCGCGGCGTGAGCATCGAACCCCGCTGAAACGATCAGAAAATCCGGCGCGAAGGCTACCAGGCGCGGCAAAATCTCGTTGTCGTAGGCTGCGCGGAACAGGTCGGAGCCACTACCGGACGCCAGCGGCACGTTGACCACGACACCGCCACCCGGGCGTCCCGTCTCCTCGGGTAACCCGGTGTAGGGAAAGGCATCGGCCTGATGGGTCGAGGCGTAAAACATCCCCGGTTGGTCCAGGAGCAGCGACTGGGTGCCGTTGCCGTGATGAACGTCGAAATCGACCACCGCCACCCGTTGATAGCCGTACACGTCCCGGGCGTGAAAAGCCCCGATCGCCGCATTGGAAAACAAACAGAAGCCCATCGCCGCCTCGCGCTCGGCATGATGACCCGGTGGACGAACGGCACAAAAGGCGTTCCGGCACTGGCGGGTGGCCACTTCGTCCACGGCCGCACAAACGGCGCCCGCCGCTCGAAGCGCCGCACGGCCGGATCCACGCGAAACGAAGGTATCGGAATCCAATTCGACGATGGTTTCGTCCTGTGGGAGCGCCGAAAAAATCCGCTCGACATGCGCACGACTGTGAACCCGGAGGAGTTGCTCAACGGTCGCCTCCGGTGCTTCGGCCCGGAGCAGGTACACAAAATCGCCGTGATCCAAAATACGGTTGATGGCCCGCAAGCGATCGGGACATTCCGGATGATGGTCTCCAGTATCGTGATCGAGGCAGTCCGGATGGGTAAATAACAGTGTTGGCATCCATCCTCGCTATCTATGGGCGCATCCGCGCGTCCGAAACTCTCTTCGTGCGAGCGGTGGGAACGGGGTCATGGGGTTGGGACAACGAGCTGGTGTGTTTGGGTCGGTTTTAGCCGGCAGCACACCGCTCCGAGTCCACCGGTCAAGGCTCGAAGCGGGTAGCCCAACCGACGCTCCTACGGGCTTTGACACAGACCCCCTTAGCCTTCATCAAATGCCGCGGCCTTATGACGGAAGGATAATAGCGCCAACAGCCCTTGCCGTCCACGCTGATCCTGGTGGTCAGCGATGCCTGCCGATAGGCAGTTCGTCGCACCGACCGAATTAAACATTTTGACTGAAACTGGGCAGACCATTTCGTTCCGAATGAACTGTGCTCCGGCCTGGTGCGTGTGCACAAGGAACAAAACCATTAGCCTTCACTGTAAAGCAATGAAACGCCATGACCAAGGAAATCACAACTCACCCATCAGTGTGTAAAAACTGCCGTTGTAACGTCAATCATCAATTCTGTTTAAGCGGCAGCCCCAGGTTCATTCTTATTTAAAAGTAGGGCACAGGCACAGCGCCGACTGCCCCTTACTCCTAATAAATTCAGAGAGTTCGAAAGCTTGCAGCTCAGGGCCGGAAATGCTATACGCAAAATGGGATAACGATTGAAGCAGACCGCCGGAGGATATATTGATGGTGCATGGCAGACTGGGGCACAGCTTGATATTGTCGGCGGCCCTCTTGATTACCCTCACCGCTGGGGCCGCAGCCGCTTTTGAGGGTCAGCGGCCAGTGCTCGAACCCCATCGGGGCACTGTGTTTCAATGGTTTGCTCCCGAGGACTGGCGCACCACCGACGGTTCCCGCGGTGTGTCCATGTTTGGACCGAACAACCAGGAGTTCGTGGGCTCGGTGTTGATCATGCAGGGACAGGGCAGCCCTTCGCCCCAGGAGTTGCTGCTGAGTTGGCTCACCCGCATACATGGTTATAGCGCATTTCAACTCATCTCGACCACCAAACTCCCGAAAATGCCGGAGCCAAGCCTGCCCAGTCTCGAATGGACGATCGGCGAGTTCGAGTTGCACTACCTGATCGACGGACGGCCGACCACCGGGCACTGGACCGCGGCGGTGATGACCTTTGGCATGATGTTCTTCAACGGCAGCATCATTGGCTACTCGGCTCAAGACGACCGTTGGGCGACGGCTCGATATTATCTGCCCGAGATGGCCCGCTCGGTGACGGTCCTTGACCCCGCGAAATTCGGTGGCTTGAAAATGGTGATCCACCCGGCGGCCCACCCCTGGGAAGCAACTGACCTGCAACGGCTCTTTGCCGGCCGTGGCCTGCCGGAGGACCGGCTCACCGCGCTCACCCGCGACGGCGGCACCGCCTACGAGCGCGTCCGCAGCCAAGACACCGGCAAGGTCCGCGACATGCCGTTCGAACGGTACGACCCGATCCTCGGTGGCTACCCCGATCCCGACCGGCCTGGTCGCCTCCTGGAACTCGTCGTACCGTGAGGCGATCCGCTCGTGCTGCTCAGCGCCAACCGGTGTCGAGCAGCACGACGATGAACAGGGCCGCCAGATACTGCATGGAGGCAAAGAAGTTGCGCCGGGCCCAGGCGCGATCCGGAACCAGGATCAGCTTGAAGTTGCACCAGAGCAGCGCCAGCCCCAGCAGGATCGACAGCACGCCATAAATCGCGCCCAGTTGCCCGAGCCACCAGGGAAGCGCTGCCACCAGCACCATCAACAGGCTGTTGGCGAAAATCACCCGAGCGGTAAGGGCGTCGCCGGCCACCACCGGCAGCATCGGCAAGCCGGCACGGGCATAGTCATCTTTGATCATGATGGCCAGCGCCCAAAAATGACTGGGAGTCCAGAGAAACAGCACGGTGGCCAGCAGCAACGGCAAAAGCAGTTGCCCGGGATCGGCCGCCGCCGCCCCGGCCAGCACGGCAAAGCTACCGGCGGCGCCGCCGATCACGATATTCAGCCACGTGCGCCGCTTCAACCACACCGTGTAGATGATGGCGTAAAAGAAGATGCCGAGGAACAGGTGCAGGGCAACCAACCGATTGAACATCACCCAGGCCAGCCATACCCCGGCGACCAACAAAACCGCGGCGATGGCCAGCACCCACTCCGGCCGGCGCAACGCATCTCGGGCCAACGGCCGCTGGCTGGTCCGGGTCATCACCCGGTCGATATCGCGATCATACCAATGATTGAAAACCGATGCCGCCGCCGAGCCAAGCATCATCGCCACCGACAGCACCGCGATCTGGACGCCGTCGCAATGATGGGCAACGGCGCAATAACCCATGATGGCACTGACCGCGATCATGACGCCAATGCGTATCTTGAACAGCTCGATATAAGAGCGAATTGGCATGTTCTCCATCCTCCGAAGCGAAGGCCGGGCCGACGCTCCCCGGCATCTCGCAAACCCCAAAATCACGTCCAGCGGTAGCCTCGCCCCCCCGCCGCCGGTCCGCAAAAACAACGCCGCACACCACCCATAACCGTTCAGCGAACTCGAACGGCGCCTCGGCACTTCGACCGTTACTTGGACGCGGCCTTAAGAAACGCAATGATATCGGCCCGATATTCCGGCACGCTGATGCCAATGAATTCCATCTTGTTCCCCGGGACCATCGCCTGAGGATTTTTTAGCCACCTGTCGAGATTTTCTTCCGTCCAGACCCAATTCGACCGCTTCATGGCACTCGAATAGGCCCAGAACGTCGACCCTGCGGATTGCCGGCCGACCACACCGTGCAGGCTCGGACCAACCCAATGCTTGTCCTGGTCGGGATGGTAATGACAACCGGTGCAGAATTTCTCAAACAGATGGGCGCCCCTGCCGGCGTCTTGGGCCGACGCGCCACTGTTCCATACCACCGCGGCGATGGCGACAGCGTGGGCCAGCACCCAACGCTTCCTCGTCGCCTTGCCTGATCCGAGCGGTCTTACACCCCAAATCATTCCTCTCGCAACTCCCAAGCATTGGTTGGCACGTACCGGCACCACCGGCCGTTTGCGGGCCGACTGGCCCTCCCCGGCCCCGAAACAACCCACTCGAAGTTCCCGAAGCGGCGCGCGACAAAACTAACGGTTGAATCCGATCCGAATCAGGGGTGCAGTTTTGCCAATAGCGCCTTTAAGCCATTGGCCAATTGCTCCTCGGTGACGTCATGACTGAAGACTTTGATCAGGGTGCCGTGGTCGTCGGTTATATAGAGACTGGCGTCATGGTCCATGGAATAGGTATCGGGCGTCGCCCCCTCGACCTTCCTGTAATAAACCCGGAAGGTGCGAGTCACGTCGGCAATTTGGGCCGGCGTGCCGGTCAGACCGAGCAGGCGCGGATGGAACAGCGCAACATAGTCGCGGAGCGTTGCCACTGTGTCCCGATCGGGATCGACCGAAATGAACAAAGGCTGAATCCGGTTGGCGTCATCGCCGAGCTGGTCAAGCGCGCGGGCGATACGGCCAAGGTTGGTCGGGCAAACATCGGGACAAAACCGGTAGCCGAAGGTCATCAGCAACAGTTTGCCAGGCCAACTTGCGGGTGTAACCGTCGCGCCATCGGTCGCGACGAGGCTAAAGGGGCCGCCCAGAACCTGGGTGACACGGTGTGAATCACTCGAATCAGGCCCGTAGGACGCAAACTTCAGCGTGATGGCGGCCAGGACCAGGACCACAAGCGTAAAGGCCAGTCCCAACATCTTATAGGGATCGAAAAACTTCATGAAAAAATCCAAACAGTTCAACATCGGGCGTATTGGGTTTCTCCCGCCAGCCCTGTAGACCGTCAACTTGTCCAAAAAAAATGGTGGCGGGCTCCTGAAAGCCCGCCGCCACTTCATTTCAAGCCGTTACATACCGCGGAACGCATCGGTGCCGGGCATCGGCATCATGTTGATCTCCTGATGCAACATGATCCAGATCGACCCAACCATCGCTATCACCACGGTGATCAACGTGAAGATGGTGGTGATGGCCGTCCACCCACCTTCGTCGGTGCTCCTGATACGAAGGAAAAAGACCGCATGGATGTAGACACGGGCGATGGCAATGGCCGTGAGGATCAGAGCCGTCGTCTGGATGGTACCGATACTGCCGACCGCTGCCAGGCCGAGAGCAGCGGCACTGAGCGCCGCCGCCAGACCGAGGCCGGTCAGGTAGCTTTGCTGCGTGCCATAACCCAGCCCGCCCGCGTCGGCATGCTCGTGAACGTGGACCTCGGGGTGGTTGCTCATTTCAGCACTCCCATCAGATAGACGAACACGAAGACGATGACCCAGGTGATGTCCAGGAAATTCCAGAACATCGAGAAGCATACAGCGCGGCGCTCGTTGGCGTCATCCAGACCGTGCAGATTGATCTGCACCGCCAGGACCACGAACCAGACCAGACCCGCAATGACATGCAGGCAGTGGGTGAAGATGATGACAAAGAACGACGCCAGGAACGCGCTGGTCTGAATGGTCGCGCCGACCGCGGCCATGTTTACCGCCTCGCGATACTGCATGAACAGAAAGCCCAGGCCGAGCAACGCGGTGATGCCGAAGAACCGCAACGCGGCCCCAACATTCTCCTTCCGGATATTGACCATGCCCATCGAGCATGTGAACGCCGACACCATCATGATCACGGTGTTGATCGCGACCGGCGTCAGGTGGAACAGCGGCTGGCCTGTTCCGTCATCGAGTGGTGCCGGGCCGTTGGCATAGTGGCCGCCGAGCCAGGCAAAGATCGCGAACAGCCCGCAGAACAGCAACATGTCCTGCATGAGGAATATCCAGAACCCAATCACGGTGCTGTGACCTTCGTGATGGGGCTCCTCCGTCACGTGAAAGTTATCGCCTTTCACCTCGGTATGTGCAGTGCTAGCCATGGTCATTAACCTTGCTGCGCGAGAAGACGGGTCCGCTCATTTTCCGTACGAGTCACAACATCTTCCGGAATATGGAACGAACGGTCATAGATGAAGGTGTGGCCGATCAGCACGCCCAGCAACAGCAGGAAGCTGATGGCGGCAACCCACCACATGTACCAGATCACGGCGAACGCGAAGATGAACACCAGGATCGAGGCAATGATACCGGTTGCGGTATTCTTCGGCATGTGGATGGCTTTGAAGCCTTCGGTCGGCCGCTTGTAGCCGCGGGCCTTCATGTCCGCCCAGGCATCAACGTCATGAACGACGGGCGTGAAAGCGAAGTTGTAGTCCGGCGCGGGCGAAGCAATCGACCACTCCAGGGTCCGGCCGCCCCACGGGTCGCCGGTCACGTCGCGAAGGGCTTTGCGATTAACGATGCTGACATAGATCTGGATCAGGAAGGCCACGACGCCGACCAGGATGATCGCGGTGCCGATGGCGGCGATGATGTAGAGGGGTTGCAGCGAAGGATCATCGAACACCCGGGTGCGCCGGGTCACGCCGACGAAGCCCGCAACGTAGATCGGCATCCAGGCGACGAAGAAGCCGATGGTCCAGGACCAGACTGCCACTTTGCCCCAGAACGGCTCCAGACGGAAGCCGAAGGCCTTGGGGAACCAGTAGTCAATGGCGGCCAGCATGGCGAAGGTGATGGCGCCGATCGCGACGTTATGGAAGTGAGCGACCACCATCATGCCGTTGTGGAGCACGTAGTCGGCAGCCGGGATTGAGTTCAGCACACCGGTCAGGCCGCCCAGCAGGAAGACGAACATGAACGAAATCGTCCACATCATCGGCACTTCGAAGCGGATGCGTCCGCGATACATGGTGAAGAGCCAGTTGTAGACCTTGACGCCGGTTGGAATAGCAACGCATGCCGTTGCGATGCCGAAGAAGGCGTTGACGCTGGCGCCGCTACCCATGGTGAAGAAGTGATGGACCCAAACGATGAAGCCGATGACACAGATACTGACGAGCGCGACCACCATCGAGTTGTAGCCGAAGAGACGCTTGCTGCAGAAGGTAGCAACGAACTCCGAGTAGAGGCCGAGCGCGGGCAGCACCAGGATGTAGACTTCGGGATGCCCCCACACCCACACCAGATTGACGTAGGCCATCGGGTTGCCGCCGGCATCCAGCGTGAAGAAGTGGGTACCGATCAACCGGTCAAGGGTCAGCAGGCTGACGGCGATGGTCAGGAACGGGAAGGACAGAACGATCAGGGCGTTGACGCAGAGCGAGGACCACGTGAAGATCGACATCCGCATGAAGGTCATGCCGGGCGCACGCATCCGCATGATCGTCGCCAGCAAATTGATACCGCCGATGATGGTCGCGACGCCGGATATCTGGAGTGCCCATAGGTAGTAATCGACACCGACGCCGGGGAGATCCGCCAGCCCGGACAGTGGCGGTTCGCCAACCCAGCCGGCCTGCGAGAACTCACCCACGAACAGGGAGAGGTTCACCAACATCGCCGCCATGGTGGTCAGCCAGAAGCCGATGTTGTTAAGGAACGGAAAGGCCACGTCGCGCGCGCCGATCTGGAGCGGCACCACGAAGTTCATGACCCCGACGATCAGCGGCGTCGCCACGAAGAAGATCATGATCGTACCATGGGCGGTAAAGATCTGATCGTAGTGGTGGGCCGGCAGATAGCCATCGGCACCATTGAAGGCCATGGCCTGTTGAAGCCGCATCATCACGGCATCGGCCAAGCCACGCACCAGCATGACGATGGCCAGAATGATGTACATGATGCCGATCTTCTTGTGGTCCACCGAAGTGATCCACTCGCGCCAGAGATAGCCCCAGGCGTTGAAATACGCAACGACACCAACCACGACGATGCCGAGCAGCACCACCACGGCGAAGGTACCCAAGAGAATCGGCTCTTGAAACGGTATCGCGTCGAGCGTCAACCGGCCGAAAATCGGGTCCAGATGGGGAGTATCGGGAGACATTTGAATTCAGCCCTTGATGGTTGAAAGGACGGCGTCAGTTAGACGCGGAGACGTTCGGACGGCAGAGGCCATTGCCCTTCTTGAAGTCGTTGGCCCTGATGGTGCTCAGGCACAGGTTGCCCGGCTTGCCGACGCACTGATCGACGGCGAGCTTATAGAGTTGGGGATCGACGCTGCCGTAGCGATGCACCGGCTCGGACACCGACTGAACCTGAAGCTGCTGGTAAGTGGCGGTATCAAGGGTCCCGCCCGCAGTCTTGACTTGTGCAACCCACTTGCCGAAGTCCTCGGTGCTCAGCCCGTGGAACCAGAAGTGCATTTCGGAGAAACCGGTGCCGCTGAACCGTGACGACTTCCCGCGATACTCGCCGACCTTATTGACCACCGCATGCAGTTCGGTCTCCATGGTCGGCATGGCATAGACTTGGCCCGCGATGGCCGGAATGTTCAGGGAGTTCTGGGTCCGGTCCGCAGTCAGGCGGAATTCGATGGGCTGGTTGATCGGCGCCGCCACCTCATTGACGGTGGCAATGCCTTGTTCGGGATAGATAAAGAGCCACTTCCAGTCCAGCGCGACGACCTGGATGACCAGCGGCTTGGTTCCCGGCGGAACCGGCTGATCGGGCCCGAGGCGGGTGATCGGCGCATAGGGATCAAGCGTGTGGGCGGTCTTCCAGGTCGTGACGCTCATCACGGCGATGATGATAATCGGGATGCCCCAGACCACCACTTCCAAGGGCGTCGAATGATGCCACTCGGGCTCGTAACGGGCAGATTTGTTGTCGTGGCGGTAGTGCCAGGCGAAGAGCGTGGTTAGGAACGCCACCGGCAAGATGACGATTAACATCAGCTCGGTAGCATAGAGGATCAAATCACGTTCCTGAACGGCCACGTCGCCGGACGGGTTAAGCTCTACAGCGTTGCACCCGGCCAGTATCGCGGCGAGAGGCAGCAGAGCGTAGAAATGATGGAGTTTCAAGATTGACCTCTCTTCATTGCGGGTAGGAAGGTATCCAGCCTAATGTAGCATAAGGCAAGCGGTGGACCGCATAGGCTGCACCGATCATTCACTCGATCTTTAGCAGTTATCCATCACCCTCCTTTCCTTCCTTGCAAACGCTCCACGGCGGTATGTGCTTAGAAACACTAACCTAACGAATACTTGATCTTGATATCTGCCATATCGGAAACTAAGTATCAACACCCGACTCAATTCACGAAGACATTCGTGAGCCTAGCATAACCTCTCCGGTTACCCCATCAGACTCACTACACTTTTTATCTATTACATCATACCTCACAAAGTACATAACCTCACCCCCTTCGCTGTCGCACTTCTGCCATGCGCTCCACGACAGCTTCTTCGCATCACTTCAAGTCTCGCCAGTTATTGCCATCAGTATCGTAAACGCCAGTGTCACTTTTCGGCGGCAAGGACAAGAGGCGTGAGTACTCTGGGTTACCCATTCGTTGATTTTTAGCCGCAACAAAACCTCTTCGCTCTCACTAAATGCCTGCCCCCTTTGTGCCGCCAGATGGGACATTATTGGTATTCTCTAGTTGAGGGCCACGTTCCCTAACATTAAGAATTCGATAACCTTGGCAAGCACCATCATAGGAGCTTGTGGCCAAGCCCGAGCGCACACTTAGCACAGGGGGATGCCGAGGGGGACTGTAAGACCGGCAAGCGTGACAATTTGTCTCGCCCCACCCAGACGGTGTCGGAAAAGGGCTGCGTTGAGGTGGCGCTCGACGTGATGAACTCGACGTTCTGCATGATATGTCCACCTTATCCTACACCACCCCACGACGGTATGCCTTTTGTTCCTAAAGGCGGTGGCATCACGGGTGCGGTCGGACAGGACGGGGGGCCGATCGCTGGAATGGGCTTGGGGTCGCTTGGTTGGCGCCTTTATCGGCATCGGAGCATCATGATAAGCGATACAGCTTGGCCGATGATTGCGATTAATTTTTGTATAATTCTGACAATAGCAGACCCACTAACGCTCTTTCTGGACATATTCGGATACATCGACATTTATTGAAACATATTATTGTTGAATTATATCATATTATACCGTGAGTCCTTTCGATATTTGCTTTATTATCGATATACAATTATTTATATTACTGATCGTTTACATTATTATGACAATGCGGATAACTCGGCTGCGCCTTATGAATATGCTGAAGATCAACCATGAATTATAACATATTTACCAACATATTACCTACAGACGCTATAAATATCACTATGATGTCGATAAATGAGCCTGCCGTCCATAATCATTGTTAATTATACTATAATAGTATTGTGATTTTTGCTAGGCCGGTCTGCATCAATAGGCCTTCGTCAACATTTTACGTGTTATCGCGGCTGCACCAAGAAATTATTGGCTTACACGATCATTGAAATTGACGAAACAAAAAGAATAAACCGATCATTATCGCCTACTGCCTTGATTCGTTGACAATTACGATCACTTTATTCTGGTGATGCGAGAGTCTGTCCCACCCACCAAATACGCGCGGCTCGCAGCCGCAGACCAGCGCCCGCCATGACCGAAGCCATCGAGTTGCCGGGCTCAATGGCTCTCGACTGGCGAGCGCCAGGGTCAAGCCCTTGGCATCATTGGCGTCCCCATGCCATCAGCGCCGCTCGGGCGGCGGGCCGCCATCGGGGGGGCCGAAAAAGCCGGGCGGCGGACCGCCCGGGCCATGGGGCGGCGGGCCACCCGGACCACCCGGGCCATGGGGAGCACCGCCATGCTCGGCAAGCACCCGGCGCCCCTCCGGCGACATGGCGATGGCAGCCTTAAGCAAGGCCCGTCCCACGGCCCGGTCGCCGGCATCGCGGTCCTCGTGACCTTCTTCCAGCGCCGCCACCAACGCCGCGGGATCAAACGGGTCGGCCCGCAACGCCTCGCGCACCCGCGCCATATTGCTCCGCATGGCCGGTCCCGGATCCCGTTGCAGGACCGGTTCGGACGCGAACGCTGTCCGTAACGTGTCGGCATCGCCCGGGGGCAAAAACCGGGCAATCTCGTCCGCCAGATGATGCGGACCCGGCGGACCCGGCGGCCGGTGCCACAGATGAACGGCGATCACCGCGACCAGAAAGACATTGACGGCTAGGGACAGTGGCAACGCCCAGGGACGCTGCGGTTTTGCACGCTCACTCATAGGCCAAAGGGCTCCGCGGATTGAGAGGCGTTAATCAGAGACTCGACGTTCGGCGCGACCTCGGCATCGGTAAAGGCCACCTGATCCACCGAGGCATGGCCCACCAGGACACCCAACACCAATCCCACCGCCGCCGGAACGCCGTACCGCCACAACCCGTCCTGGGGAACGGCGAACCCGCGGGCGCACCCTCGCCACAGCCGACTCAGGAGCGACGGCGGCCTTTGGGGCGTCCGATGCGCCGCCGCCCGAGTCCGCGCGATGATGCGCTGGACATGATCCGAATCGACGGCATCACCGCCGCGATCCGCGTCCCTCAGCAGTGCTTCCAGCCTCTCGGCGCGCTTCAGCACGGTCCGGGCCGCCTCCGAGGTTGCCAGCAACCGGCGAGTCGCCGCCCGTTGGGCCTCCGGCCACCGCTCCGGCGCCGCCCCGTGATGATCGATCAGGGATTCCAGTTCCAACGGCGTCATTGCTGATCTCCCATGCTCTCCAAAGCCCCCAGATCGCTCAAGCGCACGCGCAATGCCCGACGTCCGCGAACCAACAGCGATTCCAGGGCCGAAACCGTGACCTCAAGGGTTGCGGCCGCCTCGGCGGCACTGACCCCGGCATAATAACACAAGATGACCGCGGCCCGTTGACGCGGGGGCAGCTCGTCCAGGGCCTGCGCCACCAAGCGTGCCGCTTCCCCGGCGTAAACCTGTTCCAGGCTGTTCGGCGCCGGATCGGACGGATCCCCTGCCACCTCCAGCGGCAAAGCCGGCAACCGGCGACGCCGGTCCAGACACAAATTGACCACCACCCGATACAGCCACGTCTTGAACCGGGCATCGCCATCGTGCCGCCAACGGGGCGCGATGGTCCAGACCCGCAGGAAAGCCTCCTGGGCCACCTCATCGGCGTCGTCCCGGTGGCCCACGACCCGTCGCGCCAGGCGAAGAACGAACGGCATATGGCGATCCATCAAAGCCTGAAACGCCCGATGACTGCCCCGACCGATGGCCGCCACCAACACCCGGTCGTCCTCGTCATCCGTTTCTTCGCCCACGATCACCCAGCATCCTTTGACGGTGTGTTCCGGTTTGCTCCTGACATTATACGGCGCCCGCGGGGATTCCCTGCGCTGCCGGGGCGGTCGCAGAGGTTCGGACAGAATGTCGCAGGGGAAAAAATGACCGCCCCCGATCGGCAAAAATAGCCGCCCGGTCGCAAGACGACGCCCAGGTGCCGCTGGCATAGCCGCGCAATTGGGCGATCGGATAATGAATATAACTGGAACTCGCGCCTCATTCTGAAACAGGTGACCGTCTCCGGCCCGATCGCTCAAGTTTGGTCGGCAAATTTTGCCGGCTTGTTTCTGGATGTGCAGTGAACTTTTCCATTTTTTTCCATTATTATTGCGCAGGGTTCCGGACTTTGGGCCGTGTAACCGGTCATGTGCGGGGAATAATCCCGGGCACAAGTCCCCCGAGGCGGAGCGTCGCCATGACCACCGTATACGACACGACGGGATCGTCCAGTACCAGCCAACTGCAACAATACCAGGCCCTGCTGAAATCGCTGGCGGCGGCACGGGCCAGCGCCAACAGCACCAGCCAGGACAGCGCCGGCACGACCGGCACCAGCACCAACGGCACCAACCAGACCACGGGCCTGTCCCGGTCGCAGAAGCTTGCCGACAGTTTGATGGCGTCGCTGTTGCAGGACCAGTCGTCCAGTTCTGCTTCCGGTTCGTCCGCCAGTTCTTCATCCGGTTCATCCGCCACCGCCGACGGCAGCAGTGTCCAGGGTCCACCGCCCGGCCCGCCCCCCGGGCCGCCGCCGGGACCACCACCGGGGCCACCGCCCGGTGACGCCAGCAATTCGTCAGGGACCAGCGGCACGTCCACCGACAGCACCAGCAGTTCCAGCACCGATCAGAGCGGGAGCAGCAGCACCGACCTCAAGTCATTGCTCGACCAGTTCATGGCCAGCCTCGGCAGCAGCACCTCTGGAACCAGTTCCAGTTCAGGGACCAGTTCCGGGACCAGTTCCGGCACCGACACCACCAGCTCCGGCACGGCCACCAGTTCCTCGACAGCGTCCAGTTCCACGTCGGAGACCGGCAGCACCGCCGCCGATCTGAAAGCGGCCCTGGAAAAGCTATTTGCCAACGCGCCGCCGCCGCCACCGCCGCCGCCCGACGGCCAGAGCACCGCGTCCGACACCACCACCGGCACCAACGCCACCAGCAGCAGTTCCACCACCAGCAGCAGCACCGCATCCAGCGACAGCAGCAGCTCGACCACAGCCAGTTCCACCGATCTGCTGAACGCTTTGCTCGACTCGTTCCAGCAGGCGTCCCGATCGTATGGGGCGAGCCACGACTACCATCACCGCTCGGCTAACAGCACCCAGGCCCTGTCGGCGTGACGATGCGCCCCGGGAAACCCGTCATCCAGGCGACGGGGGCCACCCGCCCTCGCCGCCCGGACGTCGGTCCCGCATCCTCAAGGCTTGGGCGGCGGCGGGAATCCGTGCCGGCAGTGCAAGTCGGCCAGCCGATGACGGCCGTCCGCCGACATGGCCGTGGTCGCAGCCAGGAAGGCCCGCAGCACTGCCTGTTCGGTGCCGTCCCGGTCGGCCAATCCCTTATGCAGCACCGCGCTCAGGGCCGCGGGATCAAAGGGCTCGGCGCGCAGAGCCACCCGCGCCCGGTCCAGCACCGCTTCGGGATCGAAGCCCTGGCGATCCGGCGTGAGTCCCTCGGTCTTGAGGGCCTGGCGGAGCGTCTGCGCATCGGCCTCGGACAGGGCATCGGCCATGCCCGCCACCATCCGCGCCGGATCGGGCGGCGGCCCCCGATGAAACGCCATATGAGCGCCAACCACCCCAATCAGCACCAGATTCAGCGACAAGGACACCAGCACCACCCAGCGAGGGGGATTCGTGACTTTCGACAAGGTTATCATGATTTCTCCACGGTAACAGGAAGCGGGGAGGCGGATACCATCATATCCGCACACACCTTACCCTTATACGCGGCACCAACCGGATTCCGGCGGCCGAAATAGCCTTGTTACGGTTCCGGGATACTCTCCCGAAGACGGTCATATCATCGTATGATGGCCTCGTTTCTGGCCATCGCAAGCCGCCACGACACCCGAAGGCCGCCGCCCTCTCCGGAAATTCCGCTTTTCGGCGCTGCCCCATTTGTGTAGCGTATGGGTACCTGAGGACCTGTCGCGCGGTGGGCTATGGCGTACGTACCGGGAAAAACTCACGATGTTTTTATCAGCTATGCCCGTGTGGACGACGTGCCCGGACCCAACGATCACGATAAGGGGTGGGTGTCGTGGTTCGTGACCTACCTCGAGGTCGAGCTTCGGCGCCGACTGGGCGGAACCACCGAGTTACGGGTATTTTTCGACCGTCGGGATCTCCAGTCCAACCAACAACTGGCGGAATTGGAGACCGCGGCCCGGCAATCGGCGGTCTTCGTCGCCATCGCCTCGCCGGCCTATGCCCAGCGCCCCTGGACGCAGCGTGAACTGGCGGCCTTTGTCAAAGAGGCCCGTGATCTGCACCGGTTGTTCGCCGTCGAATGTCTGCCCCTGGACGACGGCGAGACCTACCCCGAACCGCTTCAGAACCACGTCCGCCAGAAACTCTGGAAACTCAACCAGACCAACAGCCGAACCCCGGTGTCCTTGTCGCCGAACAGTGACGGAGAGCTGTTCCGGCAAAACGTCCAGGACGTTGCTAACCAAATCCGGGGGATGCTCAAGACCATGCAGGCGAGCCCGCCCGACCCGACCTCATCGTCTTTTTTTTTGTCCCACCGACTCCGCAACCGGACCGGGCGCCCCGGCGGGTTCTGCTAGCCCAAGTCACCGACGATCTGGAAGACCAGCGCGACGCGCTCCGTCGCTACCTCGATCAATGCGGCATCACCAGCCTGCCCGCCCAGTCCTATCCCCAGGGAGGTGAAGCCTTCAAGGCCGCCTTTACGGCGGATTTGGCCCAGACCGACCTGTTTGTCCAATTGCTCAGCACCTTGCCCGGACGGTCGTCCCCGGACCTGCCCGAAGGCTATGTGCGGTTTCAGGTTAACGCCGCGGAAGCCCGGGGCGTGGACATCCTTCAGTGGTGTCATCCCGAAGTCCTCGGCAAAGCCAACACCGTGACCAACCCCGAACACCAGAACGTACTTTCGGGGAAGGACCTGATGGCGGTCGGGTTTGAAGAGTTCAAGGCCGAGGTCCGCCGTCGGGCTCAACAACCCCGACCGTTGAAGACAGTAGAAGGCAACATGGCGCTATCATCATCTTTCATCTTTATCAATGCCGATCAAGTCGATATGGATGTGGCTAAATATATTTCTGACTTTTTTTCCCTTCATTCACTCTGCGTCTTTCTTCCCCTACAAGATGGGCCAGACCGTGAACGCGACACCGATATTGCCGACAGCATCCTGAAATGCGACGCATTCTTTCTCGTTTATGGCAAGGCTACGGCTTGGTGGGTGCGGAAAGCCGGGCGGAATTACCAATCTTTACATCGGGGAAGATCACAGCCGCCCCGGCTCTCGGCGATTTACCTGGCGCCACCCGAGCATAAAGACGACCTCGCTTTCAACCTGCCGAACTTTCGCAAGATCGACGCCCGCCTGACCCCGGGCGCCGCGCTCCTGCGGCCGCTGCTGGAGGAATTGAAAGGTGCATAGCCCCCTGCGGTTCCCCTATCCCGGCCTCAGGTCGTTCCGTCGCGACGAGTCGGATCTGTTTTTCGGTCGCGACGCCTGCATCGAGCGGATGGCCGAACGGTTGGCGCCGACCCGGTTTCTGGCGGTGCTGGGCGCGTCCGGCGGCGGCAAATCATCGCTGGTCCGCACCGGTTTGCTCGATGCCCTGAACCTGGGCATTCTGCCCCAAGCCGGCTGCCGCTGGACGGTGGCCACTCTCCAACCGGGCGATCGGCCCATGGCCAATCTGGCCCAGGCCCTGCTGACCGCCACCGCCCCCGCTGACCGCCCACCGGACGCCACCGCCTTTGACCTGTTGACCAGCTACCTTCGGCGCGGTCCGCGCTCGGTGGTGGACTGGTGTGGTGATGGGGCACTGCCGGTGGGCAGCACGCTTCTGATTCTGGTCGACCAGTTCGAGGAGTTGTTCCGCTACGCCAATTATGCCGGCCGGGAGGAAGCCGAGGCCTTCGTCGGGCTGTTGCTGGAAAGCGCCCGAACCGTCGAGATCCCGATCTATGTGGTCATGACCATGCGATCGGAATTCCTGGGCGCCTGCGCCCTGATCCCCGGGTTGGTCGAAGCCATCAATGCCGGCCTTTACCTCACCCCGCGCATGACCCGGCGGGAAATTCAAGAGGCCATCGAAGGCCCCGCCACCGTCTGCGGCTTCACCATCGAGCCCGCTCTCGTCACGCGCCTATTGAATGACCTGTCGGGATTCGCGTCATGGGAAGATGACAAAAGCGTCGATCAACTGCAAAGACTGTCGCGCCGGGCGGATCAGTTGCCGCTGATGCAGCATGTCTTGAATCGCCTGTGGTCGCGCGCGTCGGCCGGCGATCCCGACCGGCCGGTCGAACCCAAAGGTATCGAACTCCGCCTGGAAGATTATGCGCAATTGGGCGGCATTGGCGGCGCTCTCGACGCCCAGGCCAAGGAAATCTGCAACGCTCTCGGCCCGACCGACCAACCGCTCATCAAGACCGTGTTCTGCGCGCTGGTCAGCGGGGAAACCACCGCCACGGCGGTGCGGCGCCCCTGCCGGTTTGGCGAGTTGGTGGCCCTCGCCGACGGTAACCGCGAGGCGGTGACCCGCATCGTCAACGCCTTCCGCGCCCGGGATTGCCACTTTCTCACACCGGCCGGTGACGGTGTGCTCCGGGACGACGAGGTCATCGATATCGGGCACGAGAGTCTCATTCGACAGTGGTCGTCGGTATCTGACTGGATCCGTGACGAATCAAAATCAGCCGCAACCTATCGCTTTATCGAGGGGAATGCACAGCGATTGTGGGATGGAAAAAATGAGAACCTGCTAAGAATGCCGCACCTCCGGGACGCTCTCGATTGGCGAAAGCGCGAACATCCCAATGCCGAATGGGCCAAGCGATATGGGGGAGACTTTGATCGCGCTATGAAATACCTCAATCGCAGCCGGTTTATCGAACGATTTGGGTTGATTATTACGACGATTGGATCGATCTTATTAATAGTATTTGGAGCTTTTTGTTGGAATTACCTCGTACAGAAATCTCCGCAATTGGCTGAACGGAAGCAAGCCATCATTCTCTCTCGTGAACTTTTAAATATTGATAGCCAACCGGACTCATCAACAGCCGACAATGGATCCGGGACGCCGCTGACGATTCCCGGCGCCACCGTGGTCACCACACGATACCTGTTCAAGTTGATGTTGGATCATTCAGATATTATTTTAATTGATGCAAGGTCACACGACAACTATGTGACCATTCGTGGTGCCATACCCATTGCGGATATCGGCCAAACGGTGTCTCCGTGGGACTGGGCTGAGCACCACTTAAAACTTCGTCTTGATAATCTCAGCGGACAAAATCCCCTGGCGCCGGTCGTCTTCTTTGGCGACGGGATTAATTCCTGGGACTCCTACAATGCCGCGCGTCGTGCGGTTCACGCCGGATACCAGCACGTCTATTGGTATCGCGGGGGATGGAATTCATGGAGCTTATGGGCTTTATGGATAAAACCAGAAATTACTGATATTCGGAACGTATCTTCATTGAAGCAGTTTGCATTTTTACCACTCCTTCGTTCCCCGACCGAACAAACTGATAATCTAATATCGTTAATATCCGAGTCCATCACAGCGCAACGGCGCTGGGCATTGGTGATGTCCCTGGCGGAAACACTATCTGAAGTCATGATCACCATCAAACAACCAGAATATCTTAATAACATGATTGACGTCGCAGACTTCGTCAAAAATCAATTCGTTGCTATGGAAAAAGAACTCCCCAATAATATCCCATTTTTGATCGATGCATCATCATCCACAGCAGAACTGAGTCATGCTTTCAATGGCAACGACAACGAGTACGCCAATGATTTTCGATCATTAGCAGAAGCATTTTTTTCTCTGTTGATCGCCGAAAAAAATACTGCCGCACCCGATGATTTCAAGAATTTATATCCCGATCTCGCCAACCTCTCTCATAAATTTATTTTAATTCGCAGCGACCCGATGGCCCTTGAGGCCGCCGATGCCGCTATGTCAGTCGCCCCGGCCACCGACATCTGGATCCAGGCCAAGCGTGCCCACGCGCTCCTGTTCCTTGGCCGCACCGAAGAAGCACGCGCGATCTATACCCGGTTTCGCGGCCAACGGTCGGGTCTGAAGGATGAACTCTGGGAGACGACCGTCACCAAAGACTTCGCCGACCTGCGGAACAACGGCCGTTCGCACCCCCTGATGGAAGAAATCGAGAAAGAGTTCATGACGCCAAACCAACCATAAGCGGTCATGGGGGCGTTGCGCCATAGGCGCTCGGATAATCCCGCAACGCCATCACATCGGATGACGTTTCGGGGACCGCGGGCATCCTGCCCGCTGTTCCGTGCCGTGTTCTTGACCGCGAGCTTTTTGATGATGCCCTGAAAAGAAAGAGCGGGCAGGATGCCCGCGCTCCCGGAACCGGGTTTACCCTCACGCCCAAGGGGCTTCGCCCCCTGGACGTGTCGGCCTTTTTACAACCCCCGCACGTCGGTCAGCGTCCCCGTCACCGCGGCGGCGGCGGCCATGGCCGGGCTGACCAGATGGGTGCGGCCACCCCGACCCTGACGCCCCTCAAAGTTGCGGTTCGAGGTGGACGCGCACCGCTCGCCGGGCTCCAGCTTATCGGCGTTCATGGCCAGACACATGGAACAACCGGGCTCGCGCCACTCGAAGCCGGCCTCGACAAACACCCGATCCAGCCCCTCTTCCTCGGCCTGGTGCTTGACCAGGCCGGAGCCCGGCACCACCATGGCCTGAACGCCGGCCGCGACCTTGCGTCCCCTGGCCACCGCCGCCGCCGCCCGCAGATCTTCGATGCGGCCGTTGGTGCAGGAGCCGATGAACACCCGATCCACGGCAATCCCGGCCAGCAAGGTTCCCGGAGTCAGCCCCATATAGTCCAGCGACCGTTCCACCGCCCGACGCCGGCCGACATCCGTCACCTCGGCGGGGTCCGGCACCCGGCCGGTGATGGGCAACACGTCCTGGGGGCTGGTGCCCCAGGTCACCTGCGGCACCAATTCCGCTGCGGGCAGCACCACCTCCCGGTCATAATGAGCGTCCTGGTCGCTGGGCAGGGCCTTCCAGGCCGCCACCGCCTGCTCCCAGGCCGCCCCCTTGGGCGCCAGCGGCCGACCCATCAGGTAGGCGAACGTGGTTTCGTCGGGAGCGATCAGCCCGGCCCGGGCCCCGGCCTCGATGGACATGTTGCACACGGTCATCCGGCCTTCCATCGACAGGTCGCGGATGGCCTGACCGGCATACTCGATGACGTAACCGGTACCGCCCGCGGTGCCGATGGTCCCGATGATGGCCAGGGCCAAGTCCTTGGCGGTCACGCCGGGCGGCAGCGCCCCTTCGACCGTGATCCGCATGTTCTTGGCCGGCTGTTGCTGAAGGGTCTGGGTGGCCAGCACATGCTCGACCTCGGAGGTGCCGATGCCGAAGGCCAGCGCCCCAAAGGCGCCGTGAGTCGAGGTGTGACTGTCGCCGCACACGATGGTCATCCCCGGCAGGGTGAAGCCCTGCTCCGGCCCGATGATGTGAACCACGCCCTGTCGGATGTCTCCCATGCCGAAATAGCGGACGCCGAAGTCACGGGCGTTGGCTTCCAGCGTCTCCACCTGAAGCCGGCTTTCCGGATCGGTGATCCCCTGGGAACGGTCGGTGGTCGGCACATTGTGATCGGCCACCGCCAGCGTGGCCTCGGGCCGGCGCACCGTACGGCCGGCCAGTCGCAAGCCCTCGAAGGCCTGGGGACTGGTCACCTCGTGGACCAGATGACGGTCGATATAAAGAATGCTGGCGCCGTCCTCCTGACGGTGGACGACGTGGTGGTCCCAGATTTTGTCGAACAGGGTACGCGGCGTGGACATCGGTAGCTTCCCGGGAATTTTAAGGCTGACCTCTTGCCGGTATAAATCACCGAAACCAGCCCCAGGTCAAACCCGCTAAACCACCACGCACCCATGCTTCCTCACCGAAGCGATGGGGTCCCGAGAACGGCTGGCCAGCCGGAACCGGGTTGGCGATGGCCGCGGCCGGTCACCGGACGCGACCGAAGACCAGCTTTTTGAGAATGGAATACACGCCAGCCCGTCGTTTGATGATCATGGAAATCAGATTTCCGATTCGGCCGTTCACCACATTACAATATAGATACCCAAATACCTGCATAAATTCCATCTGCCGTCGACTGACGCGCTCCAGTTCGACGGCATTCCCGATCTGTTTGTTATAGTCATCCCAGTTGGTTGACAGCTTCTTGTAGCCATTCTGGCCTTTGACCGCCATCTCCCAAATTTCCGTACCCGGATAAGGGACCATGATCCCGAACGGCTGCTCCCTGGCCTTCAGCTCGGCGGCAAATCGGATCGATCGCCAGATCGACCCCAAGGTTTCCCCAGGATGACCGATAATAAAGTATGTCGCATAATTCAGCCCGGCAGTCCGGAACATCATCGTGGCAGCCCTTATTCCCTCTTTGGTTACCCCTTTCTTCATCGCCGCCATGATCTCATCATCACCGCTCTCCACGCCAAAGCCCGCCAGTTTGCAACCGGTTTCCTTCATCAAGCGGACAATGGCTTGATCAATGGTGTTGGCATGCACCATGGCTTGCCATTCAATCCTGATCCGGCGCGCGACGAGTTCATTCAAAATGTTCTCGACATGCTTTTTATTGACCGTAAAGGTTTCGTCATAGAATCGGATGTCCCGAATGCCGAAGACATCCACATTACGCTGAATTTCATCGACCACATGGGTAGCACTGCGTTGCCGGACCTTGCGCCCATAGGGCCGGCTACAAAAATGACAAGAGAATGGGCAGCCTCGCTGAGTCATGACCGGTAACGATGTCACGTACCGGCGGATCGCGTCCTGGTTAAACAGATGCCAGGCGGCGAATCCTTGCTGGTCCAGATGGTCAGGGATCCGCCCCCGTCCGCCCTCAACGATCTGTCCGTCCCGGTCCCGATACCACACCCCGGAAATGACCGGATTCCGGACGCCCGTCCGCACGGCGGTCACCAACTCGGCAAAAGCCACCTCTCCCTCCCCGGCCACCACATAGTCGAAGACCGGAAACTCTTCGAGACTCCGTCGAGGTAGGAAAGAAACGTGATGACCGCCCAGAACCAACACGACGTCGGGAATCCGTTCCCGGACACGTTGCGCGATGCGGTTGGCCGTCAAGACCATGTGGGTAAAGGCCGAGAGTCCAACCACCCGAGGCTGAGCAGCGACAATACGGTCGACCGTCTCATCGAGACCAAGACGCTCCAACTTGCCGTCAATCAGGAGCGGGACGGTCTTGAGCCGGCTTTCGAGATATCCCCCGACGTAAGCGATCCCAATCGCCGGAAAGGCGGGACGGTCATACACCTCTTCACGAATCACTTCGGCCGGCGGATTGACCAGCACAACTTCATAGGGGCCCGCGGTGATGGTCTGAGACATTCCCAAGACGCTTTCTTTTACGCTGGCCACCTCTTACCCTGGCCGTGGCGGTAGCCCCACCCGGAGATGACCGGTTATCCCTTGTGCAAAGCATGTCTCATCGCACAAATAGCATTTCCCAACCGTCCGGGCAACCCTCAACCCGCCCCGAATAACAACCTATGGTTAAGCGCCCTGTGATCGGACGGTCCCGGGGAACACCGCCGCACGGGAACACAGCCCCATTGCCGACCGGATGATCCGCCCGTATAGTCCGCAGCCATGACCGCCGCCGACGCCCCCCTCGCCGCCCCGCCCCGCCACCTCCTGGCCATCCAGGGGATGCCGGCGGCCGACATCGTCCGTTTCTTTGATCTGGCCGAAACCTACGTGGCTCAGAATCGCAGTCCGGACAAGAATACCAACCTGTTGCGCGGCCGGACGCTGGTCAATCTGTTCTTCGAGAACTCGACTCGGACTCTGACCTCGTTCGAACTGGCCGGCAAAAGGCTCGGGGCCGACGTCATCAACATGGCGGTGGCGGTCAGTTCGATCAAAAAGGGCGAAACCCTGATCGATACCGCGATGACCCTGAACGCCATGCACCTGGATGTGCTGGTGGTCCGCCACCCCGAATCCGGGGCGGTGCGGCTGCTGGCCAACAAGGTCAATTGCGCGGTGGTCAACGCCGGTGACGGCAACCACGAGCACCCGACTCAGGCGCTGCTTGACGGCCTGACCATCCGCCGGCGCAAGGGGCACCTGGAAGGGTTGGTGGTGGCCATCTGCGGTGACATCCTGCACAGCCGGGTCGCCCGGTCCAATATTCACCTGCTGAACGCGCTGGGCGCCCGGGTGCGGGCGGTGGCGCCGCCGACCCTGCTGCCTGCCGACCTCGTCCGCCTGGGCGTCGAGGTCCATCATCGCATGGAGAGCGGACTGGTGGACGCCGACATCGTGATGATGCTGCGCCTTCAGACCGAACGCATGAGCGGCCAGTTCGTGCCGTCGGTGCGCGAGTACTTCCATTTTTTTGGTCTGACCCGCGAAAAACTCAAGGCGGCCAAGCCGGATGCGCTGATCATGCATCCCGGGCCGATGAACCGGGGCGTTGAAATCGACTCCGAAGTGGCCGACGACATCAAGCGCAGCGTCATCCTCGATCAGGTCGAATTGGGGGTGGCGGTGCGCATGGCGTGCCTGGATCTGCTCAACCGCCCGGTCGCGGCCGTGGGCTGATCGACCGGGCCCGGGTGATCAAGCCTCGGCGATCGGTGCATGGCTGCCGGGACGCAAGCGGTTCGCCTTGAATTCCCGGGACCATTCGTCTAAGCGGTCTCACCCCGACACCCCGGTTGGCCCGACACACAGGTTGATTTCCATGGCTCTGGCCTTCGTCAACGGCCGCTACCTCCCCCACGCCCAAGCCCGGGTCGCTGTGGAGGATCGTGGTTTTCAGTTCGCCGACGGCGTCTACGAGGTGGTCGCCATCGTCGGGGGCCGACTGGTGGATGTCGACGGCCATATGGATCGGCTGGCCCGCTCGCTGGGCGAGTTGCGAATCGCCTGGCCGATGTCGCGACCGGCCCTCTCGCTGGTGATGCGCGAACTGATTCGCCGTAACGGCGTCACCACCGGACTGATTTACCTGCAAATCACCAGGGGCGCGGCGCCCCGCGACTTCAAATTCCCGGTTCCTGCGGTACGCCCGACCCTGGTCATGACCGTGCGCCGGGTCGCCCGGTTCGGGTCGCCGGCCCAACTCGCCGATGGTGTCGCCGTCATCACCATTCCCGACATCCGGTGGTTGCGGCGCGACATCAAGTCGGTGTCGCTTCTGCCCCAGGTCCTGGGCAAGCAGCAGGCCGTCGAAGCCGCCGCCTTCGAAGCCTGGATGGTGGACACCGACGGCCTGGTAACCGAGGGCTGCTCCAGCAACGCCTGGATCGTCACGGCCGACGGCACCCTGGTGACGCGCCCGACCGACCACCTGATTCTGGCCGGCGTCACCCGCGGTTCGCTCCTGCGACTCGCGGTTGAGTTGGGAATCGCCGTCGACCTTCGCCCATTTTCCGTCGGCGAAGCCCGCACCGCCCGCGAGGCCTTCCTGTCCAGCGCCACCACCTTTGCGCTGCCGGTCACCCGCCTGGACGACCAGCCGGTGGGGGATGGGCAGCCCGGAGACCTGACCCGACGGTTGCGGCAAGCCTATCTGGAAGCCGTTTGCGGAGTCCGGCCGTGAGTCCTACCCCTGCCCTGTTGCCCGCCGCACTGCCGGGGGCCGTGCTGTTCGACTGGGACAACACCCTGGTCGACAGTTGGGGGTGCATCCATGCCAGCCTGGCCTTCACGTTCGAGGCCATGGGCCTGCCGCCCTGGACCGAGTCCGAGACGCGCCTGCGCGCCCGCCGCTCGCTACGGGAGAGCTTTCCGCCGCTATTCGGCGACCGCTGGCAGGACGCGGGAACCGTCTACCGGAATCATTATGCCGCCCACCACCTGGAGCACCTGCGGCCTTTGGCCGGCGCCGAGGCCCTGATCCAGGCCCTGCACCGTCAGGGCGTTTACCTCGCGGTGGTCAGCAACAAAACCGGCCACTTTCTGCGGCGCGAGGCCGAGGCTTTGGGGTGGACCGGCTATTTCGGCGGTCTGGTCGGCGCCACCGATGCCGAAACCGACAAGCCGACGCTGGCCCCGGTCGCCATGGCGCTGGCCCCCGCCGGCCTGACGGTGGCGACACTGCCCGCGGTCGGCGGCTGGTTCGTGGGCGATGCCGATATCGATATGGAATGTGCCCACATGGCCGGTTGCCTGCCGGTCCTGGTGGGGACCGCCCTCGACTGCGATTTCGGTCAGTACCCGCCGGGACTCCGGTTTGACGATTGTCTTTCGCTCTGCGACTTGGTGCATCGTCTCGGTGACACCATATCCGTTCCAACTTTTCGGAACACCTGTCTCCAGGTATAGTTGTCATCCCTGGAACCAAACCGGGCCTCGACACCGGGCCCCAAGAACAGCCAATGAAAGGGCTAACCAGACATGTCCGAGAAAGGCCAAAATGTTCAGGACGTGTTCCTGAACCATGTCCGGAAAAATAAGACACCGGTGACGGTGTTCCTGGTCAATGGAGTCAAGCTTCAGGGAATTATTACTTGGTTTGATAATTTCTCTGTTTTGCTGCGCCGGGATGCACATTCTCAACTGGTTTACAAGCATGCCATTTCAACGGTCATGCCCGCCCACCCCATTCAGTTGTTTGAACCAGCCAAGGACCCGGACCACGACTGAAACCGTGAAAACCCCAAGGGATAGCACCACCGCCGGTACCGGTCAGGCCGCGGTCGTGCATCCCGTGCTCCGCGCCGCCACCGGCGAAGGCCGACGGAGCCCCGGGTCTCAGCTTGAAGAGGCCGTCGCTCTGGCCGCCGCCATCGACCTGACGGTATGCCATGCCGAAACCATCCCCATTTCGCGACCGCACCCGTCGACCTTCCTGGGTTCGGGGTCGGTGGAACGGCTGGCCGGTCTGGTGAAAGATCAGGGCATCTCCCTGATTGTCTTCAACCACGCCTTAACGCCGGTCCAGCAACGTAACCTGGAACGGCAGACCGAAACCAAGGTGATTGACCGCACCGGTCTGATCCTGGAGATTTTTGGTGCCCGGGCTCGCACCCGGGAAGGACAGCTCCAGGTGGAACTAGCCGCGCTGACCTATCAACGGTCGCGGCTGGTCCGATCCTGGACCCACCTGGAGCGCCAACGCGGCGGCTTCGGTTTCCTGGGCGGACCTGGCGAGTCGCAGCTCGAATTGGACCGTCGCCTGATCGGCGACCGCATCCTGCGGATTCGCAAGGACCTGGAAGAGGTGCGGCGAACCCGCGGCCTGCATCGGCGGGCCCGGGATCGCGTCCCCTTTCCGGTGGTGGCGCTGGTCGGTTACACCAACGCCGGCAAGTCAACCCTGTTCAACCGGTTGGCGGGCGCCGACGTGTTCGCCAAAGATCTGTTGTTCGCGACGCTCGACCCCACCATGCGCGCCATCGCGTTGCCGTCGGGGCGGCAGATCATCCTCTCGGATACCGTCGGCTTCATTTCGGACCTGCCGACGACGCTGATTGCCGCCTTCCGGGCCACCCTGGAAGAGGTCATGGCCGCCGACATCATCCTCCATGTCCGTGACGTGGCGCACCCCGACAGCCAGGCCCAGCGCGACGACGTGTACGGCGTGCTGCGGGGCATGGAGATCGACCCCCAAACGGATTCGCGACTGGTGGAAGTGTTGAACAAGGTTGACCTGCTGGAGGCCGACGCCCGCGACCACGTCCTGCTTCAGGTCCGATGCGCCTCCGGCCAGGCGGCGGTGGCGGTATCGGCGCTGACCGGTGCAGGCCTGGACACGTTACACGCCGTGCTCGACCGGTTGATCACCGCCAGTCGCGAGCGCACCCGCCTGACGGTCGATCTTCAGGATGGGGCCGCCCTGGCATGGCTCCATCAGCATGGCGAGGTGATCCGGCGCGAGGACGACGAGACCAGCGCCCACTTGGAGGTGGCGCTGGAACCCGCCGACCGGGCACGATTCGAACGCCGCTTCTCCTACCGCGCCCAATAACTTTCGCTTCCGCGCCCGGCTATGTCTGCCAATATTGGTATGATGGGCGTGAGCGCCGTCCTTTCCCTCCAACCACGGCGCCGGTTCATCGGGGACGATCCGAGATGCGAGCCACGTTGTTTTGGCTTCTGCCTCTGCTACTGGTGCCGCTCCCGGTGACGGCGCAGCAGGTTCCTGTCGACTCCGCGATGCCGGCACCGCCGCCCCCACCGCCGCCGCCGTCCGCCGACCAGTCGGGGACCATGGCGCCCCCGGCCCGAGAGGTCCTGCGGACGTGCCGTGACACGATCTTCATCGACTGCTTCCGGGATTGGCGCCCCGGCATGGAGGAGAAAAAGCAAGAGCCGCCCCCGCCGCCCCCAGGACAATCCGGCGTCGCGCCCGGCGGCAAAGTCCCGGGCCCCGGGGGCCCCGGTGCCGGCCCGCCGCAACCCGCCGGTGGCGCCGAGGCCCCGGGCGCCGCCAAGCCGCCGGCGGCCGGCGGCAGCCCCGCCGGGCCGAAGTCCCCCGCCGGAACCGAACCCCCGGGGGCCGCAAAGCCACCGGCGACCGCCGGGGGACCGACCGGGCCGAAGCCACCGGCCACCACCGGACCGGGTGCGGTCGGAACGGGCACGCCCGGCGGGCAACCATCCCCTGCCCCCGGCGCACCGACCGAGCCCAAGCCCCCGACCACCGCCGGCGCCCCGACAGCGCCAAAACCGCCCGCCGCCGGACCGGCGCCGGTTGCCCCAGAGGCCCCCACCGGTTGGTCACCGACCGAGCCCACGCCGGCCTCCCCCTCAACCGCGGGACGGAAGCCGGTGAAGACGCCCGAGGCCAAACCCGAACTCGGACCGGACCCCGATCTGCCGATTTACGAAGCCTTGGTCCGCGCCATCATCAAGCACGGACTTCAAGACCGGTTGAAACTCTCGGGGCCACCCCAAAACGGCGCCGTGACCCTGGAAGTCACGGCGCCGAACGCCCCCCGGCACCCTCGTTCGGCGCCGGGAAATCAGGAACAACAGTAGGACCGATGGTCGGGGTCTTTGCCCTGTCGGCGCCAGGCACCGTCAGTCCCTGGAACCGCGTGGGACTGGCCCGCCGAGATCATTCGGTCACGCCGCCGCCTCGCCCGGCGGTTCGGGTCAAGGTCGACAGCAGGTCAACCGGCAACGGGAACAGAATGGTCGAGGTGCGGTCCCCGGCAATGTCCTGCATCGCCGAAAGGTAGCGTAACTCCATCGCCCGGGGTTCACCCGCCAGGATGTGGGCGGCCCTGACCAGTTGTTCCGCCGCCTGTCGTTCGCCTTCTGCATTGATCACCTTGGCCCGGCGGATGCGCTCGGCCTCGGCCTGTTTGGCAATGGCACGGATCATGTTCTCATTGAGATCGATATGCTTGATCTCGACATTGGCCACCTTGATGCCCCAATTCTCGGTCTGGGCGTCGAGTATTTCCTGGATATCGCTGTTCAGCTTCTGGCGCTCGGCCAGCATTTCGTCCAGTTCATGCTTGCCCAGAACCGAGCGCAGGGTGGTTTGAGCCAGTTGACTGGTGGCCATGATATAATTTTCCACCTGATTGATGGCTCGCCCGGCATCCACCACCCGGTAATACAATACCGCATTGACCTTCACTGAAACATTGTCCCGGGAGATCACATCCTGTTCCGGCACGTCGTGAACCAGGGTCCGCATGTCGACCCTGCGCATTTGCTGGACGTAGGGAACCAGCAGAAAGAAGCCCGGGCCGGAAATGCCGCTGAACCGGCCAAGCGTGTAAACCACCGCCCGCTCGTACTCGCGTAGGACACGAACCGACGAGAACAGGACAATGCCGGCAAAGACGATGATGACCAACGGCAGGGTAACATCAAACTGTCCGATCATGGCGCAGTCCTCGATTCGGGGCAAGGCGGGACGGAAACGACGGTCACGGTCAGGCCTTGCACAGCGGTGACTCGGACCGGTTGCAACGGCGCAAGCCCTGGCGGTCCGTGAGCGCGCCACAGTTCGCCCATGACGAACACCTGCCCCTCGCCTGCCGACCACGAGACCACGGTGGCGGTGGCACCGACCAGTCCTTCGGCGCCGGTGACCACCGGTCGACGGTGAGCGCGGACACCCAGCGACAGGGACAACGACAGCATCAGGGCCGTGGTCGCAGCGGTACCCAGAATCACCGCCCACGACAGGCCGATTCCGCCGCCGCTGGTGTCGAACAGCAGAGTCGCGCCCACGACAAAGGCAATGACGCCGCCCACACCGAGCACACCGAAGCGGGGCCGAAACGCCTCGCCGACCATCAAGGCAATGCCCAGCACGATCAACCCCAGTCCGGCATAATTGACCGGCAACACGCTGAGGGCATAGACCCCGAACATCAAACTGATGGCGCCCACCAACCCCGGAACCACCATTCCGGGATTCGCCAGCTCGAAAATCAGGCCGTAAAAGCCGATCACCACCAGGAGGAAGGCCAGATTCGGGTCGCCAGGCCACCAAAGCGTCGCCCCAGGCCCGTCAGACACCGGCGTCTGGGCGCCCGCCTGCCCTGCCAACAGCAGCAACACTGGCAACAGTGGCACCAGCGACACCACCAACGGCCGCACGGCCGCGATTCTCCCGCCCCGAATGCCCATCGGTCACCGCCTTTCGGCGCAACACGCCGCCGCAGCATCAGCGCGACTGCCAGAGAGACTACACCAAGCCGGCGGATTTGTCCAATCGGCCGCAAGCCGCCCCGGACCCGGAGAGCCTGCCGCCAACAGGCGGCAGAGATCACCAGAATCTATGCCAACAGCACGCTGGCGTGCATTCATCAGCTTGATGTGTTGGGACTCGGCAGAGTATCATCGCGCCGCAGAAGGGTGGCGCCCCCCCCACCGGACAGCCAATCATCACATGGCATAAGAGATTGGAGACTCTTTATAAACAGTCATGAGCGTTTGTGATGGCCGTCAAAATCAGGCTACTGAGAGACGTCACTGAAAGTTTCCAGGGCCGCGCCGCCAGGTTTCGTTACGGATAAATCACAATCGGCGTCCCCGGCCTGACCAGATGCGCCACTTCATCGATTTCCGGGTTGGTCAGAGCAATGCAGCCCTTGGTCCAATCGAAGGCTTCATGAATGCTTTTAATCAGCTTGGTTTCGCCGGGCAGGCCGTGAATCATGATATCGCCGCCGGGCGAAACGCCCTTGCGGGCCGCCTGCTGGGCGTCGGTGGCGTTGGGGTACGAAATGTGTAGCGCCCGGTGAAAACCGCTGTCCCGCTTGACATAGTCAATCACATACGCCCCCTCGGGGGTGCGGTTGTCCCCGGCCCGTTCCTTCTTGCCAAGCTGCCGGCCCAGCGCGACCCGGTATTTCTTGACCAGATGATCCCCGGCCAGCAACCGCAACTCATGTTTACCCTTGTAGACCTCCACATGATCAACCCCGGGCACATGATCAACCCCGGGAGCCGACGCGGCGGCGCTCGCCGGGCTCAAGCCCAACCAGCCGACCGCCAGCACCCCCAGAATCCAGCCCCATCGGCTTGTGACAATCCCGTCGCACATCATCGTCCAGGCAAATTCCAGCAAGCGGTTGAGTCGCCGTCAGCGACGGGACCCTACAGGCCCGGGCGATGCCAGACAAGCAAAGACCACCCCACCGCCGCCGGCCGCCCACTGAATCTCCGTTGCCTGTGGCGGCTTTGGCGCGCCTTCAATACCGGGCGACGTTGGCTTCCGACGGCCGAGGGCATTTGAAAAAAGCTCTTCGGCTCAACGCCACCTCAGATCGTTGTCGCTGCCACTCGACAGCGTTTGCTCGCCACAAATCAGGATCTAGCGGGCACCTTAAGCGATCATCATCCTCATTTTAGAGGAAAGATGATTGACATCGATCATACCCGGCGCTACGAAAGCGGCCATTATTCTATCGAGTGAATATCGTATCCAGCCGGCCAGACAACACCGGAACCGTCATCAAAGCCTGTTAGAGATGATGCGTGCTGCGGCGACCAAGCCGGCGGACGTGAGCATGTGAAAGCGAGCGGGGAGCGCCGCGAGGAGGCATGATGCTGGTCTGGCGCAAAAAATATTCGATCGGCGTTTCGCGACTCGACGCCGATCATCTGACCCTGGTCAGTCTGCTGAATCAGTTGCATATCAATATGGCCGAGGAACTCAGTCGCGAGGCGGTCGAACCGGTGTTGGCCGCTTTACAATGTTATTCCGAGCACCATTTTGATTTTGAAGAGTCGCTGATGGTGAAATTCGGTTATCCGGAGTTGGACTTCCACAGGGCCTGCCACGACAGCTTTTGCCGCCAGGTCACCGAACTGGCCCGAGACGCCCACGCCAACCACGACGTGGCCCGCGGCCTGCGGGCGCTGCTGGGGCGCTGGCTATTTGACCATGTGGTGACGGTCGACGGCCGGTTCGGGACCTGGCTCAAGGCCAACCGCATCACGGTTCCCACATTTCACCGCAGCCGGCGGGCGATCCTGCCCCCGGCCGACCAACGCCAGCCCTGCCACGCCTGATGCCCGCACTCACCGGTCACGCGAGCCTCCTTTGAGGCTCCTCCCGTCCGTCCGGCCGTGGTAGCGTCCCGCCCACGGCATGGGGTGAGGGCAAGGGAATGGCAGCGCAACGGTTGGAGCACCTGGACGGCATCCGCGGGATTGCCGCCTTTGCGGTGTTCGTCTGCCATTTCATCCAGGTCTTCCTGCCGCATGTCTACTATCTCGACCGAACCCAGGGCCATGGGTTGTGGGAGGACGAGTTTGCGACCTCGCCCTTCAACATTATCGTCAACGGCAACTTCGCCGTGTGCTTATTCTTCGTGCTCAGCGGTTACGTTCTCAGTCACCGCTTCATCGCCTCGGGTGAACTCGACGGTTTGCGACGGCTGGCGGCCAAACGCTATGTGCGGCTGGCCTTACCGGTGCTGGCCGCGGTGTTGCTGGCCTGGGCTCTCCTGGCCGCGGGCGGTTACAGCTACGGCGAAATCCGGCCCATCACCCGATCGGGAATGACCGACGCCTACGCCACCTTCATTCCGTTCTGGGGCGCGGTCGAGGATGGCGCGGTCGGCGCCTTCTTCAACGGCAGCTGGCGTCTCGATCCGGTGCTGTGGACCATGCAGACCTAGTTATACGGCTCGTTCCTGGTGTTCAGCCTGCTGGCACTGTTTGGTGGCTTCGGCTCCCGGTGGCCGTACCTCGTGGCCATGGCGATCTTCTATGACAGCTATTACCTGGCCTTTATCCTGGGCATCGTGCTCTCCGACCACCAACTCCGCTCGGGCGACCGCGACGCCCCCCTGGTCCTGACGCTGCTGGCGGTCATCCTGGGTCTGACATTCGGCTCTTATCCCTATTACGGTGCCGATCAGGGCCTCTGGTCCCTACTGCCCACGGTCGGCAGTGCCCACAAGGCTGTTTTCTACCATATCTTGGGGGCAGTCCTGCTGATCCAGGCGGCCAACCAGTTTACCCGGGCACGCCGCCTGCTGGCGCGACCGGCGTTCCGGTTCCTCGGCCGGATTTCTTATAGCCTGTACCTGATTCACTTTCCGTTGGTTTGTTCCCTGTCCACCGGACTGGCGTTGTTCCTGCTCCCCACTCTCGACTATTCTGTGGCGATCGCTGTATCCTTCCTGGTCTCGGCGCCGCTGGTGGTGGCCGCGGCCGCCTTGTTTACCGAACTGGTCGACCGACCGGCGATCCGGATCGCCGATGGCCTGGCCGAGCTGGTGGTACCGCGCACGCCCCTTCGGCAACCCGGACCCTACAAACCCGCAACGCCCGCGTAATCCGAACGCCTAACCCTAATCGGCCCGGCCGCTGGTCGGACTGCCGATCATGCTCAGGAACTCACGGCGGGTTGACGGGTCCGTGCGAAAAGCCCCAAGCATCCGGCTGGTGACCATGACCACCCCGGTCTTGTGAATACCACGGGTCGTCATGCACTGATGGCTCGCTTCCACCACCACCGCAACGCCCTGCGGCTGTAACACCTGATCAATGGTGTTGGCGATTTGTGCGGTCATCTTCTCCTGAATCTGAAGACGGCGAGCGTAAACCTCCACCACCCGGGCCAGCTTGCTGATCCCAACCACCCGGCGCCGAGGCAGATAAGCAACATGCGCCTTTCCGATGATCGGAACCATATGGTGCTCGCAATGAGACTCGAGGCGGATGTCCTTAAGCACCACCATTTCGTCGTAACCGTCGGTTTCCTCAAAGGTTCGCGTCAACAGGTCAACCGGATCGCTCCGGTAGCCGGCGAAAAACTCCTCGTAGGCCCGCGCCACGCGCTCCGGGGTGCCGACCAGACCTTCACGCCCCGGGTCGTCGCCAGCCCAGCGAATCAGCGTGCGCACCGCCTCTTCCGCTTCGGTCCGACTGGGCCGCGCCACCGCCGGCACGGGGCCGCGCAGCAACACCGGACCGCGCACGATCGTCTCGGCCTGGGAAATCTTAGGGTGCGTCATAATCGGGCTTTCTTTGCTGATGACCCCGAGTTCGGGCGGATGATTCCGAGCTTGGGCAGAACCGCTCGCGTTCGAGATGTATGTTGGGCGAATCTCTCTCGATATCAAGAAGAAAAAACACCCTTAGTGCAGGCTAATCGGCTGATGCGGACTGTCTAACGAAAACGCCGGAATCGCCACATCGAACCGCTCGCCGGTCTCTGTCTCCATTTGGTAGGTACCCGTCATAATCCCAGAGGGCGTCGGCAACGGCGTGCCACTCGTATATTCGTATTTGCCTCCTGGGGGTAGCACCGGCTGCACACCGAGCACCCCCGGGCCACTGACCTCCTGAATCTGCCCAAAGCCGTCCGTGATACGCCAAAAACGGGACCGTAGCTGCACGGTCTCGTTGCTGTTGTTCTCGATCAACACCTGATAGGCCCAGACAAAGCGGTTTTTATCCGGACAGGACTGGTTAGGGAGATAGATCGGCTGCACCGTGATCGTAATCATGCGGGTCGTTTTGCTGTACATGGCTGTCATCTTCCGGTGAATGGCTCCGCCGCGAGCCCTTATGGTGTTTGCGTCGGCTATGACATAGGGGGGGTGCCCCGCGGAACCAGGGGCGGCGCCACCCTGCTTGTTCCGAATGTGGTGTGGCCCCCACGGCTCGGCCCTATTCGTGGCGATCGCCGGCCAGCCGGGCCAGGGCCGCCAGAGCGGCCGCGGCAGTCCCGACCGGTTGATCGAAGTCGAAGCGAACGACACGGCCACCCTGGCGAACATCGCAACCTTCGGGGTCAAGGCCGGTGACGGCCCACGGTTCAGCCCCAAGGTCCCGATCGGACGCCCCGACGACGTCGGTCAGGGTCGCCGTCAGGGCCCGGACCCACTGGGGATCGATCTGTCGGACCAGGGCCGCTTCGTCTTCGGCCAGACCGCCCGGGAGTCCGGTTTCGCAATTCAGAATCAGCTCTGCCCGATCGATCCAATGGACGCGGCCAAAACCGGCGACCAGATGCGCCTGTTCCACCTCGACCCGATAATACCCGAAATCGCCAAAGCCATCATGGAGCGCCGCCTCGGGATGCCGCGCCAGATAGCGGTGCCGGTGCCGGGGCTCTGCGGTCGGGTGTGCCCGCCCCAGCACGGTCACCCGGGCGCCGGCCAAAGGATTGGCCAGACCGGCGGTGGCGTCGAACAGCAACCCGACCCGAGCGTCCACCAACAGGTTCCGGGTATGCTCGGCCAGCGTCGAGACCAACAGCAGCGGGCTGGCGTCACGATCCAGGGCGACCATCGCCAGTGTCGGGTAGGGCCAACCGGACCCGTCGCGTCGGGCGGTCGCCAGCGTCGCCCGGTCGGCCCGCCGCAGAATCCGGCGGGCCATCAGGCCCGGCGGGTCCGCGGCAACGCCGGTCTTGGGGGTTAATTCCGAACCTTGGTTAACCGTCATGGGCCGGGCTCATGGGATGAGGAGCGATGGACCCCATATTTTGGCGAGAGGCCGGGAAAAAGAGAAGGTGAAACGCCGCCAAAATTTCAGCACAAAGCGGCGGTATGAGGAATGCCACCGGCCGGACACATCCCGGCCAGAGGGAGTGGTTCAGATATGCCCCAGACCATTGCGCTGGTTGACGACGATCGTAACATCCTGGCCTCGGTTTCCATCGCCCTGGAGGCCGAGGGCTTCGAGGTCCGTACCTACACCGACGGCACCGAGGCCCTGCGCGGTCTCACCCAACGGCCGGCCGACCTCGCGGTGCTCGACATTAAAATGCCGCGGCTGGACGGGATGGAACTGCTCGCCCGGCTCCGCCAGGTCTCCAGCCTGCCGGTCATCTTCCTGACCTCCAAGGATGACGAACAGGACGAGGTTTTGGGTCTGCGCATGGGGGCCGACGACTACATCCGCAAACCCTTCTCCCAACGGCTGCTGATCGAACGCATCCGGGCGCTGCTGCGGCGAGAGGCCATCGGCCGCGGCCGGCTGGTCAGCGAACCGGGGGCGGTGGTGGCCCGGGGTGACCTGCTGCTCGACAGCAGCCGCCACGCCTGCACCTGGAAGGGCGCGGCCATTGATCTCACCGTCACCGAGTTCCTGCTGGTCAAGGCGCTGGCGGTGCGGCCTGGCCACGTCAAAAACCGTGACCAGTTGATGGACGCCGCCTACGGTGAGTGCATTTATGTCGATGACCGGACCATCGACAGCCATATCAAGCGTGTCCGGAAGAAGTTCCGCGCCGCGGATCCCGAATTCAACCAGATTGAAACGCTCTATGGTGTCGGCTATCGCTACAAGGACACTTGATTGCAATCAGAGGCAGCGGCGACGTCTGTCGCCGCTGACCCGGCGGATTCTGGCCCTCAATGTGCTGGCGCTGGCCATCCTGGTTGGCGGCGTCATGTATTTGGGCCGCTACCAGGACCGCCTGATTCAGGACGAACTGGAAGCCTTGAACACCGAGGCCCGCATTTTCGGCGGCGCCTTGGGAGTCGGGGCGGTGGTGGATGTGCCCGGGGCCGGGTTGCGTCTGGCTCCGGACTTGGCGCGACTGATGGTTCGGGGCCTGGCCGAACCCACCGAGACCCGCACCCGGTTGTTCGACGCCGCGGGGACCCTGATCGGCGACAGTCAGGGGCCGGAAGCCCCCGGCGTCGCGCCGCTGCCGCCCGACCCGTCGCCGGGCTGGCTGGTGGACCGGCTGGGCCGGTTTTACGATACCATCGCCCACGCCTTTCCCAGCCGCGACCAGTTGCCGGTGTTCAGGGAGTCCCCCCTGCTCCAGGCCAATCTGGCCACCGACCTTCAGCAGGCCCTGGCCGGAGAGGCCAGCGCCATCGCCTGGACCACCCCGGAAGGCGGCCTCACCCTGACCGCCGCGGTGCCGGTCAAACACGATACCGTCCTGGGTGCGCTGCTGCTGACCCAAAACGGCAACCGGATCGAAGCGGCGGTTCAGTCGGTCCGGCTCGACATCCTGCACGTTTTTGCCGTCACCCTGACCGTAACGGTTGCGCTGTCGCTCTATCTGGCCAGCTCCATCGTCCGGCCGATTCGCCTGCTGGCCCAAGCGGCCGATCAGGTTCGCCGTGGCCATGGCCGGCACCAGGAGATTCCCGACTTCACCAACCGCCACGACGAGATCGGCGAGTTGTCGCTGGCGTTGCGCGAAATGACCTCGGCGCTGTGGGCGCGCATGGACGCCATCGAGCATTTTGCCGCCGACGTCTCCCACGAACTGAAGAATCCGCTGTCGTCGCTACGGAGCGCGGTGGAAACGGCGGCGCGGATTCACGACATCGAGCGACAGCGGCCGTTAATGGCCATCATCGAGGATGATGTGCGCCGGCTCGACCGCCTGATCTCGGACATCTCCCACGCCTCGCGGATTGACGCCGAACTCAGCCGGGCCGAAACCGAGGCGGTGGATGTCGGCGCCATCCTGCGCATGCTGGCCGATATCCACACCGCCACCACCGCCGGCGAGGCTGATCAAGCGCCGCGGCTGGAAGCCCGGTTGCCCACCGGCGTCGATCTGACGGTCCGGGGATTCGAGGGGCGGCTGGTCCAGGTCTTCCAGAATCTGATCGCCAACGCCCTGTCGTTCTCGGCCCCGGGCGGGGTCGTGACCCTGGCCGCCCGCCGCGACGGCCAGGCGGTGGAAATCACCGTCACCGATCACGGGCCGGGCATCCCCGAGGGCAAACTCGAAGCGATCTTCGACCGCTTCTACAGCGAACGCCCCCCCACCGAAAAATTCGGCACCCACTCCGGTCTCGGCCTCAGCATCAGCAAGCAAATCGTCGAGGCCCACCACGGCACCATCGTCGCCCGCAACCGGCTGGCCCCCGATGGCAGCATCGCCGGCGCGGTGTTCACGGTCCGCCTGCCGTTACGGGCGTGAGGAGATGAGAGGGCGCTCTTAAGGTAGAGTTTCCTGACAGCTATGAGGATGAACAATGGTATAATAATGAACAAGATAATCGTTTTCTTCAAGAATGCGGGCGATGCCTAGCTACTGAAATGGCAAATATGATATCATTCATCGAGGGAAGCTGGTTCACTAAAAGCACTGAACAAAGCTCACAAGAATTTGCCGCTATTTTCTCTGAGATCTCGAGAGTTGGACTATTTAAAAATAATTCAACTGAATCAAAACATATGAACAAAAATATTGTAGCGTCTGGCAAGAGATATGATAGTACAACCTTGGGCGGAACGGGTACACTCAATGCTTTCTGGATATCCATGTTTGATTACGCAAGGGACAAAGGCCCAGAAATGCTCGTGGTTCTCACGCGAATCTTCCAAGAGTATATTGCGTAGTAAAAGGTGCAATTGTCACCCTGAAATGAATGTTCCGGCTGCACCGGCGGGCCAGATGCCCGCGATCCCTCCGTAATCCCAATGTCTCAGCCGTTCCGCTGACGGCGATCACAAGACCCGCGCCACCCGGCCGATGGCGGCACCGGCACCGCCCGACATCGCCCGCAGCCGGCGCACCCGCTCGGCGGTAGGGGGATGGGTGGCGAACAGCCCGGCCACCCAGCCGTCCTGCAACGGGTTGATGATGAACAGGTGCGCCGTGGCCGGATTGGCCTCGGCCGCGGGATTGACCAAATGCCGGACGCCCTGGTGGATTTTGACCAGGGCGTCGGCCAGCCCGACCGGTTGGCCGGCGATGCTGGCGCCGATCCGGTCGGCTTCATATTCCCGGGTGCGGCTGATGGCCATCTGAACCAGCGCCGCGGCCAACGGCGCCAGAATCAGCAACAGCAGCCCGCCGATCAGGCCGGGGCCGGTGGGCTGGCCCTGGGCGTCATGGCTCTCGCCGCCAAACTGGGTGAGCACCGCCAGGGCACCGGCCAGCGTCGCCGCCACCGTCATGATCAGGGTGTCGTAGTTCCGGATATGGGCCAGTTCGTGGCTGATCACGCCGGCCACCTCCTCCCGGGTCAGCATGCGGAGCAATCCGGTGTTGACCGCGATGGCGGCGTTCTCGGGGTTGCGGCCGGTGGCGAAGGCGTTGGGCTGGTCGCTGTCGATCAGGTAGATCCGGGGCATCGGCAACCCCGCCCCGGTGGCGAGTTCTGCGACCAGACCATACAGCTCGGGATGACTGGCCCGGGTCACCTCCCGGGCGCCATAGGTCTGGAGCAGGTGGTTTCCCGAGTTCCAATAGGCGAAGGCATTCAGTCCCAACGCCACCACCAAGGCCACGATCATGCCGACCTTGCCGCCGATCAGAAATCCCGCACCGACGAACAGCGCCGTCAGAACGGCCAACAACACGCCGGTCTTGAACAGATTGATCATGCGGTCCCCGCCCCCCGGGATGTTCGGAACCGGTGAATTAACCGGCGGCGGGATAATCGGCAGCCAGCGTCACCTCCCGCCATTGCTCCAAGCCGGCGGAAAACGCCTTCAGGTTGGCCGTCACCTGATCATAGGCGGGGCGACCCAGCAGCAGATGCAAGGGCGGCTCCGGCGCTTCGACCGCCTGGAGGATGGCCTCGGCGGCCCGGACCGGGTCGCCGGGCTGGGACCCGCTGTACCCCTGGATGGCGGCCCGCCGGGCGCCGGCGGTGGCGGCGTAGTCATCGATGGCGACGGCGGGCGTGCGCAACGAGCGGCCGGCCCAGTCGGTCCGGAACGGTCCCGGTTCGACCACCGTCACCCGAATGCCCAGGGGCGCGCATTCCTTGGCCAGGGCCTCGGACAGGCCTTCCACCGCAAATTTGGTGGCATTGTAATAACCGATGCCGGGAAACCCGATCAGCCCGCCCATGGACGAGATGTTGACCACATGGCCACGGCGGCGGGCGCGCATGCCCGGCAGCACCGCCCGGGTGACGGCGGCCAGGCCGAAGACATTGGTTTCGAACATCGCCCGGATTTCCGCATCCTCGCCCTCTTCGACCGCCGACAGGTAACCATAACCGGCGTTGTTGACCACCACGTCGATGGCGCCGAATCGGGCCTCGGCCTGTTGCACGACCTCGGCGATCTGGTCCGGCTGGGTCACGTCCAACGCCGCCACCAGGGCATCGTCGCGGGCGGCGAACTCGGCCAGGGTCTCGGGCTTGCGCGCGGTGGCCACCAGGCGCCGACCCTGGCGAAGCACCGCCCGGGCCAGATCGCGACCAAGGCCGGTGGAACACCCGGTAATCAGCCAAACAGCGGAATCGGAACCCATGGTCTCTGTCTCCGGAAAAAAGAGGGGGGCGCGACACCGAAGGCGGGCGTTTATCCCCGCCAGTCCTCCTTCAGCAGCGCGAACAGCAGATGATCGCGCCAGGCGCCGTTGATGCGCAGATAGCCGCGGGCCAAGCCTTCGCAGGTGAACCCAAGCTTCTGGAGCAGGCCGCGGCTGGCCTGATTGCCGGGCAGACACGAGGCCTCGACCCGGTGCAGGCTAAGATGATCGAAGGCGAAGTCAAGGGCTAACCGCACCGCCACGCTGGTATAACCGCGTCGGGCATAGGGCTGACCGACCCAGTAGCCGAGCGTGGCCACCTGGGCCACGCCGCGCCGGATGTTGCCCAGGCCCAGGCCGCCGACCAACCGGTCGGTGTCCTGTTCGCAGGTGACGAAGCTGTAGCCCAGGTCATCCCGCCACTCGCTGACCTGCCGGCGCAGGCGGCGGGTAAACGTGGCCCGGGACAGGCAGTCGGCCGGCCAGGCCGGCTCCCACGGGGTCAGAAAGTCGCGGCTGACTCCGCGCAACTCGGCCCACGCCGCCCAATCGCGCAGGGTCGGCGGCCGCACCACCACCCCCTCCCCCTCCAGGCGGACCGAGGGCAGATTGAGCAGGCCGCCGCCGAGAAAACGCATCATGGCCACTGGCCCGGGACGTTCACCGGCCGACCGGTGCGCCGGACGCCGCCCGGTCCCGGTGGGTCAGGCCAGTCGCGCGGCAATCCGGTCATAAGACTCAAGGTCGTCGAGTGGCCCCAGCGCCGTCACGGTCGGCGGGTTCTGACACAACTGTCCGGCCACCCGGCGAACCGTCTCCAAGTCCACGGCATTGATTTTGCGAACAACCTCGTCGGTCGGCACCGGCCGGCCGTAGGCCAGCAATTGTTGGCCCAAATGTTCGCACCGGGACATGGTGCTTTCGAGAGCCATCAGCGTTCCGGCCTTAAGCTGCGCCCGCGCCCGCATCACCTCGTCTTCCGTCACGTCCTGGGTGACGCGTTTGATCTCGTGGCACAGGATCGGGACCAACTCCCGGGCCTGGCTGGGGCTGGTGCCGGCATAGACGCCGAACAAACCGCCATCCCGATAGGTCCCGGCAAAGCTATAGATGCTGTAGACAAGGCCGCGCTTTTCGCGAACCTCTTGAAACAGGCGCGAGGACATGCCGCCGCCAAGCAGGGTCGACAGCACGGAATTGGCGTAATAATCGGGGTGATAGACGCTGATGCCGTTGAATCCGACGATCAGATGCAATTGCTCCAGGTCGCGCTGTTCCCGGTAATCGCCGCCCCGATAACGGGCCGGCTCCAGCAGCGTTTCGGCTTGGGACGGCAGGTTGCGAAACGCCTGCTCGCTCATGGCGACCAGGCGGTCATGGTCGATTCGCCCCGCCGCCGACACCACAATGCTGGTGGCGCCGTAGTGGCGGCTAAGATACTCGATCAGGGCCGGCCGCTCCAACGAGCCCACGGTTCTGGCCGAACCCAACACCGGCCGCCCCAGCGCCTGACTGGGATAGGCGGTGGACTGGAAATGGTCGAAGACGATGTCGTCAGGGGTGTCGATGGCCTGCCCGATCTCCTGAAGCACCACGGCCCGCTCGCGGACCAGTTCATCCTCGTCCAGCAGCGAATTCTGGAGCATGTCGGCGATGATGTCGAGGGCCAGCGGCGCGTCCTCGGCCAACACCTTGGCGTAATACGCGGTATGCTCACGGGTGGTGTAGGCGTTCAGGTGACCGCCGACGTTTTCAATCTGTTCGGAAATGGCGAACGCGCTACGGCGTGCGGTACCCTTGAACATCATGTGTTCGCACAAATGGGCGACGCCGTTGACCTCGGCCCGCTCGTTGCGGGTCCCGACGCCGACCCAGCAGCCCAGCGACACCGTTTCAACCCCGTCCATGGTGTCCGAGGCAATCCGTAGTCCGTTGGCAAGAGTAGTAACCTTGACGCTGCTCACACGCTCCCCCGGGGTTTGGCTTCGCCCAGACGGGCATGGCGCAGGATGTACGCTTGCACAGCGTCCAATGAGTTGGGTAGCACAGTCAGCCGTTCCGGCCGCGCCAGCAGATCGGCAAGCCGATCCGGCAGGGCCGGATGTACGCCGGTCGCGGCGGCGACCGCCTCGGGAAACTTCGCCGGGTGCGCGCAGGCCAACGCCACCATCGGCACCGTCTCGGCCACGGCGTGTTCGGACCGGGCGGCCCGGGCGGCATGCAGGCCAACCGCGGTGTGCGGGTCGACCAATTGCCCGCTCTGCCGCCAAACGTCGGCGATGATGGCCCGAGTCTGGTCGTCATCGGCCCGATAGGCGGCAAACAGCGCGCCCGCGGTTTCCAATTGGTTCGGCGCCACGCTGTAACTGCCGGAGGCCCGGAACCGACGCATGCCGTCAGCCAAGGCCCCGCTGTCGCGCTGGTGCAGATCGAACAACAGGCGTTCGAAATTACTGGAGATTTGAATGTCCATGCTGGGACTAAGAGTAGGTGTCACCGGCGCGGTCGCCATGACCCCGGAGCGGAAAAAGCGCGTCAGAATGTCATTGCTGTTGGAACCGACCACCAGACGGTCGATGGGAATCCCCATCGCCCGGGCGCCATAGGCGGCATAGATGTTCCCGAAATTGCCGGTGGGCACGGTGAAAGCCACCGCCCGGTCGGGCGCGCCCAAGGCCACCGCGGCTCCGACATAATACACGATCTGGGCCATGATCCTGGCCCAGTTGATGGAGTTGACCGCCGACAACCGCAGGCGGTCGCGGAACCCGGCATCGCCGAACATCGCCTTGACCATATCCTGGCAGTCGTCAAACGTGCCCTGGACAGCGATATTATAGACGTTGTCGGCCATCACCGTCGTCATCTGCCGGCGCTGAATCGCCGAGGTCCGGTCCAACGGGTGCAGCATGAAGATGTCGAGATGGCTGCGATCGCGACAGGCTTCGATCGCCGCCGAACCGGTATCGCCCGAGGTCGCGCCAACCACCGTCACCCGCTGATCCCGGCGGGCCAGCAGAAGATCGAACAGCCGCCCCAAAAGTTGCAGCGCGACATCCTTAAAGGCCAAAGTCGGCCCATGAAACAGCTCCATCAACCATAAATCATGATCGAGCTGCACCAGGGGCGTCACCGCCGCATGATTGAATCCTTTGTAGGCGTCATCGACCAATCTCCGAAATTCATCGGGGTCGATGGCGCCGCCCAGGAACGGCAACATGACTCGAGCCGCCAATTCGGAATAGGGCAGCCCGGCCAGCGCACGGACTTCCTCCGAGGTGAATGTCGGCCAACTTTCGGGCACATACAAGCCGCCGTCGCGGGCCAGACCGGTGAGAAGGGTCTCTTCGAAGCCCAGGATCGGTGCGGCGCCCCGTGTACTGATGTATCGCACTGCCTTGCCGATGGTGGTGACGTTTGTGCGACACCTTATCGAGGCGGACGACGACGGCGCAAGGGCGGCAGGCAAGCATTTCAGCCGCCGGTGATCGGGTTCACCGCCACCTGTGGCAAAAACCGCCCGGATGTCCCGGGCAATCGTTGCTTTGCACAGTTTTTTCGGCTATGACCGCGGTGGTGGACGAGGTGTGATCCCGGTCTTGGGGGATTGCTCACAAGTCCCTGATTTCGAATGGAGTCTGGTTTTGGGGCGCCTACGCCCGGACGCCGTCTGCGCGGCCGGTGCCGCCGTCCCGCCATCATCGGAGACTGTATCAGAGATGCACGCCCGCATTTTCCAGCCGAGCCGCGCCACCACTCAATCCGCGCTGGGCAAAACCCGCGAGTGGATTCTCGAATACGAACCCGCCACGGCCCGCCGGCCCGAATCGTTAATGGGGTGGACCAGTTCCGCGGACACCCTGAACCAGATTCGCATCCATTTCCCGACTCGCGAGGAAGCGATTGCCTATGCCGAGCGTCATGGGGTGGAGTACAACGTTCAAGAGACGGCAATACGACGCATTCGCCCCAAAAGCTATACGGATCGGTTTCGCCTCGGACGTCCCAACTAAGCACAACCGGCGATTCCTTGCGCCCCTGCCACACCGACGCTATCCTCATCCGGTGTGGTGAGGGTGTGAGTTGTTCCGGCTTGACCGTCCGACGGCGCTAAGGCCCCATAGCTCAGCTGGATAGAGCACGCGCCTTCTAAGCGCGGGGTCGCAGGTTCGAGCCCTGCTGGGGTCGCCATCTTTTCAATGGGTTAGTAACACCGGGCCAGTAGCCACCACGTCACCGGTAGCCACCGGGTGGCCACGCGGACGAAAGTCGCCTCTCGCGGGCCTTCTCCGAGCTTCTGACCGCGACTGCCAGCCGCGCCCCGAAACTCGCCCGATCGCACCCACCGCGCCGACACCAAAAACCCCGCCGCGGTTTCCCGGGCGGGGCTGGTAGTGGGCACTGCCCCACGGTGGGGCGGGTTAGGGTGTCGGTGGCGGCTCGGCTTCCGACACGCGATCAAGCGTCCAGATCAGGCGATGCAAGAGCGTTTCCCGGTCTTCCGCTCCGTCACCGTCGATGCCGGAATCCGCCAGCCGCCGGGCAACGTCGATGCCGTGCTCCAGGGCATGCAACATCCGGTCTGCGCGCATCTTCGGGTCCGGCGTGGCGCTGGTGTCGAGGGGGTTCTCTCGCAGGTAGGTCATGGTCATGCCTCCCCACCGACGATGCCGGCCCGACGAAGGCCGGCCACCATGGGTTCAAACTGCCCCCACCGAAGCGCGCGGGCCAGCACGAACACGGCGTCCGCGACGGCGCCGTCGATGACATCCTGCGTCTGCACATGGATGGCATGATCGGGCGCCAGCCCTTCGGCTGCGGCCTTGAACCGGGCAACGGTCGCCTCGGTCTCTGCCAGGCGGGCAAGGTTGGTAGCCATCGCGGGCGCCGCCAACGTGGTGCGGATCCCATCAAGCGTTTCGATTGCGGCGGCCACGTTCTCTTCGAGGCGGCGAGCGATCCAGGCAATGGAAGGGGCGTCGCCGTCATCGGAGGTGGCAGCGAAGTCCACAATGGCCGTCACGCCCCGTTTCACGTCATTCAGGTCATCGGCCAACTGGCAGGCACGGCCTGTGACGCTGCCGATGTCGGCCGGGGGTGTTGCCAGGAACTCCGCCACCCTCTCGATGGCCGGGAGGGTGATGTCGTTCGACCCGCAGGGGATGCCACAATCCCGGCATGTCGCCCGCCGCAGGATGACGGCCGCCTGAAACGCCGTGCGCGGCTCGGCCGTGATCAGGGCCTCGTGGAGACGCCACCATGCTTCCTGGTAAACGTGCCACTCGTCATCGGGGGTTCCCTTCGGAATGCCGACGGCCAGCAGCCGGAGCAATTCCGTCTCGGCCGCGGCGAAGTCGGCGTCGGTATTGAGGGTGATGTCGTTGGTGTCGGCACCGGCCGGGGCGGTGGTGCCCGCGGGCACAGTTCGGGTATTCTCGGAATCAGCCATGATCCGAAGCTCCTGTTCGGGTGATGGTTAGGCCGGGCGGGGTGTTGCTGCATCCGGTCCGGCCGCTTGCGCGTTTGCGCCAAGGTAGATACACTGTGTCAAAGACCGCCTCGGTACGTCAACCAAAACTTTGACACATGGTATCAACAATGACGCCTGAGCAATGCAAGATGGCCCGAGCGGGCCTTGGCCTTGGGGTCAGGGAACTTGCCGCCCTGGCGAATGTCGCTCCCGGTACCGTTACACGCCTTGAGCGGGGTGAAGCATTGTACGAGAGAACCGTTGACGCCATCCGCACCGCCCTGGAGTCGGCCGGCGTGATCTTCATTGCTGAGAATGGGGATGGCCCCGGCGTGCGGCTGCGCAAGGAGGGAGACGCATGATCAAACTGGACGAGGACGGGTGCCTAAATTTCTGCATCCCAGAAAACGGGGTCTGCGCCAGTTGCGGGCGGGTGGTGTCCGAGCCGCAGCGTAAGGAGGCTGCTCCCATCCGTTCGGCCGGAACGTCGGATAGCGTCGCCGAGAACGGCGGCGGGCCGGGGGTGAGGTTGAGGAAAGATACCGACGTGGTTCCTGCCCAATAAAGCCCGCGGCTGCCGCCATGCTGGTTGACGAGACCGGCCCGCAGAAGCTCGTCATGGCGGTGACGTTCGACGGCCAGCGCAAAGTGGGTGAAGCGGTGGGGCAGAAGCGGCAGCCTCGGGGAAGTGAGGAACTGGCCGATGGTTTCAACGGCGGGCCAAAATATGACGCGGCAGGTCAAATATAAGAACAAAAGTGTTCAGGCGCCTTCTGGTTGAAGGAATAGGTCTCTCTGAGCCTCTTCAGGAGGCAATGGCAATTCCCAACTACTAACGGCGGCCAGACCCGTATTCTTTGCCAGACGAACAAGGCCTTGATCGTCCGTGTAAATTGCTGAAACGTTCTCAACGAGAGATATGGCAATAATCTGCCTGTCGATTTTGACTTTTTGCCATGGCGCAGCGCTTCCTTCGCGCTTGTCCCCAGCGACAATAGCCTCTTTGGTCTTCGCTGCGGCTTCGATAGCGGCTCGAAGGTCGAACGGCAGAATGCGGAAATGGTTGCTATTGCAGATGACGCCCAGATAACGAGGCCCGGCTTCGCCAGCGTAAACGAGCACTTCGGAAATCACAGGGGTTGGAATGCCAATCGTTTCTCGCTGCTTGGACAGACCGGCAATAAGCTGCGCAACGCGCTCTTTGGCCCACGTAAGTGGAAGTCCTGTTGACGGGTCAGGAGGAACGTCCACTTCGGGATCGAGAAGCAACAGCAAAAAATTGGCGTCGAAGATCACCATCAGTGAACACCATCCCCGTTTCCGCGAAGGTCACGTAGAAACACTAGAGGGCGCTCCACTGTTCGCCATTCGCTGCCGGTGATCGCCCGCAATTGAGCAACAACGGTTTCAAGAGGGCTGTCGTCCAATACCTCAAATTCGCTGATGACGAAGCGATGCAGCTTCCAGGCCCTACTTGCCTCACGCTGCCAACGACCATTTCCATGCACCCGAACGGGGGTGTCGAACAAATGCCCAGCAATGGCGCGGGCAATATCTCTACTGGCGTAGCAGTGATGCACCGTCCCGGTGGGACCGACTTCCTGGAGATGAATAGTCACCAATTCAGCGAGGCCGCCCACCTTCACAGGAACACCATCCAGGCTGCCGAATTGCGTAAATGCTCCGTAGTGAACCGGCTTGGGCCGGTCTCTTCCAGGAAACTGGATGACGATAGTCTTGTGATCCGTAGTCAACTCTCCGATGGTGTTATCGTTGGCAAGCATTTCGTCTAGCTTGCGATACGCCTTGATAGCGTCGCCGTCCGCCTCCCCCCGGCAAAGGGCGTCCAGCCGGGCGCCAACCTTGGGCTGGTCTTCCACATCAACCCGATGAACCAGATCGACGCTGCCCTCATCCATGCGCACAAAATGGACGCTCTTCTCATAGCCGAGAAGAGCAGCCAGTTCGGCCATGTATTGAGCCAGACGTGCCATCGGGATGGTGTCCGGTCGAAAGCCGCCGATCCTGAACGTCAGCGTGTCCACGGTTCCTCCTACCCCCAACCGATAGATGGGGCTGCCGCATCATCGTTCATGAAGGGCCCACAGAAAAGACCTAGATCACGCACGTCGCCGTCATTTTCCCCTGTGTTGCTTTGTATCCGCTTGATTAGGCGCTTCGTTTAGCGCTCGCCCCACCCTCGATAGCCGCCGAAGCCCGCCAGCGAGTCGCAGGTGAGTCCTGATTTCCGCCGGCCTTTGCTGCGGCGATCGCCCTAAAACTCACCAGCGGCCAACCTACCGGCCCTAGTGTTCCGACTCTGTCACTTGGTACCGATGGCAGCCTTCAGGGCGACGCGCGCCCGCGCAACCCTTTCGAGAATATCCTTGGTGGTGGCCGTCCAAATGAATGGTTTGGGGTGGTCGTTGTGTTCGGCAAGATATTGGTAGATGGCCACCTCCAGGTCGGTGACACTCTTGAAGACGCCGCGTCGGATGCGTTTCCTCGTGATCTCCATCGTACCAACGCCATCCGCCGTCAGCAGGACGATCTCGGCACGCCAGGCATGCTTCTTCGGGGTGTTTCGGTCCGCGACCAGTTTGTTCAGCCGAACCCGATCCTCAGGCGAAAGCTGAACCGTAACGCCGGTTCTCATGCCCCCCAGAATCGCACGAACGAGTCCCTCGGGGAATCGTTCGTTGCGGTCAGAACACTAGCGTCGATTCCGCCGAGTAACCGACGTTCGAAGAGACGAAGGGGTGTCGGTCCTATCGACACCCTTCGCCATTTCAACAGACTGTTGCACCCCGATCAAGCCGCCATCGGCGCGACCGACACTGCCGGCGGCTCGGCATCCGGGGCATAGTTGATCACGGCAACCACGCTGTCGGCCGCGGTGACGTTCAGGGGCACCAGCAAGTGATCGAAATTGTCGTTCTCCTGCCCGAAGGGAACGGAGATTGTGATCAGCCGGCCCTTGGGTGCGGCGGTCTTTTCCAGCTTCGCCAATCGACGCGAGATATTGCTCATGTTGTGTTCCTTTCTTCGATCGCTTTGATACGGGCTTCGTGGTCGGTGACTTCGATTGCTTTGACAAACTTTTCGACCAAGCCAGCCAGGTCCCCGGCTTCACTTGCTGTCAGACTGCCGTCAGCGACAGCGGCGGTAATGGCTGCCAAGGCTTTCGGCGCGTCGGCTACGGTTGCCATCGCGGGCAGGGCGAACCGCACAGGCCGGTCTCGTCTCGGTGACAGCACGCGCTCCATGCAAAGCCGCAGGGCCACGGGATCGCCCTCTAGCGCCATCTCGACGGCCTTCCGGGTCAATGCCTCGGCTTCACCGTCAAGCAAGGCTTCCGCGGCCAGCGTTGCGGCGTGGCGCGCTCCGGGCGGGCGGCCGGTGTTACCGGGAGCGAACCTGCCGCGGGCATCTCTACCCGTTTTCGTGCCGTTGTTGCGGTCGTCAGGCATTGATCTCCCCTTCAGCCTTCAGCCGGGCTTCGGCCGCTTCGATCAGGTCACTGGCGAGCCGCAGCGCCCGGAGCGGGGACACCGGGACCGAGATGCACTCGGCGCCGCGGTACACCTGAACCAAGACAGGCGTCCCCGGCACATCGACCACGACCAGCCGGGCGCTCATGCTGCGATCCTCGTGACTGGGTGCGGTGACGCGCCAGGATCGACGAAAGGGTTGGGGGCTACCAGGGTAGCGGCCACCTTGGTTTGACGCATGGGCGCCGAACCGCTCTCGCGGGAATCGCTATCCCAGGAACCGGGGTGGGGTTGCCACTTCACGAACCGCGTTGCGGGCCCCTCAGCAACGGTCAGTCTGGCAGCTTGGTGGATGGCGCCGATCAGCAGCGCCGGCTTGCCGTCCCGATAGACGGTCGCCGGACCATCCTCGATACCGAGGTCGACCAACTGCCGGCACAGGTCGAGAGCCGGCCCCTTTGGGCTATCCGACCGCAGAGCATGAGACGGGCATTCGCAGCGCCATGGCTCGGCCTTGGTGCGGGCGGGGCAATGCAGATTAATCGCCATCACGCCCGCCCCCAGGTCTGCGCGGCGTCGCCTTCGGCGGCCTCAAGATCATGGCCGACGCAGATTGCACGATATTCGATAAAACAGAGCCATTCCTTCGCCATCTCAAGGGACCATCCGAAATCTGTGAGGCGACGAATGATATTACTCCTGAACATCTCGACGAAGTGGTCATCGACGGCGAAGTCACTGGCGCGCCAAAGGATCGCCATATCGGGGCCGAGCTTGTCGATTGGCGCGATGTCGTCAACGCTTTTGCCGCGCACCGGCGGGAATTTGACTGTGATCATGGGGAGTTCTCCTTGGTTATGGCGACTGCCTCTACGGCAGCAATTGCGGTTTGAATGTCGGCGAGCATCCTGACAAAGGCGAATTCGAGGGGCCGGTCGGCCGGCGTCCTGAGCAGGTTGGAGCGGTCGGCTTCCAGGCGGGCGCGGAGAGCAGCGGTCATTGGACAGCCTCCGGCGCCCGATGTGTGGGGACTGGCGGCGGTGGGCAGGTTCGAGCGGCCATGCGTGACTGGAATTCGCGCGCGTCACGGGCACTCTCGAACGCCATCACGATGGCACCCCCCGCTTCGATGACTGCCTCAAGCATCGCGGTTGGTTCGGTTGCTGCCAGGTTGCCGCAGTGGATGGGGACGAGCGCGGCCACCCGTCCAGACGCCATGGCCTCGGACAGGCTGCGGCCATCGTGCGAGAGCACCACATGGGCGGCGGGCGCAAATCCGATGTCCGGAAGGGCGAAGCGAGACTGCCTGGCAGCGGCTCGGCGGTGATGTCGATTCATGGACGACACCCTTCTCATCGACGCCCGCGGCGCGCTCCATGGCGCCGCAGAGCGTAGGGGGTATGGGGGAACGGACACACACAACCGGTGTAGGTAGAAATATTATTGTTTTTCAATGGGCTGCAAGGAACCGGTGTAACCGGTGTAGGCTCCCAAATCTGAACCGGACACACAGTATTAAAGGTTGAGCGATACAGCATTACATTCCCCCATTGGTCGCTTTTTCTGACGTTGGGGCAAGGTACGTCCACCCCCTTGATGGCGAGCCGTAGGGCAGTTCAACGATGTGGCCGCCATCGAAAAGGTCTTGCATCGCGGCTTCGATCTGGCGCTTCCGCCACGCCTGCATCATCGGCATTCGGATCATTTCGTTGGGCGCGTAGTTCCCGGCCCGGCTTTTCGAGGTCACCTTCCGGCCCTCGGTTTCCAACTTGGCAAGCGCAAGAAGAAAGGCATCCTGGCAGGCACTCGCTTTGGTGTTCTGGTCAATTCGATCGACCATATCCGGCCCGGCAGTATTCAGGGCCTGGAAAGCGCCGTTGTCCCACCGCAACATGATTTCGTCGCCGATACTGGAATAGTTGCTTTTCTTTTTGGTCAGTACCCGCAGGTCTGGATCAATCTCGGGACCATCTTTCTCCTGTTCCGGCCGCGACAGCAACCACCGAAGTCTCGCAGCGGCATCCCAGGCGGTCGATCCGCTGAATTCGGCGGTCAAACCCACCGACGACTTGCCGGGATGGCCGAGCAACAGCACCGCGGCGTCAAACTCAATCGCAATCTGCCCGAGCCGATTAACGAATTGCGTCACCATGCTTCGATCATTTTCATTTCCTGCAAACAATTGAGCAATATTATCGAGGATCAACAACTCCGCGCCCGTATGGCGCATCGCCTCAAGAATGAAATCGAAGAATTCCGTGGGGCAAAGCATCCCATCTCGGAACGTGGCGATGACATTTTGCTTTCCGAACCGGCCTTGCCAGCGTGCGAGACCAATATCTTTGAGCCATATCCCATAATGAATGCAGATTGCCTTGGCGCGACGATGAACCTCGTGAGCGTCATCCTCACAATAAAAGGCCAATGATTTACACTTCTTGACACGAAACCCAAGAAAATCGCCCCCAATTGCCGTTGATATTTGCGCCTGTAGCGCCACCAATGACTTGCCGGCACCCCCGGGGCCAATTAACGTCGTTACGGCACCCTTCGGGAGCATTTCTTCAATGACATACTCGCGTTGCGGCGGATCGATGCCGAACAGGGTGGTGGGGTCAACGAGGTCGGTAAGGCTGTCGCGCGCCGACAGCGAAGTGGCGGCCTCGTCATCGTGAGAAGGCGGCGGTTCCCGACCCTCCGGCCCGGCTGCCCAACGCGGAGCGGCATCGGCCGCGGCCATGATCTGATCTCGGGCATCAGGCATGGTCGGCGCTCCGAAGCCAATCATTGCAGTCATGGCCTTCCGTCGGTGGCACGATCACGCGCGCCTCGCGGCCGGCATCAGACCAGCGGCGGGCGCACTTCTGCGCGGCCTCGATTCCGGCACGCTTGCCGGTCTTCGGATTGGGGAAGTCGTGGTCGGCGAACACGGTCAGGGCTTCGATGCCGTTGAGCACCGGCAGCGATCCGAGATTGCCGGAGTCGATTGCACACCAGACCGGGCACCAGCCGCTGGCCACGATGGTCAAGCAGGTTTCCAGCCCCTCACCGATGCCGAGTCCGAAAGTCACCTCGTCATCGGCCGACAGTCGGATCGCGCCCCCGGCCTTGCGGTGCCCCTTGAGCAGAAGACGGGGCCGGTCAACCGGCGCTTTGCCGGAGCCATCTGCGGCGAGCCAGGTGCGGTGCAGGTTGATCGGTTCGCCGGTAACCGCGTCCGTGACAAGCGAGAGCAGCGCCGGATACTCCGTGCCGCTCGGGCCATACTTGAGGGACGGTACCCAGCGCACACAGTGCGCCTCGGGGATGGCGCAGCCCCGGCCGGTGAGGTATCGACCGGCCGGGCAATCGGCGGAAATAGGTTGCGCCGATGCCCATAGGTCCCGACCCCAGGGCGACAGGGTGTCCCATGCCCGTTCATCAGGGACATGGGCGGGCGCCGGACGCGATGGCACGGCAACCCGCTCCGGATCCCCGAGCCAGGTTCGAGCCCACGCCAAAGCGCCGGGGAAATCGAGGCGGTTTTCCCGCTGGATCAGCGCGAGCAGATCGCCACCTTCGTCGGCCGAGTGGTCATGCCATAGGCCGCGCTTGGGCGGCGCCAACTCGACCGCAATAGCGCCCTTGCGCCCGAACCTGATTTCGCGCGGCCCGGACAAGGGGCGGTTCGGTTTGCCCAACAAGGCTTCTGCCAACGTTTCGGTGCGGTCGGTGAGGCGGCGGCGCAGTTCCGCGAGTTCATCATCAGTCATGCCGGAGCGCTCCCGACACGATCGCGGTCACGAGCCAGCGCCGAACCCAGCCCCCGCAACATCCCCAGGCGATCAAGGACAGCTTCAGGTCGGCTCGGGTCATGACCGGCCCCCCCCACTCGGCCGGTGTATTCCAGCGTAGGTCGAAAGCACGCGTCGCAGGGTCAGGGCCGGCAGGCGGTCAAGAGCATCGACTGCGGTTCCGACCATCGCCGGATCGATCTCGGCGGCTGCAAGTGCCGCCTCTGCGGTCGTACCGGCCGGGCCGGCAAACACCCGGACGAGGGTCCGCAGCGACCGCAAACGGGCGACCCGCTCGCAGGGGTCGGTCGTATCGGACCAGAGCCCGTATCGTGCTCCGGGGCACTGGCAGCGCCGACGGATGTCGAGATCGGCGACCACCGCCGCAACCGCCCGCCCGAGCGAGATGATCGGCAGGGCGGCCATCACGCGGCCTCCGACGTGCTTTGGCGGACACCGGCCGCGACCCAGGCATCGATGTCGCTACGCCGATAGACGATAACTTTGCTGCCCGGAAGCCGAGAAAACGTCGGCCCCTTGCCGGTGAGTCTCGCTTTTTCAAGCCAGCTTTCCGACAACCCAAGAAGTTTCGCTGCGGCGGGCTGGCGGAGGTACTCGTTACTCTGGGGGCGATCCGGCGGGTCGTAATATACCGCCTCCCTCGTCCGCGCGATCTTGGGCATACTTGACCTCGCTGTTTGACAGCGCCGCATCAAGTTGGCGGCGGTAACAGCGAAGCTTATGTAACGGAGAAAATGCTTAGTACAGCACAACCTGATTTGCCGACAGTTGCCGACAACCGTGTCCCTATCAGGTTGATTTCGCGGAAAGATTCCGTCGAGTTACCGACAGTTACCGACAGGCAGTCGAGTTACCGACAACCCGCTGCCGGTCACTCGGTGCGTGCCGCCGCGACAGCCTCTTGATCAGCCAGCCACTCATTGATTAGCCTATCGAATTCCGTTCGCTGCGGTAGTTGGCGATTTCCGTTTTTGTCCAAGGCAAGGTCCCTTTCCATGGCCTTGCGTCGGTCAACCGGCTTCATCGACTTGAGCCTTGCGTAGGTGATTCTCTCGCACCGCGATCGAATGAGCCGCTTCGCGTTCGGATAGGTCTTGGATGGGCCACCCCCACGCTTCTTTTTCGCGGTTGGCTGTTCGTCGGCATCCGATGACATGCTCGTTGTTACTGTCGGGGCTACCGCGGCATGGGATGTCTCGCCAGAAAAATCTCCGGATGCTTTGCCCGCACGCGCAATGATTGCCTTAATTTCGCTTTCCTGGACAACAATATCGCGCACAAAGAATGCTTGAACCGGGGTTGCGACTTCGCATTCGCTTGTGTTTATATTAACCACTCCGGTACCAATCAGAATGCTGTAGTCTTCGCCAAAATCGCCGGCATTGCCGATGCGGTCAATGCGATCAATCCATTTGGCATCAAATGCGGTGGTTTTGGAATATGGCTTTTCCTTTGTCGGAATCTTACATTTTGGATTCACGTCGTCCAAACGGATGCATTCCTTGATTTGTTCCCATGCTTCATCCAGAGACATTCCCGTCTGAGCAACTAAGCCAATTGCTTTATAGATCGGTAGCCATGTCGTAATATTACGATCGATACTTTCACGAAGTAAGTGTCTTGCGGCTTCCTTTCGCATTAATTCATCGTGTAAGTAGTCATCAGATTTTCTAACCTCATTGTCTTGCCATGCCCTATAATTTGCCAGGATGCTTGGATCATTCCGAACCCGTCGAACATCTTCAACACTTACTTTGATGGCTTGCGCGGCTTCTTCATCACTGAGGGTCGAATAGCCAGGCATGTCCAAGTGGGTCGCAATGATCTCATCTTGCGACGCGTGGGTCGCGCACAGATCTACGGGATTGCTCACAGCACCCTCCGATGGTGCTCTCCGATGGGTTCGGCGGGGAAACCCGGTCGGAGTTCCGGGCTTGTCGGCTGGCCGGCCTATCCCCACCGATCGATTGTACCCGGTCACCCGGCCTTTCGTCCATTCACCGGCAGTTTCACAACGTTGCCGGCAGCCGTCCCGCCCTTGATCACGGCCAGCACATGCCGCTCCCAGGCTTCGAGTGCCCGGCGCCGCTCTTCGATGTAATCGTGCCGGTTGTAGACAGCGGCCACACCGCGAATGCTGCCCTGAACATGATTGAGGATGCGATCGACGACGTGAGGCGGTATGCCCATGCGAGCCAGCCCAGTGGTCACCGTCCGCCGGATGTCGTGATAGGTCCACGGCGCCAACCGTTCGCCTTCGGGGTCAACGTCGACGATACGACGGTCTAGTGCCGCCTTGGCCTTGCTGTAGCCACTGATCGGCGCCCGGCCGGTGGTGGTGAAGACGAAATCATCGGGGCCGAGCCGCGGGAGCCCCTGGAGTATCTCGACGGCCCCGGGCGACAACGGCACCTCATGCGCCTTGTCGTTCTTGGCTCGCTCTTTCGGGATCACCCAAAGGCCAGCGTCAAGGTCGAGTTCGCGCCAGCGCATCCCGGCAACCTCATCGCGCCGTTGCGCGGTCAGCACCAGGAGCTGGACCCACGGGCCGAACGGGTAAGCCATCTCCGCCGCCGCCGCCCATACGCGCCGCAACTCATCGTCCTCAAGAACCCGATCGCGCGACTCTTCGGCGGTTGGCGCCTTCACCCCGGCACACGGGGAAGTCGTGATGATATCCCGCTCCACAGCCCAGTTGAAAAAGCGGCGCACTGCGGAGAATATCCGGTTCGCCTGTACCGGCCGGCCGCTGTCAACGATCTGGTCAATCAGTTCGATCACGTCGCGCTTGGCAATGTCCGCGGTTTTCCGGGTTCCCCACCGGGGCAGCACATCCCGCTCGAATAAGCCGCGCACCGCATCGACGCTGCGAAGCCGGCTGCCATACCGAGCCAGAAAGAGATCAACAGCTTCCCTGACCGTCTCTCCTGCCTTCGGCTCCCGCGCTGCCTTGAGTTCGGCCGCGGGGTCGGCCCCGGTCGTCACTAGGCCGAGCAACCGCTTCGCTTCGTCCCGCGCGGTGTCGGGCGCCCACGGCGAGCCATGTTGCCCGATGGTGACACGCCGCTTCTGTGCGTTCCGGCCCCCCGCCCCTGCCCGGTATTCGAGGACGTAAGCTTTATGCCCATTCGGTCGGACACGAAGACCAAAGCCCTTCAGTTCGGTATCCCAGACCCACAGATCGGCGCCAGTGGCTGCCGCAGAGTCCACAACCCGCTTGCTGATCTTCGCCTGCATCCCACACCCCCAAAACCGCCGTCCGCTGGTGGCTTCCGCCTTTGTCTGGTAGCCACCGGGTAGCCACCGGTAGCCACCGGGTAGCCACGCGCGCGGCAAGACCACGCGACAAAATGATACAGAATGCGTTTATCTTCAAGGGGTATGTGTGGCTACCGGATACGCTGTGCAACGCCATGAAGCTGATAGCACACGACTTCTAAGCGCGGGGTCGCAGGTTCGAGCCCTGCTGGGGTCGCCAATACTTGAAGGGTTGCGGAGGTGTCGGAAAATGGCCCGGACAATCACCGGGCAATCACCGGAACCGCGAAAATACGCAGCGCCCCTTGCTGCGCGGACCTGGAAAGGGGGGAGAGGGCTTGGCCCTCTCCCCCCATGAGGGCCGCCTCTCCGCCCGGCAAGGCCGCCCGCGGGCGCGTAGCCCCGCCGGGCCGGCCCTCGCCCCCTCTCCCGCGCGGTCGCCCGCCTCCGAGAAGTACCCACGGGTGCTTCCCCGGCGAATTCGAAGGCCGTCGCCCTGTTCCGCACGCCGTTTTGCACCGTCGATCCCTGGCAGCTCCCACGCCGGGCGGGTGGCGGGGGTCAAGCCCGCGGAGCGCCGCCGCAGGCGGACGCCCGCCAGGGCAGGGCTTGAGGCCCGCCGCATCGTCCCGGCGATAATGCGCCAACAGATTGTCTGCACAGGAGTTTTTGATGGTGCTGTCAGCCTGCCGTGGTGTCGCGATTCGGCGGAAACTGGCGGGTTGCCTGGGGTTGGGCGGCACCACCATAACTAAAGACCTATTGTATTCTGTGACTATTACGATGTTTTGCCCTGTTAGAAATGTACATGCCGATTTCTAAGCGGCCGTTGGCGAGGTGCAGGAAGCATCTCAACAGCAGCTAAGTTAACGGGTTGGGAAACGGGATTTCACTACTCGTATTTCTCCCGCTGTTTCGTTGACGATGCCTCTGAATCGTTCAAATGTTCTATTAGCTCGCTGAGCACAATGAGATCACAAAGCTTCGCCCCAGATTCTAAATCTGTGAGCACATGAGTGACGCCATGATATTGACGTTGATCAGCATCCTCGCTTGGCAATAGTGAAATTATTCCATAACGCGCCTTATACAAGTCTCCAGTACTCCAGACAGCACAAAGGTCAATATCCTTGATATTCTTGTCCTGACTGTCAATGTCCTCAACGAGGCCATCTAGTGAAAACTTATATTCAAGAACCCGAGGCTCTGTGACTTTCCCATGAAGGCCGTTTGCTAATTCAATTGGCACTCCAAGGGGATTTGTTTCGGCATCATAAACGTACTTTTTGGCCTCTAAATCGAATGAAATTCGGAAGAGACCATCATAGGTAAATCTTTCGTTCGTAGACATCACGTTGATGCCCCTAATAACTCCTCCTGCGACCAATTGATGAAATAACGCAATCACGTCCTGCTCACGCGTCGGCACTGAGGTAATAGATATGCGTTCAATCGGAATAAAAAAGTGATGACTTTGTAGAGTGAGAGGCTCTTGTTTCTCGTGCGCCACCATCTGAGCCTTCCAATCTGCAATTTCAATCTCCCTTACCAAATCTGGAGCAACTCCAGTATTCGTTTTGAGTCTGTTGCGAATCTTCGACAAATAATTTTCAGTTATTTTTCGCGCGACACTCTTCGCAAAATCACTCAACTCACGATTAAATCCCTTCCTTCCTAAATCCGGGGTATAATTGTTAAAATGTATAAGAAAGTGAACTTGGTTCTGTCTACCAATACTGCGAGTCAATGGAACCTGTATCGTCTCGCCCTGTGGCATGTTGTTAGCCGCAAGCTGAATACCGCCCGTTAGGATGCGTTGTCCAGAGCGTACTGCCAGATCTTCATTAAATTTAGTCCATAATTTCGCCGTATAACCGAATTCGACGCTGATAGACGGGCTATAGTTAGCAATAACCGAGAGCTCTTCATCATCCAGCGCCGATCCGAGAAGATCTTTCAGTTCATCAGGACCCCACGTATCGTATACAAAGTCAAGATTAGAATATCTATCGGGCATTTTTCTACCGGATCCATATTTCTTATACAAATCATCCTGCATCTTGACGATTTCACGAGTTGTCGCCTTCTTTGATGCCATTTCATGAAGCCAAAAATAGGACGTGCCAATTCTCTCGCTCCGAGTCTCTTTTCCATTTTTTCGAACTACTATCGTAATCTTAACAGAACTATCCTTGACGACTGATCCCAATCCGGTCTTTATGGAAAATATTTTGGACCAAGTGTCTGCCGTGTTGGCCTGTATCCAATCCAAGCGTTTGGGATGTGTTCGGCTATCAAACCTAACCGTAATCGAAACACCTCGATCATGCTCGGTAAATGTAGCATCCGCCAAAGGAGAGTCATCCGGCTCAACCTTTGGATTGGCACCGGCAACATTGCTTTTTAACCAATCGCGGGCGCCAATTATCCTCCCTGACTCCTCAAATCCCGGTGCCTTTGTCGATATTCGCATATAATTAAATCCATACGCAACGTAAGTTGCCCCAACTCCCTTGTGGCCGCGTGTATTTCCAGTCTTGAAAGAAAAATTCGGAGCAAGAAATTGCTCGAATTTATCTTTATCCAGCCCAATTCCGTTGTCAGTAACGGTTAATGAATTATTGTCAAGATCAACTCGAATATCGATTCTAGGCTGATACGATGAATCCGTGCCTGCCGATTTCTCAATCTGAACCCTTGCCTCAACAGCATCGAGGGCGTTTTGAATAAGTTCGCAAAAAGGATCGTACCAACCGACATACGAACTCAAAATATTTTCGATCTCGCGCTTGAGAGCTCCCAAGGCTGCGTCATTGACTTTAGTGTTCTTGAATTCGAGTGGGTCAAACGGCATGAAACTCATATCGGCATTCCTTGAAGACTAATTTGGTTTGTCCGGGTAAAGGGGTAGTGAGGCACAGATCGCACCTCGTTATCAACACCAGCGTTCATGCGATTCGCTAGGACCGTTCACGTCGGGCTGTTCACGGTGGGTTCGGTGGATGGTGAGGACACGGGATGGGTGCTGCGTCCGAGAGGGAGCGCCTCGCAACTGGCAATGAAAATGACCGTCAGGAGTCACGACTGGCTATCCCCGCTTCGCAGGTCCGCCACCAACTCGGGGTGGCGGTCGAGTAGCTTGAGCAATTGGCTGGTCGGGCCGCTGGGCTCGACCAGGCTGCGCTCGTACTTGTCGAAGGCGGCGGGACCGACCTTGAACAGCGCGCCGGCCTCGCGCTGGCTCAGGCTGAGCTTGGTGCGAATCCGCCGGATGGTCGCCGGCGAGGGGACGCCATCGGCGCGCTCCTTGAGAAAGCGCAGGGCCTCATCGGCAACCGCCATGTCATCACCGACATGGACCGACTCGGCCTCGCTCTCCGGATAGTAACCGGGAAGGTCGACCGTTGCTTCCAAACCTTTGTACCGGATCGTAAACGGACGGGTATCACGACGGAGCGGCGCCCCGGTCTCGGGGCACGGCATCATTTCCGGCAGTGGGGAGGTCATGCGCGCCATGGTCATTTCTCCTTGAACGATACGACTCGAAACTCGGTAACCACGTCGGCTTGGACTTTGACGTAGAGGGTCAGGTCTTCCACGGGGACATGGTAAACGTCCTGCCAAGCGCGGTGATCCGACAGCGAGGTCATCGACTTCACGAACATCTGGCGCTGAATGCCCGCAATCACCATCGCGATACCGGCCCGGTCGAAGCCCAGCGCATAGGCTCCGGTCAGTGCCGTCCGGGTGATGGCCAGGGTCTCGACCACGCCCAGCACCGCCTTGACAGCATCCAGGTCATAGGTTGGCCGCCGTTTCTCCATTAGGGTATTTTGCTACCATATGGGTGTCAGAACAAGACGGTTCGGACGCAAGTCACCGTGTCACGATCTTATCCCGGCCTTCGGGAGCGAGGCGATGTTCGCTCGCGGCGAAATAGTGATCGATGGAAGCCCCCTACGACGGGGCGGTCGTCCGAAGTCGCTGGCCCCAAAGAAAATGGTCAATCATCTGCGGCTTGATCCCGATGTGCTGGCTTATGTCCAGGCGGACGGCCCAGGCTGGCAGACACGGATCAATGAGACGTTGCGCAAGGCGGCGGGACTGGAGGCGTGAAGGGACAAAGCACGCATTACGCCCCCGCCCGGGCCATCATCACCCCGCATCCCTGGTTGTAGGCAGCGGCAACACCGCGGATGCTGCCTTGAACAGGATTCAGTATCCGGTCCACGACGTGAGGCGGAATGCCCATGGGCGCGAGCCCAGCGGTCGCCGTCCGTCGGATATCATGATAGGTCCAAGGGCCGACCGGTGCGAGCCGATGTGGCGCCCGACAGTTCTGAAACCCCCAGGGTTTTGATCACTGACGAGACTGACGTCATGCGGCAGCCACCGCGACCGCCACCGCCAGATGGAGTGCATCTGCCGGTCTGCGGTGCATGAGCAGCCAGCGTCGGCCATCCATGACCGTCATCCAGGGTCCGGTGGTCGGGATGACGGGCACCCGGTCCTGTCGGTCGGCGACCATCGACAGGCCCGCTCCGATGGCCTTTGCCATGGCCTCCCGCAGTGTCCATATGCGATAGAAGGCGTCGTCGCCGCTTCGCTCCACCGCCACGCGTTCGGCCTTGCCGAAGGCCAGGTCGGCAAGGCCGCGCACATCGCGGCCCGGCCGAATGCGCTCGATGTCGATGCCGACCGCGCCGATCCGACTCACCGCCGCGCCGACCCAACATCCGCTGTGGGAAACAGAAACCTCGGGAAGACAGTCACTGTGTTTGGTGAAGGCGTGTGGCTTACCCATCTGGTCCTTTGAAAATTGCCACTCGCTATTAAGGATTCCTGTCGTCTCCTGCAAAAGACAAGAGAGCAAGTCATACGCACCCGCCGATAGTTGAGATCGCGAAGGCATCTGGCATTTTGTCGTTCGGGAACCGACACCCGTCAGCGGACCATTCTGAGGATGGTCCATGGCATCCCCGAGATAACTGACCGAATATAGAATCATCCGCGTCCCGCCCATTCTTGAGATGGCCCAACGGCGTCTCGGGACGGCATAATGTAGTCTGCCGCGATGGTCCCCGAGACCACCACGGCTTCAATCCCGCCACCGCAATGGCCCGCGGGGACCCAATCCACTGAAATCCTGGACACCCGCATCAAAGATGAATTTTTGAACGCCCTGTCGGACCTTGACCTTGCGGACCCACGACGAACAGTCCCCCCCCGGGCGGTCGTGGGCTTCGAAAACCGCAACCTTGAGTCCGCGCTTTGCCAACAGAGCCCCGGCGGCAGTCGCGGCGCGGCGCGGCGCCGTCATTCCCATTTCCGAAAGACCAGCGACGTATTGATGCCGCCGAAGGCAAAATTGTTGGACATCAGGTACCGGACATCCAGGTGACGCCCCTCCCCCATCACATAATCCAGGTCACCGCAACGATCATCGACCACGTCCAGGTTCGCCGTGGGCGCGAACCATTGATCCTTCATCATTTCAATGCCCAGCCACGCCTCAATGGCGCCGCAAGCCCCGAGCGAGTGGCCGAAGTAGCTCTTGAGGGAATGGATCGGTGCGTGCCGGCCCAGCACGGCCTGGGTCGCCTTGGTTTCGGCGATATCTCCCCATTCGGTCGCGGTTCCGTGGCCGGAGACGAAGCCGATCGCCTCCGGCGCCAGCGTTGCGTCGTCCAACGCCAGGTGCAGCGCCCGCTCCATGGTGGCCGCCTGGGGTTGGGTGACGTGACTGCCATCCGAATTGGTGCCGAAGCCGACCACCTCGGCATGAATGCGGGCCCCTCGCCGTCTGGCGTGCTCCAACTCCTCCAGAACCAGGGTTCCCGCGCCCTCGCCGATCACCAGACCGTCGCGATCGCGGTCGAAAGGCCGGGGCGTCGTTCCCGGCCGGTCATTGCGCTGGCTGGTGGCATAAAGGGTGTCGAAGACGGCGGAATCCGTGATGTCCAACTCCTCGGCGCCGCCCGCGATCATCACGTCGGCCCGATTCCAGCGGATGGCCTCGCTGGCATAGCCGATGCCCTGGCTTCCCGAGGTGCAGGCGCTGGAGGTCGGAATGACGCGGCCGGTGACGCCGAAGAACAGGGCGATGTTGACCGGCGCGGTATGCCCCATCATGCGGATGTAATTGGTCGCATTGAGATTTTTCGAGGCTCCGGTCATCTTCAGCTCATAGAACCCAAGCACCGCATCGGGACTTCCGAACGACGAGCCATAGGCGACACCGGTCCGCCCGTTGCGAACCACCGGATCGTCGAGCAGGCCGGCATCGGCAAGGGCGCGTTCGGTGGCATAGACCGCCAGCTTGGAGACCAGACCCATGCTGCGCAATTTCTTGCGCGGATAGCGGTCCTCCACCGAGAAGCCCGGTACCGGGGCGCCAAGCCGGGTGTTGACGCCCGTAAAGCACTCCCATTCGGGCATCATGCGGATAGCGGTCCGCCCGGCCGCCAAGGCGGCGCGGATGGTCGGCCAGTCCTCGCCAAGGGCGGTCACGCCACCCATCCCGGTCACCACCACCCGGCGCATCAGACCATGCCCCCGTTGACGGAAATCACCTGACGGGTGATGTACGAAGCCTCGTCCGAACACAGAAAAGCGACCGCGGCCGCGACCTCGTCAGGGCGTCCCGGCCGTCTCATCGGGACGATCTTGACAACCTCGTCCATGGGCAGATCGGTGGTCATCCGGGTTTCGATGATCCCGGGCGCCACGCAGTTGACGGTGATGGCGCGTTTGGCCAGTTCGATGGCCAATGATTTGGTGGCGCCGATGATGCCGGCCTTTGCCGCGCTGTAGTTGACCTGACCGCGGTTGCCGACCAGTCCCGACACCGACGACAGGGTCACGATCCGTCCGCCCCGCCGGGCCGAGACCATGGGCATCACGATGGGCCGCAGCACGTTGTAGAAGCCATCCAGATTGGTACCCAGCACCGCGTCCCAGTCGTCGTCTGCCATGGCCGGAAAGGCCGCGTCCCGGGCGATCCCGGCATTGAGCACGACGCCGTAATAGACCCCATGCGTCACCATGTCGGCCTCGATCGTCGCGCGGCAAAGAGCACGGTCGGCAATGTCGAACGACAGCAACCGGCCGGTTCCGCCGGCCGCGACGATGCCGCCCAAAGTCTCTTCGGCCCCGCCGCGGTCGCTGCCGTAATGGACGGCGACATGGAAGCCGTCGCGCGCCAGGCGCCCGGCGACGGCCCGTCCGATGCCCTTGCTGGCGCCCGTCACCAAAATGGTCCTATCTGCCATGGATCGCTCCCGTCAATGCCTTGCGGCGATTCCCGATCGGTCCGGTGGTGAAGGTCACGGCGTATTCGGGGCCTGGTAGGCTTCGGCGCGGACATTTTCCGAAGCCGTCCAATACGACGCCTTGGTCTCGGGCATCAGGACGTGGGTAGCGCCCATCGCCGCCGCCTTCTCGAGCACCTCATTGACGGCATTTTCAACGCCCTGATGCCGCATGACGCCGGTCAGGACCGAGGAACCGACCACCTGGCCCAGGAACGTGTATCCCCTGACGTCGCTGGCGGCATGGACGATCCGGACCTTGGCAGCCCGATCCGACATCGGCGTCGCGCAGGCCCCCATGGTTACCAAAAGCAGCATACACGCCACAACACGTGACATCTTCAGCACAATGATCATTCTGACAAGGTCCTTTGGTTGGTCTGGTCCAGGGTAAATCCTCTCGTCATGAGCCAACGCCGCCGGCCAGCACCGCCGCCGCGTCCACAGGCTGGTAGACGGTCAGTTGGGCCGATGCGCGTTCTGTAAGTCCGACGCTGATCCGACAGTCGAACACCCCCATCTCGCCGTCCAGATAAGCCACGGTGGCGGACACCACCAACCGCTGGCCGACGCCGAACCACCGAACCGCGGCCTGGAAGTGCCGTGTGCCCAACAGGAATCCCAGCGCCGGGGGGTGCCCCGTCCCGGCGGCGCGCAAGCCCGCGAAGGTGCCGCAGGCCTGGGCCATCAGTTCGATGCCCACATGGCAGGGAATCCCCGACGCGCCGGCATCGAAGAACGGGTGATCGGCGCGAATGGTCGCCGCAACCGTCACCGAGGTTCCGTCGTATTCCAGCACCTCGTCCAGCAGCCGCATCGGTGGCCCATGGGGAAGCAGGGCCGCGATGGCCGGGGAGTCGGCTGTCACGGCGCCTCCCGACCGCGGCCCAGGACCAGCGCGAGATTGTTGCCGCCAAAGGCGAAGGAATTGGAGAGCATCGCCTGCCGGTCGACATCCGGCCACGCGGTTCCCGCGGCCACCAACGCCAGCGGCGGCAACCCGGCGTCCGCAACGCCGTCCCACAGATGCGGCGGCAGACGGCCGGCGTTGAAGCCGGGATGAAGGGCCAGCCAAAGGAAGGCCGCCTCGCAGGCCCCGGCAGCCCCCAACAGGTGGCCGGTCATGGCCTTGGTCGAACTGCATGGGACCCCGCGCGGGAACACCGTTGCCATGGCCCGGCTCTCCATGGCGTCGTTCAGGGCGGTCGCGGTGCCGTGCAGATTGACGTAGGCGATATCGGCCGGCGTGAGGCCGGCATCGTCCAGGGCCAGGCGCATCGCCGCGGCGGCACCCGCGCCGGTCGGGTCGGGCGCGCTGACGTGGTGGGCGTCGGAGCCTTCGCCGATTCCAAGCAGCATCACGGGCGCCGGATCGCGAACCAGCAGAAACGCCGCCGCACCCTCGCCAATATTGATGCCGTCGCGGTTGGCGCTGAACGGGTTGCACGGCCGCGACGACACCGCTTCCAGGGCGTGGAAGCCGTTGAGCGTCAAGCGGCACAGGCTGTCGGCGCCGCCGACCACCGCCGCCTCGCAGAGGCCGGTCGCGATCAGGCGCCGGGCGGACGCGAACGACTTGCCCCCGGACGAGCAGGCGGTGGCCACGGTATAGGCCGGTCCGGTCAGACCCAGGGCGCGGGCGGCAAAGTCGGCGAGGTTCCCGTTCTCCTGTTGGCGATAGCGGAACTCTGGCGGCCAGCCCCCGTCCCGGCGGAAGGCGGTATAGGCGGCCTCCCCCTCCGCGATACCGGCGGTGCTGGTGCCCAGAACGACCGCCACCCGCTCGGGACCCACTCTGCGGGCCGTTGCGGCAATGTCGTCGGCGATCTCGTCCAGGGCAGCCAGCATCAGTCGGTTGTTGCGGCAGTGGTAATCGGCCAAGGCCCGCGGAATTTGGGGAAGTTCGCAGGCCACCCGTCCGACCGGCACCGTCCGGCCCGGGATCAACGAGCTATCGGACACCAGACCATGGCGGCTGCCGTCAAACAGCGGGCCGACCGTCGCCTCCTTGCCGCGACCCAGGGGCGTCACCAGGCCCATGGCGGCGAGACCGAGACGCAGGCTCATGGCCGTGTCTCCTCGGACGCCCGGGTCTCCTGGGATTGAATATCCAGCCCGTAGCCCCAGGCCAGATTGTGCAGATGCAGCAGACCCGACCAGGGGCCGGACACCCCCGTACCGTAGTCGATCCGCACGACCTCGCCGCCGCTCCGGCTACGCACGCTGCGCCGGCCGGCCGTCACCTCGAGACTGGCCCCGGTCAGCGCCGCCCGGACCGCCGCCTCCGGCCAATAGATCAGGACGATATCGGCAAGCATGTTTTCCGCCCGGACCGAGGCGGGCAGCCACGGCGCCGCCTCGGCATGGACTCCGGCGGCGGTCCAGGTCACGGTCATGGCGCGCCGGCCCAGGGTATCCAGACTGACCAGCAGGAAACGCTCGGGCGTGGCACTGATGCGCCCTTCGAAGACCACGGTCCGATCCTGATAATGGGCCGTGACCCGTTGCACCGCGTCCACCGCGCGCCCCGGCACCCTGGTGAACGGCAGGTCCATGGTCACGCCCGGAGCAATGGTGACCGGCCCCGGCGATTGCATCGGGTCGGTTGCCGAAACACACCCAGACACCACCAAAGCCAGCAACAGGCCGCGTGTTCCAAGACACCAAGTTCCAAGACACCGGGTCATCGAGCGCGCCATGCAAGCCCCCCGATCGGCGCCAGCAGGACGGACAAAGAGATGCCGATGAGCATGGTCAATCCAAAGGTGTGAACGGCAAAAACCTGGCTGAACGCCAGCAGGCCGAACGACAGAAGCGTGGTCAGGGACGCCAAACAGACCGCCAGTAAGGTGACGGATTTTCTCGGCCCCCGCGCTTCGGCACAAAAGATCGCGTAATCAACCCCGATCGATAGCACCAGGATCAGCGCCATCGCGCTGAAGAACGTGAACGGTTCCCCAACCAGGGCCGCCAGGGCCGGGGTCAGCAGCAGGGCGGCAACCGGCGGCGCCATCACCGCCAGCGCACCGCGCCATCGGTAGCGAACCGCCAGCAGCGGGACCATCAGGATCGCCGAGACCGCCAGCAGCCCCACGGCCCGGTCGCGGTAGGCACCGAACAGCCGACTGAAGTCCGCCGTGGGGTCAATGAAACGGACCCCCTCCAGGCCTGCGGCGGCGGCGCGCACGACTTGGACGTCGCCGATGCCGTCAAGCCTCACCGCGTGGGTGACACCGCCGGGACCACCCTTGAGCACAAGATTCTCCAGGACGGGCAGCGCGCCGTCGGCCAATGCTGCCGACAGGGTGAGCACGGGGGCGTCATCTCCGGTCGGTGGCGGTTGGGGCGGGACCGAAAGGCCAAGACGCGCGACGTGGGCGGCGAGCAGAGGCTCCAGGAGGCCGTCGTGGATCAAGCGGCGGCTTTCCCGTTGTCGGGCTGCCGAGGGAATGAAACCGGCCGGCGCCTGGAAACCGGCCAGGACCCCGCTGCCGGCCAGACCCGCGAGCCGACCGGCCAGCGCCTCCTCGCGTTCCAGGGCGGTTTCGTCGTCGGCCGCCTGAACCAGAAAGAACTGTCCGCTCCAACTGATGCCGGTCAGCGCCTGGATGCGATGCTGGTCGGCCAGCAAGCCCGCGTCGGGCGATTGCAACCGCCGGACGTCGTCGTCCACGGTCAGGCGCAAACCACCGACGATCCCCGCGAGCACCAGTGCGGCCGCCAGGATCAGGCGCAGGGGACGGACGTCCGGCCGCTCCCAAAATCCCCAGACAGCGGTGGCCGTGGCGACCAGCGGCCGGCCGTGCGGTAGGTCCTGTCCGCGATCCAGGAACGGAACCCAGAGCACCACCGAGGCAAAAGCGGCCGACAAGCCGACCGCCGAGAATACGGCAATCTGATGCAAACCGGGAAAGGGGGCGAGCAGTAAAGCGCCATAGCCGACCAGGGTGGTCAGCACGCCAAGTGCCAGGCCAGGCATCACCCGGCGCAAGCGACGCGGTGGCGCCGCGCCATCGCAGATAAAAAGATCGGTAAAGTAATAGAGGCTATAGTCCACCGCAATGCCGATCAGGCTCATGCCGAACAGAAGCGACACCACATGCAATGCGCCAAACCACCACAGGCTGAACGACAGGCCACACAGGATACCGGTGGCGATCGACATCAGGCTTTGCCAGAGCGGTGCCAACCGCCGGAACACCACCAGCACCAGGAGCACCGAGCCCACCGTCGCGGCCGTGCCCAGTTGTGACGTCTCGGCCATCGCCTGCCGGGCCCCGGCGTCGGCGAAAAAGACCGCGCCCAGTTTGAGCACCCGGACATCGGCCCCCAAATCGGCCATCGCCCGTTGGAAGCCGCCGATGAACCGCTTCTGGACGTCGAGGGCGAAAGGCTCGCCATTCAGACGCGCCGAGACCAGAACCCAGGTCATCCCGTCGTCGCGGACCGTCAGCAGGCCGTCGTCGGGCGTCAACCGGGACAGCGGCACCGGCAGCTTGGACAGGAAGGCCGGCATCAGCAGGAACGGGTCGCCATGGAGCAGACGGGCATCCGCCATCCCGACCAACCCGAACACCTGGGAGAGCGCCCGGGCCGCCAGCCCGGCGCCCTGGCCGTGTAACAAGCTCTGCCGGTCGGCATCGGCCAGCAAACCGCCACGGTAGGGATAATACAAGGCGCCGATCCGGCGCAGGCGATCGCCATCGGGTACGCTATCGACCCCGGCAATCAGCCCCTGGTCCAACAGCGCCGCCGTCAGGCGAACGGCGGCGGCCCGGGCCCGGTCGCGATCGGGATGGCCGACCAGGATCATGATCCGTTGGCCGAGCGCGTGCGTCACCGTGTCGTGGGCGCGCTGTAGCGCCGCGTCGCCCGGCATCTCGGGCAGCAGTGCCAGCAGGTCCGTGCGGAAGCTCAGGCCATGGGCGACGCGCAGGCCCAGATAACCCGCGGCCAGCGCCACCAGCAGCAGCAGGATCGCGGCGGCCGATCGTCTCATCGGCCGACACCGGCAAGTTGCGCGATTTCCGCCGCATCCGGCGGCGCAGTGCTCAACGTCTGCCCGGTGAAGCGCAGGGAGTCGCTGTCGCCGCCCTCCTTCATAAGGTCCACCTGTTCGACGAAGCGCCCGCCGGCAATCCGGATGGCGCGGATCGGCATCGACGCGGCATCGGGGGGCGTCCGCGGCTGCAAGTCGACCTGCCACGCCGCGGCATCGCCGGAGCGCACCACCGTGAATTCGCGTCCCAGGGCCTGCCAGTCGCCGGCCAGCGCGCCCCCCAGCATGTCGTACAGCTTGGCCAGGAACGGCAGGCGGGCGGCAGGCAGACGCATGGTCTCGGCGCCGTCCGAGTCCTGAACCAACCCGGCCGCCGTGATCACCGTCGTGACCGCGAAGGGCGTCAGCGTTTGCCAGATCAGGCCACGTCCCGGCGCCAGCATGAAACGGCCTTCTGACCGCAACGGCGCCTGGAAGCCCTGCAACCGTCGCTCCTGGACGAACTTGCCGCGCAGGGTGCTGCTCCCGGTGATCGCACCGGTCGGACCGGTCCCGACGGCGTCAGCCCGGACGAGGTGCGCCTGCGCCGTCACCACCGCAACCATCAGCACCACAAGGATCATACCGGCGCGAAGACCAGCCCGCGGATGCGGGCGTCCGCCGTCTGAGGGCGGCCTTGAAGGGGCAATCTCAAGGCTCGATGAAATCAAACGGAGCATAGCCATTCCTTTACCCGATCGGTCAGCGCCGCCGGCGATTCGAGGCACATCTCGCCGCTCGCGATATTGACCGCAACCTGGATGGTGTGAGCTTTGGTCAGAACCTCGCCGCTGCCGGCATCCCGGATGCGGTAGTCGATCTTGAGCCGGTTCTCGTATTCGGACAGGGTGGCCGAGACCATGACCTCCTGCCCGAAACGGATCGGCCGGACGTATTTGATCCGCAAATCCACGATCGGCCAGACGAAGCCGGAGCGCCCCATCTCGGGATAGTTAAACCCGATGCGATCAAGCAGGGCACACCGCGCCTGTTCCAGAAAACGAACATAGTTACCGTGCCAGACCACCTGCATCGGGTCGAGATCGTAGAACTGTGCCTTGATCAGCGTGTCGATGGTCAGCATGGAGCGGCCCAGAAATCGAAAAAGTTGTACCATTGCAGCGGCGCCTTGAGCGCGTGATGCTCAAGGCGCCGGGCATATCGTTCGGCCCAATCCTGGAGCGCCCCCTCCCGGTCGCGCCGGGGCAGGACGATCCGATCGGCGAACTTTTCCGCGTAGAGGCGATGGTCTTTACCGTCGCGCAGGCAGAACAGCAGGTAGACCGGGCAGTCAAGCAGCGCCGCCAGAATGTACGGCCCCTGGGAGAAAGAGGCTTCGGACCCCAGGAATGGAACACGCGAGACCCGCTGTCCGCCGCCCACCGGGGTTCGATCCCCGGCGATGACCACCCAGCGGCCACGGTCAACCTGTTCCTTCAGCATGATGGCGGTCTCAGGGCCAACCTCGGTCACCTGGAGCGTGTTGACCGCGGCTTCGGGCCGGAACTCGCACAACACCCGGTTGTAGTGTTCGGCGTGCCGGGTGTGGACCAGCACCGTCAGACGGTCCCGGACCTCGGGGTCAAGTTGTGCCCGGATCAACTCCGCATTGCCGAGATGCGAAACGATGAACAGGGCGCCCCGCGGATCGGCGGTGGCGACATCCAGAATGCCGCCGTCGGCCCGGATCATGCCGCCAGGAGGACGACCGCTGACCCAGGTAATGAACGTATCCAGCGCACGTGCCGAGAAGGAGTGGAAGTGTCGAAAACCATCAAGCAAACTTGGTCGTCGCGGGGCGCCTCCGGCCGCGAAGGCCCGTGCCAGAAAGGCCGCCGACGCCCGTCGCTGATCCCTGCCCGTGGCGAAGAAATATAGGACGATCGGCGCCATGATCGCGAGGCAACCCCGCCGGCCCAGGCGTCGATAGGCTTCCGCGCAAAAGCGCAGCCCCCAATACAGGCCCCGCTCGGACATCGACGCCCAATGGCGGGACGGCGCCAGCGACGGCCGCCGACGGCCCAGGATGGAGGGAAACCGCACCAGCATGGTCAGAACCAGGCGGGTGTGCATGCAGGTGATGCGCCAGTTGTCGCGCATCATCGCGAAGTTCGAGGTGTTTCCCGGCGGATAGGTGACCCGGACCGGAATCATGACCACCGGCGTGCCCCGCCAGAACAGGCGGACCATGATCTCGGTGTCGAAATCCATGCGCTGCCCAACCCGTTCGGTGGTCAGCAGCCCGGTGGTGGCGGCCAGAGGATAAACCCGGAAGCCGCACATGCTGTCGGGAAGCGCCAGGGACAGCGTTTCCACCCACACCCAGACATGGGTAATCCAGCGCCCGATCTTCCGTCCCGTGGGGATACTGCCGTCAAACAGCGGTTGGCCGCTGATCAGCGCCTCGGGGTGTTGGCCGGCCGCCTCCAGCAACCGGGGCAACGCCGCCATGTCGTGCTGGCCATCGGCGTCCACTTGAACCGCATGGCTGAACCCTTGCCCGGCGGCCAGCCGAAAGCCCTGTTTGACGGCCCCGCCCTTGCCCTGATTGACGTCCAGCCGAAACACCGTCACCCCGTGTTCGGGATCATGAAGCGCGCCAAGGACCGCCCGGGCCGGCTCCGGGCTGCCGTCGTCGATGACGAACACCGGAAGTCCGGCGGCCCGGAGACCGGCAACGACCTGGCCGGCCGCGGTCCAATGGTTGTGGCTGGGGACGATGGCACAGGGACGAAAGGTCATGGAGACTCCGTTGCCACGGCGCCCGACGACATCACCTGTTCGCCGGTCCGGTACTCGAAGAGAAGCCGTCCGCGGACCCGATCGTGACGCAAAATGAGCGTGACGGCACAGTCCGGGCCGATGATCCGGCGGAACTTGACCTGAAACGTCGTCGCCACCGCACCGGTGACGGCAAGATAACGGTCCGCGAACATCACCGCCCAATGAATCTGAGCGACCCCCGGCAGGACCTTGACCCCGGGGAAATGGCCCTGGAACGGCAGCAGGTCCGCGGTCAGAAAAAGGTCCAGGGCGACGCCGTCCCCCAGGGGGCGGACGGCGCGGATTTCCGGTTCCCGGGGCGCTTGGTCGGTCATGGGGCGCCGGCCGTTCCGAACCGGTGAAACAGGCGTGTGATGTCGCCGTCCCGCCGCTTGCCCATGGCGTTGGCCGGGAGCTGTTCCAAAAAGCGCCAGCGGCGCGGCATGGCCGCCGGGTCGCCGGTTGCCGAGACCCCCCGTCGCAGCAGACGGCCGAACCGGAAGCCCCCCAGTTCTGCCAGCATCGCCCGCCCGCCGGCCGTGAGCACCACGGCGGCACCAAGCACCGGCGGGTCGCCGGGCAAAACGGCGACCGCGGCGGCGGCGACCTCGGGCAACCCGGTCAGATAGCGTTCGATCTCGGGCAGGCTGACGCGTTTGCCCTCGATCTTGACGATGCGGTCAGACCGTCCGCACAGCCGGAACCCGCCGGGCGTGGTCTCGGCCACGTCACCGGTCTGGTACCAGCCATCGTCGCCCAGGAAGGGTGACCGGACCAGCAACGCGCCGCCGTCGGCGACCAGGACCGAAACGCCTGGGAAGGTCTGCCACGGCGGTTCCGCGCTTGCCCGGGAGCGCCAGGCGATCACCCCGGTTTCCGAACTGCCGAACACTTCGGTGACGGGGACGCCGAGCAGAGCCGCAGCCTCGTGGCCCGCCACCAACGGCAACGGGGCGCCGGCCGACACCACCATCCGGGGCCGGCGGTGTGGCGGAAACTGCGGCATCCCGGCCATCCGGGACAGATGGGACGGCCCCGTCACCAGCACGGCGCCGGGCGGCAGGTCCGCCGCCACCGCTTCCCAGAGGTCATGGGTGCCCCGGGCAAACGCCCGGCCAGCGGCTAACGGCCAGAGAATCTTGAACGTCAGGCCATAGACATGCTGGTGCGAGACCGTTGCCAGGACCCGCGCATTCCCGAGCCCGGCCCCCCACAACCGGTCAAGGACATCGACTTCGCGTTCCAGCATCAGCAGCGGCTTGGCCACCCGCTTGGGCGCGCCCGTCGATCCGGACGTAAAGAACTCGATCACGGCCTGTTGGCAATCCAGCGGCGGCAGCGGCAGCGATGGCGCATCGGTGGTCTCCAGCCGAAATCCGGGGCCGTCGTCACCGACCACCCAGTCGAACGCGCCGGAGAGTGACTCGAGCCTGCCGGGCTGGACCGTGCCCGGAAGGACCGGACGGGCGCCGGCGTGCAGCAGGGCGAACAGCCCCACCGCCAGCCGGTAGCTGTCGCGGACCACCAGAGCCCCCCGCCGGCAGCCGGCGGCGGTCAGTCGGGCCGCGTTGTGGGCCACGTCGGCGCGGAAGCGCGCAAAGGGAACGTCACCCGCCTGATCCCATGCCACCGGCCGGTCGGGTGGAAGCGTTTCGGCAAGAAGACGCGACAGCGGGACGACGGTCATGGCGACCACCGTCGGCGGAGAACCACCTGGCGCACCGCATACTCGCCGGCAAACAGAGCACCCATCAGGAGGTAGGCCACCAGACCGGTCCACAGCGTCCACCAGGCCGGCGTTCCCCACACCGCCAGGCCTGCCGCAATCGCCCCGTTGAGGGAGAGAAAGAGTGTCCAGACCACCGTCACCGTTCGGCAGTAGCTCACGCCTTCCGGCGGAAACCCGGGGTCGGCGAGACGGGCAAAACGCTCGACCACACTCGGGGGGAACACGAGTGAACGGCCGAACAGCACGGCCAGGCCCAGACTGAGCAAGACCGGGTAGGCCAACGCCGCCAGCCGCCCATCCACCAGGGCCAGGGCCACCAGACCGACCGCCGCCGCCGCCAGCGGGCCGCGCCAAAGCCGGGACTCCTCGGGCCGCAAGGTCAGGACCCGGGCGCCGATCAAGGCCAGGGCCAGACCGACCAGGGCCAAAGGCGGCACCCTGTCCAGCCCGCTGTACACAACAGCGGGATAGGACACGCTGGCCACCATGGTGACGATGGCGACCCCGCGAGCGGATCTATTCGTTGATAAGCTCATGAACGCGCTCAACCACGTCGCCGACGGTTCTAACAGTCTTGAATTGCTCCGGCCTGATTTTCTTCCCCGAGATTTCTTGAATCTTGGCAATCAGGTCAATCGCATCGATACTGTCAAGATCAAGGTCCTCAAAAAGCCGCGCTTCCAGATTTATTTTTTCTGGCGCCACCTCAAACATTTCCTCAAGATAACCGCGAAGTTTATCATAAATTTCATTTGTTGAGAGCATAACATCACCCTCTTTTCTGTTCTGCAATGAATCGCGCCAGGCTACGGACGCTGAAAAAATGCACCTTGATCTCGTCGGTCACCGACTCGATCTTGATGCCATAGGCCTTGCGCAGAGCCACACCCAATTCCAGGGCATCAATGGAATCGAGACCGAGCCCGACGCCGAACAAGGGCTCCTCTGCATCGATTTCCTCGGGATTGACATCTTCCAGTTTTAAGGCGTCAACGATCAGACGCTTTAGACTTAGCTCAAGATCAGTCATCGGTACCTTCCAATGCGTCCAGATAACACTTCTCAACGTGTTGCACCAACCTGCGTGCGGCGATCGCGCGGTGGCCAACGCCCAAGTATTCCTTGGCATCGACGGTGCCCATGGCCGCCACCCGGAAGATCGGGCGGCGGTCCGGAATGCGCCACCACGGTTGTCCCTTGGTCAAGGTCAACGGCTGGCAGGTGATCATCACCAGTTGGATGGAATATCCGGTCACCATGGCAATGTTGGCGAAACCGCGCTGGAAGCGGCGAGCCTCGCCCGGTCGGGAGCGGGTGCCTTCAGGGAAGACCAAAAGGTTCTGACCGCTGGCAAGGGCTTGAGAACAGGCCATGATCATCTGTTCCGAAGGCAGATCATTGCGAATATAACCTGCCGATCGGACCACGCCGCGCAGAAACCAATTTTCCCACAACTGGTGCTTGACGATGCACCCAATGCGCGGATTTAACGACATCAACAGCACGACGTCCAGAAGAGTCGGATGATTGGCAACGATCAGGCGACGGCGACAAGCCTTGAAGTCGGCAAGTGCCGAGAGATCCAGGTCGATGATACCGCTCCGACGAAGGAGGACGATATACAGCCGGAAACTTGCATGAACGACGTATTGGGTCCGTCGGATCCGAACGTCCCGATCCGCGGTGACCGCGGCGATCAGAGGAAAAACCGTGCCCGCCAAAAACAGTCCGCCAAGGCCGAGAGAGGCAAAGGCCAGGCCGGTTCCGGCCAGTCGCCAGGCCCGATTAACCAGGGACATCGACCCGTCCCCAACGCCAGTGCATCCGCTCGCCCACGGCACCGCCGCGCCGTGACCCGTTGAGCAGGAACAACAGAAAATCCAGCGCCAAGCTTTCGCTGACCGCCGCGTCCCGGCCAGCCGGTTCAAGCCCAAGGGTGACATCGCCCGGGGTCCCGGTCGGTCCCGCCAAGCCCAGGATCAGCGCCAGCGACTCCTCCTGGGGCCCAGCCACCGGTTGATGGGATACCGGCAAGGGGTCGTCGTAGTGCAGCAGGAGAACGGGGCGTTCCGGGTGTTCCGTGGTTGCGGTGACCGCTTCCAGCAGACCGTAACCGAAGCTCTCCCGGCCGCCGGCGATGGCGCTGTGCCCAAGGCGGTTCCCGGTCGCAATCGACAGCAGGCCAACCAAAGCGTGATGAACCGCCAAACTGAAATCCGCCGGCGACACAGGTTCGGCGTCGGCCAGGGACGACAGCAACCTTATGGTCCGGGTGAACTCACCGTGCCGCGACGACAGCACGAAACGGGAGGTGTTGACGGCCGGCAGACCGAACGCCGCCTCCAGCGCCTTCTGGCCCAAGGGCGTAATGCGGCGTCTCAGACTCGAGGGAAGCCCCGCGCCGACCGTGTCGCCCCCGTTCGCTGACCCGGGCCCTGCGCCGCCGGCCCATTGCAACCAGTCGCTCCGGTTCGGGCGTGTCGGCGACCACGCCACCCAATCCGTTACCGAAAACGACACGTTCCTCATCTCGGGCGCTCAGCGCGCGATCTGATAAAGCCGCTTGTCGATCTCGTTCTCCAGGGCTTGAACCGCCTGATTGTATTTTCGGTGTATAGTTCCATTCTGTTCTTTTAAATTTTTTGATGAGTCGAGCGTTATGCTGTAATTTTTCAGGCTATAAAAAATGTTAGAGGTCGCGGAATGGTCTTTCCAGGCCACCGTGGCCTGCAACTCACCCGGGCCGATCTCCTGGATGCGCCACCCCTTGTCGATGGCGGCCTGAATGATGGTTGCCTTGACCGTCTCAACGGATCCTTGTTGTGCCACGGCGGGAATTTTTTCGTCAGTGACGGTATAAACGGGTTCGGACCGATGGCATCCACCGATCCCAATCACCACAAAAATCAGGACAAGAAATTTCAGCAGAGGCATGACCCAGTCCTTTTACGAAAAACTTCGAGTCCGAAGTCATGACCTCTCGCCAACGGGAGGGCGACCGTAACATGGCCTGTGCCGACAAAAAACCACAATTCGGTGCTCAATGCCTAGCCCGCACCAAAATTTTTCAGGCATACTTGCATATGTAAGGTCTGGATGTTTTTGGCCTGGGGTCCGAACCCCTTCAGCAACATGATCTTGCGGTTGATCGGCCATTCCCAAGCGGTGCGGTCGCCTTGGCTGGAGACGGCGCGAACGATTTGCTGGCAGAGCAATCAGGGATCGTCGCCGATCAAGCCAAGTTAGGCCCCGAGCCCCCGCACCCGAGCGATGCCGGCATCGGGACTTGGCCACATCCCCATTTTTGTCACAACGCCGCTTCGGCAGGTTCAGTGGCACCAAAATACGACCCAAAAGACTTCGATCTGGTCACAACCCGGCGCTCGGTTATTGACGACAATGGCGGCATCGCAAGAAAAACCCCATCGCAAAGGAAACCGCCCCATGATCGACAACGCCCGAACCTTCACGCTGGCAAGCCTGATGGCCGCGCTGGTTCTCGGCGGCGCGTCCGACGCCCGCGCCGCCTGTAGCCTGATGGTGCCCCCGATCAAGAACAATGTCTGTCAACAGGAAGACCAAATGTTGCCGGGCTATGGCCTGATTTCCTGTGCCAGTCCGCGCAACCATGACCAGACCACCTTCTGTGGCGCCGTGTACGGCTATGAACAGCATTGGTGCGCGCGGATCGGGAACCCGGTCCTTCGTCAGGAGTGCTGGGAGCGGGTTGAGTAAACCTTGCCAATGCCAACACCACGGTAACTTGGAGTGATGTCATGCGCGCGTTGCTGATGGGGTCGGCCGTATCTCTGCTGATCTTCACGTCAGATCCGGCACACGCCGACGATAGAGACGGCTATATGGGGCATTTGCACTGGAGGTGTGAAGAGGGCGACCATCAGGCCTGCCGGCTGGTGCATCTGCATCGGGAGTGTGAGGACGGCGACCGCGGAGCCTGCGAAACGCAGCATCTGTACCGGGAGTGCGACGAAGGCAATCCGGTGGCCTGCGAGCGCATCCGGTTTCAGTCCTTGCTCCAGCCCTGGGTCAAACCCTGGTAAGGATGGCTGGGGGTTGCTCTGAACCGCGAGGACACTAACTTGTCAAGAGCAATCAGAGAGAGCTGCCATCGTGTCGGCGTTTCGGATACCCGTTGTCCTCATGGCCGCGGCTCTGGCCCTGGGAGGGGGCGGTTGTGCCGTCCTTGGGCCGGCGCCGGCCGACGACATGATGGCGATCCGGCCGCCGCACAAGCCGCCGACGCCCCGAGTGGCTCATTCCCAGTCGGCCCCCCCGCTGGTCACCGCGCGCAAGCCGCCGGATCGTCCCGTGGTGCCGACCCCACCGGCGGCTTCGCTGCCGGTCGAACGGCTGACCGGGCTGGGAGAAGACGAGGTGCGGCGTCTACTCGGCGCCCCCACCGAAGTCAAGGACCAACCACCGGCGGTGGTTTGGGCCTATGACTCGGTCGAGTGTCGTCTTGAACTGTCGTTTTACATGGATGTAGCGAGCGAGGCCTTCAAGGTTCTAACCAGCCAAACGACGCCCAAGGGCCGGGACGGTCCGGCCGGCGACGCCTGTGCCCGCCTGTTCCGGACGGCCGCGCGATGACCGCCCTGATGCCGCTGAACACGACCAGAGCCAGGGTGTTACTGGTCGATGACGATGACCTGTTCCGGGAGTCGGTCGGCAACAACCTGATCGATGCCGGGTTCTCGGTGGTCGACGTGACGTCGGGGCCGGCAGCCCTGGAGCGGCTGAACGAACAGGACTTCGCCCTGGTGGTACTCGACTGGAAAATGCCGGGCATGACCGGGATTGAGGTGCTGCGCCGCATACGCCAGAGCGGCCTCGCGATTCCGGTGATCTTCCTGACCGTGCTCGGCAGCCAGATCTATGAGGAGGCGGCGCTCCAGGGCGGCGCGGTGGACTTCGTCGAGAAGTCGCGCAGCTTCTCGATCCTTTTAAAGCGGATCATCTTGATCCTGGGTGGCCAAAAGGGTGAACCGGCGGCGGTTACAACCCAACCGTCCACGGACACGGTGGTTCGCCGCGGGGCACTCGAACTGCACCGGGACTGTTGCCGGGCGTTTTGGGCCGACACCGCGGTGCTGCTGACCATCACCGAATTCCGCATGGTCGACCTTCTGGCCTCCCGGACCGGCCAGGACGTGGGCTATCGCGATCTTTACGACATTGTCCACGGCTCGGGCTTCACCGCCGGGTACGGTGAGGAGGGTTATCGCTCGAACGTTCGGGCCTTCGTCAAGCGTATCCGCCGCAAGTTCCGCGAGGTCGACGACAGTTTCGACGAGATCGAAAGCTATTCCGGGTTCGGCTATCGCTGGCGCGATCGGGAGAACCGCGATTCCTAGACCCATCCGGCACCGTCGGCCCTGGTTGGGCGGCGCCTCGCTGAGCTGGCGTTTGCGGCATGCCGTTTCGGTCAAGATCGGCTTGATTCTGGTCATGATCGCAACCGTGCCGGCGCTGGTCTACAACCAGTTTCGTGCTGCCAACGACGACACCAACCGCCTGCTGGTCGGCAGCGCCGAAGCCCAGGGCCGGTTGATCGCCGAGGCGCTGCGGCCGGACCTGGATAAAAGCGACGGCGCGACCCTGGCGATGGCGGCCCGGACGATTCAACGCCTGGGCACCGCCGGCCCCGACATCAAAGTGTTGTTCCGCCCCGCGGCGACGGGGGAAGGTTTTTTTTTCGTGGCGTCGTCGCCGGTGGTTTCGGCCGCCTCTTTAGAACAAGAGCGGCAGGAGTTGGTTCGCCTCGGCATTCTCGATCGCTTGACCTCGTCGTGCGAGCAAGCCGGCACCGTCGGCTTCCGAACCACGAATCCCGACGGCGAAGTCGAATTGCTGACTTCGATCACGGCCCTGCGCACCGGGGTCGGCTGTTGGGTGGTGATCACCGCCGACCGGTCCGCCACCGCGCTGGCCACCGCCCTTGGCCAGCCCTATTGGAAAACCGCGGCGGTCGGCACCGCCGCCGCCATCTACATCGCGATGGTGCTGGGTGTGCTGGCGGTGCTGGTCCAACTCTGGCGGGCGCTGCGCCGTTTCGGCCGGTTGGCGCGGGCGTTGCGCACCCGAAATCCCGGCAGCGGCAGTTTCGCCGCGGCCAATCGCATTCCCGAACTTGCCGGCGTTGCCGTCGAGTTCGATCGCCTGGTGGATGGTCTCCGGGCCTCGGCCGAAGCGTTGCGCTTCACCGCCCAGGAAACGGCTCACGCCTTCAAGACCCCGCTCGGGATTCTCGCCCAAAGTCTGGAGCCCTTGCGTCTCCGGGTCGGCGACGACCCGCGGAGCCGGCGGTCGCTGGAATTGATCGACCGGGCGCTTGACCGCCTGGACGGTTTGGTGTCAGCGGCCCGGGCGCTCGACGAGACCCTGGCCGACACCATCAATCCGTCCTGCGAGCGCGTCGCCCTGTCCACCATGGTCGCCGACATCGCCGCCGAGTATCAGGAGGCCTATGACCCCGCCCACACCCGCTTCATCAGCGCCATCGAACCGAATTGCGTCACCATGGGGGCCGCGTCCCTGATCGAAACCATCGTCGAGAATCTTCTGGACAACGCCGTCAGCTTCAGCCCAGTCGGCAGTACCGTCGAGATCGGACTGTGCGCCCGCCGCACCGTCGCGGAACTGAGCGTCGCCGACCACGGTCCCGGCGTCGCGCCCGACACCCTGGAGCGTATCTTCGACCGTTTCGTGTCGCTCCGCGAGGGCCAAGGAACGCCCGAGCCGCCGGGGTCCTCATCCTCGGGCAGCAAAGGCCTGAGGGGGGCCGCCAACCTTGGCCTCGGACTGTGGATCGTCCGCCGCAATGTCGAGGTCATGGGCGGCGTGGTCGCCGCCGAGAACCGCGCCGACGGCGGCTTTCGAGTGGTGGTAGCACTACCGCTGGCGCCGTGACCGTATCCCTGGCACCAAAAATATCCCGATCTTGTCCCACCCATCCCGAGCTTGCCGGGGGCATTCTTGACCGTAAGCAAAGTCCCGCCACCCTGATCACAGGATCAAGGCGCCGGATGGGAGCCATCGGTTCCCCCGCCATGCAGAGGAGATCACCATGCGGACCCTGATTCTCGGAGCCACTCTTGCCAGTCTCCTCCTGACCTCGGCATGCGCCGGCATGTCGCCGCGGGAACAACGCATGCTCAGCGGCGGCGCCATCGGGGCCGGCGGCGGCGCCTTGCTTGGCGCCCTGACCGGGGGCAGCCCGGTTCTTGGAGCGGTGCTCGGCGGTGCTGCCGGCACCGTGGTCGGCGCGGTGGCACGCTGAGGTCCGATCCATCCGGCCTCAAGCCACATCCGGCTGATCAGTCAAGACCCAGGACCGAGAGGTCCGTGTTCGCCGAAGGATCGTGGTCCGATGCCGTTCTCCTGTTTTGAAACAACGCTTGGCCGGTACCTGGATCTGTTGCGGGACAGCCATACCCGGATGACGCTGTTCGCCATCGAACCGCCCATGTTCGTTTCGGCCGAGATTGAAGCGGTGATCGGCGCGGCCCTCGCTCCGCTCGGCAACGTCGGCCGTCTGCCCGACGGCCGGATCGGCTTGGTCTATTTAGGACCGCACGGCGCGGATGAAAGCGGCACCCAAGCCCTGCGCGCCTACGTTTCGGAACGCATCGACCGGCGACTACTGGATCGCGGCTGGGGACACCAGATTCCATCGGTCAGGATCGCCGCCGTTGATCGCTGGACCGACGGCGTCAACGGCGCGCGAGACCTGATCGACGCCTTGCCGCCGCTTCGCCGGGGGGGCGACAAAGGTCGCTGGTCGGAAAACCATACGCGGAAAGATTAGCGGAGAGATAGGAACGGCCGTCTGTTTTTTCCGCGTGCAGATGACAAGACAAGTCTCGGCTAATCGCGCCAGGCGGCCGTCCGCCACGCGATGACAGCAATCATGAGGCATAAGATGTCAATACAAAGCCAGTCCACGCAGCATCAAACATTATCCAATACTATTGGCATGACGATTGGCATGCCTCAATTGGATCATGATCACCAGGAAATGTTCCGGCAATTTGAATTATTAATGAAAATCGTTGACGACGAACAGCCACAGGATGATTTTTACAAAATATCAAAAGCCATCAAAGAATGGTCTGAGTACCATTTTGCCCATGAAGACGAGATAATGACCATGGTCGGGTACATTGGTATCGACCAGCACCGCCATGAACATGCCAAATTTATCAATCAACTATCCAGATTCACTAGATTATATCGTCATGATATGATGGCAGTAGTGGTTCAATTCCATTACGTCTGCGATAAGTGGTATCGCAAACACATGATGACCATGGATCGGACTTTCGCTGCGTTCATCATGTCGTGCGACAGCCAGAAGCGGACTGCTGCGTTAGCGTCGACATTCCACCCCTTTGTCGAGCGCAACCGCCCAGATAGACAGCCGATTGATCTCGAGATCGAGTGGCTTGGTTGATTCATCAGGCGCAACCTGTTCATGAAACACCTTTTGATTGCTTAGATAGCGACATAGCGCCATGAACAGGTGTTGGATATCGAAACCCACCAATCCCATCTGCCTTCCCGATCCCTTTGACTGTGACGGGCGACACCAACGCTCACGGACAGGGTTCACCATAGGAACGTGCATTTATGGCCTCGCTAAACTTCAAGACTTCCCCCGGGCGCTGGCGGCTCCTGCTTCGGGGAATGATGCTGGGGATAGTGCTGACGGCGATCACCATCGGCACCCCATGGGCCCCTGCCGCCGCTGCCGATCGACGGGTGGCACTGGTGGTCGGCATGAGCGGCTATCAGGCGGCACCGGCCCTGGCCAATCCGGTCAACGATGCCCGGGCCTTCGCTGACGTCCTGAAACGGCTTGGATTCGACGTCGATCTGGCGGTGGACGTCAACAAGGCCGACCTGGAACAGGTGGTCCATCGGCTGGCCGAACGCGCCGACGGTGCGGCGCTGGAAGTGCGCCAAATGCTGTCGCGGGTCCGGCAAGCGGTCCGCATCGCCAGCCGCGGCGCACAGGTACCCTGGGACAATTCGTCGCTGATCGCCGACGTTTACCTTGCACCGGAGGCTCCCGGCTTGCCGGCAGTGACGACACAACCGGAAGCCCCGGCCCCCGAGCGTCCGGCCGTCGATCAGGAGGCAGACCTGCTATTCTGGCGCACCATCGAGACCAGCAGCAATCCCGCCGATTTCCGGGATTACCTGCGCCAGTTTCCCGGCGGCCGTTTCATCTCCCTGGCCCAACGGCGCGTCGATGACCTCGATCGCTCGCTGACCGTGGCCTCGGTTCCGCCGGTGGCCCCGACAGCACCCTCGCCGACATTGGCCCCACCAGTGCCAATGGCCACTGCACCCGGACCAACCATCGCCCCCCTCGACCGCCGACTAACCGCCCGGCACAAGGTCAATGTCCGGGTCGCCCCCAACGCCGACAGCGATCGGTTGGCGATCCTGCGGGCGGGAACATCGGTTCAGGTGACCGGGAAAGTCGTCGATGCCGACTGGTATCGGGGCACCCTACCCCCGGATCAGGTGGGGTACGTGTCGACCTTGCTGCTCGGCGAACCCGGCAGGTCGGGACCCGACGTCCCCCAACCCGGCGGCATTGCGCTTGCCCCCTAACGGGCAATCCAGCCGCCGTCCACCGAAAGCGCGGTCCCGGTGATCGAGCGGGCCGCGTCGCCGGCCAGGAACACCGCCAGGGCCCCGATCTCGTCGACGGTGACGAAGCGTTTGGTCGGTTGGGGGGCCAGCAAAATATCGCGGATCACCTCGTCCCGCGACTTGTTGTGGACCTTGCACTGATCGTCGATCTGCTGTTCCACCAGGGGCGTCCAGACATAGCCGGGGCAGATGGTGTTGCAGGTGACGCCGAATTCGGCGCCCTCCAACGCCACCACTTTGGTCAGGCCCATGACCCCGTGCTTGGCGGCGACGTAGGCCACTTTGAACGGCGACGCCGCCAGGGCGTGGGCCGAACCGGTGTTGATGATCCGGCCCCAACCGCGCGCTTTCATGCCGCCGAACACCGCCCGGGTGGCATGGAACGTCGCACTCAGATTGATGGCCATGATGTCGTCCCACCGATCCAGGGGAAAGGACTCCACCGGCGCCACGAACTGAATACCGGCATTGTTGACCAGAATATCCACCGGCCCCAACGCACCCTCGGCGTCCGCAATCATCGCCGCAATGTCCTCGGGCCGACGCATGTCGGCGGCCGAGTGACGGACCGCCACCCCGGTTTCCGCGGCAAGCCCTGCCCGGATGGCCTCGATCCCGGCCGCATCGCCCAAGCCGTTCAAGGTGACGGAGGCCCCGGCGGCGGCCAGCGCCCGGGCAACCCCCAGGCCGATGCCGCTGGTCGAACCGGTAACGACGGCGTTACGGCCGGCCAACGGGCGGGACGATGACGGCACCGAAGACGATGGGGGATTTGACGTTGGGGGGGCGCTGGTCATGGCGGACGACATCCCTTGGCGGTTGACCGAACGGTGTGACGGGTCAGGCGCGCGGGCCCCTGACCTCACCGAAGATCCCCATATTATCGTATGAGCCGGCGGGATGCGACCCAATCACCCGGGATCTAGCCGTTTGGAGACTCCGCCCGATTCCCACCGTCATCTCCAATCAGCAGGCCAACTCAGCGGGACCGGCACGAGCCGTCGTGATCATGATGGTGGTGGTGATCCCCATGATGAGGGTGGCCGTGATGGCCACACGTCACGGTCGGGTCGATGGCGGGATTGAGGCCGATCCAGGCGGTGATGCGATCGGGATCCCACCCGGCCATGCGCTGGCCTTCGGCTTCCAACAGCGGACGACGGACCAGCAACGGTTCGGCGGCCAGTAACGCCAGTGCGGCATCGGCGCCCAGGGTCTCGGGCCGAATCTCACCCCTGGCGACCGCCGGTGCCGAGGGATTGAACCAGTCCGCCACCGGCAGGTCGCCGAAGAAGGCGCGCAGGCGCTCGCCGGTCCAGGTTTCGGCCACCAGACTGCGCGCATCGACCACATGCCCTGCCGCTTCCAGGATCGCCCGCTGGCGGGCATTGCCTTTGCATCCCGGCTTACCGTAAAAAATCACCGTCGCCACGATTTGTTCCTCTCGCACTGTCGCCAACATGACTAAGATAGCTTGACTTCGGGCCAACGCAATGGAATTGCGAGGCGTACAATGCTCTGGTAATCGACGAGGGTCTTGGTCATGGAGAGAGCTGTGGTGACGGGCGAAGCCGTCAGAGATCGGCGTGACGTGTTTTTGACAGGTCGCGAGCGCCAGAATCCGGACAGGATCGCTCACCCCATGGCGCGGAAGTCCTGAGCAGTCCGGACTTCAAGAAGACGGTATGATCAGGTGTCAGATGAATGTTGCCGCCTATTCGGTCCGGGAAGCCGAACGCCTTGCCGTTCTCAAGCATTACGACGTTCTCGACACGCCCCCGGAAGAGGCGTTCGACCGCATCGTGCGTCTGGCCGCAACCTTGGCCGCAACACCGGTCGCGGCGATTTCCCTGGCCGACCGCGGGCGTCACTGGTTCAAGGCGGCGATCGGTCTTGCCGTCCCCCAAATCCCGGCGACGCTATCCTTCCACGTTGGGACCGTGGCCGACGAAGGCATACAGGTCGTCGAGGACGCCCACCGGGATGCGCGGTTCAGCGATAACCCGCTGGCGTCCGCCCCTGATAATCTGCGCTTTTTCGCTGGGGTACCGTTGCGCGCGCCATCCGGCCACTGGCTGGGCGCCCTTTGGGTGATGGACCGCCATCCTCGCGGCCTGGATGCGGCGACCGCCTCCCGCCTCGCCGATCTTGCGATGCTGGTGATCGAGGTCCTGGAATTGCGGGCAGCCCGCAACACCCTGGCTGCCAGCGAAGCTTGCGCCCAGGCCGAACGCCACAAGACGTCCATGCTGATCCACGCGATGGTCGAGGACTCCCAGGACCCGATCTTCGTCAAGGACCTCGACGGCCGTTACCTGCTGGTCAATTCGGCCGCCGCCCAGGCCATCGGCCATCCGGCCGACGCCATCCTCGGGCAAACCGATCTCGACGTGCTGCCGCCCGACGTCGTATCGGTTCTGCGCGCCACCGACCTCAAAGTGGCCAGCTCCGGGCAGTGCGTCACCCTTGAGGAACTGTTGCCCGGCCCCGATGGCCCGAAAACCTACCTGTCCACCAAGCTGCCGTTGCTCGACACCCACGGCCTGCTGACCGGTGTGTTCGGCATCGCCCGGGACATCACCGCCCGAAAGCGGATCGAGCGCGCTCTCTTGAAGGCCAAGGAAGACGCCTGTCAGGCCAGCCAGGCCAAATCGGAATTTCTCCGGGCCATGAGTCACGAACTGCGAAACCCGCTCAATGCCGTCATCGGCTTCAGCCAGATCCTGGACCTCGGCGGCCGGGACCCGCTGACGCCGGCCCAAAAAACCTGCGTCGGCCATATCCAGCGGGCGGGTCAACATCTGTTGGAACTGGTCAACGACATTCTTGACCTCGCGAAAATCGAGTCGGGCCAGTTCACCCTGACCATCCGGGCGGTGGATGTCCGCCACCTGCTCCGGGAAACGTTGCCCCTGGTGCAACACACCGCCAAGTCCAACGCCGTCACGATCCGGTTCGAAGAGTTGCCGGTCGCAGCGCCGATGGTGCGGGCCGATAGCCTCCGGTTGACCCAGGTCCTCTTCAACCTATTGTCCAACGCCATCAAGTACAACCGACCGGGCGGCCAAGTGACCGTCACCGAAAGCCTGGCGACGAACCACCGGTTGCGGCTGACCGTCACCGACACCGGTCCGGGTCTGTCGCTGGAGCATGTCGGCCGCCTGTTCCGGCCGTTCGACCGGTTGGGCGCCGAGAGCCGCGGCATTGAAGGCAGCGGCATCGGTCTGGTCATCACCCGCCGGTTGTTGGAGATGATGGACGGCGAGATTGGCGTGACCTGCCCACCCGGCAAAGGCTGCGCCTTCTGGATCGAACTGCCGCAGGTCGACGAAGCCTCAAAGCCTACCGCATCCGGTCCGGATCTGGATAGGATCACCCAACCCGTCGGCTACCCTGCCGATCCAACCCAGGCCCGGGCGATGCCCGCCCGTTTCGCCGGAGACCGGCCATGAAGGCACCAGCCTTTGCCGATGCCCGCATTCTGATCGTTGATGACCACAAGGCCAACCTTGACCTGCTGGAAGCGGTATTGGGTGCCGCCGGTTACACCAACCTGCGAACCACCGCCGATCCACGAACGGTGGAGACTATGCACCGAACCTGCCGGTTCGACCTGATCCTGCTGGACATCCGCATGCCGTTCCTCGACGGCTTCCAGGTGATGGCCCGCCTGGCCGAGGTTTACCCGGACGACTATCTGCCGATTCTGGTGCTGACCGCCCAGACCGACGGCGCCACCCAACGCCGGGCGCTCGAACATGGCGCCAAGGATTTTGTGACCAAACCGTTCGAGGCCGCCGACGTGCTGCTGCGCGTCCGCAATATGCTCGAAGTCCGCAAGCTTTATAACGAGCGGCAGTCTCAGAACGAAATTCTTGAAGCCAAGGTCCAGGAACGGACGCTGGCACTTGAAGAACGCAATCAACAGTTGACGCATGCTCGGATTGAAGTCATTCGTCGTTTAGCCCGAGTCGGTGAATACCGCGATAACGAAACGGGTTTTCATGTGTTGCGCATGAGCCGAAGCTGCTACCGCCTGGCACTCGCCGCCGGGATCGGGGTCGCCACCGCCGAACGCATCCTTCATGCCAGCCAGATGCACGATCTGGGCAAAATCGGCATTCCCGATCGTATCCTGCTCAAGCCGGGCCGGTTGGACCCCGACGAGATGGTGATCATGCGGACCCATTCGACCATCGGCGCCTCGGTGTTCGACGACACCGACGACGACCTGTTGCTCATGGCCCGCAGCATCGCCCTCACCCATCACGAAAAATGGGACGGCAGCGGCTACCCCAACGGCCTGAAAGGCCCCGAAATCCCGATTGAGGGCCGCATCTCGGCCATCTGCGACGTGTTCGACGCCCTGATGTCCGAACGGCCCTACAAAAAGAGCTGGCCGCTGGACAAGGCGATCGCGTTCATGATCGAAAACACCGGCAGCCATTTTGATCCCGAACTGGTCGCCCGGTTTCAGGAGATTCTGCCCGAGATTCTGGCCATTCAGACCGAATTCCGTGACCCAACCGGAGATGCTGAGGTCAGTCCGGCACCCGTTTTGCTTAAGGCGGTCGCGAATCCCGCCTGAAATCGGACTCCCTCTCCGCCCCCCCCCCATCAGGTCGGGCGCGGTCAGGTCACCCCGCCCGGTCAAGGCCAGAGTGAACCCGCCCCCACTTTGGCGTTTGGGGCTGACGGCGGTTTGGTGTAAGAGATGCGGACCATGCGCCGCTTCGCCCTCCTCCTGATCCTGATTGGGATCGCCTTCGCCACCGTCGCGGTTTGGGCACTGCCCAACCGGCCGGTGATGCTTGCGCCGCCGCCGGCCGGCAAACTGATGAGCGTATCCTTTGCGCCCTACCACGACGGCCAAAGTCCGCTGACCAAAACCTATCCGACCCTGGACCAGATCGACCAGGACCTGCGCACCATCAGCGATCAGGTGGCGGGCATCCGCACCTATACCAGCCTCGAGGGGATGGAGGACGTGCCGGAGTTGGCCCGCAAGTACGGGCTGACGGTGATCATGGGCGCCTGGCTCGGCAGCAAGCTCAGCACCAATGAACTCGAAATTGCCTCCCTGATCCGCCTCGCCAACACTTACCCCGACGTGATCAAGCGCGTGGTGGTGGGTAACGAGGTGATGTTGCGTAACGACCTCACCCCCGGACAACTGGCCTCTTACCTGAACCGGGTCCGTCGGGCGATCAGGCAGCCCGTCAGCACCGCCGACGTCTGGGAGCTTTGGATCCAGCACCCGGAGATGGCGGCGTCGGTGGATTACGTCACCATCCACCTTCTGCCCTATTGGGAAAACGACCCGGCGGGCGTCGATACCGCGGCCGACCGCATCCTGTCGGCCTACCGCGAGGTCGCGGCGCGCTTCCCCGGCAAGCCGATTCTGGTGGGGGAAGCCGGTTGGCCCACCGCCGGGCGCACGCGCGGTCCGGCGGTGCCCGGGGTGGTCAACAAGGCCTTGTTCTACAACAGCTTCATGCGGGTCGCGGCGGCCTATGGCTTTGACTACAACCTGATCGAGGCGTTCGATCAAAGTTGGAAGATCAAGCTGGAAGGCACCGTCGGCGGCAAGTGGGGCCTTTATACCGCCGACCGGCAACCGAAATACGCCATCGCCGGACCGGTGATGGAAGACGCCGCCTGGCCGTTCAAGGCGGGGCTTTCGGTGGTCCTGGGGTTGGGGCTATTGGCCGCCCTGCTGCGACGACGCCCGCCCCTGCCGGTCGCCGGCTTTACCGTCACCGCGGTCCTGGCCCAGGCCCTGGCCGTGGCACTGGTTCATGCCGCCGACATCGGCTTTGCCTGGCACTATTATCTTCATGACCGGTTGCTCGCCGCCGGCCTTCTGGGCCTGGAAGCCATGCTGGCCTATGCCATCCTGGTTGAGACGGTCCGACTGTGGCGGGCGCCCATGCCGCTGTACGACGCCGCGGCGCCAGAACCCGCCGAGGGTGCCAGTCTCGCCTTTTGGGGCGGCAAGGCCATGACGGTACTGGCAACATTGGCCGTCCTATGGTCCTTGCTGCTGATCTTCGACGGCCGCTACCGCGACTTCCCGGTGGCGCCGTATCTGGTTTCCGCCGTCGGCTTGTTGGGGCTGGTGCTGTGCCGGGCCGGACGCCGGCCTTCCGGCTGCGATCTTGCGGCGGCGCTCTCCGCCTCCCATCTGCTGGGAACCTTCGCCCAAACCACCCGCGGCCCCGACTCGCAGCGCCGGTCCATGGCCGCGACCGCGCGAACCGTGCCCACCGCAACCGCGCTGGCGGTGCTGCTGCCGCTGGGTGCCGTCGGCATCGTCCTGTCCGAGGGGGCGGTCAACCACGAGGCCGACCTGTGGGGTCTGCTACAAATGGTGTTGGCACTGCCGTATCTTGCCACCGTGGCAGCAACTTTCCGCGGCACCGAGCCCCTGCCACCGCTCCGACAACTTTGACACCGGCCACCCGTCGGGCTTGACCGCTGACGGTTTGAGGGCATTCTGGTATGCTGGCGAAGCGGCGGCAAATCGGGATTCGGCAACGATGAACGAGCAACAGATGATCAAACAAAAGCTGGCGGGCTTGAGACAGGAGCACCGCAATCTCGACGACGTGATCTCCCGCTTGGCCGACGAAGCCCCTTTCGATCAGCTCCAGCTCCAGCGCCTGAAGAAACGCAAGCTGTTGCTGAAAGACGAGATTTCGTGCCTTGAAAACCAACTCCTTCCCGACATCATTGCCTGAACGCGAGAAACCCTTGGCCTCCTCCGAAACGCCGGCCGACACCCCGCCCCGGATCGGCATCATCATGGGCAGCCAGTCCGACTGGGCGACCATGAGCCACGCTGCCGACACGCTCAAGGCGCTCGGCGTTCCCTTCGAAGCCCGAATCGTCTCGGCGCACCGCACTCCGCAAAGGCTATGCGAATACGCGACCACTGCTCGCGCGCGCGGATTGCAGGTCATCATCGCCGGTGCCGGCGGCGCCGCCCATCTGCCGGGCATGACCGCGGCCATGACACCGTTGCCGGTTTTTGGCGTTCCCATCGAGAGCCACGCCCTGAAGGGCATGGACAGCCTGCTGTCCATCGTCCAGATGCCGGCGGGGATCCCGGTCGGTACCCTCGCCATCGGCAAGGCCGGAGCCATCAACGCCGCCCTTCTGGGGGCGGCGGTGATGGCCCTCACCGACCCGACCGTCGCCGGTGCCCTGGAAGCGTGGCGGACGCGGCAGACCGAAGCGGTCGGCATGATTCCCGAAAGCGCCGCCTGAACCCATGACCAAGGCAACGATGATTCCCCCAGGCGCCACCCTGGGGATGCTCGGCGGTGGCCAGCTTGGCCGCATGACCGCACTGGCCGCAGCCCGACTCGGCTACCGCACCCATGTCTTCACGCCCGAACCCGACAGCCCCTGCGCTCAAGTCTGTGCCGAGGCCACCGTCGCCGAATTCACCGACCACGCCGCGCTGGCCGCATTCGCCGCCGCGGTGGATGTCGTCACCTTGGAATGGGAAAACGTCCCCCCCGAGGCCCTGGTCATGCTGGCCGAACACGTCCCGGTCCGGCCCGGAGCCGGCGTTCTGACGGTGACGCGGGACCGCATCCACGAGAAGGCTTTTGTCAACCGCCTGGGGATCAAGACCGCGCCCTGGCGTCCGGTCCATTCCGCCGCCGACGTGGACCGCGCCGTCGGCGCGCTGGGCCGTCCGGCCGTGCTGAAAGCGGCACGCCTCGGCTACGACGGCAAGGGTCAGGTTCTATTAAGAGCGGATAGCGACCCCACCGCGGCCTGGCATCACCTCGGCGGCGGCAACCCGCTGGATGCGGTGGTCGAAGGCTTCGTGGATTACGCCTGCGAGATTTCGGTGATCGTCGCCCGCAGCCCCGACGGCAGCCAACGCGGCTATCCCACCGTCGAAAATCAACACGAGCACCATATTCTGGCCCGCACCATCGTCCCGGCCCGAATCGCCCCGGCCATCGCCGCCGAAGCCGAAAATATCGCGGCCCGAATCGCCGAGGCGCTGGGGGTGGTCGGTTTGCTGGCGGTGGAGATGTTCGTCACCCGCGACGGCCAGGTCCTGGTCAATGAGATGGCCCCGCGCCCGCACAATTCCGGCCACTGGACGCTGGATGCCTGCGCCACCAGCCAGTTTGAGCAGTTGGTCCGGGCCGTCTGCGGTCTGCCGTTGGGGCCGACCGACCGGCCGTGCGACGCCGTGATGGAGAACCTGATCGGTGATCAGGTCGGACGCTGGCCGGAGCTGGTGGCGGCACCGGGCGCCCGACTACACCTCTATGGCAAGCGCGAGGTTCGGGCCGGGCGCAAATTGGGCCATGTGACGTGGTTGAAAGGCTTCGGGGTTGAAGCCCTCGGTTGACCAGGGGCCTTGCCCCTGGCACCGACCGGGGCCTTGAGACCCCACCCTCATGGTCCGACACCCAACATGCGAGCCGTCATGGGGGCTTTGCCCCCGAGCCGCCCCCAGGGTTTTACCCTGGACCGACCAAAGGCCGAAGGCCTTTGGAAACCATGACCTAAGCAATGTCGGTCCGAGGACGCCACGCCCCCCTCATTTACTGAACGTCGCGCTTCATGCCACGGCCGGTGGTCCGCTCGACGATCCGGGCCGACTTGCCGCGCAACTCGCGTAGATAATACAGCTTCGCCCGACGCACTTCACCCTTGCGTACCAGTTCGATGCTGTCGATGCGCGGGCTGTACAGCGGAAACACCCGTTCGACGCCCTCGCCGTAGCTGATCTTGCGCACGGTAAACGACGAATTGATCCCGGCATTCTTACGGCCGATGCACACGCCTTCGTAAGCCTGGACCCGCTCGCGGGTGCCTTCGATCACCTTGACGTTCACCCGCACCGTGTCGCCCGGGGAAAACTCGGGAATGGTGGTGTTGGCGGTGAGCTTCTCGACTTGGGCCTGATTGAACTTCTGCAACAGATTCATGACACCTATCCCTCGGATCCCTCAAACTTCCCCATGGACCGGGCGGCATCCGCCGGCCGGTCCTCCTGTTCCTCCTGGCGCTGGCGACTGCGTCTGGACGCCGCCTGCCGTTGCCGCTTTTCTTGAACCGCCGCGGCGTACCGGTGCCACAGATCGGGTCGGCGGGCCTGCGTGATCCGTTCCGCCTCGGCCAGGCGCCAGGCCCTGACCTTCTCGTGATGTCCGGACAACAACACCTCCGGCACCGCCCGGATCACCCCCCGGGAATCGGTCCAGACGGCCGGCCGGGTATAGTGCGGATACTCCAGCAATCCCCTCTCGAAACTTTCCTCGCCAGCGGTCTCGACATTGCCCATCACCCCGGGCAACAACCGGACGCAGGCATCAATCAACGCCAGCGCCGCCGGCTCGCCACCCGAAAGGACGAAGTCGCCAAGACTGACCTCCTCCAAGGCACGAGCTTCCAACACCCGCTCGTCGACACCTTCGTACCGGCCACACAACAGGGTGAGCCGCGGCACCGCCGCCAACTCCCGCACCAGAGCCTGATCCAACACCCGGCCGCGCGGCGACAGATAGAGTGCCCGCCCCTGCCCGGCTTGTGCGGCGTCGCCCGTCTCTGCCGCCAGTGCCCCATCCAACACATCCGGACGCATGACCATCCCCGGTCCGCCCCCAAAGGGCGTATCGTCGACGGAGCGGTGTTTATCGCGCGCAAACCCGCGGATGTCCACCGTTTCCAACGTCCAAACCCGGCTTTCCAGGGCCTTTCCAGCCAGACTGACCGAAAGCGGCCCGGGAAACATCTCCGGGAACAGGGTCAACACCCGCACCGACCACAAAGGCTGGCGACCGCCGGCCTCCGTCACCGTTCCGACTCCGTCCGGCCCGGTTCCGGGCGGTCGTCGTCACCGCCCCCTTCGCCGGCCCCGGCCGGGGGCCGGGCCGGTTCCAGCAATGCGGCCGGCGCATCCACCACCACCCGACCGTTCGGGACATCGACCACCGGCACCGCCGCCCGGGTGAACGGCACGGCCGCGGTCCGGCCATCGGCCAGGCGCAGCTCCAACATGGTGCCGCCCCCGAAGTCGTGGACCGCAATCACCGTCCCAAGCTCTCTCCCCCCGACCCGCTCGGCCCGCAGGCCCAACAGATCGGCGTGATAGAACTCGTCCTCGTCGGTGGCCGGCAAAGCCGCCCGTTCGACGTAAAGCCGGGTTCCCCGCAGTGCTTCCGCCGCGGTCCGGTCGGTCACGCCGTCGATCCGGGCCAGCCAGCCATCCTTCCCCGGCGACTGAAGCCGCACCACGAACCGTCGCCGCCCCTCTTCATCCGTCAGGGTCCCATAGGCGACCACGGCCGCCGGATCCTCGGTGAAGCTGCGCAGCCGCACCAGACCCCGGACCCCATGGGCACCGGCAATCTCGCCGACACAGACCCGTCGGCCGGCATCGTTTTCGGGCTCTCCGGCCATGGGCGGTCAACGGCCCCCGGGGGTCAGCCGCCCGCCGCCTTGGCGCGCAGGGCTTCTTCCTGCTTGGCCCGCTCCTGCGCCTTGGCCTTGGGGGCCGACTTGGCCGGAGTCTCCTTGCGGACCGGCAGCGGTATCAGCTCGGCGCGGCCCAGGAACAGGGCGACACGATCGGTCGGCTGCGCGCCCACCGAAAGCCAATGCCGGGCGCGTTCGGCGTTGATCTGCACCCGCTGGGGATGATCTTTCTCCAGCATCGGGTTGTAGGTGCCGATCTTCTCGATGAACCGACCATCGCGGGGCGAACGGGCGTCGGTCACGACGATGCCATAAAACGGGCGCTTCTTGGCGCCGCCTCGGGCCAACCGAATCTTCAAAGACATTCTTGATCTGCTTTCCTTGATAACGGTGAATGTAAGCGAACGGTGACAGTTAGTGAATGGGACCCGGCGTCACGATCCCTGTCAGATCGCCGGTTGATGGCACACCGCCTCGATCCGATTGCCATCGGGGTCCAGAACAAAGGCGGCGTAGTAATCGGGATGGTAGTGTGTCCGCAATCCCGGGTAACCATTGTCGACGCCGCCGGTGGCCATAGCCGCCCGGTAGAAGCTGTCAACGGCGGCCCGGTCCGGCGCAACGAAGGCCACATGAGAGCCCGGCTGCACCGCAGAAAAACCGTCGGCCGACGGCTCGGGGACGCCAACCCAAAAGCCCGGATGGCCGTTGCCGTAACCGGCAACCTGACCGAAATCCATCACCCGCCGATAGCCCAGCGGCGCCAGACAAGCGTCGTAGAACGCCCGTGCCCGCCCGATATCCCTGACGCCGATGGAAATATGGTCGATCATCGCGTTCCTCCTCCCCCGGTCTTCGCTAGCGCGGCAGCAAGCCTTGGATGCCGTGGCGCATCAGCCCCTTCTGGCCGAGTTTCTTGACCTTCTTCATCATGGCCTGCATCTCCTGATACTGCTTCAGCAGGCGATTCACGTCCTGAACGGTACTGCCCGAGCCGAGCGCAATCCGTCGCCGCCGCGAGCCGTTGAGCAAACGGATGTCCCGGCGTTCGGCCTTGGTCATGGAGCTGATGATCGCCTCCTGGCGCTTCAGCATCCGCTCGTCGACATTGGCCTCTTTCAATTGGTTCTTGATCTTGCCGACCCCGGGCAACATCCCCAT